>PLZF01000086.1 GCA_003152015.1 Acidimicrobiaceae bacterium | reverse complement strand
ACCCGGTTGATCATCTCCTGGATGAGGACCGTCTTGCCCACCCCCGCCCCGCCGAACAGGCCGATTTTGCCACCCTGCACATAGGGCTCGAGGAGGTCGATGACCTTGATTCCGGTTTCGAACATGAGCGCCCGGGGCTCGAGGGCGTCAAAGTCGGGGGCAGGGCGGTGGATCTCCCAATACTCCTCGACCTCGCCGATGGAGTCGGTGTCCAACGGCTCACCCAACACATTGAAGACGTGACCGAGGACGGCGTCGCCCACCGGAACCTGCAAGCCGCGGCCCAGGTTTCGCACTTCGGCGCCACGGGTCATGCCGTCGGTGGCCTTCAGGCAGATGCACCGGACCCGGCCACCGCCGATCTGTTGAGCGACCTCTGCTGTGACCACCTCTTTCTTCCCTTCGAGCTCGATGTCCACCTCGAGGGCGTGGTTGATCTCGGGGAGGGCGTGAGGCGGGAACTCCACGTCGATAACGGGGCCGGCGATGGCCACCACCCGGCCGGACTGCAGGGTGTTGGCCTTGGTGGGTTCGGGTGCGGTGGTAGTCATGAGCGTTCGGCTCCCTTGGTGTAGTGGTGGCAAAAGTAAGTGGGCATGGTCAGACTCTGGCCTCGATGACCAGACCGCCCTCGTCCTCGTCGGCGCCGGCCCGCAGCGCCTCGGCGCCGCTGACGATCTCCATGATCTCGGTGGTGATGGTGTCCTGGCGGGCCCGGTTCATGATCCGCGAGTACTTCTTGACCAGTTCCTCGGCGTTATCGGTGGCGGCGGCCATCGCCCGCTGCCGAGCGGTGAGCTCCGATGCCGAGGCTTCGAGGAGGGCGGCGAAGATGGCAGTCTCGGCCGCCCGCGGTACCAGCGTCTCGAGGAGCTCGGCGGCGTCGGGCTCGAATTCCGTGTACCCCGATCGATCGTCGCCGTCATCGCTGCGGGCCGACCCCGCGGCGCTGGCGCCATCCCCGTGCTCGGTGACCGGATCGGATCCCTGACGGGGGTCGACCAGGGGCAGGAGTTGTTTCACATCCACGCTCTGGGACCCAGCGGAGAGGAACCGGGTGGAGACGATCATCACTTGATCGACCTCTCCGTTCACGAACGGGGTGAGCACCGCGGCGGCCACGGCTCGAGCATCTTCGAACGTGGGGCGCTCGCTCATGCCGATGAATGACTGCTCCACGGGCTGGCGCCGGAAACGGAAGTAGCCCTGCGCTTTCTTGCCCACCGTGAACAACCGGTACTCGATGTTGTCGGCGGTGGCCGCGCTCAGGTGTCGCTCGGTGGCTCGGAAGACCGATGTGTTGTACCCACCGCACAATCCCCGGTCGGCGACCACCGATAACACCGCCACTTTTTCGATCTTCTCGGGCGTCCCGAGCAGATTGCCGGCCGCCACAGGATCACCGGTGGCCGCCTCGAGGACAATGCGGGCCATGCCCTCCTCGTAGGGGCGCGCGGCGACAATGCGACCTTGGGCACGGACGATCTGGGACGCGGCGATGAGTTCCATCGCCTTGGTGATCTTCTTGGTCGACTGGATACTCTTGATCCGTCGTCGGAGGATGCGCTCCTGACCGCCGGCCATGGATCAGTCGCCCTTGCCGGTGTCGAAGCCGTCGTTGAAGGTCCGCAGCGCCTTTTCCATCGCATCTCCCTCGGGGAGCTTGCCCGAGGTGCGGATGGTGTCGAGGAGGTCGGCGTGGCTGGCCCGGAAGAAGCCGCGCAACTCGGATTCGTACCGCTGCACCTCGGGGACGGGGATCTCGTCCACGTAGCCGTTGGAGCCGGCGAAGATCACCAGCACCTGCTCTTCCGCCGGCACCGGGGAGTTCAACCCCTGCTTCAGGAGTTCGGTAAGTCGGTAGCCACGGTCCAACTGGGCCTGGGACACCTTGTCCAGCTCGGAGCCGAACGTGGCGAACGCCTCGAGCTCGCGGAACTGGGCCAGGTCGATCTTCAGGGTGCCGGCCACTGCCTTCATGGCCTTGATCTGCGCCGCGCTCCCCACCCGGCTGACCGATACCCCGACATTGATGGCGGGACGGATGCCGGCGTAGAAGAGCTCGCTCTCGAGGAACACCTGGCCGTCGGTGATGGAGATCACGTTGGTGGGGATGTAGGCGGAGACATCGCCGGCCTTGGTCTCGATGATGGGCAGAGCGGTGAGCGAACCTCCACCCTCGGCGTCCGACAGCTTGGCCGCCCGCTCGAGCAGCCGGCTGTGCAGATAGAACACGTCACCCGGGTAGGCCTCACGACCGGGCGGACGCCGGAGCAGAAGCGACATCTGGCGATAGGCCTCGGCTTGCTTGGACAGGTCGTCGTAGACGATGAGCGCGTGTTCGCCGTTCTCCATCCAGTGCTGGCCCATGGCGCATCCGGAATAGGGAGCCAGATACTTGAACGGCGCCGGATCGCCGGCACCCGCCAGTACCACCACCGTGTATTCGAGGGCCCCGTAGCGCTCGAAGGTCGCCACCGTCTGGGCCACCGATGCGGCCTTCTGCCCGATGGCCACGTAGATGCACTTCACGCCCAGGCCACGCTGGTTCAGAATGGTGTCGACGGCGACGGTCGTCTTGCCCGTCTTGCGGTCGCCGATGATCAGCTCGCGTTGCCCACGACCGATGGGGGTCATGGAGTCGATGGCCTTGATGCCCGTCTGCAACGGCTCGTTCACCGGCTGGCGGCGCACAATGCCGGGGGCCTGCACCTCGAGTCGCCTGGTCTGATCGGAGGCAATGGGGCCTTTGCCGTCGATGGGCTCACCCAGCGCGTTGACCACCCGTCCGAGGAGAGCATCGCCGACCCGTACCGAAAGGATCCGACCGGTGGCCTTGACCAGCTGCTCTTCTTCGAGGCCGGTGTCCTCACCCAGGATCACCGCACCGATGGTCTCTTCGTCCAGGTTCAGGGCGAGGCCTTCGGTGCCGTCGGCGAATTCGAGGATCTCGTTCACCGCGGCTCCGGGAAGACCGGTGATCCGGGCAATCCCGTCACCGACCTCGACAACCCGACCCACCTGCTCGGTATCGACCTCAGGGGTGTAGTTCTCGACGTGCCGCCGCAGTGCAGCGGTAATCTCGTCGGCGTTGATGGTCAACTCAGCCATCGGCTGTTTCCCTTCCTTGTGGAACTTCGTAGGCCGCCTCGAATCCGAGGAGGTGCTCCTGCAATTGGTCCAAGCGATGACGGGCGCTGCCATCGACCAGAAGGTCGCCGACCTGCACCACCACCCCACCCAGCAGTGTTGAATCGATGGTCACCTGCAAGTCGACAGGCGAACCGGTCAATCGGGCCAGCGCGTCACCCAATCCGCGGCGCTGATCATCGTCCATCTCATTGGCCGTTACCACCCGGGCCACCCGCCATCCTCGGGCCCGGGCCGCGGCCGCCACCAAGGCGTCGAGAGTTCCGACGATGTCGCGGGCCCGCCCACCCCTGACGGCATAGGCGGCCAGGCGCGCGGTGGCCTGGTTCACCTTGTCGGCGAGGAGGTCACTCACCACCTCCTGACGGAGGGCTACCGGTAGGTCGCGGTCGCCCAGGGCCACCCGCAGTGCCTGGTTCGACTCGACGGTGCGGGCGAAACGGAACAGCTGGTCCTCGACCTCCTCGATCTCCTCGGTCTCCGCCATTTCGAACACGGCGGCGGCATAGCCGGCCACCCGGTTGCGGGATGCCAGTCGACCCAACAGCGGAGGATCCTCATCCACCCCTCCGTCGGCGGAGCGCGAGGCGGCCACCGTCATCTGGTGGGCCAGCCAGTGCAGGCCCGCCGTCACCTCCGAGGCGGAGATGACCGTCACCGCCCGGTTCACCAAGCGCCGTACGTCGGGACGCACCTTGCCGTCGAGGAGGTCGTCGAGGACGGCACGGCGCGCATTGACCGGCACCGATCCGTCATCGATGGCCAGAGTGAGCTCATTGCTGCCGTCGACGAAGGAAGCAACAGCCGACAACTCGGCGGCCGCCTCGTCGAGAGCGGAATCAGCGGCCACGTCTTCACTGACGGCGGCCAGATAGCCCTGGAGAGCAGGGTTCACCGAGCGACCCCGGAGGAATCCGCGGTGGTGCCGGACTCGGCTTCGGCGGAGATGGCCGCCACTGCCTCGTTGATGAGGTCTTGATGATCGGCGGCCTGAATCTCCCGGCCGATCACACGTTCGGCCGCGGCCAACACCACCTCGCCCACCCTGGCGGTGACCTCGTGGACCGCGGTCTGGCGGGCCGCGGCGATCTTGACGTCGGCCGATTGCACGATCCGCTCGTACTCCGCCTGAGCCCGGGTCTGCGCGCTGGAGGCGACCTGGTCGGCAGTGGAGTTGGCCTGGGCCACGATCTCGCGGGCATGACGGCGCGCCTCCTCCAACTCGCTCCGGCGTTCAGCATCAGCGTCTTCGGCGTCAGCCTTGGCCTTGTCGGCGGCTTCGAGCTCCCCACGAATCTGGTCCTGACGCTCGGTCAGGGCCTTGCTGAGGATGGGCAGCACCGTCCAGCCGATGACCCCGAGCACGACCAGAAAGGCGATCAACTCGAAGACCAGCGTGAAGTTGGGAACCAGGAAGTTACTGGTGGCGATGGGCATGTCCTGTCAACCTTGTTTCAACGAGGGGTCGCTACCGACTCCGCACCGCTGGCCGTTGCTGGCGCCCGCGGCAGGGGCCGGAAAACGGCCTGCCAATGTCACTGACCTACTTCTTGTACAGCGAGAAGACGAACAACGCGGTGAAAGCCAAGTTGATGAAGTACATGGCTTCAACCAGGCCGACCGTCAAGAACATGATGGTGAACAGCCGGCTCTGAGCCTCGGGCTGACGGGCCACCCCGGCGATCGTCTGGCTACCGGCCAGGCCGTCACCGATGGCAGCGCCGACGGCGCCTCCACCCAGTGCAATGCCACCGCCGATCATGGCGCCGGCGAGCTTTACTGCCTCCGCCATCGTTGGGTCTGCCATTGGTGCTTCTCCTTTGGGTTGTGATCAGTACAGCGATCGGTGGGTGGAACGAACGTTGTGGTGCGAACCTGACCGGCTAGTGGTCGTTACTCATGGCGGTGTCGAAATAGAGGATGGTCAACAAGGCGAAGATAAATGCCTGAATAACCCCAATGGCCAGGTCGAAGAGCTTCCAGACCGGGTCGAACACGACGAAGAGAACGCCACCGACCGGTATGACCCCGAGTTTCCACTGGACGAGGAACGCCAGCAGGGCCAGCATCAGCCCTCCGGACAGCAAGTTGCCGAAGAGTCGAAGGGCCAGGGTGACCGGCTTGGCCAACTCCTCGACCAGGTTGATGAAGAAGTTGAACGGAAAGAGGAAGATCGGGAACGGCTGGGCCACATAGTGCTTCACGTAGCCCACGATGCCCCGGGACTTGATCGAAGAGATGTGGACCAACACGATCACGAACAAGGCCAGCGCCAGCGGCAGATTGATATCGGCGGCGGGCGGAAGCAGCACATCGTAGGTAGCCCCGAGACCGATGACGGTAAAGAAGTTGCAGATCAGAATGAACACGAACAGGGTGACGGCCAACGGCACGATACGGGCGCCGCGTGGCCCGATGGAGGTCTCGACCTGGTTTTGGGTGGAGGTGACCACCATCTCCCAGGCGAGTTGAAACTTGCCCGGGACACCGGCCGTGGCCCGCCTGCGCACCATCAGCCCGAGGGCGATGGTGACGATGCCGGCGGCGATCGTCGACCACAACAGGTCGGCGTCGATCTTTTGACCCAACACCCGTTGGGTGACGTGATCGCCGACCGAGATGTCGGCAACCAACCCGTGGATACCCATCAGGCTTTGACCCAGGCTCATCGGTTCAGGCACCTCCGGGTCGGTCGTCGGATGGCTCGGCGCCGTCGAGAACATCGATATCGAGGCCATCGCCCTCTGGGCCGAACTTCATCATCGACCGGGCCACGTTGGCCAGGAGCACCAACTGAAAGACTGCCAATCCGACCAGCACGCCGAACCCAAGTTGGAAAGAGATCAGCAACAACCCCACGGTGACGACGGAGATGATCCCGAGCCGGGACAGGGTATTGAGGGCCAGGGGACGGCGCTTGTTCTCGTCCTCACGCTTCCCCACCTTGATCACCGACGCACCGACCAACCGGAAGTTGAGCGTGCCGAAGGCCAATCCGATACAGGCACCCACCCCGACCATCGGTTTGCCGAACGAGATGCACCCCACCAGCCCCGCCACCCCGATAATGAGGGCGGCTGTCACCGTTCGGCGCGAGACAGCCGGAATATCGGGCAACGAGAACCGGGCGAACACTTAGCTCGCCTGCCCTTCGCTGATGATGACTCGGTATCGGGGCATCACACCTACAAATTCTTCCGGACCAGCGACACCGTGACCAATACCGCCGCCACCACTCCGAATCCCAGGCCGACGAACGTCCAGAGCGGAGTGCTGTGCGCCACCGCGTCGATCGCCACTCCGATGCCCCCGGCCAGAACCAGGCACAGAGCGCTGGCCACGCCCATGGTCAGGAAGTCGATGATTCCGGGCGCAGAACGCTCCACGGAATCCACCGCGGGCGCCGGTGCAGCCGTCTGATCCGGCTTGGGAAGTGGGGAATTGTCCGCCATGATCGGGTCGTGTCGCGTCAGAAGGTGTGGAGAGGTTGTGCTTCAACAGAGTGTCCCGAAATCACCGAAACCGTCGTCCAACGCCGCCGTCGAAGGCGGACATCGGATGGGTGGCCCCAACGGAGGCAAGAGGCCTGCAATTCACGGGCGATATCATCGCACTTCGCGACCGCCGTCAGCAAAACGCGGGTCCGGAAGCGCTCACCCCTAGTGACGGGTCACCTCCACGTCGACCGGAAGCAGAGGATGGGTCGCATCAATTCCCTGGTCAGTAGCGTTGTCCGCCACGTCGCCCGTCCCAGCCGGCTCGTCGCCGACCGGGCCGTCGGCCTCGGCATCACGGCCGCGCAGCCCCGGGTGGAAGGTGGCGAACAACAGCACACCGAGAGCCGCCACCCCGAACGGGATGACCGCATTGACGCTCGAGACATAGAGCGGGAACAGGATGAACCCCGACAGCACGGCCGTCCACGCCCACAGGATGAGCACGCTGCGCCGGTGCCCATGGCCCAGCCGGAGCAGTCGGTGATGGAGATGATTCTTGTCGGGCGTGGCGAACCCTGTCCGGTTGGCCGTCCGGCGCACAAAGGCGAAGGCCATGTCGAAGAACGGCACCCCGAGGATGAAAAACGGGATGAACAGGGGCGCGAAGAAGAAATAGGTCTGACCACTGCGGACGTCGCCGGCCGCACGTCCCCCAATGAGCATGGTGGACGCCGCCATGAGCAGGCCGAGGAGCAGTGCTCCGGCGTCACCCATGAAGATCTTGGCCGGGTAGAAATTGTGGGGAAGAAAGCCCAGGCAGATTCCGCAGGTAATCACCGCCACCAGCGGCCCGATGTTGTCTGCCGGAAGATTCCCGACGGCCTGAAGATGGAGCCCGTAGACGGCCAATGCCCCCGAGGCGATGGCCACCACCCCGGCGGCAAGTCCATCCAGGCCGTCGATCAGATTCACCGCGTTGGTGATGGCGATCACCCACAATGCGGTGAGTAACGGCGTGTAGTCCGAACCCAGCACGACAAATCCGGCCAGCGGCACTTTGAACTGGAACCAGGTCACCCCCAAGAAGTACAGGATCATCGCCGCCAGGACCTGGCCGGCCATCTTGGACGGTGCCGACATGTCCCGGATGTCGTCGATCACCCCCACCACGAAGATGGCTGCGGCCCCCAGCACCAGACCCAGCGGCTCGGAGGAGCCCTGGAACAACGAATCCAACGCCGGGATCGACGCCGCCACCGCCACTGTCACCAACATGGCCAGGAACATGGCCACCCCTCCGGCTTGAGGGGTCACCCGCTGGTGGATCTTCCGTTCGTCCGGCTGGGCCACGTAGCCGACCCGTGCAGCGATATGACGGGTGGGAAACGTGAGCACCCAGGCCGACACCGCCGCGACGATCAGCAGAATTCCGTACCAGTTGAGCGGCACACTCGGGCTCACGCGCCCGTCGACTCCCGTCCGGTCACGTGGTGACCAAGGTGGGATACGGCGGGAAGCTGCTGCACAACTCGCGCACCTCGGCGCGTATGGCACCCAGCTCAGCATCATCCTCGCGGGATCGCAGGGTGCGGCTGATCAGTTCGCCGACGAGCTGCATCTCTGCTTCTCCCATCCCCGTCGTGGTCAGCGCTGCTGATCCCAAGCGCAGACCCGACGTCACGAAGGGAGACCGGGGATCGTCGGGGATGGTGTTCCGGTTACAGGTGAGGCCGGCCCGGTCGAGGGTCTCCTGGGCCACCTTTCCGGTCAGTTCCTCGTCGAACGCCCGGAGATCGAGCAATACCTGGTGGTTCTCGGTGCCACCCGACACCATCCGGAACCCCTCTTTGGTCAACGACCGGCCGAGCGCAGCGGCGTTGGCCACCACGTTGGCGGCATAGGTGTGGAATTCCGGGCGGGCCGCCTCGGCGAACGCCACCGCCTTGGCCGCAATGATGTGCTCGAGTGGACCACCTTGTAGGCCGGGGAACACCGCGCTGTCGATGGCCTTGGCGAACTCGGCATTGCACACAATGGCCCCTCCCCGGGGGCCGCGGAGAGTCTTGTGGGTGGTGAAGGTGACCACGTCGGCCACACCCACCGGCGAAGGATGCACCTTGCCGGCGATCAGGCCGGCGGGATGGGCGGCGTCAAACATGAACAACGCCCCGACCGAGTCGGCGATCTCCCGAAAGGGCATCGGGTCGATGATCCGTGAATAGGCGGTGGAGCCGGCCACGATGAGTTTCGGTCGCTCCCGGCGGGCCACGTCCGCCACCTGGTCGAAGTCGATGATCTCACCTGGCTTGTCGGCGTCGCCGGTGGCCGGCGACACGCCATAGGAGACGAAGCGCCAGACCTTGGAGGTGATGCTGGCCGGGGAGCCGTGGGTGAGATGGCCACCATGGTCGAGGCGCATGGCCAAAATGGTGTCCCCGGGCTCGAGTAGGGCTTGGTAGACAGCCAGATTGGCATTGGCCCCGGCATGAGGCTGCACGTTGGCATGGTCGGCACCGAAGAGTGACTTGGCCCGCTCTCGGGCCAGGTCCTCGACCTCATCGATGATCTGGTTGCCTCCGTAGTACCGGCGACCGGGATAGCCCTCGGCGTACTTGTTGGTCAGGACCGAGCCGGAGGCGGCCAACACGGCCGGTGACGTGAAGTTCTCCGAGGCGATGAGCTGGAGGGTGGTTGATTGACGCTCGGCCTCCCGGGTGAGCAGGGAGGCAATCTCGGGATCGTCGCCCAACCAGGAATCGAACGGGGAAGCGGCAAAGGAAGGGTTCATGATGACGGTTGCTGCCTTTCGTGATCGTCTCCCGTGCCGCCCACCGTGGTCTCGGCGGGATCGGTCCGGGAGGATTCGTACTGCGAGATCTCATCCAGCCGCTTCTGATGACGACCACCTTCATAGGCGGTGGTGAAGAACGTGTCGACGGCATCAGTGGCTTCGGCCAGTCCGGTGATCCTTCCACCCAAGCAGACCACATTGGCGTCATTGTGGCGTCGGGCCAAGCTGGCGGTGGTCACGTCATGAACCAAAGCGGCCCGCACCCCATCCACCTTATTGGCGGCAATACCGATGCCGATGCCGGTCCCGCAGACACAAAGACCGCGGTCGGCCTGGCCGCCGGCCACCGCCCGGGCCACGGCAAGCCCGAAGACCGGATAGTCCACGGAGACATCGGGCGAATCGGTGCCCAGGTCGACGACCTCGTGGCCGCCGGCCGCCAGATGCTCGGCCAATGCCGATTTGAGGTCGAAGCCGGCGTGGTCCGAACCGACAGCAATTCGCATACAACGAGTGTAGTGACGGGGAATCGGGCCGAGCTCCGTCGATGTACGCTGCCAATTCTGATGGTCATCGACCCCAGGACACCTGTCATCGTGGGCACCGGGCAGGTCACCAACCGGCCCGATCCCGGCGGGGTCGAGGTGGCGGCGCGCCCCGAGCCGGTGGAGCTGATGGCCCGAGCGGTCCTGTCGGCGGCCGAGGACTGTTCGGGAGCGGAGCCCGGCGGAACGGCCGGAGTCGGGCGCGCGTTACTCGAACGGGTGCAGTCCCTCCGGATTCTCAACCCCCTGAGCTGGGAGTACATCAACCCGGGCCAGCTGGTGGCCGAACAGACGGGCATGGACCCACTCGAGTTCAGACTCAGCACCACCGGGGGCAACAACGCCCAGCACCTGGTCAATCGCACCGCCCTGGACATCGGGCGAGGCGACCTCGATGTGGCGGTGATCGCCGGGGCGGACTGCGTCTACTCGGTGATGGCCGCCCGCCGCGATCCCGACCGGCCCATGCTCCCCTGGACCGTGCAGGGCGCCGGCACCGTCAAACCCACCATGTTCGGGAACAGCCAGCGGGCCACCACCGACGCCGAGGAGGAACAGGGCCTCGATCTTCCCGTCAACGTCTACCCCCTGTTCGAAAATGCTCTCCGGGCCGCGGCGGGCCGAGGCCTGGATGAGCACCGGGAGTGGATCGCCAGATTGTGGGCGCAGTGCTCCGAGGTGGCATCGTCCAATCCGTATGCATGGTTGCGCGAGCCCAAGACCGCAGAGCAGATCGCTACGCCCGGTGAGTCCAATCGGATGGTCTCGTATCCCTATACCAAGTTGTTGACGGCCAACTTGCAGGTGGACCAGGGAGCCGCCCTCGTCCTCTGTTCGGCCGAGGCCGCCGAGGCCGCCGGTGTTCCCCGCGACAGGTGGGTCTTCCCGTTGGCGGGGGCAGACGCCGACGACCACTGGTTCCTCTCCCACCGGGCCGACTTCCACTCGTCTCCGGCCATCCGGCTGGCCGGGAAGTCAGCCACGGCATTGGCGGGCACCGACATCGGCACCATCGCCCATGTCGATCTCTACTCGTGCTTCCCGTCGGCGGTGGAGATCGCCGCCCAGGAGCTCGGCCTGCCCGTGAATGACCCGGGCCGCCCGCTCACGGTCACCGGAGGTCTCACCTTTGCCGGCGGGCCGGGCAACAACTGCGGCACCCACTCCATCGCCACCATGGCCACCAAGCTGCGTGCCGATCCCGGATCGCTCGGCTTCGTCTCCGGGCTCGGTTGGTTCATGACCGAGCACAGCATCGGCATCTACGGCACCCAACCCGGGCCCGGGCCTACCCTCGGCGAGGTCGACCTACCGGAATCCACCGTTGTCGAAGAGGCCGGCGGTTTCCGATGGGCCAATCCGGCCGCCGCCGTCGGCCAGCTGCCTCAGTGCTCATCCGACGCCGACGCCGTCGGAGAAATCACCGTCGAGACCTATTCGGTCGCCTACGCCCGCGACGGGGCACCGTCGCGGGCGGTGGTGGCCTGTCGCACCGTCGACGGTCGCCGGGCCTGGGCCACCACGACCGACCCCGACCAACTGGCGGTGCTGGTCACCGAGGAGGGTTGTGGCCGGTTGGGCACCCTGCGGGACCACGGCGTGGTCGACCTCAGCTGACTGCCGGCTTCGCCTGTCGATACCGCCGCTTGAAGAGGGTGTAGGCGACCGGGCCCGACGCCAGCGGGATCCAGTATGACGCCAGCCGGTAGGTCAGCGTGGCCAGCACGGCTTCGCCGGTATTCAGGCCGGCCAGGATCAACAAGCCACTCAGGCTGGCCTCGACGATGCCGAGCCCTCCGGGGGTAATGGGAATGAGACCGATGACACCGGCCACCGCATAGGCCAGGAGCACCAGGTCCAGCGAAGGATCGCTCCCCACCGCCAGCACCGCCGCCAACAGACAGAAGAAGTCGAACCCCAACCGTCCGGCCGACAACAGGGTTGCCTGCCACCATTGCTTGCCCAGTACGGCAACGACCAGATCGCGTTGTTCGAGGAGCCGGCGACTGAGCCCCGAAATGGGCTTCCTCTGGCGACGGATTCGATTTCGCACCTTCTGCGCCACCCACCCCATCAACCGGATCGGGGCGTCGGTGGCCATCACCAAGGCCCCGAATCCGGTGAAGAGCACGAACGCCACGGCGCCGATAATGGCCGCGGTGTACAGCCCCGAACTGACCGGGGCCCCGAAGAGGACCACCGGGAGCACCAGAACGGGGAGGGCCAGGAGGCCGGCGATGCCCAGGAGCGAGAAGGCGGTGAGGCCTCCGGCCGCATCGGCGGCATCCATCCCACTGGCAGCCAGCATCCTGAACTGGACGGCGGCGCCGGCGGCGGCTCCCCCCGGAACGATGAGGCTGATGGCATTGCCGGCCAGTTGGGCGGTGACGACCGGGAACCACTCTTTGGTTCGGAGCGCGACCCGCTGGAGGGCGAACGTGCACCCGAAGTGCGCCCCCTGCGACACCAGGGCCACACCCAACCAGATGGGGTTCAGAGTGGCCAACCGCGGCCACGAGTGGAGGACGGCGATGACGCTGGGAGCGACCAGATACAGCGCCACTCCGGCAATGGTCACCAAGATCGAGCGTTTGACCACCGCCTTCCAGGGGAACGGGGAGCTCTGTTGCTGTTCGAACTGAGCGGAAAACGATCGGGACCCGTGATCGCCGGCCGAGCCGGGGGCGCTAGTCATACCCGTGCTATCCAAGCACTCCGACTGGCCATCTGTGTGGCCATCCGTGCCACCCAGATCCCTCGGTTTCCGCCACGTCGCCTGTCTCGGTCCGCGAACACCACCTGGCCCTAGAGGTGGTTGAAGCCACCCGCCTCTTCGGATGTCATCGCCACCGACACCGGGTGCTGGTCGAAATGAGCCACGGAGGCGGCAAAGTCATCGACCAGGATGGAGGCCAGATCGCGGTCGAAACCCTGACGCACCAGGATCCTCTGCACCGTCACATCGGATGCCGAACCGGTGAGCGGATAGGCCGGCACCTGCCAGCCCCGGACCCGGAGCCGGTCGGCCAGGTCGAAGAGGGTGTACCCGGGATCCTCCCCTTCTTTGATCCTCCAGGTGACCGCGGGGATGCCGGTGGCCGGATCGCTGGCACACAGGAGCTCGAACGGGCCGAGTTTTGCGATCTCTTTGGCCAGGAAGGCGCCGGTGTCATAACAGGCCTGGTGGACCCGTTGATATCCCTTGTGCCCCAACCGGATGAAGTCGTAGTACTGGGCGATGATCTGGCCGGCCGGCCGGGAGAAGTTGATCTGAAAGTCGGGCATGTCGCCGCCCAGGTAGGAGACATGGAAGATCAGGTCCTCGGGCAGCTCCGCCTTGTCGCTCCAGATAACCCATCCCACCCCGAGGGGGGCGAGACCGAATTTGTGGCCCGAGGTGCTGATCGACTTCACCCGAGGAACCCGGAAGTCGAACTGCACGTCGGGAGCACAGAAGGGGGCCAGAAAGGCGCCACTGGCCCCGTCCACGTGGATGTCCACGTCGAATCCCTTTTGGCTCTGCAGGCGATCGAGCGCCTCGGATAGCTCGAGTACCGGCTCATAGGTGCCGGTGTAGGTGACCCCGAACGTCGACACCACCAGCATGGTGTTCTCGTCGATCAAGGGGAGCATCTGCTCGGCATCCATGCAGTAGCGGCCCGGGGACATCGGAATTTCCCGCATCTCGATATCCCAGTACCGGGCGAACTTATGCCAGACCACCTGCACCGGGCCGCACACCATGTTGGGTGTGTCGGTCGATTTCCCCTCAGCCTTGCGCTTGGCCCGCCACCGCCACTTGGCGGCCAGACCGGCCAGCATGCAGGCTTCTGACGAACCGAGCGAGGACGTCCCCACCGTGTTGGCGGCATCGGGAGCATTCCACAGATCGGCCAACATATGGACGCACCGCCGCTCGAGTTCGGCTGACTGGGGATACTCGTCCTTGTCCATCAGGTTCTTGTCGATGGCCATGTCCATGAGCTTGTGAACCTGGCTCTCCTCCCACGTCTGGCAAAAGGTGGCCAGGTTCTGACGGGCATTGCCGTCGAGCAGCAACTCGTCCTCGATGACCTGGAAGGCGATATCGGGAAACGTCTCGTGCTCGGGGAACTTGTACTTGGGCAGCGCCTGGGCAAGCTGCGCCGAGGCGAAGAGCGATTCGTGGACCCGGTCCCGGATGGCATTGCGTTCGTGCAGCGGCATCGCTGTGGCTCCCTACCTCACGGGACAGTTGGTGACCGTCCCTGGTTCCCGGCGTCAGTGGTTGGCCAAGCCCGTCACCGCCGCCATCACGATGTTGGCTCCCCGCAGATCCCCCACCAACCCACTCTCCATCCGATTCATCACATACGACACGGTAAGGCGGGCTTGTTGGTCCATGATGATCAACGAGCCGCCGTAGCCGCCCCAGTAACAGGCCCGCGGGCCCAGCGGCATGATGTCGGTACTCAATCCATACCCCATTCCGAACCGGATCGGTATCCCGAGCACCAGATCCTTGCCGTAGGACTGTTCTTCGAAGATGGCATCACATGCCTTCTCCGACAGCAGTCGGACCCCCCGGGCCTCCCCGCCACCGGAGATGATCGACTGAACGGTTGCCACCGATCGGGCGTTGCCCTGCCCATTGGCCGCGGGGATCTCCGCCCGGCGCCACCAGGCGTTGTGCGACACGGTGGCGTCCAACACCGGGTTGCCCAAGGTCCGCAAGGCGATGTCGGATGCGCCCAGGTCCTTTGGGTCCACCGGTGGAGGGGCAATGACCGGTGCCACCCGCCCGTCCTCGGAGGCGGGCAGCCCGATATGGAAGTCGGCACCCAAGGGGCCGGCCACCTCGTCGGCAAACCAGGTGCCGATCGACGCTCCGGTGATTCGGCGAACCACCTCGCCGATGAGATAGCCCTGGGTGACCGCGTGGTACCCGGATGCAGTGCCCGGCTCCCACCAGGGTTCTTGGGCGGCCAGCATCGAGGTGCACTTTTCCCAGTCGGCCAGGTCCTCGTGCTTGAGAGGCTCGGTCCATCCGGCCAGGCCGGCGGTATGACCCATCAGGTGGCGCACCTCCACGGCTTCCTTGCCGCCGGCCGCGAACTCGGGCCAGTAGGTGGCCACCGGGGCATGGAAGTCGAGTTCGCCCCGATCGGCCAGCATCAGGGCACAGAGGAAGGTCATCGTCTTGGTCGTCGACCAGACGTTGATGATGGTGTCCTCCTTCCAGGGGGTGGTCTTCGCCTCGTCGACGAAGCCTCCCCAGATATCGACCACCGGCTCGCCGCCCACCATCACCGCCACCGATGCCCCGACGTCACCTCCATCATCGAGGCTCTTCGCCAGCGTGGTGACGACGCCCTCGTACTTCTTGTCCCAGCTGCCCTGTATGTCGGCCATTGGTCGGCCCCCTCGTTCGTGATGTGTTCGGCCACGATATTGCCATCCACCATGTCTCTCCGACAGTCGATGGGTCCGGCGGCGATGCCCAGTGTGGATGCCCAACCCGGGCCCGGGCACGGATGGGGCTTCTTCCCAAACCCGTTAGCCTGGTACCCCATGAGTGACACCTCCGCCACCCAGCTCACCCGCAGCACCTATGAGCGGCTTCATGCCGAAGTCGAAGACCTCACGACCCGCGGCCGGGTAGAGATCGCCAGCGCCATCGAGGCGGCACGGGCTCTCGGCGACCTGAAGGAAAATGGCGACTACCACGCGGCCAAGGACAGCCAAGGGAAGATGGAAGCCCGGATCCGTCAACTGCAGGCCATGCTGAAGAAGGCTGAAGTGGTGGACGAGGTCGCTCCCTCGGACGGCACCGTGGCCCAAGGCTCGGTGGTCACCCTCCGCTATGACGGCGACGACGATGCCGATACTCAGACCTTTTTTGTCGGCTCCATCGAGGAGCGACAGGGGGACGTCACCGTGGTTTCGCCCGGATCGCCCCTCGGTTTGGCCATGATGGGCCACGCCGCCGGGGACACCGTTGAGTACGCCGCGCCCGGTGGCACCCTTCGGGTCCACATCGTAAAGATCGGTGACTGACTGATGCCCGAATCGCCACGCACCCTCTCGGAGAAGGTCTGGGACCGCCACGTCGTGCACGCCGGGGTGGGCGAAGAGCCCGACATCATCTTCATCGACCTCCACCTGATCCACGAGGTCACCTCCCCTCAGGCATTCGAGGGGCTGCGTTTGGCCGGCCGGGGGGTCCATCGTCCTGATCTGACCATCGCTACCGCCGATCACAACGTCCCCACCACCGACATCGACAAACCGGTGGCCGATCCCATCTCAGCCAAACAATTGGCGGTGCTCGGAACCAACTGCAATGAGTTCGGGATCACCTGCTACCCGATGGGCGATGCCAACCAGGGGATCGTGCACATCATCGGGCCCGAACAGGGGCTGACCCAACCGGGAATGACCATTGTGTGTGGCGATAGTCACACCTCGACCCACGGTGCGTTCGGGGCCTTGGCCTTCGGCATCGGTACCAGTGAGGTCGAGCACGTACTGGCCACCCAAACCCTCGCCCAGAGGCGCCCGGCCACCATGTCGGTCACCGTGGACGGCGACCTGCCGGCCGGGGTGACGGCCAAGGACGTGGTGCTGGCCGTCATCGGAGAGATCGGGACCGCCGGCGGCATGGGTCACGTCATCGAGTACCGGGGTGCGGCTATCCGGGCGCTGTCGATGGAGGGCCGCATGACGGTGTGCAACATGTCCATTGAGGCAGGTGCGCGGGCTGGGATGATCGCACCGGACGAGACGACGTTTGCCTACCTGGCCGGGCGGGACCACGCTCCCAAGGGGGCGGCGTGGGAGGAGGCCCTCGCCGATTGGCGCACGCTCTCCACCGATGCCGATGCCGCCTTCGACAAAGAGGTGACCATCGACGCCACCGGGTTGGCCCCGCATGTCACCTGGGGAACCAATCCCGCCCAGGTAGCCCGCATCGACGGGTCGATCCCCGACCCCGATTCGTTCGCCAATCCCACCGAACGCGAGGCGGCGGCGCGAGCCCTCGAGTACATGGGGCTCACCGCCGGCACCCCCCTCCGCGACGTGTCAGTCGATACCGTCTTTATAGGCTCATGTACCAACGGGCGCATCGAAGACCTGCGTGCCGCGGCCGATGTTCTTCGACACCGGAACATAAGGGAAGGTCTCCGTGCCCTGGTGGTTCCCGGGTCCCACCGGGTCAAGCTCCAGGCCGAGTCGGAGGGCCTCGATGCCGTCTTCATCGACGCCGGCTTCGAATGGCGTCAGCCCGGGTGCTCCATGTGCCTGGCCATGAACCCCGACAAGTTGGCCCAGGGCGAACGGGCGGCGTCCACCTCGAACCGAAACTTCGAGGGACGCCAGGGCCGGGGCGGTCGCACCCACCTGGTGTCCCCGGCCGTGGCTGCCGCCACCGCGGTGGCCGGCCACTTCGCTACCCCCGAGGAGCTTCACTGATGCAGGCAGTTACCGTAGTCACCGGGCGGGCTGTTCCGCTCGACCGGTCCGATGTCGACACCGACCAGATCATCCCGTCCGACTGGCTGAAGCGGGTGGAACGGACAGGATTCGGGGCCGGGCTCTTCGCCGAGTGGCGTGACGATCGTCACTTTGTCCTGAATAACGAGGAGTACGCGGGAGCGACGGTGTTGGTCGCCGGGCCCAATTTCGGGACCGGATCGTCCCGGGAGCACGCGGTGTGGGCGCTCCAGGACTATGGGTTTCAAGCGGTGATCTCCCCG
The DNA here is from genome assembly GCA_003152015.1 of Acidimicrobiaceae bacterium. Lineage (GTDB taxonomy): Bacteria > Actinomycetota > Acidimicrobiia > Acidimicrobiales > RAAP-2 > DASZIT01. The sequence goes on along the minus strand of PLZF01000086.1, from coordinate 23,342 downwards.
CAATTTGCCGACATCTTCCGCAACAACTGCACCAAAGTGGGTCTGGTGCCGGTACAGGTGGACGCTCGGGTGGGGCGGGAGTTGCTCGACGCCATCATCGCCGATCCGTCCCTCGAGATCACCGTCGATGTTGCCGCGGGGACCGTAGGGGCGCCGGCCGCCGGTATCGAGACCACCTTTCCGCTTGACGAGTTCACCCGGGAGCGACTCGTGAACGGCTGGGACGACATCGGGCTCACCCTCAGATACGTGGACGAGATCGGCTCGTATGAGTCACAACGCCCTGCCTGGCTTCCGACCACCCGCTGAGTTGGCCCAGCCGACGAGCTGATCCACCCGCGGTCCTCATCATCACCGGCCCACCCGGAACTGGGAAATCCAGCGTGGCCCCATTGGTTGCCGTCCGATTCGACCCGTCAGTGTGCATCGAGTCCGATTGGCTCTGGACCGCGCCACGTCTCGCCGGCCACGTGTACCCGGACACCCGGCCCTCACCGCCAAAGGGCCCATCCGGCAGTTGTGGGAAGAGTTCAACCAACTCGGTCCCTACGAGCCTCACGTGATCGACAACAGCACGCTCGATCTCGAGCAGACCGCCGTAGCCATCCACGCCAGGTTTCTGCCTGGCTCCGATCGCCTGGCATTTTCGGGGAAATCGGGTTCTTCACTGTGACACCGATAGCTCTGTTCCCTGACAACCCGGAGACCGGAGGTTCATGACTGTGGAGCATTGGAAGCGCGAGCCCGAAGATCACGACTATCCCGCTGCCACGTCGTATCTTTCATTGCTGGTCGGAGCCGAGGCAGCGACCAAGTTGGTCAGGAAATTGCAGAAACAGGACGTGCTGGTTCACCGTGCCGCCAAAGATCTGCTTCGGGCCTCGCGCCTACAGTTGTCGAGCACCGATGACAGTGAGGTCGCCGCCGACCTGAAGAAGATCAAGGGGGGTCCAAGCTCTCCCCTGTTCTATTGGTGCAGGGAGATCCGTTGTGGGTGGCCGATGGCTATCACCGGATTTGCGTCAGTTACCACCTCGACGAGAAGGCCGAAGTCCCCTGCCGAATCGTCCCTCACCCGTCAGCTGCCCGCTAACCATCGGACGGGTGCAGCAGTTCCTCCCGCCGTCGCCAGGTCCAACCCAGGATGGCCAGTGACAGCCCCACCGTGACGATATTGATGCCCAACTCGACCAGACCGTTTGCGCCCTTGCCCCAAATTCCATGCTCGATGTCGTACAACGTGTCCATGGCAAAGAGGTACAGGCCCGCTCCTCCTCCGGCCAACAACCAGAACAGTGAGGCGGGGCGATGTGCCGACAGGGTGAAGGCGGCGGCGACCAGACAGAGGACCAGCCAACCGTCGGCCAACGGAAAGGCGTTTTCGAACTGGTAGTACGCCGCGGAGTGCTCGGAGGCGACCAGCGAGCGATGGACGAACCATGCCACCCAGTACAAGACGGTGACGGTGGCTACCGCCAACAGTACGACCGAGACCCGGCGGCGGGTAGGTTCGCCGACCGATGGGGTGGGTTCCATCCCGCCAGGGTAGGCGTTGCCGATGAGTCGACCCCGGAAACTCCCACCTACTGTGTGTGGATGCTCAAGACGTTGGTGAAGTGGTCAATCAGGCTCACCCTGGTTGCCGGTGTGGCCACCGCGGTGGCCCGTGTCCTCGGATCGAGGTCCGACGGTGCCGGTCGGACCGAGGGGTCGATTCCCACCATCGGTGGGGACACCTGGCCACCGGTGCCGGTCAACCCGGATCGCAAGGACTGACCGACGTCCCCGACACCGGCGTACGACCGGATCGGCATCGGCTACACGGAAGGCCGCCGCACCGATCCCGCCTGGGCCGCCGCCATCGTGAGGGTGTTGAGCGTCCACCACTGGGAGGACTGGCGGGCCGGGCTCGACGAGCTCTGCCGGGTGGCACCGCTCCGGATCGTCCTCACCTTCGACCCGGTGTGTCACGGTGACCAGTGGGTCATCCGCGACTACGTGCCCGAGATCGGGGTCCTCGATGCCATCCGCACCTCATTCGATGACGTGGTCGACCATCTCGATGCCGAGGTGACCGTGCTCCCGCTCACCCGGGAGTTCACCGACGGCGCCCTCGGGGCGTTCTGGTGTCGGCCCCACGCCTACCTCGAACCGGAGATCCGAAGCCATATGTCGGGTTTCGCCCAGGTCGATCCGTCGGTGGTCGAACGGGCCATGGGCAGACTGGCCGATGACCTCCGGACCGGGTCCTGGGACCGTCGCTACGCCGACCTGGTAGACAGCCCCACCTTCGACACCGGCTTCCGGCTGCTGGTTTCCCGCTCCTGACCTGAGCCGACCCGCAATGGAGACGCTCACCTCAGCCATCACCTGACGATTCCCATTGGCGGACGTGCATGCAATTGGAAACCTGAATCGAGTACTCCTCGTAGAACTCCTCCCGACCCCGCCGCTGCGCCTGGCGGTGGCGCGGGTCGTCCCGCCAGGTGCGGTGGGCCTCGCTCGACGCGAAGGTCACCAATGACACCCGTTCTCCGTCGTCAGCCGTGAACGTCTTGAAGTCGACGAAACCCGGGACGTGCCGTGCGGCCGTCTCCATCTCCTCGGCCATCTCCCCGAAGGCCGGGTTGGCGTCGGCCCGCAACCGGGAGCGGAAGACGGTGACCACCTGGGATTCGCTCAGATGCGGAATCAATTGACCTCCCTGGGTGCTGTGCCCTACCGATCGGTGCCCGCGACCCGAGCCGTCAGGACTGGACGGTGTGGACGTCGCTGATCCCGGCGGATCCCCGGAGCAGCTCCAGTGCCCCATCGGGAACCAAGCGATCGGTGGACAGCACCATCAGCGCGGTGTTGCCGGTGGCCGAGGGGCCCACGCCCATCGACGAGATGGAGACCCCGGCCTCGCCGAGGATGGTCCCCACCACGCCGATCATGCCGGCCCGATCATCGTTTCGGACAACCAACATGTGGGGGGCCGGTGGCACCTCCACCGTGTGGTCGTCCATCATCACCAACTGGGGCTCGGTGCGGGGCCCGGTAAGGGTGCCGGCCACCGAGTGATCACCGCATCGGAGGGTGATCAGGTTCACGTAATCGTGGGCGGTGATGGTGGAGGTCTCCCGAACCTCGAGGCCACGCTCGGCCGCTAGCTGGGGTGCATTGACATAGGACACCGGTTCGGTGGTGGCGGCAGCGAACACGCCCTTCAACACCGACAAGGTGAGAATGCCGGTACCCGAGCCGGCCAGGCCGCCCTGGTATTCGATCTCGAGCGTGTCGGGAAGCCCGTCGTTCAGGCACGAGAAGATGCGGCCCAGTTGCTCGGCGAGACCCATGAACGGCCGCACTGTCTCGGAGACGTCTCCGGCCGACACGTTGACCGCGAACGGGACGAAGTCGCCGGCCAGGGCCAGGATGACCTGCTCGGCGATGGTGACTCCGGCTTTGTCCTGGGCCTCGGCCGTCGATGCGCCGAGGTGGGGGGTCACGATGACCGAGGAAAGCTCGAAGAGCGGCGACTCGGTGGTCGGCTCCTTGGCGAAGACGTCGAGCCCCGCACCCTGCACCTGGCCCGAGCGGATGGCCTCGGCCAGGGCATCTTCGTCGACAATGCCACCACGGGCGGTGTTGATGATGCGAAGGCCGGGTTTGGACTTGGCCAACAGGTCCTTGCCGATGAGCCCCAGCGTCTCGGCATTCTTCGGCAGGTGGACGGTGACGAAATCCGACTCGCCCATCAGCTCCTCGATGCCCATGAGCTCGACACCCATGAGCTTGGCCCGATCCACCGATACGAACGGGTCGTAGGCCACCAGACGCATGCCGAACGCCAGCGCCCGCTGAGCCACCAGGGCACCGACCCGGCCCAGCCCGATGACACCGAGGGTTTTGCCATAGAGCTCGACGCCTTCCCACTTGGATCGCTCCCACTTCCCTGCCACCAGGGCGGCGTGGGCCTGAGGAATGTTCCGGGCCTGCGCCAACAACAGCGCCATGGCCTGTTCGGCCGCGGACAGGATGTTGGACTGTGGGGCGTTGACCACCATGACCCCGCGTTCGGTGGCCGCCGGAACGTCGACGTTGTCGAGGCCGATGCCGGCCCTTCCCACCACCACCAGATCGGTGCCGGCCGCCAGCACATCGGCGGTCACCGTGGTGGCCGACCGAATCACCAGCGCCTGAGCCCCCACGATGGCACCCAACAGCTCGTCGGGGGACAGTCCCAACTGGACATCGACGTCATACCCCGCCTCGGCCATCAGGTCGAGCCCGGTTTGAGCCAATTTTTCGGTGACAAGCACCCTACCCATGGTGATCCTTCCTCTGTGAGATCGGATCGATCTCGATGGTCATGTAACAGCCGCGCTAGCCGGCGTCGCTGAAGAGTTCGGCCAATCGATTGACACCCTCGATAAGGTCGTCGTCGCCCAACGCGTAGGACATCCGAAAGTACCCGGGCGCTCCGAACGCCTCGCCGGGCACCACCGCCACCTTGGCCTCGTCGATGGCCACCTCGGCCAACTCGGCACTCGATGTGATCTTCCGGCCGCGGATTTCCCGGCCATAGAGCCCCTGCACCGACGGGAAGGCATAGAACGCTCCGTCAGGATCGATGCAGGTGACCCCGTCGATCTCGTTGAGCATCCGGTGAATGGTTTGGCGGCGGCGGTCGAAGGCCGATCGCATCTCCGACACTGCCGACAGGTCACCCGCCACCGCGGCCAGCGCCGCCCGTTGGCTGACGTTGGCCACATTGGAGGTTTGGTGAGACTGGAGGTTGGTGGCGGCGGTGACGATGTCGGTGGGGCCGATCAGCCACCCGACCCGCCAACCCGTCATGGCGTAGGTCTTGGCCACGCCATTGACCACAATGCAGGTATCGACCAGCTCGGGGACGACCACCGGCATCGAGTGGTGCTCGGCGTCCCCATAGACCAGATGTTCATAGATTTCGTCGGTGATGACCCACACGCCATGGTCCACCGCCCAGCGGCCGATGGCTTCGATCTCCGAACGCGGATAGACCGCCCCTGTCGGGTTGGAGGGAGACACAAAGAGCAACACCTTGGTCCGGTCGGTGTAGGCAGCTTCCAGCTGATCCACAGAAACCCGGAATCCCGATGACTCATCGGTAGAAATCACCACGGGGACGCCACCGGCCAAGGCGATGGACTCGGGGTAGGTCGTCCAGTACGGCGCCAACACCAGCACCTCGTCGCCGGGGTCGCACAGGACGGCAAAGGCGTTGGCGATGGCGTGCTTGGCGCCATTGGTCACCAGAACCTGCGAGGCGCTGACCTCCAGCCCTGAATCGCGCCGGGTCTTAGCCGCCAGGGCGTCCCGCAGCGCGGGCAGGCCGGCGGTGGGCGAATACTTGTAGGACTTGGGATCCCGGCAGGCGACTTCCGCCGCGGCCACTATGTGGTCAGGGGTAGGGAAATCGGGCTCGCCGGCCCCGAAGCCGATGACATTCTCCCCCTGGGCCTGTAGGGCTTTGGCCTTGGCATCGACCGCCAGGGTGGCCGACGGTGAGACGGCGGCGATACGCGCCGAGACACGGTTTTCGGGCGGGTGAGCCATGAGTGCCATGATTCCATACGTGACCGACGCCTCTGACAACCCCCAGATCACCATTCCTGCCAACTTGCTCCCGGCCGACGGCCGCTTCGGCTCGGGACCCTCCAAAGTGCGACCCGAGAACGTCGGGGCCCTGGCCGCGGCGGCCAACCATTTCCTCGGCACCAGCCACCGTCAAAAGACCGTCAAGTCAGTGGTCGGCAGCCTTCGGGAAGGCCTCCGCGACCTGTTTTCGCTACCTGACGGGTACGAGGTCATGCTCGGCAACGGGGGCACCACCTGTTTCTGGGACGCGGCCACCTTCTGTCTCATCGAGAAGAAGAGCCAGCACCTCAGCTTCGGCGAATTCTCCTCCAAGTTCGCCACCGCCGCCTCCGACGCCCCCCATCTCGACGATCCCGAGATCATTGCCTCCGATGTCGGCACCCACCCCACGTCGATCGCCCGGGACGATGTCGACCTCTACGCCCTCACCCACAATGAGACTTCCACCGGGGTGATGATGGAGATCACCCGGCCCACAGGAGCCGAATCGGCAGCCAAGGGCGGCAGTCTGGTGGCGGTGGATGCCACTTCGGGGGCCGCCGGACTCCCGGTCGACCCCGAGCAGTTCGACGTGTACTACTTCGCTCCGCAGAAATCCTTCGGGTCAGACGGGGGCCTGTGGGGCGCATTGGTGTCCCCGTCCGCCCAAGAGCGCATCGCCAGCATCAAGGCCTCGGGTCGGTGGGTGCCGGCGTCACTGGACCTGACCATCGCCCTCGACAACTCCAAGCTCGACCAGACCTACAACACCCCGGCACTGGCCACGGTGTTCATGTTCGACAACCAGGTCCGCTGGTTCAATGACAACGGTGGCATGAAGTTCTCCACCGGTCGGTGTGACCGCTCGGCGGAGATCATCTATACCTGGGCTGACAAATCCGACTTTGCCACGCCCTTCGTGCAGCGGGAGGTCGAACGGAGCCGGGTGGTCGCCACCATCGATTTCGCCGACTCCATCAATGCCGCCACCGTGGCCGCGGTGCTGCGGGCCAACGGAATTGTCGACACCGAGCCCTACCGCAAGCTCGGGCGCAACCAGCTCCGTGTCGCCATGTTCCCGGCCATCGATCCCGACGATGTGGCCGCGCTGTGCGCCTGCATCAACTACGTGGTGGGGGGCATCGGCTGATTGAGCAGCTTCGGCCGGGAATCCGTTGGCGGAGCCACGTCATCGATCTGCAGCCAATCCGCCCCGTCCTTGTCCTCACCCTGCGCCGTGTACATATCGGGGTAGGCCACCCACGGCGGGGACGGTTCCGGCACCGATTTCCGGCAGGTACCAGTGGGCGCGGCTGACCGATCGCCATCCTCCGCGATGCCGCACGATCAGCCGCCCGAGATGTCCTGAATCTTCTGCTTCCCTGCTGTGACGAACGGCATCATGTCGCGCAGCTGGGCGCCCACCTTCTCGATGGGATGGTCAAAGCCGGCCTGGCGCAACGCCTTGTAATTGGGACGTCCATTGGCGTTCTCCTCGACCCATTCCTTGGCGAAGGTGCCGTCTTGGATCTCTCCCAAGATACGACCCATCTCTTCCCTGACCGCCTCGTTGATGACCCGGGGGCCGCGGGTGAGGTCGCCGTACTCGGCGGTATCCGAGATGGAGAAACGCATCCCGCTGATTCCCTGTTCGTACATCAGGTCAACAATCAGCTTCAGCTCGTGAAGACACTCGAAGTAGGCGGACTCGGGTTGATACCCGGCGCCTACCAATGTCTCGTATCCGGCCTGCACCAACGCGGTGAGGCCTCCGCACAGCACGACCTGCTCCCCGAACAGGTCGGTCTCTGTCTCCTCGGCGAAGGTGGTATCGAGCACTCCGGCCCGGGTGGCTCCGATGGCGTGGGCGTAGGACAGGGCCAGGTCGTGGGCCTTGCCCGAGGGATCGGCGGACACCGCCACCAGGGAGGGAACCCCTCCCCCTTCGGTGTAGGTCCGGCGCACCAGGTGGCCAGGGCCCTTGGGAGCAACCATGGCTACGTCCACGTCGGCGGGAGGGGTGATAAGGCCGAAGCGGATATTGAAGCCGTGGGCGAAGAGGATGACGTCACCCGGCTGCAGGTGGGGAGCGATCTCGGCCTCGTACACCGAGGCCTGCTCGGTATCCGGCAACAGAATCATGATCACGTCAGCCTCGGCCGACGCCTCGGCCACCGACAGGACCCGCAGCCCGGCCTCTTGGGCCTTCTGCTTGGACGACGAGCTGTCCCGGAGCCCGACACGAACGTCCACCCCGGATTCGGACAGGTTCAGTGCGTGAGCGTGACCCTGGGAGCCATAGCCGATGACCGCCACTTTGCGACCACCGATCAAACTCGGGTCAGCGTCCTTTTCGTAGTACAGCGTGGCCATCGTGATCAACCTGCCTTCTCTGTGTGTTTTGCGAATCCGAGCACCTTGGCACTCGCGTTGGATCGGTCGTCGGACCGCTCGAGCATAGGCAATGCCACCCGACCAGTACGTTGCAGCTCCACAATTCCGTAGCTCCGGATGAGGTCCTCGAAGTCATCGACCTTGGTCGGTGACCCGGCCAGCATCACCGTGAGCCGGTCATGGCCCACGTCGATGATCTTGCCTTCGAACACGCCCACCAGCTCGATTACCTGGCCCCGGGTCTCCGGTGAGACCTCCACGGTGACCAGTAACAACTCACGCTCGCGAGCCGCCGATGGGGCCAGCTCGGTGATGGAGACCACCGGGATCAGTTTGTCGAGTTGCTTGACAATCTGGTCCAACGGGGCCGACTCGACGTCCACCACGATGGTGATGCGGCTGAATCGAGCATCGTCGGACGGAGCCACGGCAAGGCTGAAGATGTTGTATCCCCGCCGGGCGAAGAGTCCGGCCACCCTGGCCAGCACCCCGGGCTTGTTCTCGACCAGGACGGTCAGGGTGTGGTGGCGCTTGTCGATTCCATAGGCCGACATCAGTTATCTCCTCGCATCAGCGATGGGTCGACGATGATCTCGTCGTTGGAGGCTCCCGCCGCCACCATCGGGTACACCTTCTCCGAAGCGTCGGTGCGGAAGTCGATGACCACCGGGCGATCGTCGATGGAGTTGGCCTTGTCAATGGCAGGGCCGACCTCTTCGGGGCTCTCGACCCTGATGCCGACGCAACCCATCGACTCGGCCCATCCGACGTAGTCGGGGAGATCGGGTGACAGGTACACCTCGGAGTAGCGCTCTTCGTAGAACATCTCCTGCCATTGCCGGACCATGCCGAGGTAGGCATTGTTGAGGAGGGCGATCTTGACGGGGATCCGTTCGGAACTGGCGGTCACCAACTCTTGGGCGGTCATCTGAAAACAACCATCGCCGTCGACTGCCCACACCATCTTGTCGGGACGTCCCACCTTGGCCCCGATCGAGGCGGGCACTGCGAAGCCCATGGTGCCGAGACCACCCGAGTTGATCCAGGTATTCGGGTAGTCGAACTTCCACCACTGAGAGGCGAACATCTGATGTTGCCCCACCCCGGATGCCACGATGGTGTCATCAGGCGTGGCGTCGCGCAAGGTTTCGAGGACGAACTGGGGCTTCAGCTCACCGGGTGCGTCGGTTTGGGCATAGACCAATGGGAACCGGATCTGCCATTCGCTGAGCTTGGCCCGCCAGAGGTCGATCCCGTCACGGGGAAATGAAGCCGCCGGCGAGCCGGGCACCGCCGGGGCTCCGGGCGCGGCGTCCGAAGGCGTGCCGCCCGAGCCGACCCGGGTGGCATCCGAATGAGGGAGACCAAGACTGTCGAGCGCCATCAACAACTCGTCGATGACCAATCGACAGTCGCCGACGATGGCGACGTCGGCCCGGCGCACCTTGTGGTGCTCGGCCGGATCGATATCCACATGGATGACCTTCGCCTCGGGGGCGAAGGCACCCACCCGACCGGTCACCCGGTCATCGAACCGGCTTCCCAGCGCAATCAGTAGGTCCGAGCGCTGCATGGCGGTCACTGCCGTGTAGTTCCCATGCATGCCCGGCATCCCCAAACAGAGTGGGTGTGAATCGGGGAAAGAGCCTCGTGCCATCAGGGTGGTCACCACCGGGATACCTGTCCGCTCGGCCAGTTCCCGCAGGCTCTCCGAGGCGCGTGCCTTCAGAATTCCCCCGCCGGCATAGATGACCGGTCGTTCGGCGGCCAGCAGCATCTCGGCAGCCTCGCGCACCAACTCGGGATCCCCCCGGGTGACCGGGTGGTAGCCGGGAAGATCGAGATCGGACGGCTCAGGCCAGTACCACTCCATGCTGGCTTGGGCGATGTCCTTGGGCATGTCGATCAGCACGGGTCCGGGTCGACCGGTGGTGGCCACGTGAAACGCCTCGGCCACCACCCGGGGGATGTCGTTGGCATCAGTCACCAACCAGTTGTGCTTGGTGATCCCCATGGTGATTCCGGTGGTGTCACTCTCTTGGAACGCATCGGATCCGATCGACGACGTCGCCACTTGTCCGGTGATCACCACCAATGGCGTCGAGTCCATGTAGGCGTCCGCCAACGGCGTCACGATGTTGGTGGCGCCGGGACCGCTGGTCACGATGGCCACCCCCGGGCGCCCCGTGGCCTGGGCATATCCCTGGGCCATGTGGCCGGCGCCCTGCTCGTGACGTACCAGGATATGACGGATCGATGAGTCGATGATCGGGTCGTAGACGGGGAGAATGGCACCGCCGGGGAGGCCGAACATCACCTCTACCCGCTGCATCTCCAGACTCTTGATCAGCGCTTGTGCTCCTGTCATTTCCCTCGGGTCCATCGGGGTACTCCCTTATCTGCCTCATCTGCGATGGTCGGCGCAATCGGTTTATCTGTATGGGTTGTGTTGGTTGTGGCGTTTGTATTGGGGAATGAAAACGACCTCCCATCTGGGAGGTCGGAAAGCGCACACGGCGAAAGATCGTCGCGTGCGCTACGAAACGAGTACCAAGATGATGCTGGGGTTGATGGGGGTGGTACGCATGGTGGTTGCATTGTTGCATGACTGGGAGGGTTTCGACAAGTGCCTGGTGGCCGGTCAGGTCGGTGCTCCCTCCGGGGCCCACCTCCGGACGTCGTGCTCATCGCCCACCACCGCGAAGTGCCCGACTTCAGTGATGTCCACGGCAAACAGATGGAAGTCGCCACTGGGGCGCCGTCGACAACCAGCGGTTCTACCGGGCTGATCCGGGGCCATCCATTGGCCCGCAAGGTTCCGACCAGCACCAACCCCGCGGCTCCCCTCCGCTGCGCGGCGATGGCCGCCAGTTGTGGATCACCGCGGAAGAACTCCTCACCATGTGGCCATCACCCCGGCATCAACCCGTTCGGTCATCGAAGTCGCCCCTACGTCGGCGCTCAGGGCTCGGTGACCGCGCCCCGCTCGGCTCCGGTGACCAGACGGGCGTACTTGGCCAACACGCCGGTGGTATAGCGGGGCTCGGGATGCTTCAGATGCGCCCGCCGTCGCTGGAGCTCATCGTCGTCCACCAGAAGGTCGATGGTGTGGTTCACCACGTCCACCACGATCCGGTCGCCGTCGGCAACCAGACCAATGGGGCCACCATCGACCGCCTCGGGAGCCACATGCCCGATACAGAACCCGTGGGTCCCACCCGAGAATCGACCGTCGGTGACCAGGGCACAGTCGCCGCCCCGACCCACGCCCTTCATGGCACCGGTCACCGCCAACATCTCGCGCATCCCCGGGCCACCCTTGGGTCCCTCGTACCGGATCACCACCACGGTATTGGCCTGGATGGACCCAGCCAGGATGGCCTCCATGGCCGCGTCCTCCCCATCGAACACCCGGGCCGGCCCATCGAAGGTCAGCTGATCGATCCCGGCCACTTTCACCACCGAGCCGTTGGGGGCGAGAGACCCGGTCAACACCGCGATCCCGCCCTGGACGTGGATCGGGTCGCCCATGGGATGGATCACATCTCCGTCGGGAGCCGGTGGGGAGAGGGCGGCCAAGTTCTCCGCCACCGTCTTTCCGGTCACCGTGAGGCAGTCTCCATACAGCAACCCGGCGTCAAGGAGTTCCTTCATCACCACCGGTACCCCGCCGATGCGATCGAGATCACTCATGTGGTACTTGCCGTGCGGTTTGGTATCAGCCAGGTGGGGCACCCGGGCCGCCACCTTGTTGAAGTCGTCGAGAGCCAGCTCGATCCGAGCCTCATTGGCGATGGCCAACAAGTGGAGCACCGCGTTGGTGGAGCCCCCCAAGGCCATGGTGACGGCGATGGCATTCTCAAAGGCCTCTTTGGTCATCACCTGGCGTGGCCGAATGCCGGCCCGAAGCAGGTCGACAACCGTCTGGCCCGACGCGAAGGCGGCGTCATCACGCCGGCGGTCGACGGCGGGAGCTGTTGAACTCCCCGGGAGCGACATGCCCAGCGCCTCGGCCACTGACGCCATGGTATTGGCGGTGAACATCCCCGCACACGATCCCTCGGTGGGACACGCGTTGTGCTCGATGAGGCTCAACTCCTCGTCGGAGAGGGCATCGACCGCATGGGCACCCACCGCTTCGAACACCGAGGTGATATCCAGAGCACGGTCACGGACCCGGCCTGGGAGAATCGAGCCGCCATAGAGGAACACGCTGGGTAGGTTCAGCCGAGCCGCCGCCATGAGCATGCCGGGAAGCGATTTGTCGCACCCGGCCAGGGTCACCATGCCATCGAAGCGCTCGGCGTGCATCACCGTCTCCACCGAGTCGGCGATGACCTCGCGGCTGACCAGCGACGCACGCATGCCCTCGTGACCCATGGAGATGCCATCGGACACCGCGATGGTCACAAACTCGAAGGGAAAGCCGCCGGCATCGCGCACGCCGGCCTTGGCCCGCTGGGCCAGGCGAGCCAAGGGAAGGTTGCACGGGGTAACTTCGTTCCACGATGAGGCCACCCCGATCTGTGGCTTGTCCCAATCGGTGTCGGTCATGCCGACGGCCCGAAGCATGGCGCGGGCCGGTGCCCGGGTCGGTCCGTCGGTCACCTCGTGGCTGCGCGGCTTCAGTCCGACCAGAGGCTGTTCCGACGGGTCGGTTCGGATGTCTTCACTCATGCAGTCATGGTACGGCGTCCCGCACCGGTTGCGTCCCGTAAGCTTGAACCATGGCCGCGGGCGACCACACCACGTTCCCTCCCGGAGAGATCGATCGTCTGGTCGAATCCATTGAAGTCAACGGGTTCGGGATCTTGCGGAGTGCGTTTGACGAGATGGCGGTGGCCGACCTCGAACAGGAGTTGGCCCATGTCCAGCAGCGCCTGGCGGACGGCGTCCTCGGCCCGCGCCACGGCACTGGGATCCTCGATGAGCCCGATGCCACCATCGACGGCCGGCCGTTCGCCCACTACGTCACGTTTGCCACCGAAGCGTCTCCACTAGCCGCGGCGGCCGTGCGACTTCCCGCCCTGGTTGACGTGGCCCGGACTGTCCTCGGCACGGGGGCATGGCTACTCGACTACGAACAGTTCGGCGTGGTCTACCAGGATGCGCGCCCGGGACCGGGTTCGGGCTATTCGCGTATCGGATGGCACACCGACCATCAGTCCGGGCCCCATCTCCCGATCTGGCCCGGTCTCGCCTTCACCCTTCACATCGATCCCACCTCGCCGGCCAATGGATTCCTCAGGGTGCTCGCGGGCAGCCACCACGGTGGCACCGACGGGATCCCCCTGGGGTTCGAGAGAGTCCCAGGGGAGATCGCCGTCTATGCCGAGCGCGGGGACATCCTCTTTCATCATTCCGATCTCTGGCATGCCGCGGCGCGGGCAACAGCCGACGGAGGCGAAGCTATCCGCAGGCACCTTCGGGGTAGTTGGCACGGCGGCAGCCGGCTGGAGGTCGGACACGGAACCGACGATTTTGTGAAGAACGCCCGACGCTGAGTTGCGCTCCTGGCGATCCCCCTGGGGGCATCGCCCTACGGCAGCTCGCCCTATGGCAGCTCGCCCACCTGAACGATCATCTTTCCGATGTTTTCTCCGCGCAACAACCCTATGAAGGCGTCCGGGGCATTCTCCAGGCCGTCGATGACCGTCTCGAAGACGTGGAGGGCTCCCTCTTGAATCCACGTGCTCACCCTGTTGGCGAACTCCGGTTGAAGGTTCACGTGGTCACCGACAATGAATCCACGCATGGTGAGCCGCTTGCCCACGACGTAGCCCAGGTTCCGGGGACCGGGAGCCGGCTCCGTGGCGTTGTAGTTCGAAACCGAGCCGCAGGCAGCTATTCGACCGAAATTACGCAGTGCATTGATGGCGGCTTCGAGATGCTCGCCACCCACGTTGTCGAAGTACACGTCAATCCCATCGGGTGCGGCGTCGGCCAACAGCTTGGAGACCCGCCCCGAGTGGTAGTTGAAGGCGGCATCGAATCCAAGCTCGCCCACCAGGAGCGCCACCTTTTCGTCCGACCCCGCACTACCGACGACTCGTTGGGCACCGAGCAAGCGGGCCATTTGGCCAACGGCACTCCCGACGGCACCGGCGGCACCCGAAACAAAGACGATGTCGGACGGAGTGAACCCGGCCACCTCCACCAGCCCGGCATAGGCGGTCAACCCTGTCATGCCGAGGATGCCCAGATAGTGCGACAGCGGGGCGGCCGACGGGTCGACCTTCTGAAACAATTTCGCCGGACCCGCGGCCAAGTCCCGCCACCCGAAATTATGAAGGACGACATCGCCAACCTTGATCGTTTCCGAATTGGATTCGATCACCTCGCCGACGGCTCCTCCCTGCAATGTCTCGCCGATCGCGAAGGGCGGCACGTAGGACTTCACGTCGTTCATCCGACCCCTCATATACGGATCGACCGACATGAAGATATTGCGGACCAGCACGTCTCCTGACCCGAGATCGCCCAGTTCGAACTCCGCCATCTCGAAATTCTCCGAGGAGGGCTCGCCATGTGGCCGCGAGGCCAGCCGGATCTCGTGCCCGTTGTGCCGCACCGTCATTGTCAGCCCCCTGTCCGTAGCGCCCAGTGGTACGGGCACTTATTGACGAGTCTAGGCGTGCGGACTTCGGGCACCCGAGGTGGATTGATTGCGTCGCCGAACGAGATCTTCGAACAGAACTGGTCGAACGGCCGCGTCGCTGGGAAGCTCTTTACATCTTGGAAAGGATTGGCAGCTATCGAGAGGCTGCGTGGGCCATTGAGGGAGCCGCGGCTTCGACTCGTGCGATCACCCATCGACGAGGTGTGAATTCACCAAAATGCCACCTGATCGACAGTGTCGGTCAGCCCACCCGCCGGACCGGCACGTGAGCATACCCGGCCACATTTGACATGTGAACCCGTTGGCATCCGCTCTCGTCGACTTCGTACTTCGGCCACCGACGGGCCAGCTCGGTGATGGCGATCCGGCTCTCCATGCGTGCCAGGGCCGCCCCGAGGCAGCTGTGGATGCCGTACCCGAACCCGATCGCCTGGCTGGGCGGGCGGTCGATATCGAAGACGTCGGGACAGTCGTAGAAGCGTTCGTCCCGGGTGGCAGACCCGGTGACCAAGATGGTCGGATGTCCAGCCGGGACGGTGACACCGCTGTAGAGCGACTCTTCGAGGGAGAACCGACCCTGATATTGCGATGGTGGCCAGAAGCGCAGGATCTCTTCCACCGCGACGGGAGCCTTGTCCGGATCGTCACGTACCTTCTTCCACTCGTTGGGATTCCGAGCGAAGAGGACCACGGCATTACCCACCAATTTGGTGACCGTCTCCGCTCCGGCTCCTCCGAGTAACACCGCGAACCCGGCGATCTCCCCATCGTCCAAACGGGTGGCGTCACCGTCACCCCTGCCTACCTCCACTTCGATCAACCGGCTGATCATGTCGTCACCGGGGTGCTTGCGTTTGTCGGCAATGAGCTCGAGAAAATAGGTGACGTTCTCCAACGCCGCCGCCATACCCTCCGGGGTCGGATCCATCTGGCCCGCCTCGCGGTGGAGCATGCTGTCGAGCCAGTGGCGAATCTGTTGGCGGTCGGGCTCGGGGACGCCGAGCATGCGCGAGATGATCTCGACGGGAAACGGACCCGAAAAATCGGACACGGCATCGAAAGCGTCGCCGTCGCACATATCGAGGGCACCGCCGATCACCTCCCGGACCATCGGTTCGAGTGCCATCACCGCTCGGGGGGTGAACGCCCGGCTCACCAGGGACCGCAACCTGTCGTGCTCGGGCGGGTCCATCATGATGATGCTCTGCAATTGGCGGATCAACTCCGGCGGTTTGCTCAAGGTGGAGAGATCGACCCCGTGGCTGGACGAGAAGGTGTGCCATTCCTTGTGCGCCCGGCTCACATCCTCGTATCGGTACAATGCCCAGAACCCGTAGCGCTCGTTGAAGGACACTGGTTCTTGGTCCCGCATCCGGCGGTAGAGGTCGTACGGATCGTCGAAGAATTCCTCCGAGAACGGGTCGAATCCGATCGCCTCGGTCATCGGGAGACTCCTCGGTCGATAGTCGGGAGCGCCCACCGCTCCATGGTTTCGGTGGTGGCGTCAACCACCGGCATGACACCGATTTCGGGGATGTTGGCCTCGCTTGCCAGCACCTGCACCACCTGGGCGGCCATCTCGTCCGGGGTGGCGGTCGCACCTGCCGGGTACCCTTCCGCCTCCCATCGGGTGAACATGTCGCCGGCCAGGACGGGATCCCAGTCGTTGGCGAACTCGGTCATGGTGGGGCCCACGACAAACGTAGTGACTCGCAGCCAGGGGTACTCGCCCCGCAACCCACGGGCCATCTCGTGCAGCGCGGCTTTCGTGGTGGCGTAGGGCACCAGCCCGGGGTATGGGTGGCCCACCGAACTCGACCCGAGCAGTAGCAGCCGGCCGCGGCTGGCACACAGGTGGGTCAGGGCAGCGCGGGCGACCATGGCCGCCCCGATGATGTTCGTCTCGACCAACACCCGCCACAGGTCTTCACCGGCGTCCTCAAAGCGGCTCAGTGCAGAGAGACCCGGGGCGTACACCACGGCATCCAACCCACCGAGGACCTCGGCAGCCTGATCGGTGACCCGCTGACACTCCTCGGGGTGCCGTACATCGCACGCCAGGGCGAAGCTGTTGCCGCCGGCTTCGGCGGCGGCCTGTTCGAGGCGGTCGATCCTGCGGGCTGCGAACGCTACGTCGGCACCCGCGGCGGCACTGAGCAGTCCGATGGCCCGGCCGATGCCCGACGACGCTCCCACCACCAAGATGCTCTTGCCTGTGAGATCAGCCACCACTACCCCTTCCTGGCCAGCCTCGGATGAAGATCAGCGGGGACGGCGCCGCAGGGAAGAATCGGCAATGGCGGCGGGAACCCACCCTACGTCGCCGGCATTGAGGTTGGTTCCTGGCGGCACGATCTCGTCAATGCGATCGAGCACGTCGCCGCTCAGGCGCACCTCGAGCGCGGGTAGCTGTGATTCGAGGTGCTCCATCGTTCGCGGTCCGATGATGGGTGAGGTGACAGCCGGATGTTCGAGCACGAACCCCAGTGCCAGTTCGATCATGCTGAGGCCCGCACCTTCTGCCAGTTCGTGCAACGCTGTCACCGCGCTGAGCTTCTCCACGTTGCCCGGGAGTGTCATGTCGTAGTGAGCCGGAACCATCGCCGAACGTCGGCTGGTGTTGTCCTTACCCTGGCCGAAGGTGCCCGAAAGCCATCCACCGGCCAGCGGGCTCCATGACAGCACACCCATCTTGAATTGTTGACACCTCGGGAGCACGTCCGCCTCGATGCCGCGTACCAGCATCGAATAGGGAGGCTGTTCGGTCACAAATCGCTCGCGCCCTCGGCGCTCGGCCACCCACTGCGCCTCGACGATGTCATCAGCGGGGAAGGTGGAGCTTCCGAAGTATCGGATCTTGCCCGAACGGACCAGGTCGGTCAATGCGCCGAGGGTCTCGTCAATATCGGTATCGGGTGACGGGCGATGGATCTGATAGAGATCGATGTAGTCGGTGCCCAGCCGGCGCAAGCTCTTCTCACACGCCGACATGATCCACCGGCGCGAGTTTCCCTGAGCATTCGGGTCACGCCCCATGGCACCATGCACCTTGGTGGCCAGAACGATCTTTTCCCTCTTGGTTTGCGCCAGTGCCTTTCCGACGATCTCTTCGGACTCACCAGAGGAGTAGACGTCGGCGGTATCGACAAAGTTGATGCCGGCATCGAGAGCCCGGTGAATGATGCGGATCGACTCGTCGTGATCAGGGGTCCCCCAGGCCCCGAACATCATGGCCCCGAGGCAGAGTGGGCTTACTTTGACACCGGTGCGACCAAGAGTACGAAATTCCATGGTCCGATCGTAGCTGCGTACCCCGTGCGGGGTACTCGGTCATGGAACGGCGGCCAGGTCCTCTCCGGCGAGCCAGTCGGCAAAACCCGGACCGGCTAGGCGCACCCCCGGCGTAGGGAGCAGGGCGCCGCTTCGCATCGCCTTACCGGCCCGACCGGGTACCCGGACCGGAAGCACTGCGACCCGCTGGCCGCGGCGGGCCACCACGGATCGTGCCAGGTCGACCAGGTCTGCGGGTTCGGGACCGGCGACCTCGACCATCTCCTGTCCGGGCAATCCCGCCGCGACCTCGAGAAGTACCTCGCCCACCGTACGGGCGGCAATCGGCTGGACCCTCATGCGCGGCACCATGGCCATCGGGCCCATGCGGGTTCGACCGAGTATCTGGGCAGGAAACTCGTGGAACTGGGTCGCCCGCACGATGGTGGCGGGGAGCGGGCCCTCGAGCGCGGCGGCCTCATGAGCAAGTTTTGCCTGGTAGTACCCGAAACCCGGAACTCTGTCCGCGCCGACGATGGACAGCGTGACCAGTCGGGTGACCCCTTGGGCGGTCGCAACCGTCTGTAGCCGGCGGGACACCTCGCAAAAGAACTCTGTCGCCTTGGCCTGGTTGGTGGTGCCCGCGTTGGTGGCGTCCACGACCACCTCGATGCCCTCGAGGGCGGCGGCGAGCCCCTCGGCGTTCTGAAGGTCGATGCCGGCCCTTCGGCTGAGAACGACGACATGATGCCCCGACTGCTCCGCGGCCTGCACAACGTATCTGCCCACTGTTCCAGTACCACCGGCAACCGCGATCCGCATGACAACCTCCTAATATTCAGATGTATCTTGTCCTAGTTTACTCCAAGCCTATTCTTGGACAACTAAGATCCGGATATGCGTATCAATGAAGGAGTTGAATGGGGGGCGCACTGTGCCGTGGTGCTGGCCCTGCTTCCCGAAGGTGCGTCCCTTCCCGCCGCCCGTCTGGCCGAGTACCACGGGGTCCCGGCCCCCTACCTGGCCAAGTCGCTCCAGGCTCTGATGCGAGCGGGAATCGTCGAGTCGAGTACCGGGCGCCGTGGCGGCTATCGCCTCGGGAAGCCGGCATCGGAGATCACACTCCTCGATGTCTTCCATGCCGTCGAGGGTGATGACACATTCTTCCGGTGCACGGAGATCCGTCGCCAAGGGCCCTCGCGGGTGGCGGCATACGCCTACCCCCCGACGTGTGGAATCGCCGCGGCCATGTGGCGGGCCGAGGCAGCCTGGCGCGACGAGTTGCGGGCGACCTCCATCGACGACCTCGCGGCGCTCGTCATGGCCCAGGCCCCTCTCGCTGCCCGCCAGAAGGGATCGAGGTGGCTCACCGCCGTGCTGGCGGCCCGCACACCGACCTAGTGCCTCCGGATTAGCTCCTTTAGCCGGCACTCCACCAAGCTCTCGGGTGTGGCCGCGGCGTGGGGGATCCTTCTCATCGTGCTCGCCGCCGTCCTTCCCGTCATCACCGTGGCCAGCAATCATGCGGGTCCCCAGCCCCGGGTATCCCTCGTCAGGTACTACGGCCGAGACGTGCTCTGGCTGCCCGCGATTCCATTCCTCATTTCGATAGCGGTCGGTGGGCTGGTGCGATTGCTTATCGCGACCCAGTGGCGTTGGCCGGGTGTCATGGCCTGGGCCCTGGCCGGCGCGACGGTTCTCGCCGCCCTGGCTGGATTTGCGACCATCATCATCGGTGTCTACATCCTGCCGATGAGGTTTCTGCTCTGTCTCTCCGCAAGCGCCGCGTCTTCGGAATCATCCGCCAGCCGACCTACCGCCTGACTACGAGTCGGGAATCGATTCGGAGGCTTGGGCGGGTGGTAGCTCGCGTCTGGCGATGACATGCACGTCGATCTCGACTGCTCCGGCTTCGCGAAGGACCCGCCGAACGACCGATCCAATACCGATCATCTCCCGCCAACGGCTGCGCTGACTGGAGCCAATGACGATCTGGGTGATCTGATTGTCGCGGGCGAATCCGGTCAGTGCTCGAGCGAGGTCGTGTGCCTGCAACTCGTGCCAGCGTGCTGCAAGGTCGGCCGTCAGGTTCCGCAGTCCGTTGATGGCTTGAGGGACTCCCCCCGTCGCCGGCATCTCCGACGATGACATGAATGACGTCGAGCTCACCCTTGACCCGAGCCGCGATGCGAGCGGCCCGGCGCAGAAGAACGTCGGTCCCCGGTGCAGCGGTGACAGCGACCATGATCCGCTCGGTCGTCTCCCAGAGCACCTGAGCCTTGTGGCGACGGAGGTGTTCGAGAAGATCTTCCTCGCTCTCCTCCGCCAGGAGCCGCAGCGCCATCTCCCTCAACGCGATCAAGTTATCGGTGAGGAAGAAGTGAGTGAGAGCTTGAGCCATCTTCTCCTGGGGGTAGGCGGCCACGAACAGAGCCGGGATGATGGCGAAGTACTTGGCTACGTCGTTGGCGATCGAGAAGGTGGTCAGTGCACCAGGGTAATGAGCAGCTGCTTCCCCACCTCCACCACATCGATGAGCTTGGTGGGATTGGAGTNNCCATGTTGCCGGCCTCCTTGGCCGCGGTGGTGCCGGTGTTCATAGCCACCCCGACATCGGCCTGAGCCAGGGCGGGAGCATCGTGAGTTCCATCGCCCGTCATGGCCACCAGCTTTCCGCCGGCCTGCTCGGCTTTGATGAGGTCTATCTTGGCCTCGGGGGTGGCCTCAGCCAGGTAGTCGTCGACACCGGCCTCCTGGGCAATGGCGGCAGCGGTGAGGGGATTGTCCCCGGTGATCATCACCGTACGGATGCCAACTGTCCGGAGTTGTTCGAAACGCTCCCGTATTCCTTTCTTCACAACGTCGGCAGGTTCCGTCAGTTCGGTTGCATGTGTGCACCGGTTGTCATCATGACCGGATCACGCACCGACCGATGGAACCTGCCCTCCTTCTCGCTCTGTGGTTACCTCCAGTCTGTGGGTTTTCGACGCCTCGGCGGTAGTGACGCTGGCCCTCTTTCTGCCGCAAAGGGGGCCAGCGTCACATGCAAAAGACATGCGTAGTGCCGGAGGCCTACGGGATGAATGAGTCCCAAAGAGCCGGCCAATGAGCCCCACGACGAGGCGCGCCGTCAAGGAGTCGCACCCGCAGGCTTGGCAATGTTCGCCCTGAGATGAGGGCGTGGTCAGTGGGCCTGCGTTTCGCCATCTGTTTTTCACACGCGTTTGGGCCGGATCAACGGCGATCGGAGGCTCAGCCTCCAGGTGTCTCCGAGGGCTCCTGGCGAATGGCACGCCCCGAGATGTCCCGGGTCTGGATGCGGACGAACATCTCGCGGTCTCCCCCGGCCCACGGTTCGATGTCAATGGCCCAGAACCGGCGAAGAGCGATCGAGTCCGTGACCACCTCGGCAGGCCCGGTGACGAGGACGCTCCACCCCTCGCTCATGGCGTCGTCGATATGGTCGACCTCGAAGCCCACCACCGCTCCGGTGCTGATGGCCGTGGCTGACCCCGGTTCGGTGCGAAACACGATATTGCCGTCGACAAATCGGAAGTTCACCGGGTGGGCTACCGGACCCCGCTCGGCTTCGTAGACGACTCTCCCCACGCCCCCGGACGAAAGGTGTGTCTCACATTGCTCGCGGTTGAGGGTCTCCAATGCCGGGTGCGGGCCGGCACGCCCGCTCCCCGCAGGACGATCTACGTCCCCACCGGCGAGCGCAGCTGGGGCAATCTCAAGGGCTTCGGCGAGCCGGAGCAAAGTTCCGTTGTGCAACGCTGCATCCGAGCTCTGTTCGACATACGCGAGGTATCCAGCGTCCATGCCGGACCGTTGGGCGACTTCCTCGAGGGACAGTCCCAATTCCTCACGTCGGTGAATGATCCGTCGTGCCAAATCTCCACTATGTGGCCCGGATATTGGTCCGCTCATCATGACCTCCTCATCCGCCCGGTTGTGTGAATACGACAGGGCCAGTCGCTCAACTCGATAGTAGGCCTGACCGGCTCGTGTAGATCAGCCGGGTAAGTGAGGAGGATCTGGCCCCATAAACAACGTCTGCGGAGAGAAGTTCAAGACGTCTACAGGGCGGTATGACCGGGCGCATTCGCGGACGGAGCGTCTCAACGTCCAGGCGTGCTACAAAACCTGTGGTTGAAGGCCAAACCTCGGGCCGAATGAGACCGATGAGTTTCGCTGGCGCCTGCCGTCTAAACGCGTAGGCATCTGACCAGGGTGATCGTCAAAGTCCAGGGGTCACAGGCCGAGGAGTTCGAGGGTTCGGTTGATGTTCCGGCCGACCGCTCGGATGCCTGCTGCGTTGTTGGTGTGGCCGGCGATCCGCCATAGAGGCGACTTGAATCGGCCTTTGACCCACAATGTGGAAACGTCTGATCCCCTTCGGATGCTTGACCAGCGCTTTGCCCAAGGCGAGATCGACGAAGAGGATTACCATCAACGCCGCAACATCCTGCTGAGGCGGTAATGAACGCTGAGACCGGCCGAGTCTCCTCTGGAGCAGTCGTCGCAGTCGTCGCAGTCGTCGCAGTCGTCGCTGCACTCGCGGTGCTGTCCACAGTTCTGATGGCCACGGTCACCGGCGGCTTCGATCGTCGCAACAACGCTTACGGAGTGGTCTCGTGCAACGCTCCTCCACTCCCCGGGAGGCAGGTGAATGTCACCCTTTCGGACATGGGCGTCTCGATAATGGTCGGTGGGTATGACCTGATTCCCTGATACTGGTCAACCCCGTTTCGTCTACCGACGTTCAAGATGATATGTTCGAAAAAGCCAGCAGCTACGAATGCACCGATCTTGTCGGCAGCGGAGAGCGAATGGCACAACCGGCGTGAGTTCGGAGCTGACAGTGGGACCAAAGCCTCTAGTGACGACGACCCATCGATGTCATCGTGACCACATGTGGATAGATGCGAAAGGTTCGATGGTTCTTGCCCCTCCCGAGTGCATGCGATTGCTGGCCGTATCGGCCAAAGACGGCGGAGTCGGACGACTCGGGGCAGCGACTGATCAGGCACCGGTGGTCATCCCGGTCAATTTCACACTTCGGGACGGTCAAGTGTTGGTTCGAGTGGGGACGGGCTTCTTCTCCCAGGCGGCAGCCGGTCACTTGGTGGCTTTCGAAGTCGATCACATCGACTCAGCTGCCGGAACGGCCTGGAGCGTCCTCATCCGTGGGTTGGCGACGCTGATCGAGGCGCCAACCGAAATCGAACTCGCTGCGGCAGCACACCCGTTGGTCCCCGAGCCGGGGGACATGGTGTTGGTCGTGCGCCCCGACATCCTCACCGGTCGCCGCTTCGAAATTCGTCGGGCGCACGAGGGCCAGTATTCGGACACCACGGGTTTCAGAGGCCATTCACCGATGTCGTCCTTCAGAGCTCACACACCGCTTGATCGCCCGACGCCATTCCCGGCGAAGAATGGGACTTGGCCC
>PLZF01000008.1 GCA_003152015.1 Acidimicrobiaceae bacterium | reverse complement strand
AGGCCGGCTCCGGTCACATGCTCGTCGGTACCGTGATAGGTCACGGTCTCGTCGGTCCAGAGCAGTCGCAGGAGCTCGACCTGTTCGACGATACGCTCACCCCGCGTGGTGAAGTCCTGGCCGAGGGCCTCGTACTCGACGGGGTTCCAGCCGAGCCCGACGCCCAAGCGGAAGCGACCATCGGTCAGCAGGTCGACCTCGGCTGCTTGCTTGGCCACCAAGGCGGTCTGGCGCTGCGGCAAGATGATGATGCCGGTGACCAACTCAAGTGAGGTGATCGCAGCCAGGTAGCCGTAGAGCACGAACGGCTCGTGGAAGGTGGTGCTCACGTCATACGGCCCTTCCCAGCCCTGGTGCACACGCGGGTCGGCCCCGAGGACGTGGTCGTAGGCCAGCAGGTGGGCGTAGCCGAGCTCCTCTACCCGTAGGGCGTAGGCACGTAGTGCCCCCACGTCGGGGCCGATCTCGGTCTGGGGGAAGAGACACCAATTTGCAGGGCTCAGGTCTACTCCGTGGTCCGGGAGCCTGGGACGCCATCACGGTCGACAGGCGTCGAGCGTTGCAGCCGGTCGCTGTTCTGGCGGGGTATGGAGCCATGCGCGTGGTGGCTGTCTCCGACGGCATGATCCGCCTGGGTCAATTCCTGAAGCTCGTCAACATGGTGAACGCCGGTTCCGAGGCCAAGCGCGCCATCGCGGCCGGATCGGTTCGTGTCAACGACGTCGAGCTTCGCCAGGGCCGTCAGTTGCACAGCGACGATGTCGTAGCCGTCGGGAACGAGCGAGCCCGAGTGGCCTGATCATCGACGGGCTGCGCTCGACGGGCGCGGCTACGGTCGCCGGTCATGATTTCACGCGCCGAGGAGGGGAGCTGGTGACCGAGCCGGACGCCACCATGATCATGATCGGCAGGGTGTGGGGTGCACAAGCTCGATTCCACCGGCCCGGCGACATCAGTGTGGCGTCTGGTGGCCCCACCAGCGAACGCCCGCTCGACGATGAGGGAGTTGAGCAGGTCCTTGGGGCTCAAGACCTTCCAGGTGTCGATCTCGGTGTCGTCGGTGCTGTGACCCCTCGGATGCTCGGTGCTGAGCGTCCGAGCCCCGAGCACGACCGATCCTTTCGTGGCGCCGTGCCAGTTCCCGACGCGTGTCGCGGCCGGGATCCAGGCGTACTTTTCCCCGATGCGTTCGGTCAGCTCGGCCTGCATCATCTGGGACATCACAACGATCCCGGCCGCCTCGGCGTCCTTCACAACAGCTACCTTCTTCTTCACGGTGGTCCCCTTTCTGTGGGTGTTTTGGTCGATGCCCGATCCCTACCAGCTGGCAAGTCTCAGGCGGGGGACCACCGCCTTACTTCAACAATGTTCGGGACAAGCTCTTCTTCCACGATGGGATACTCCCCCGATGACAGGCCACGGCATCTGCCCTGGCTTCTGTCAACGCACGGTGAAGGTTGGAACGCTCCGAGTCAATTCATTTCCAACTGACTGCGTGGTAACGACTCCATCGTGCGCTCCCCGTGCAGGAGGCGACGCCGGGCTCAGTGGCACCGTCGGGACTCTGAACCGCAGGCCGCACACATTGCGTACCGGCCGGTGGACTCAGGTCCCGAAGTTCCAGCCATTACCATCCTCGTAGCGGTGGATGATGTTTTTGGCCATGAGGATCTTGTGCACCTCATCGGGTCCGTCTGCCAATCGCAACACACGGGCGGTGAGGTACATCTGGGCGAGAGGGAGGTCGTTGCTCACGCCGGCTCCGCCCCACACCTGAATGGCCCGGTCGACCACGCGATGGAATGCGGCCGGCACGAATACTTTGATGGCCGAGATGGCGGTGCGGGCATCGGGATCGTTGTTAGCCACCTTCTCCGCAGCGTTGATGGTCATGAGGCGAGCGGACTGCACGTCCATGTAACTCTCGGCGATGAATCCCTGGATGAACTGCTTGTCCTTGAGCAAGCCACCGTGGACCTGGCGAACCAGGGTCCGCTCGACCATCAGGTCGAAAGCGCGCCACATCTGACCGACCGAGTTCATGCAGTGGTAGACCCTGCCTGCACCGAGCCGGTCCTGGGCAGCCTGGTGTCCCTGGCCGACGAGGCCCAGCGTGTTTTCGATGGGGACGCGTACGTTCTCGTACTTGACCTCGCAATGGTCGGAGGTGCCGTGCCCGAAGATGCCGATACCCCGGATGATGTTCACGCCGGCTGTATCGGTGGGGACGATGATCTGAGTCATCCGACCGGGGGTCCCCAATTCGCCAGTGGGTTCGTTGGCCCGGCACATGACAATGAAGAAGTTGGCGTCGATGCCATTGGAGGTGAACCACTTATGCCCGTTGATGACCCAGTGGTCGCCGTCGCGGACCGCCGCGGTCTCGATCGAGCGGGGATCGGAGCCGGCGTGGTCCGGTTCGGTCATGGAGAAACCCGACTCCATCTCGCCCTCGATCAGGGGCAGTAGCCACCGGCGCTTCTGCTCGTCGGTGCCGTACTTCACGAGGATGCTGGCGTTTCCCGAATTGGGTGCAGCGATGCCGAACAGGGTGGACGCGCCAACGGCGTAGGCGAGGATCTCGTACATGTAGGCAAGCGACAGAAAGTCAAGCCCCATGCCGCCGTACTCCTTGGGTAGATGAGGAGCCCACAACCCCGCCTGGTTGACCTTGGCCTTGATTTCCTCGCGTAGCTCGATACTCCTGCGCCGGCTGGACTCTCGCTCGTCCTCGGTCAGGTCTGCGCCCCGCCGCGATCGCCACAGCACCTCCTCGTTGGGCAACACCTCGGCATTGATGAAGTCGGCCGTGCGGCTGCGGAGGTCGTTGACGTCAGGGTCCAAGCCGGGTATCGGCGTCACGTTGATGGCCATAGAGGTTTCCTTGCTGAGCGTTGAAGTTGTCTCTCCTCATTATGGCCTAATGGCGAAGTCCCCGACTCGGTGCCACGTCAGCCGACCCTTGCGATGTGTGGAAGGCCATTGGTGGAGTGTCACCGGAGCTCGACGTCATGAGCGGTGCGGAGCCTACGGACGCATCGCACCGGGTGACCGCCGGCTGGGGCGACGGTGAATCGACGGGACATTCAAGTGGCTAGTTGCTCTTTGCCGTGAGGTCGTAGATGGTCACTCCGTCGACAGCCTTGGCCGTGAAGTGGGCGCTGACCCAGGAGGCAATCTGTGACGATGTCGACGTGCCGGAAGATCCGAAGCCCGTAGGGTCCGAAAACCCACTGGCCCGTGTGATCAGGAATTTTTCACCTGTGGGGTGCACAAATTGGATTTCATGCGCGTGGGGTGATCGAGCTCGGTCGGTGAGAGAGCTGGGAACGTAGTGACGCCGAGCAGGAGACGGCGGCTGGGTGGCGGTAACCGCTGGTGCCGGTGTGAGGAACGCGTTTGGGCTTGACCCCGGGGGGTGGCGGCGCTCGACCGAGGGCCGCTGCGGGAGGGTTGTGAGTGATGACGGGGCGAGCCCGAGTGGCTCAGGCGGCGCGTCGGTCCTCGTGGAGGAGCCCGCCGAGGACGTCACGACGTTCGATGCCGTGACCTGGGTCGCCGGGGACAGCCGTCACAGCTCCGACATCTGATCTTCGCTTCGAATGCCAGCACCCCGACCACACCCGCCGCTCAATCCAGCGTCAGTCTGCCGCGGAGTGCTACGGTCGGCTCTCGTTGCAATGACCGCTCGAACTGGCCGTTCATTCATATTCAGCCAGATGACAAACCGGGGGATGAAAATGGCAGACATGACCACAAATCTTGGCGAGAGCGGGCCGCGAGCGCACGGTCCGCTTTCCCGGCTCTGGTCCCGGGAGCTCAACCACTACCCGGACACAGGTCCACGGGTCCTCTATCTCGCCATCGTGGTCGTGGCCACGGTGATCGTGTACTACGAGAACTACATCGCCGGCGCGGTGTCGCCCACGATCATCGCCCACTACGGGATGAGCTTCCACTACTTCGTGAACATCTCGGTCGTCGCGGCGATCTTCGGGGCGTTCGCCTCCCTGATCGCAGGGCTGGCGGACAGGTGGGGACGGGCCAACCTCGTCGCTTGGGGTCTGGGCATCACCGGCGTGCTCACCTTGTTCGGCATCCCGAACGCCCCCAACAAGCTGACCTACCTGGTCCTCTTCTCCATTACCGGCTTCGTGGAGGGCATCATGCTGGTCGCCACCCCCGCCTTGGTGAGGGACTTCTCCCCCCAGTTGGGCCGGGCGTCGGCCATGGGCTTTTGGACCCTCGGCCCGGTAGTGGGGAGCCTGGTGGTGGCCGAGGTCTCCAGTAACACGCTGAACCATATGCACGCGTGGCAGGACCAGTTCATCATTTGCGGCATCGTCGGCCTCGTGGTGTTTGTCGTCGCTGTCGTGGGGCTGCGCGAGCTGTCACCGAACCTGCGGGACCAGCTGATGGTGAGCATGCGGGACCGGGCCCTGATCGAGGCGCGAGCCAAGGGCATCGACGTCGAAGAGTCGTTGCGCCGCCCCTGGCGCCAGGTACTGCACCTCGACGTCGTCGGCTCCGCCTTCGCCATCAGCGTCTTCCTGCTCATCTACTTCGCGGAGGTGGGCTTCCTCGTCATCTTCCTCACGACGATCTACGGGTTCACCCTGGCGCAGGCCAACGGGATCAGCAACTGGATCTGGGCCTTCGACGCCGTGGCGCTGATCTTGACCGGTCTGTTGTCGGACCGCCTGCGGGTCAGGAAGCCGTTCATGCTGGTCGGCGCCATGGGCATGATCGTGATGACGTTCATCCTGCTCCAGCGGACCACCATGCCGCACACCAGCTACTACATGTTCGTGCTGCTCCTCAGCATCCTGATGGTGTTCCAGGCCATCGGCTACGGCCCGTGGATGGCGAGCTTCACCGAGACGGTGGAGAGGCGGAACCCGGCGCTCACGGCTCACGGGCTGGCTGTGTGGGGATGGATCATCAGGATCGTCGTCGCCGCCTCCGCCTTCATCCTCCCCTACGTGGTGACTTCGGTCACGCCGCTGGTGACCTACGGCGCCCAGGTGTCGACGCTGGCGACGCAGTACAAATCACAGCTGGCCACGGCGGCGGCCATCGACCCGACGACGCTGGCGACGCTGACCGCTGACCCGACCAACGGCGCCGCCATCGGCAAGGCCCTCAGCGATATTTCCGCCCAGCAGGGCGTGTCGTCGGCCACCGCCATCCAGGAGCTCACCGCCCTGGGCAATGTGCCCAAGGCCGACCTGGCCTACCTGAACGCGCACGGCGCCGCCGTCCAGGCGGCGGCCAAGTCCACGCCGCACCAGTGGCAGCACTGGTGGTGGGTGTGCATCGGCGGTGAGGTCGTCTTCATCCCGTTCATCTTCGTGATGGCCGGCCGCTGGCGGCCACGCAATGCCAAGCGCGACATCGAAGAGCACGAGCGCAGCCTGGCGGCGGAGCTGGCCCGTCTGGAGGCGGAGATGCCAGCGGCGGCCACCACCTGAGAACCGCCGGTCCATCACCTGCGCCAGCATCGCGGGCCCCGG
>PLZF01000094.1:25282-25451 GCA_003152015.1 Acidimicrobiaceae bacterium | reverse complement strand
ATGGTGGTGGTGTCGCCCCAGGCCAACACGGCGTCGACCAGCCGGTCGCTGCCGCCCCCCTCGAGGTCGTCGTCGTCGAAGCCGAGCGACCGCAGGTTGTTGGCGTAGTTGGGTAGTCGGAGGTAGCCCGCTGTGTACTCCCGTGCCGTGGCCCGGGCCACCGCCGGAT
>PLZF01000094.1:0-25170 GCA_003152015.1 Acidimicrobiaceae bacterium | reverse complement strand
AGTCCGAGGAGGAACCGGCCGGGGTGGGCGACCTCGAGCGCGGCGCCGCCGTCAGCCGCCTGCGCGGGGTTGGCATGCCAGATGGACAGGATGCCGCTGGCCACGGGGATGTGCTCGGTAGCGTCGAGCAGCCGTCCGAACCGGCTGGGGAAGCCGAGGTCGAAGCCACCGGAGCACCACAGGGCCCCGTAGCCGAGCGATTCCATCTCGGCAGCCGCTGCACCGTGGGCCCCGTCGGCCCCGGACCACGTGCCGCTCCACCAGATCCCGACCTTGCCAAGTTCCATCAGCCCACGTTAGCGATCGACCTGCGGCGGGCGCAGGGCGCTGGTGGAGGACGTTCGCCGCAGTTTTCGACGACTGGTCCGAAGGCAAGTCAGCATTCCGACGGGAGACCGGCATCGATGATCCGCCGGGCGAGAGCCCACAAAGAGTCAGATGGCCCTTGAACCACGGGGTGATCGGTACGAAGGTGGGATTGCTCGCTCACGGTGGGTCGAATGGGCATCCGCTTCAGGCCCGCACCCGCGATGCGAGGAGAAGGGTGATCGACGAGGAGAGCATATGGGTGACTAGGTGACTGGGCCTTCCGAAGCGCGTCTCATCAAGAACCGACAACGCTCTTGGCACGGAAGCCGGGGTCGATGACCACGCCTCGCCAGAAGTCCGTTGTTCCCGTTCAAACACCGCGGCCCTCTGCTACCCGATGCCCCGGGCTGTATTGAGGTGGGCGCACTCGGCACCAAGGCTTCGCTGGCCGACTCCATCGTTCGTCGTTTCGGTGGCCGCTACTCGAGCGAACTGGGCATTGATGTGGACGCTGGGGATGCCGAGGTGGAGCGCTGGTTCCTGGCATCCACGCTATTCGGCACTCGCATTTCGGCGCGGATTGCTGAACGGACCTTTCACCAGTTGACCCGAGCCGGGATCAACCGAATCTCCGACGCGGGAGGGCGCGATAGGGACACGCTCGTGGCGCTGCTCGACGCTGGCGGATACACCCGATATGACTTCCGGACAGCCACGCGGCTCCAGACGCTCTCCCAGGTGGTTGCCGACCGCCATGCCGGCGATATCGGTGAGATCGGTCGCCGCTACACCGACCCGGCAGCCCTCGTCGCACTCCTGGACGACCTGCCGGGGTGGGGACCTGTCACGGTCGGGCTCTTCCTGCGGGAGCTCCGTGGCGTCTGGCCAGGCGCCCGGCTGCCCCTCGATCCGCGGGCAGCCGAGGCGGCCCGTCATCTTGGAATGCTCAACGGACGCGAACGCGACGAACTCGCCCGTATCAAGCACATCGCACTCCAGGCTGGACGTGACGTGCGGGACGTGGAGGCAGCCCTGGTCCGGCTTTCCCTGGCCCATCGGCGAACGATGGAATGCCCCGGAGGATATCGCTGCGTAATCCTGGGCGTGGTCTCAGTGGGCGGCTCCGGAAAGAGCTAGCAAGCCCCCGGAGTCGGAATCACCAGCAATGCGCACCAGGTCACGCCGCAGTCCGAGCGATCCCCGTGCTGTCGATCACGGACTGCCAAGGGTGTCGCGGACTGGCTTGCCGAACAGGCGACCACAACGCTGTTACCGCCAGTGGGACAAGCCGATCGGCCACGCCGGCTCTGCTGGGATCACGCGCCTCGGCGCCGCCAGGGAGGGCTGTGAAGTGGGACGGAAGGGGCCTGATGCGGAAGAGCTTGGCGCTGCTCGTGGTGTATAGAGACTGCTGCCCTTCGCTCGTCGAGCGCGAGCCGGTGACATTGGCGGCACAGGCCCTCATGGAGGTGGGCACTTGCACCGCAATTCTCACAGGCGCCTTCGTGGTGCGACTTCCCGTCATCTCGTTGATCTCCTTGTCCCGACTCGTTTTGAGTAGAACGTTGTTCCCTGCCGTCAGGCTCTCTCATCGGTCCTCCTCTCATCACCGCACTTTGCTCGTGCACCCGGGCCTGGCTCACACGACGCCTTCATCCCCAGTCTGACGGCTGATGTCGCTCCCGAGGAGGGCCAGAGGTCCCAAGATCACAGAGTGCGTCTCACCTCACTGGCCATTTCGCCTTGACCCGAGAGTGCCGCCACTCTGAAGGTTGCGACCGGACGATCCGCCAGGAAGCGAGCACATCGTTCGCGATTCGCATCGACGGTGGTGCTCGCCACTCCCGTCGGGCACCTGCCGCTCAACGAGCCAGACCAGTTCCAGTCACATCTACCGGGCAGGTCCGCGCGTTGGTGATCGTTCTCCCAGAAACGATGCGTTGCATGGACAGCGTCGACTCGGAGCCACGCTGGATACGAGGTGCTCCGGCCATTGCCGGCCGCGGCCGCTCGGCTGCCGTTGCGGCCTCCGTTATGTACGAGAGCGTCCTTTCCCGGCCTTTGTCCCACATCTCTGGCGACAGCAGACTTCAAGGCCCTGCCGTAAGCCATCCTCGGTAGCCGTCATCAGCCTTCCCACGTAGCGCCCGCAGATCCTGACGGCGTTGCAGTGGAGATCGTTCTGTATTATCTCAAGCTCACGATGCACAACATCTTGATCGAACACGAGGCGCCAGTTCACGTCCATCACTCGGCCAACGTCGTAGCTCACTCCTCTTCGGTTCGCTCAACACCTCCCCTTTAGCCTGACACTCGCACGCGACAGCCTCCAGTGGGCACTCCCTGAGCCCGGCGAAGCTGCGCCCACCACCGCCAAGGTGGTCAGGGAGAGCCGAGTTGCGCTGGACGAACGTCCTCGGAGCGGTGGCGCATACGAGGCCAACGGTGACAACCCGATCGGCCTCTTCGAAGCGGGCGGACTCCGCCTCGACCTTGATCGTCTCCTCGGTGACGTCGGACCGATGGCGATCGGCGGAGACGACGGGCTGCCCTCGAGCTCAGATGGTGAGATGGGGTAGCTATGCAACGACTGACAACGCAGGACTGGCTTTGGGCTCGCGTCAAATACCTCGCCGATTCGGACCGTGTGGCCGTATTGGATGCGCTTAGCCACGCCACAGGCGACCGAAAGATCGAGGCGAGACGACTATGAACGATGAGCGGCCTGATGCGCCGAGGGTAAGTTCGTACGCGACCGGTGGCGGGGGCGTCGTCCTAGAGCACGTCTACGGGGCAACGGTCCTCGCCGCACTATTGATCGGTACGCCATTTGACCTGCTCGGCGACTCGGTACTGATCGATCAGGTCGCCTTCCAGGCACGCCGCTTGAGCCCCGTTGACGATCTCGTCATCACCGGGACGATTGGCGGTCCGGAACCGATGCGGCGACGAATCGCGATCGCTGTCCGCCGGGATCCGGTCATGGCGCGCTCCGACCAAAAGTTCGTCAAGCTGCTCGGGACGATGCTCCAGGAGGTCGCCGAGAACTGGGCCGAGGTCGGCGTCGGCACGTGGCGTCTCGGTCTGGTGGTGGCCGCGCCACATAGCGGCGCGCAGCAGACGGCGATACTCACGGAGTTCGCTCGCTCCTACCCCGACGCTGAGCGATTCCGGGAAGCGGTCATGGCACCAGGCACGACGACCGGCTTCGTCCGCCGACGCCTTGAGTACTTGGAAGCCGCCGTCGCCGAGGCGGCCAAGGGTACGGAGGGTGACCTGTCGGCCGAGGACCTGACGTGGCGGCTCCTGGCCGCCCTCCGAGTCGCGGCCGTACGCCTGGAAAGCGACGTCGCCGCGGATCGAACCTCCTGCGTCGGCCGACTCCAGGCGATCACTGACGGCGCCGCTGACGCAGCTGCATTGTTCGATCGACTCGTCGCTCTCGCCGACCGCTATGTGCCCGCCGGGGCAGAGGTCGACTCGGCCGTGCTTCTCCGCGATCTCGCCGGCCAGATCCGTATTAAGGGTTCTCTCCGCTACTCAGCCGCATGGTCGACCCTCAATCGACTCGCCCAGCGGGCGCGATCCCGCACGCGAGCTGGTCTCAATGCCGAGGGTCGGACGCTAGAAGTCGACCGAGGACCGCTTCGCGCCGAGCTAAAGGCAACGCTGCTCAACGCACCCGGGCCGCGTGCGGGACTCATGGTCACCGGCGACCCCGACGTAGGTAAGTCCGCGCTTGCCGTGGCTGACGAACTTGTGTCCGAGAACGGCGTTGTGCACGTTCTCAATCTGCGCGACCTTCCGACGCAGACATTGGAACTTGAACACTTGATCGGCGGCCCGATCGGCGACGTGCTGGCAGCTGGCCCGGTATACGAGACGCTGCTTCTCCTCGTCGACGGAGCCGAGGCGGTCCTCGAAGCCTGGTCGGCAGTCTTCTCAGACCTCTCTGACTCGGCGTTTGCGGCCGAAATTGCCGTCGTCGCCGTTGCACGGGGCGATGCAGCCAGGGTCTGCTTTGGATTGCCGATGCCATCCGGAAATTCGATCGACAATGGGAACGCAAGCCTGGCCGTCCTCCCAATCGCACGCGGAGCGCTGCCTGAGACAACTCGGCCTTCGTCACCGTGTTGCGGCTCATCCCCGACGCCTCAGCTCCGACAGACTTTCCGCCACGCCCCAAAGCGACCGACATCGCTCCTGTCACCACACGCCGCTGTACCTCATTCAGGTGGGGCAGGACCGTCGAGAAGAGTCACGCGAGCTCCTCACGACTGGCCTCCATTGCGCAAGACTGCATTGCGCGTACCAACAATCGGAGGACCCTAAGCTCCGTTGGACAACAAATTGGACCCGGCACACGTGCATCGATGTAGATGGGACAGTCGTTGACGTCGAATGCCGCCGCTGACGCTGCCCACTTTCCAAACAGCCGGGCTGCGGTGCTGCCCGGTTCAGGTCAGGTGAATGCGGCTGTCGTCGCCCACAGGCCGAGTGCCGGGTTGGCGATATGCTCGAACGAAGAGCCGTCGCCATCAACACGTGACCCTGTCGGTGTCTCCGGAGTGACGTGGAGCAGGTCGAGGGTATCCGGCAGCGAGCGCCACTCATACCCGACACCTTCGACCTCTTCACGAGTCAGGCCCCCGGCCGTTGGGTCCGTGCAGTACACGATGCGGAAGCGCCCCTCGCTGCTGCCGTGCACGAGGTGAGCGGCGGCCCCGAGATTGTCTGCCAATTCGGGGTCATCTTGGAGGGCATTGATCGTCGCGGGTGTCCCCCGGTAGCCGTGCCTGCGGATGAGGCGGTCGATGGTCGCGTCCTCGCCGAATCGGGTGACCCCCGGTGCGAGCACCAAGAGCTCCCCTCCGTCCATCAGCGCCATTCGGGTGCGGTATACCGCCTTGTTCGCGAGCCAGGCCGTCGTGAACTCCTCGGGATCGAGCCAGCACGAGATCCGAGGCAGAGGATGTGGGGACAGGTCGATGTTGCAGCGCACAGCGAGAGCGGCAGCATCTCGGAAGGCAGCACCACCGGACCCACTGGATCCGCCATGACCGACGAAGAGTCCTCGTTGCACGACACCGTCCGGTGTGTCCTCCATGACCGTTAGCAACCACAACACCGGGACGCGGGGAACCACGAAGCGGTCGAGGGCGGCATCGACCACGTCGCGAACAGGACTCGATGCACGTCCCATGACGTTCTCCATGCCGCAGACGGCGCCGAGGAAGTGGGTGCCGTGGATGGTCGGAGCGCCGCCGAGTCCGATCACCAGGTTCTTGGAGTAGTTGGCCATTCCGATCACTTCGTGTGGGACGACCTGGCCGACCGATACCACGACATCCCATCCATCGAGCAGCGTCCGGTCGACCTCGATGGGGATCGGCACCGCCAGTCGGTCCTCCGAGACGGCTGACACCTCGGCAGCACTGATCGTCCCGAGTTGCTCCAAGCCCTCCCGCCAGCGGTGCCGGAGGATCCGGTCGCTCGGGATGCTCGTGCCAAACAGCTGGGTGGACTCCTCGGGAGTCATGGGCTCATGGGTGCCAAGCGCCGGGAGGACGGAGACCTCGCATCCGGCCAAGCGCAATACCTCGAAGAGGGTTCCGGTAACCTCGCCGCAGCGCGAGTGGAGCCGGGTGTGGTCGGGTGGGACGAGCAGCACCCGTTTGGCCCCTGCGCCCACGATCTGTGTGGTTGCGATCCCGGTGACCAGCCCATGCAATTCACTCGTCGAGATGGCCCGATCGGGGTCGCCGTCGCTGAAGGTCGGTGACGCCGCTGTGCCAGCGGAGACGTTGGCCAGGGCGGCCTCGATCCTGTCGACCACCGCCATCGGATCGCCTCGGGAACTGACAGACACGATGTCCGTCTCCTCGTCCTCGGGCGGCTCCAACGTCTCGAACTGGTTTTGGACCAGGTCGACACCCAAGAAGTGGCCTGGCCTTCCCCTGACTCGCTCGACAACCCCGTCCGGATCAGCGACCAGGTGGACGAAGCGGACGCCGTCTGCGCGACGCAGCGCCTCGCGATAGTCGCGTCTGAGCGCCGAGCACGCCACGACGACATCCTGCTTGCTCCGCATGGCCTGGCGGACTGCAGCCAACCACGGCCACCTGTCCTGGTCGGTGAGCGGGGTGCCCGAGGCCATCATCTCCAAGTTGGACTGCGAGTGGAAGTCGTCGGCCTCGACGTAGGGAACCCGACGCCGCCTGGCCAACTCGCGGGCGGCCGTCGACTTTCCGGAGCCGGCGACACCCATGACGACGACGCGGTCCGGATGCACTACACGACCGCGGAGGCGGGGAGCGCGAAGAAGTCGACCGCATTGTCAACGCAGACAGCGCGCACGACTCTCGAACACCACTCGAGATCCTCCGGGATTCGACCCTCGTCCACGTCACGTCCGATGGTGTCACAGAGGACGCGTCTGAAGATCTCGTGGCGGGTCATCGAGAGAATCGACCGCGAGTCGGTAAGCATTCCGACAAAACCCGCGAGCTGGCAGATCTGCGAGAGGTCGTCGAGTTGGCGGCGCATCCCCTCTTCGTGATCATTGAACCACCACGGCGGGCCCCACTGGACAATCGATGCGACCCCTACCTTGGAAAAGCCCCCGGCCATCGTCGCGAAGAGGGCATTGTCCGCGGGGTTCAGGTTGTACAGGACGGTGCGAGGCAGGCCCCCGTCCCGTTCCAATCCGCTGAGGAAGCGGGCCAGGCCCGGGGCTTGGCGCTCGTCACCCATGACGTCAGCTCCAGCATCGTGGCCCGCCAGCTCGAGCAGGCGTGGAGACACGTCGCGGATCGGTCCGAGGTGCACCTGAAGCACCGACCCGTCGATGGCCGCGAGCCGACCGGCGAGCCCAACGACCTCGATCACGACTGACTGCCGCTCGGATGCCGTGGCCGGCACGCCAGTTCGCACCTTGCGAATCACACCATCGGCGATGGCCGGATCGCGCTGCACATCGGGAAGGCACGGTAGGCCATGGTCACTCGATCGACCACCAGCAAGTGCGAACCGCTCGTGCGCCCTGGCCAGTGCGGCGAGCAACGAGGGCAGGTCCACGACGGCGAACCCGGATATCGCCCCCAGGCGGTCAGCCCAAGCGTTCCATTCAAGAGGGTCATCGAGGAGCCGGTGGGCGGCGTCGGGGCGGAGTGTTGGGATCATGCTCAATGGACGCCCCTCATGTCGCTCAGCGATGCGTCGATGGGCATTGAGGTCGTCAGCTGGCCCATCGGTGGTGGCGAGCGCCCTTACGTCGAAGTGCGACAACAGCGTCTGCGTCGACCAATTCGGGAGCTGCCGGTTCGCCTCTTCCCAGATCTCCCGCGAGGTTGCAGGACTCAGGATGAGATCGATGCCGAACACCCGCCGGAGCTCCAGGTGGGTCCAGACGAACAACGGGTTGCGGATGAGGCGTGGGACAGTTGCCGCCCAAGCCGAGAACTTGTCCCAAGGGTCGACGTCACCCGTGATTAGGTGCTCGTCGACTCCTGCGAGACGCATCGCCTTCCACTTGTAGTGGTCGGCTTCGAGCCACAGGTCAGCGAGCGTCTCATAGGAACGATCGTTCGCTATGTCACTGGCAGACAAGTGGTTGTGCAGATCGACGATCGGCGCTCCTTCTGCGACCCCGTGGTACAGGAACCTGGCCGTCTCACCAGTCAGCAGGAACTCGTCATCCAGGAAACGGTGCTTCATCTCCGGCACGTCACACGGACACGACGCTGAAGCCACCGTCGACGACAAGTTCAGTGCCGGTGATGAATCGTCCGGCGTCACTGGCCAACAGAAGTGTCGCTCCAGTGAGCTCATCGGGATCTCCAAATCGACCCATAGGGGTGTGCCTGAGAATCTGGTCTATGCGCTCAGGAGTCAGGATCGCCCGGTTCTGCTCGGCAGGGAAGAACCCCGGGACGAGCACGTTGCACCGGATGCCAAAGGGTCCCCACTCTCTGGCGAGACTCTTGGTCAGGTTGTGCACCGCGGCCTTGGACATCGAATAGGTGAACACCCGCGACAACGGGTTGAGGCCGGATGCACTACCGATGTTGATGATGCTCGCGCCGACCCCCGATGACTGAGCTCGCTCTACGAAATACTTGCCAAACTCCTGACAGGACCGCATCGTGGCGAACTGGTTGACGGCGACCATGCGTTCCATCTCCTCATCTGAGATGTCCAGGAACGGTGTCGATGAGTTTAACCCTGCCCCGTTGACGAGGATGTCGATGCTGCCGCGCGAGGCAAGGATCCGTCCGACCAGGCTGCGCAGTTGGGTACGGCTGACGGCATCGCAGGACTCGAAGGTGACATTACGTCCGCCAGCCCGCAGGCGGTCAAGGACGGCTCCGGCCTTCACCTGATCGCGCCCGATGATCACTGTGCGGGCGCCGGCCTCGGCGAGCACCCCAGCCATCCGACTGCACAAGATGCCGGTGCCTCCGATCACCACTGCCACCCGGTCGTCTAGTCGGAGCGACGAAGGGAGGTTCGCTGGCTCGCTCACAGCCTGATGCTAGTGCCGTGACATTCAAATAGCGCGCGGTTGGCGTACCTGTGAGGGCGACCCGCCCACAGCGAACCTTGGTGATGATCTGCTTGGCCGTTTTGGTCCAGGTGAAGGGCCGGGGGTACTCGTTGTTGTGGGCGATGTAGTCCTCGATGGTGGTAACCAGTTCGCCGACATTGCCGAACCTGCCCCGGCGGATGCGTTTGGTCGTGATGTCTCGAAACCACCGCTCCACCAAGTTCAACCATGAAGAACTCGTGGGCGTGAAGTGCAGATGGAAGCGCTTGTGCTCTTCGAGCCATGTGCGCACATTCTCGTGCTTGTGCGTCGCATAGTTGTCCAAGACGATGTGTTGGCACTTGGGGACTTCACGGTCGATCAGCTTCAAGAAGATGAGGAACTCCTCGTGTCGATGCCGTGAGAAGCACTGGCCGATCAGCTCACCGGTGAGGACATTGAGAGCGGCAAAGAGGGTGGTGGTGCCGTGGCGCTTGTAGTCGTGGGTGATGGTCCCTGGGCGTCACTGCTTCATCGGCAGACTCTGCTGGGTGCGGTCCAGGGCCTGGATCTGTGACTTCTCGTCGAACGACAACGCGATGGCGGGCTCGGGCGGGTTCATGTATACGCCCACGACGTCGATCAGCTTGTCCTCGAACTTCGGGTCGTTTGATACTTTGAAGGTCTTGACCAGGTGGGGTTTGAGCCCTCGGGCCTTCCACTCGCGAACCCGGAGGGCCTACCTCCATCCCTGGCACGGCACGGATCATGCTGGCGATCATCTACATCGTCATCACGTTCCTTTCAAGACACACAACGTGCGCCGGGTTTCGCCACAGCAAATAGCCTGACGTGTGGTTGCCGTGAGCGCCATCCGCTCCCCTGAGCTGGGGTTCTCTGGCAATCGTTGCGCCGGCAACAAGGTGGGAAATCTGAGTGAGTAGCGTGGAAAATCTGACGTCCGGGTGACACTCTCAAGGTCAGAGCACTGTCTTCCACACTTTCCACCCGATCAACACGCTCCAACACATCCGGAGCGAGAGGGAAGGCATAGAAGGCAAGATCGGGGTCCACCCGGATATCGGACTTCAGGCGGCCGCACACGGTCCGCACCCAAGCCATTCACATCGCTGATTGGAGTAAGCCGATTAACCAAAGTGGTCGATCATCAAGCGTGAGAGTGCTGTCACTAGCAATATCTAGGGGGTCAAACATGGCCATCGGTATGATGCGACGGTGCTCAGACGAATGTCGAGGAATGCACAGATAGCGACTGCTCGGCTGCCGGATCTGGGTAAACAAGCTTGGAGTTGATGCCTGTTCTCTAATAGAGGCCGTCTTGCTGATCTAATGGGACCATGACTAACGGTCAGTCCCGCAAGG
Source organism: Acidimicrobiaceae bacterium (assembly GCA_003152015.1). Classification (GTDB taxonomy): domain Bacteria; phylum Actinomycetota; class Acidimicrobiia; order Acidimicrobiales; family RAAP-2; genus DASZIT01. The sequence continues at coordinate 14,954 of PLZF01000094.1, read as the reverse complement.
TGGGAGTCATCGGGTACGGACTCGCCGGTCGAGTATTCCATGCTCCTCTCATCGACGCCACACCAGGACTCGATGTCGCTGCAATCGTCACCTCTGATCCCCTGCGAGCTTCCCAAGCCCGAAGGGACTTCCCCGATGCGCAAGTCAGCGGTGAAGTAGACGCTGTCCTCGCCGGAGCCGGCCGAGTCGACCTGGTCGTAGTGGCCACGCCGAACGAGTCCCATATCCCGCTCGGCCTGCGAGCGGTCGAGTCCGGTCTGCCTGTGGTGGTTGACAAGCCGCTGGCGGCGACGGTCGCGGACGGCCGCCGCCTCGTCGAGCGGGCCCAAGAGGCTGGGGTTATGGTCACAGTGTTTCAGAATCGCCGGTGGGACAGTGACTTCTTGACGTTACGCCGGCTCGTCGCACAGGGGCGCCTCGGCCGGATTCATCGCTATGAGTCCCGCTTCGAGCGCTGGATTCCTCAGCTTCGAGAGGGCAGCTGGCGCGAGAATCCAGACCCAGCGAAGGCCGGCGGCCTCCTCTACGACCTCGGCGCCCACCTGATCGACCAGGCACTCGTCCTCTTTGGGTCGGTGATCTCCGTCTACGCTGAACTCGACCGACGCCGACCTGGCAGCATCGTCGACGACGATGTGTTCGTGGCCTTGACCCACGCCGGAGGGGTTCGTAGCCATCTGTGGGCTAGCGCCCTGGCCCCTCAGCTAGGGCCCCGATTCCGGGTACTCGGCGACCAGGCCGGGTACACGAGCTACGGCCTCGACCCACAAGAAATGCAGCTGGCCGCCGGTCTGCGTCCCGGCTCACCCGAATGGGGCAGACAGGCCCCGGAGCGTGACGGGATCCTCGGAGTCGCCGGCGACAATAAGACGGTCCCCAGCCTCCCCGGTGCCTACCAGGACTTCTACTCAGTGCTGACGGTAGCGCTTGACGGCGGCGCTCCGCCGCCGGTCGATCCGTGGAACTCGGTGGTCGTCCTGGAGATCATTGAAGCCGCCCAGCGGTCCGCCGCGAACCACATCGTCGTCTCGATGAGCCCTGACGGTGGCAGCCCACGATGAACCAGGAACTCGAACGCCTTTTCGCCGTCATGGACAGCCGAGTTGGCGTCGACCCGCTGCTCGAGGGCACCGAGCGGCAGAAAACCGGGCTATGTCCCTTGGGCGTGCGGACCTCCCCTTCGGGTCACAGGCATGACAAATCAAGCAAGCCCCCTGTTGAGCGACTCGTTGAATGATTATGAAGAGGCTGTTTCCCGCCACCCACGATGAGCACGCCCATGGTGATCATCGTGTCGGCGACGGCCGCTTCCAGGTCGGAGGCGCGCGAGTCCGAGATCCCGGCGCGTTTGCGTTGTCCGTGAACGGCGGCCAGTCTCCCAACACGAGTTGGCCCTCCCGCCCGCTGTCGGCGGATGCGACACTGCTGATCGTGGAAGGACGCAGGTGTGATTCTCGTGCTCGACGAGGGCAAGGCGTGGGACGAAGCGGCCTCCGGTGCCTATGACGGCGACCGCCGACTCAAAAGGACACAGGCGTTGCGTCACATCGGCCGTGAGGGTGGCGATGGAGTGATCCAAGAAGTCGATGTGCTCGACCACCTGGCGACAGACGAGGGCATGGTCAGCGCCGAAGCGGCCGCTGAAGGCCTCTTGGAGCTGGGGAATCTTGGCTCGCAAGCGTGACTTGGCCATCTGGGCCAGGACCGTTGGGTCCCGCTCGCCGTGGATCATCGCCTCGATCATCGCCCGCGACGACTGGCTCCAGACCTTCGACGCCACCGAGGACAACTTGATGCCGGCATCCTGGAGGGTCTTCTCAAGGCGCTGGATCTCCTTGGCCCGGGCTTCGGCTTGGGTCTTTCGGTAGCGGTTGACGTCGCGGAGTTCCCGGATCTCCGGCGGGGGCACGAAGCTCGGACGGACCATGCCGCGAGCCGCGACGTCGGCGAGCCACTCGGCCTCAGAGAGATCGCTCTTGCGTCCCGGCACGTTCTTTACGTACTGCGCGTTGCAGAGCCACAGCTCGTCGAACAACCCTTCGAGGCAGTAGTAGACCGGTTTCCAGTAGACGCCGGTGGCCTCCATCGCCACCGTCTGAACGCCAGTGTCGCTCAGCCATGCAGCCAGCTGACCGAGACCGTTGGCCGTGGTGGCAAACGTCTGCTTCGTCACCTCGATGGACCGGTCAGGTTGTTTGACCTGACAACAGCCCACCACGGTGTCGCGATGCACGTCCAGGCCGGCAACCCGTTAGCGTATTCGTTTCACTGCTTCACCTCCAGTATGGATTGGAGGCTGCCGGGGAGGACCAGGTGAAGCGGATGCTGGGGTTCGTGCTCGTAGCGACAATCGATGGTCCCCCAGGGTCCCCGCGCCAGACCCAAATACGCGCTCGTGGCTGCAATCGGGGTTCGGCGACCACTACCGGTAGCCGCTCACCAGCATTTCATTCCTCACGGGTGGCCGTCCTCGGCCATGGGGACTCATTTCCGAAGCGCCGGCAATTGGGACCTTCGGCCCTGTTGCAGAGCGTGGACCAGCCGTAACCTCGCAAATAGAGTGCCGTGGTGTAAGCACGGATTGGATAAGAACGCAGCCACACTGGCTGCTCAAAGGGGAGGTGCAGATGATGGCTATCGTACGCAACCCGGGACGCATACGGCGATGGGCCGTCATTGCCACCGTGCTCTCAGTCGGGGCGCTCACCGCGGCATGCAGTAGCAATTCAACCTCCTCGACGACCACGACGTCAGCTGCCAGCGTGCCTGCCGGCCTCAGCGTGAGTTCGTTCAACAGCAGCTTCACGGAGATGTCGAAGTTCAAGGGGCTCACCGCGTCCGGTAAGGGCCTGGTGGGCGTCATCCTGCCGGACACCACGTCGTCGACGCGATACGTCAGCTTCGACGCCCCGTACCTGGCCAAGGCCTTCCAGGAGGCCGGGTACAGCTCCTCGCAGTACAAGATCGACAACGCCCAGGGCGTGGACGCCACTGAGCTGGCCGACGCCCAGGCTGACATTTCGCTGGGCGCGACGGTGCTGGTGTTCGACCCGATCGACAGTACGGTCGGGGCTCAGGTCCAGGCCTACGCCCAGTCGCACGGGGTCGCCGTGATCAGCTACGACCGGGCCACCTTCACGGGCACTAAGACCTACTACGTCAGCTTCGACAACGTCCAGGTGGGCAAGCTCATCGGTCAGGGCTTCGAGTCGTGCGTCACCGCCTGGGGCGTCACCAGCCCGAAGGTCTTCGAGCTCGACGGCGGTGAGGACACCGACCCGAACGCCGTCTCGTTCGCCCAGGGTTACAACTCGGTGATCTGGGGGACGACCGCGACACCGTTGACGGCGGGCTTGACGAACAGCAAGGGCTACACCCTGGTCGGCGACCAGATCACGCCGGGATGGGTGAACGCCGTTGGTGGAACGATCTTCACGCAGCAGTTCACCGCGCACCCCACGATCAATGCCACCGTCGAGGCCAATGACGGCCTGGCCAACGCCGTGGTCACCGTCTTGAAGAACGCCGGTGTCGGTCCGAAGAAGATCCCCACCACCGGTCAGGACGCCACGCTCCAGGGCATGCAGAACATTCTCCAGGGCTACCAGTGCGGATCGGTCTACAAGCCCATCTACATCGAGGCACAGGCCGCCGTCTCCCTGGCGACGATCCTGCGTGCAGGGAAGACGCCACCTGCAGCCCTGGTGAACTCGACCACCACGCCTCCCAAGGGCGTGGCGGGAACGCCGCAGCCTGCGACCCTGCTCACCCCGGTGTGGGTCGACACCTCCAACATGGCAGCGACGGTGATCAAAGACCAGTTCATCTCGGCACCGACGCTATGCACCGCGGTGGGCGCCAGCGTCTGCACCGCTGCCGGCATCACCCCGTGATCTGCCAGATCTGGACCTGACGTGTCGGACCGACCGCCGCCTCGTGCGGCGGCGGTCCGCACTTCAGCCTTGCCGTGCCGTACTTTGTTGCCAGCAGCCCGACGAAAGTGATGAGATGGCCGAGCCGAGTGTGGGTGAACCCCTTCTGAGGGTGCGAGGCATTTACAAGAACTTTGGTGCGGTCCAAGCGCTGGCCGACGTGGACCTCGACCTGCCGGCCGGAGAGGTCACGGCACTGTGTGGCGACAACGGCGCCGGCAAGTCGGTGCTGATCAAGTGCATGGCGGGGATCTACGAACCGGACCAGGGCCAGATCTACTGGGAAGGGCGACCGGTGCGGATCCGCAATGCCCATGACGCGGCCGCCTTGGGCATCGAGACCGTCTATCAGGACCTCGCCCTGGCCGACAACCTCGACATCGTCCAGAACATGTTCCTGGGGCGCGAGCGCCTACGGCACCGCTTGCTCGACGAGGACTCGATGGAGCATGCCGCCGCCGAGACCCTCGCCACGCTGCAGGTGAGGTCGGTGCGGTCGATCCGCCAGCCCGTCGGGTCGCTGTCCGGAGGCCAGCGTCAGTCGGTGGCGCTCTGCAAGGCGGTGATGTGGAACTCCAAGCTGCTCATGCTCGACGAGCCGACTGCCGCCCTGGGGGTGACCCAGACGACGATGGTGCTCGAGCTGGTGCGACGTCTGCGAGACCACGGACTGGCAGTCGCCATGATCTCCCACAACCTCAACGACGTCTTCGCCGTGGCCGACCGGATCGCGGTCTTGTACCTGGGGAGGATGGCGATACAGGACCGGGCCTCGGTGTTCAACCGCCAGAGCATCGTCGAGTACATGACCACCGGGGGGACCGGCATGGGCGCCATGGCGGCGCCCCCTGGCAATGGAGGGGGTCGGGCATGACCAAGGATGACCACGATCCCGTGGCCGGCGGCAGGGCACCGGAGGACGAGCTGCCGATCGAACCTATCGTGGACCTGACCGCCGCCGCCCCCGAGGCTGCCGCTCCCCTGGTGCCACCGGCGATCGTGGCGCAGTCGCTGGGGGAGTACGTACACGGCCAGATAGTCCGCGTCAGGAGCGGAGACAGTGGCGTGCTCCCGGTCGTGCTGGCGTTGATCGCCATCGTCATCGTGTTCCAGGCGATCAGCCCGCACCACGTCTTCCTCTCCACCGGCAACATCGTGAACCTCTTCCTGCAGAGCGCAGTGTTCATGGTCCTGGCAATGGCCGAGATCTTCGCCCTGCTGCTCGGCGAGATCGACCTCTCCATCGGCTACGTCGGCCCAGTCGGCGCGGTGATCGCCGTGCAGCTCGTGCAGCCGAGCACGACGAACTGGCCGTGGTGGGCGGCCATCACTGTCGCTCTGCTCGCCTGCGCCTTGATCGGCGCGCTGCAGGGCACCCTGGTCACCCGCCTCCGGCTTCCCTCCTTCATCGTGACCCTGGCAGGTCTGCTCATCTTCAACGGGGTCCTGCTCATCGTGCTCGGCTTCGGGCCGTTCTCCGGGTACCCCAGCCTGAGCGGTCCGCAACCGAACCTGCGGGCGCTCTACAACCTCATGTGGGGCCAGATCAACCCGGTCGCGAGCTGGATCGCCTTGGCACTCATCGTGGGCCTGCTGGGTCTGAACATGTTCCTTCGCGACGCGCATCGCCGGCGCAGCGGGCTGGTCGCTCCACCGGTCAGCCTCACGTTGATCAAGATCGGTCTCATGGCCGCAGTCGGCATCGCCGTCGTGGCCGTGTGCAACATCAACCGTGCCCACATCGGCACGCTCGAAGGGGTCCCGTGGGCCATCTTCATCGTTCTCGGCGTGCTGGGCGCATGGACGTTCCTGCTCCAGCGCACCCGCTACGGGCGCTACGTGTACGCCATCGGTGGCAACGCGGAGGCCGCCCGGCGGGCGGGCATCAACGTCAATCGCGTCCGCACGCTGGCGTTCGTCCTGTGCTCGTTCACCGCCGGGATCGCCGGCCTGCTCTATGCCTCGTACCTGGGCGGCATGTCCAACAACGTCAACGGCGGCCAGCTGGTCCTCTATGCGGTGGCCGCAGCCGTCATCGGGGGAACCTCGCTCTTCGGCGGGCGAGGGAAGGCCGTCCACGGAGTGCTCGGCGGGCTGGTGATCGGCGGCATCTACAACGGCATGTACCTCCTCGGGCTTAAGGTGCAGTGGGAGTTCATCGTCACTGGCATCGTGCTCATCTGCGCGGTGACCATCGACGCCGTGTCGCGGCGGAACACCACCTCCGGCGGTGCCGGCCCCTACTGAGGGGACGGTTCGAGCCCGGTGCCGGTGCTTCGGGTCGGGTTGCTCGGCTACGGCCTCGCCGGCCGGGTGATCCACGCCCCGCTGATCACCGCCACGCCCGACCTCGAGCTCGCCAGCGTCGTCACCGCCGATCCCCGCCGGCGCAGCCAGGCCACCACCGAGCTGCCCGGTGTGGAGTTGCTGAGGTCGCCGGAGGCCCTGTGGGCCGAGGCGTCGTCACATGACCTCGTCGTGGTGGCCACCGGCACCGCCGCCCACGCCAAGCTGACCCTCGCCGCCGTGTCGGCGCGACATGCGGCGGGAGGGCGCATCCACACCTGAGTGGTCGATGCCAATGACTTCAGGGTCAGGCCGACCATCCGCGTCACCCACGGGAACTCCTCATCGTGCCTCGGCGCGCAATATGGTCGGCTCGGGGATGATCAGCTGGCGGCGGGTGCGACACGTCGAAGGCGGGGTGCCCGGCTGGCGGCGGCAAAACCCAGTTCAAGGGCTGCAGTCATCACCCCGAGACCCACATAGTCGACAGCCCCGGCGTGGAAGAGGTTCCGGGGGCCGGGCCCACCGTCCACCACCCATCCGAGCCCCCCGGTCAAGAAGACGACCATCACGATGCACGAGCCTCGGGCGATCGCCGACTCGAACCTCAACACGCGCTCCGACGGTTCGACCCGGCGGATTGTCTTCGCGGATGCAACCGCCATACCGGCGACCGCCAACGGACTCGCCACCATCCATGCCACCTCGGCGGTTGGGAAGTGCAGCAGAGCCGACGGGTGAGCCCAGTAGGAAGTGACCGAGAGCGCCGACGCCCAGCCGAACGCTGCGACACCGCCGGGGACCAGGCCCTGGTGGGACCACGGATGACCCCCGGTGCCGGGCCAGCCGTTCCCGAAGTGACGGCCCCCCACCACCAGCACGGTGGTCGAGGCGAGGAAGAGATGAGCTTCCCCCGGGTCGATGGCAGCTGGCGCAGACGCGTTGGCCCGATCGGCACAGAACCGGCCAGATAACCCCGTGTTGAACCGAGCAGCGGTGCGCGACTTCCGGGGAGTTGCGGCGATCGTGGCATAGTCCGAACTAAACAACGATTCGCCGATGGCCTGGGCCATGTTGGTCGACCAGCCGGGACGAACACTTCGAGCTATCGGTGATGCCCATGTCCTTCGAGGGGAAACAGAGATGGCCAAGGCACTCGTCGACCGTCTGTCGGCTGAGCTCACTGAGCTCCACCAGCGGTTCGAGACGAGCTCGACCCGGGAGCTGGTTCCCGGTGAGCGAACGCAGGAGGATCGCGCCGCTGCAGCAATGGACGAGATCCTCGAACGCCAACCCGAGCATCATCGGGGACGCGGGCCGAGCCAGGACCGTGGCACCGAACGTTGATCATTGGTCGCAGGCTCGTGACTTTCCTGACCGGGACGCGGGCCGTCAGGCGGCATGATCAACACAAGCAGCCTGTCCGCCGAACCGGGGGAAGCTCATCTCTTCCTCACACCTCGCCAACTGGATGATCCCGGGGAAGATGGCGAAAGGGATGGGTGGCGCGATGGACCTGGTGCACGGGGCGAAGCGCGTTATCGCCACGATGGAGCACGTTACCAAGGACGGCTCGTTGAAGATCGTCAACGAGTGTTCGCTCTCTGTCGCCGGGCGTGGGGTCATCCAGCGGACAATCACCGATCTCGCGGTCATCGACGTATCCCAAAGCGGGCTGGTGCTGGGTGAGGTTGCATCGGGGACGACCGTCGCCGATGTTCAGGCGGCGACTGAGCCATCGCTCAGTGTCCCTCGGCACCCGCGGGTGATGCTCGCCGGATGAGTGACTCGTGATGGCCCTCACCGCTGCCCGGTAGAGGATGTAGCGTTCGAGTAGAGGAGATTCGATGATCACGCGTGTCGGAGTTGTGGGTTGTGGACTGATGGGCTCGGGCATCGCCGAGGTGTGTGCCAGGGCGGGGATGGACGTCATCGCCTACGAGGTCAACGGGTCGGCGGCGGCGGCGGGCACTCGTCGCATCGAGGCGTCCCTGGCCCGAGCGGTCAAGTCCGGCAAGTTGGCCGAGGCGGCGAAGGAAGAGACGATGGGACGAATTCGGCTCACCACCGACTTGGGTGATCTCGGGGATCGTGAGCTGGTGATGGAGGCGATCGTCGAGGACGAGGCGGCCAAAGTTGATGTGTTCGCCCGGCTCGACAAGATCGTCGCATCACCTGATGCATTGCTGGCGTCGAATACATCGTCGATCCCGATCATGAAACTGGCCATGGCCACCGATCGTCCCGCACAGGTGGTGGGCATCCACTTCTTCAATCCGGTACCGGTGCTGCACCTGGTGGAAGTGGTCAACTCCCTTCTCACCAGCGAGCCCACGACCACCGCAGCTCGGCGATTCGCCGAGGACCAGTTGGGCAAGAGGGTCATCCTCTCGAAGGATCGCGCCGGGTTCATCGTCAACGCGTTGCTCATTCCCTACATCCTGTCGGCCGTCAGGATGTTCGAGTCGGGCTTCGCTACCGCCGAGGACATCGACAACGGGATGGTCGAGGGATGCGCCCATCCGATGGGCCCTCTGGCGCTCGCCGACCTGATCGGGCTGGACACGACCCAGGCGGTCGCCCAATCGTTGTACGAGGAGTTCAAAGAGCCCCTCTACGCCCCTCCGCCCCTCCTCTCCCGCATGGTCGAGGCAGGTCTTCTCGGGCGGAAGGCCGGTCAGGGATTTTATGGGTACCGGCGTAGCGCCGGATAGCTGGCAGCCGAAGCGGCGGTCTGCTCGGTGTGTCTGGTTCGGCTCCGGGCGAGATGGACCTCGTAGTGTCCGAAAACTCGGTCCGCACCTCAGGCCACGCGCTCGTACTCGTGGATCAGTCCGCCCAGCCGGTCGCGTCGACGTATCCGCCTTGGACGACCTCGGAGATGCCAGTGTCGGGCGTCGGAGGTGGGCTCCACCGTGAGCGGAGCGGTTCTCTCCGGTGTAGGAATCTCTTGAGCCCCACGGGGTCGGGCACCGAACCACCCTGCCAGAGGTCGTCCCCGCGGGCGTTGGGAAGAAGGATACGCTCGGTGTGTGCCGGGATACGTGCCCTCGTCCGTTCGCTACGAGACCATGCCGTACCGGCGGTGCGGACGGAGCGGGCTGCTGCTGCCGGCCATCTCGCTGGGGCTGTGGCACAACTTCGGTGACGACCGATCCATCAACACCCAACGCGCCATCGTGCGCCGGGCGTTCGACCTCGGGATCACCCACTTCGACCTGGCCAACAACTACGGCCCGCCATACGGCCGTGCGGAGATCAACTTCGGCCGGCTGCTGCGTGAGGACTTCGCCTCACTCCGCGACGAGCTGATCGTCTCCACCAAGGCCGGGTGGGACATGTGGCCCGGGCCCTACGGTGACCTCGGGTCGCGCAAGTACCTCTTGGCCAGTCTGGACCAGAGCCTGGCCCGGTTGGGCCTCGACTACGTCGACATCTTCTATCATCACCACTTCGACCCGGACACCCCCCTCGAAGAGACTCTCGGAGCGCTCGACTCGGCGGTACGACAAGGCAAGGCGCTCTACGTCGGCGTCTCCTCCTACTCCGATCAGCGTACGGCCGAGGCGATCGCCATCCTGCGCGGTCTGGGCACGCCGCTGCTCATCCACCAGCCGTCCTATTCGATGTTCAACCGGTGGATCGAGGAACGTCTGCTCGACGTGCTCGGTGCCGAGGGCGTCGGTTGCATCGCCTTCTCGCCGCTGGCCCAGGGTCTGTTGACGGAGCGCTACCTCGACGGCATCCCGGAAGGGTCACGGGCATCGAAGGGCTCGTCTCTCTCCATGGACATGCTGAGCGAGGAGAACCTGGACCACGTGCGGGGATTGCGGGAAGTCGCACGGCAGCGAGGCCAGCGGGTGTCGCAGCTCGCCATCGCGTGGGCACTGCGGGACCCGCGAGTGACCTCTGTGCTGATCGGCGCGAGCAGCGTCGACCAGTTGGAGGAGAACCTGGCCGCGCTCGACAGCCTGGGCTTCTCGGAGGAGGAGCTGGCTCAGATCGACCACCACGCCGTGGAGGGTGGCATCGACCTGTGGCGAGGACCGGCCACGAGCTGACGGTGAACGTCCCGGCTGGCGGCGGGTCCTGCGCCCAGCTCGTGGCGGTAGAGTGCCGAGACAGGGACTCCATGGAGCCTGGGAGGAGAATCGAACTCCTGACCTACGCATTACGAGTGCGTAACGATGGCGGAACTGGGTAACGCTGAACATACCCAGCCGGACGTTTATCCAGGTCACGGCGCGGCAAACGGAAGCTACCGGAAGCGGGCGAATCTCGAGTTGTAGGCCAGTTTGTAGGACAAGATGCGATCGGGCCTCCCACCGGGCGACGGGATGGTGGCCATTGTGCCGTTGGCGAAACAGCCGGCGCGAGGCATTGTCGGCACTTCGCACCCCGGCGGGGGTGTCGGAACCCCGGCATGCACGAGAACGGGTGCGGATCGATTCGGTGCGGGGTCGGCGAGCACGGGTTGAGCGAAGCGGCTCCCATCGGCGTTGCCGCGGCCAGATGATCCGCTGGAATTCAGGCGATACCGCCGCAACTGCGCGTTCTTGCCCTCCAGAACGCGCGGGACGAAATGCTTGACTGCTCACAGAACGGGAACCGGTGCCGCCCTGAGATGTAGGCAGAGGTCGCCGGCGGAACGGGAGAGGAACGAGAGGGCCGCGACCGGAGAGGCTTGCCGCAGACATTGGGCCTGGTCAAGCCTGTGTTCGGGTACATGCACCCCACAGGCTGGATGGAGCGGTTGCTACAACCAGTCGGACCCGGCGTGGCGCTACCTGAGTGAAGTGGACACCCTTTTCGCGAATCGCAAGGTCAGCGGTCTGTTCCCGTTCTCGTTACCGAGGACATCGTTTCCCTGCTACAGCGAAGCACCGCTGTCGAGGGGCTGAATGGTTAACAAACCTCATCATCAACGCCTATCAGGCCATGCCCGATGGGGGTTGCTGCGCGTAACTGGAACCGAAAGCGATGGCATTGTCGAGATCACTATGGAGGACAGCGGTGTGGGCATAGACCCGGCGGTTGCTGAGCGTCTCTTAGAACCCTTCTTCACAACCAAGCCGGTGGGGACCGGCCTTGGATTGGCCATCGTCAAGCGTTTCGCTGAAGGCCATCACGGCACCGTCTCCATCGAGAACGGACCTACGGGTGGGGCGCGAGCGACCATTCGCCTACCTCACGCCACAGCCGAGGTGACACCATGACCGACGATATCGAGGTTCTCGTACTCGTGGCAGACGACAACGAGGGGATACGCGACACCACCGCCGCCATCCTGAGGGCCGTCGGATACACCGTTACCGAGGCGCAAGACGGGGAAGCCGCTCTGAAAGAACTCGCCCAGAAGCCATTCGATATTGTTGTGCTCGACGTGCGCATGCCCAAACGAGACGGCACCTCGGTTGTCGAAACTCTGCGTCCTGAACCTCCGCCGCCAGTGATAATGATGGTTTCGGCGTATGACTTTGACCTCGACCTTCGGCAGCATCTCGGCCAAAAGGTCTTCAAGTATCTGAAGAAGCCTGTCCCTCCGAAAGAGTTGATCGAAGCAGTTGCCGCCGCCTGCGACGCGGTATCACACTCATGAACCCTTCAGCGTTCGTACCCGAGGACGGCGAGGTCGTCCTCGTTGTCGATGACAACGAATCGTTGCGCGAAAGCCTTTCTGAGGTGCTCAAGTCTGCGGGGATCCGATCGGTCGATGCCGGTTCCGCGCACGACGCGCTTCGCCTCCAAGCCATCCACCTTCCTACGGTCGCGGTTGTCGACTATCGATTGCCCGACGGGAGCGGCATCGAGCTCGCGCACACGATCAAAGAGCGCAACCCCGATACCTCCGTGATCATCCTCACTGGATTCGCGACCCTTGATACAGCGGTCGACGCGGTTGGGCAGTTCGACGCCTATTTGATCAAGCCGGTCGCCCCCCAGATGTTCATCCGGACCGTAGTGAATGCCTTGGCCCATCGGCGACTGGTGGCAGAGAACGGGCGCCTCGTCGAGCGGCTGGAACAGGTGAACGCGTACCAGGCGCTCCATGACCCCTTGACGGGGCTGCCCAACCGGGCGCTGCTCGACGACCGGCTCAGACAAGCTCTGGCCGGCTGCCAGCGAACGGGTCTTTCCGTGGCGGTGCTCTTCATCGACCTGGACGAGTTCAAGGTCGTGAATGATCTGTTCGGACATCAAGTCGGCGACCACCTCTTGCGCAATATGGCCAAGCGCCTGGCGGACAGCTGCCGGCAATCGGACAGCGTGGCACGCTTTGGGGGCGACGAGTTCATCGTGGTGTGCCCGGTGAAAGTGTCGGCCGATGCCTGCCGCATCGCCGCGCATTTGCTCGAAACGCTGGCCGAACCGACCACGATCGAAGGAGTCGAGCACCACATCACGGGGAGCATCGGAATCGCCGTCACCGGCTCTGGAGCACCCCAACAGAGCGCAGAAACCCTGCTGCGCGACGCCGACACTGCCATGTACCGGGCCAAAGAGGCCGGTCGAGCCCGTTGGGAACTCTTCGACAACGCCATGCGGGCTCGGGTGATGGATCGTTTCGAGATCGAGCGCGGCTTGCGCAACGCCTTGGAAGACGGTGGCTTGGCCAACGCGTACCAGCCGCTCGTCGACATTCAGTCAGGGTCACTCGTAGGTGCAGAAGCACTCGTGCGGTGGGATCGTGCGGGCCACGGAACGTTGCTCCCAGGCTCGTTCTTGGACGTTGCCGAAGATTCGGGCCTGATCGTGCCCATCGGCACCTGGGTGCTCGACAAGGCACTGTCGGATCTGGCCCAGTGGAAGGCCGAAGGGACTGTGGCCGAGCGGTTTCGGCTGTGGGTCAACATTTCCCCCTACCAGATCACTGTCCCTCAGTTCCCAGGGCTTGTGAGAGATCTGCTCGACGCCCACGGTGTCGAACCTGAGTCCTTAGGTCTCGAGATCCTCGAGCAGGCGCTCGTCGACATGGGAGCCTCGGTGAAGGTGTTGTGGGAGCTTCGAGAGATGGGTGTGTCGCTCAATCTTGACGACTTCGGCGCCGGGCACTCGAACCTTTCGTGGCTCCGGGAACTCCCGATCACCGGGATCAAGATCGACCGGCAATTCGTGGCTGGCCTGGGGGTGCAAGGCAACGATCGGGGGCCGGCGATCGTAAGCGGGCTCATCAAACTTTGCGAGGCGCTCGGCCTCGTGGTTATCGGCGAAGGAGTGGAGACCGAGGCCCAAGCCAACGCCTTGTCGTCGATGGGCTGCCAGCTCGCCCAGGGTTACTACTTCGGCTACCCCGAGAGAGGATTTCCCATCCCTCGGTTACGTCACACCGATCGAGTGGAAACTCGCACACCATCAACGTAGGTAGCAAGCTGCATTACAACGTGCCCGGCTCACGGGGGGTAGCCTTCCAGCTCCCCTCTATTGGTTCGAGCAACTCAGGCGCGCAGCGTGCGTGGCCTGGCTGACCGCGGCGATCGATGCCGGAGTCCGCGAGCCCCACGCCATGACATTATCGACGAGCGGTGAGAACGGGCGGCCAGACGCACGGGTGCTGATTCTGAAGGACCTCGATTCTCAGGGCTGGTGGTTCACAACCAACTCAGCCAGTGCGAAAGGTCGACAGCTCACGCAGTCTCCGGTTGCAGCGCTCACCTTCTACTGGCCGGGCATGGGTCAGTAGGTCCGTGTCCGCGGTCCGGTCCTCTTGGCGCCAAGGGAATTCCGCGCTGCGAACTTCCGCGATCGCGAGCTGAGGGCGCGTGCGGTAACGCTTGCCAGCCAACAAAGCGACCCCCTGCGGCACTACGCCGAGTGCACTGCTGCCGTGACCGCCGCACGTGAGCCGTTGGAGGCCGATCCCGATCTTGTGCCGACCACCTGGACCCTCCACGCAGTCGTCGCCGATCAGATCGAGTTCTGGCAATCAGACAGCGACCGCCAGCACATCCGGCCTCAGTACGTTCGCGAACAGATCCGATGGACCCACCGTCTGCTCTGGCCTTAAGCAGCGTCGACCGGTAGGCGGCCGTCCTGTAGGGGATACTTGGAAGCGTTCTTCAGCTCTCAGCTCTCAGCGTTGCAGGCGGCGGCAACTGTCTCGATCAGCTCTTTCGGAGGAACAGGCTTCTTCAGATACTTGAAGACCCTTTGGCCGAGATGCTGCCGAAGGTCGAGGTCAAAGTCATACGCCGAAACCATCACTATAATTGGCGGCGGAGGTTCAGGATCGAGATTCTTGACAACCGAGGTGCCGTCTAGTTTGGGCATGCGCGCGTCGAGCACAACAACATCGAATGGCTTCTGGGCGAGTTCTTCCAGAGCGGCTTCCCCGTCTTGCGCCTCGGTAACGGTGTATCCGACGGCCCTCAGGATGGCGGCGGTGGTGTCGCGTATTCCCTCGTTGTCGTCTACCACGAGTATGAGAACCTTGGCATCGTCGGTCATGGTGTCGCCTCGGCTGTGGCGTGAGGTAGGCGAATGGTCGCTCGCGCCCCACCTGTAGGGCCGTTCTCGATGGAGACGGTGCCGTTATGGCCTTCAGCGAAACGCTTGACGATGGCCAATCCAAGGCCGGTCCCCACCGGCTTGGTTGTGAAGAAGGGTTCTAAGAGACGCTCAGCAACCGCCGGGTCTATGCCCACACCGCTGTCCTCCACCGTGATCTCGACAAAGCCATCGCTTACGGAACCGGTTACGCCCAGCAAGCCCCCATCGGGCATGGCCTGATAGGCGTTG
>PLZF01000001.1 GCA_003152015.1 Acidimicrobiaceae bacterium | reverse complement strand
TGTTCTACCTACCCCGGATCTGCGAACATTGCCTCAACCCCTCCTGCGTTGCCAGCTGCCCGTCAGGAGCGATGTACAAACGCGAGGAGGACGGCATCGTGCTGGTCGACCAGGACCGGTGCCGCGGCTGGCGCTTTTGCGTTTCGGGATGTCCCTATAAGAAGGTGTACTTCAACCACCGCACCGGCAAGGCTGAGAAGTGCACGCTGTGCTTCCCTCGGATCGAGGCCGGGATGCCCACCATCTGCTCGGAGACCTGCCCCGGCCGGCTGCGCTACCTGGGGCTGGTCCTCTACGATGCCGATGCCGTCACGGCCGCCGCGGCGACCCCGGACGCCGAGGACCTCTACGAGGCCCAGCTGTCGGTGTTCCTGGACCCTGGCGACCCAGCGGTCGCCGCCGAGGCCGAGCGCCAGGGCATCCCCCACGACTGGGTGGCCGCGGCGCGCCGCTCGCCCGCCTACGCCCTCATCGTCCGCCATCGCGTCGCCCTACCCCTGCACCCCGAGTACCGGACGATGCCCATGGTCTGGTACGTGCCGCCCCTCTCCCCGGTGGCCGACGTCACCGCGGCGGCCGGCTACGACGAGACTGATCCCGACGCCATTTTCGCCGCCATCGACGCGCTGCGCATTCCCGTCGAGTACCTGGCCAATCTGTTCACCGCCGGCAGGATCGACCCGGTGCGAGATGCCCTACGTCGGCTGGCCATGGTGCGCACCGTCATGCGGGCCAACCAACTCGGGCTGCACCCCAGCGTGGATCCTGCTGACGTGGGGCTTGACGACGCTGGTGCCGAGGACCTGTTCCGGTTGCTGGCCATCGCCCGCTACGAGGATCGGTACGTTGTCCCCGCTGCCCACGCCGAGAATGCCGGTCGGCTCCTGGCGCAGCACTCGCTCGGCGGGTGCTCCTTGGACTCGGAGGGAGGGCCGGGAATGGGCGGCGCCGCCCCAGCGGACGAGGCGGTCCCCGGCTTCCACCTTCAACGAGACGACACTGCCGACGCCGCGGCCGCGGGCCGCGACGGTTCTGGTCGTCTCCACCTGCGAATCAGCGAGGCCTCGTCACTCGGTCTGACCACCCCGGAAGGTGCAGCATGAGGCGACCGGTGGCCGAAGTGGTGTTCGGGTGCGCGTCGGTGCTGCTTAGCTACCCTGACGCCGGCTTCGCCGACGACCTCGCCGCGGTAGCTGACGCGCTCGGCCGCCTGCCGAAGAGCCGGACCCGGACTCGGCTCGAAGAGGCGTGCACCTGGCTGGCCCAGATGCCGGCCACGGAGGCGGCAGCCTGCTACGTGGACACCTTCGACCTGCGCCGGAAGCGCTCGATGCACGTGACCTACTACCGCCACGGTGACACCCGGGAACGGGGCATGGCGCTCGCCGCCTTGGTCGACGCATACCGTGCGGCAGGCATCCGCGTGGTCTCCGGCGAACTTCCCGACTTCCTCCCCGCATTGTTGGAGTTGGCCGCCGTCAGCCCTGCGGGTGCCGCCGTGCTTGGCGAGCACCGTCTCGCCCTCGACGCACTCGGTGCCGATCTCGAACAGGGGAACAGCCCGTACGGTCCCGTGGTAACCGCCGTCACCGATGCTCTGGGTGTGGGCTCACGGGCCGACCGGGACGCGGTGCGGCGCTACCGGGCGCAAGGCCCGCCCTCCGAGCGGGTCGGCCTCGAACCGTTCGCGCCTCCCGAAGTCATCGCCCTCGGAGCCACCCGGCGTTGAGCGGTGTCGGCGGGTGGGCGGTGTTCTGGTGGGTGATCCTGCCCTACCTGGCTCTCGCCACCTTTGTCATCGGCCATGTCTGGCGCTACCGCTACGACCAGTTCGGTTGGACCAGTCGCTCCACCCAGCTCCAGGAGCGCCGCCTCCTCAAGTGGGGGTCCCCGCTCTTTCACTACGCCACGTTCGCGGCGATCGGTGGGCATATCATCGGTATCCTTATCCCCGAGAGTTGGACCCATGCGATCGGGATCCCCGAGTCGACCTACCACTGGTTCTCCGCCGCAGCGGGGACAGCCGCAGCCATTGGCATCGTGATCGGGGTGGCGATCCTGGCCGGCCGACGGCTATTCGTGCCCCGGGTGCGAGCAACCACGTCGCCCGTCGACTGGCTGGCGCTCATTCTCCTGGCCATCGTGATCGTGATGGGCATCATCGAGACAGTCGGTGTCGGTCTGCTCGGGGGCGGCTATGACTATCGCCAGAGTGTCGCGCTCTGGTTCCGGGGCCTGTTCGCCGGGAATCCCGACGTGAAGGCGATCAGCAGTGCTCCACTGATCTACCAGATGCACGCCACCGCGGCGTGGGCCATCCTCGCGGTGTGGCCGTTCAGCCGGCTCGTACATGCCTGGAGCTACCCGGTGTGGTACCTGTGGCGCCCCTTTGTCGTCTACCGCAGTCGCAAGGCCGCCCCACCGAACGAACCGGGCACCAGCGGCCGTCGCTGGCGCAAGATCGGCGTTCCGTACTGAGCCCCGCTCGCTGGTACTGGGTTATGGGGAAGAACATGCCCAGCAAGGCGAACAGCACCAGGGCCAACGAGGCGACGGCGGCGCTGAATCGGCGGTTGAGGATGAACCGCAGTGGCAGTATAGGGTGGCTCGTGCCAGCGCTCGTCGGTGGTCGGGTTGTATCGTAACCAGCGGTAGCGCTTATGGGCGGCTTGCGCGCTGGCACCGTGAGCGAGAGCGTGTGGGGTACACAAACTCGATTTCACGCGAGTGGGCGTCGATTTCAGTTGGTGAGAGACCTGGGCGCGGAGTGATGCCGACCAGGAGGTGGCGGCTGGGTGGTACTGACCGTCGGTGCGGGTTTGAGGTACGTGTTATGGCCTGACCCTCCAGGGGTGACGGCGTACGACGGGGCCCGCAGCCGGAAGCTTGTGAGTCGTGACACCCGGTGAGTCGAGAGGCTCACGCCGGGTTCTGAGAGCCGGGGGTGCGATTCCCCCCGGCTACTCACCCGTGTGCCGGAGAACGGCATGCACGGGTTGAAAGGGGCCGCTGGGGAGAGCCGGCGACCACATTGGAGATACAAAGAAGCACCAAAGTGACGACCCGCCGCCGGGACACCGTCAGTCGCCGATGTGCTCAATCGCTCAACCAGTGGCCTACTTCACCCTTCAGCTCGAGTGATAGAGCAAACCGGATCCAGGACTGGCAGCTGCGGTGGCTGCCTGGGCACTGCCTGCCTCGTCACGAGGGCGGCTCCACCACATCTCGAGCTGGATGTGATCCGGATCGCGAAAGACGAGCGCCGAGCCGACCTCGGTGTCGGCAACCGGTGAGTGCACGACGTCGAGCGAGGCAAAGCGGGCTTGCCATGCGTCGAGGTCGTCGCGTCGTTCGACAGCGAACCCGACGTGATCGAGGCCCGAGCGACGCTCGTCGAATTGCTCGCCGGGGTGCCCCATGTGTTGGTTGAGCCCGATCACCAGGCCGGTCGGCTGGTGGAGGAGGACGATCATGGTCCGTTCCTCGAAGTCGACCCGTCGCGCCCGTCGCAACCCGAGGACCTGTTCGTACCAGCGGGCGCTCTCCTCGATGTCGGAGACCGAAAGGTCGAGGTGCCCGATCCCTGTGAACTGGGGTAGTTCCATGTCACTCAGCCTTTCTCGAGGATGCAGGATGCTCACACGTTTGATGCCGGACATCCCGGTTCTGGTGCCGTGTCCCGATCACTCGGGAGGTCGCTGGTCAAACTGGGCCTGACCGGCGTCATAGACGAGGCTACCGTTTCCGTCGAGCCGCACCCCTTCGGTGAGCCGGTGCTCCTTCAGCCGCCCGTCGTGGCCCAGGTGAAGGGTCTCTGTGTCGAACAGCATGGTCGTCGCATCGGCGATGAGGCGACGATGGCACCGCCACCAGAGCGTCTCCGCGCACATGACGGCGACGTGCTGGTGCGAGGCTTCATCGAGCAGGTGCGTCAGGGCACCTCGGAAGTAGTCCGTAGCCATGTAGTCGGCGTAGCCTCGGAAGGACGGGTGACGAAGCGCCATGTTCGGGGAGTCTGGGCTGGATCGGCGGAAACCCCCGAGGTCCTGCTCCCATCGATAGCCGAGGCCGGCGGCGGGCAACCACGACTCGAGCTCGACACGGGCGAACTGAGGGTGCCGGCGGCTGCCCGGGGCGCTGCGCACGTCGACGACGAGCTCGACGCCTGCTCCAGTGAGCAGCTCGGCAAGCTCGTCGCTGCTCATGGTGCCATGCCCGACGGTGAGCAGCCGCGAACTCTGTCCGGTTTCGCCAGGCGGCTCGCCTCCCTGGCTGCAGGAACGCGGCACCACCGGCCCTGGGGCGTGAACGCCCCACCCAGCCATTCCTCCTACCTCATGAGACGCACCGTGTTCCGTACCATGCCCGGTCATCCAAATATCTTTGATTGACTAGAATAACCGTAGTCGTCATCGCGCCGAGCGAGTGCTGGGCCGAGGAGGGATCACATGAAGCTCGTCATGTATGGCTCGTTCAACTGTCACTACAGCTTCTTGGCCAGCCGGCGGGTGGACGGCCCGCGTCGGACTCGGCGTCGTCGGACTGGAGTGGCGTATGGTCGTGAATGACCTCGATGTCCCTTCCGAAGGGCCACCTGTCTCGACAGAGCTGACCGAGCTGTCAGACCGGGAAGCCGTCGGGATCCACGGCCTGCTGGGAGGGCTCGGCAGGTCCTACCCGGCGACACGATCCACAGTGCATCCCGGTACCACGCTCGCCCTGACGAGGTACTCGATGGTCACCGATGTCGACCTGGACCTACTTCGGGTAGCGGTCATCGACGCCTTATGGGTCAAAGGACTCGACAAAGGCGATGCGAGTGCGCCTGGTGAGTTCGGCTGCCCAACCGCTCCGCCCAGCGCCACCCTGCAGTGGTGGCATGACGAGTGGCTGGGCTTCGACAGGCCGACGGTGCCCACGATGGCCGTCTCTGGGGGTACCGCGCCGATGCGTATCGGCATCTTGGAGCGGCTTGTCGAGCTCGGCGTCCTTGGCGGGGCCGGCCGGCGAGGTCGGCCGTTCGTGTCCGAGGACATCCGGGGGGTCTCGCAGGACCGCCGGCAATGGCCGGCCCGAACGAAGGAGGCATGACGATGCGCATCGACTATCGAAGCGTCTTTCCCGCTGCCGTCACGGCCATGGCAGGACTCGAAGAAGCCGTCCATTCGAGTTCCCTTGATGCGGAGTTGCTTGAGCTGGTGAAGCTGCGGGCATCCCAGCTAAACGGCTGTGGCTACTGCGTGGACATGCACACGAAGGATGCCAACGGCATCGGTGTCGAGGACCAACGGCTCCACCTCGTGGTCGCGTGGAAGGAGGCGCCGGTCTACTCGGCGCGGGAACGCGCCGCGCTCGCCTGGTGCGAAGCGCTCACCATGTTGCCGAGCTCAGGGGCGCCAGACGACGTCTACGAGCAGGTGACGGACCAGTTCAGCTCCGAAGAGATCGTCGCGCTCACGCTCGCCATCGTTGCCATCAACGGCTGGAACCGCTTTGCGGTCGGCTTGCGCTCGCCAGTTGGAAGCTACGTTCGGCGCGACGAGGTTCGCCCATGATCCCGGGTCGTCCCGACTCGTCAGCGGTGTACGGGCACAGTGGGACAGCCCAGGTTCCCGCAGCCGCACCGTGTTCGTGATGTGAATGCCGATGCTTTGGGTGGCCGCGATGTCACGAGCTCGGTGGTTGGCGACGTGGATCTGACGAAGGGGACAGACGCGCAGTGGACGTCATTGAGGCTTTTCTCGGATTCAGTGCGCCAGCAGTACGCCGATCGGGACGCTCACTGCGAGTACCAGGAGCGCCGCACGATAGACGGGTGCGACCGATCGGTGGCTCAGGCCGGCCTCTTTCGTGGCCCAGGCGAATAGTCCGAGCGCCACGAGTAAGAGCGCACTGCCTGCGTCGAGCACAGCCGTAACCATCGACAGCGTCCCGGCAAGCACCGCCGCATTGCCGAGATTGAACGCGGCAAACTGCCACGCGACAAGGCGCACTCGCGGTGGGGAGGAGGCGACCAAGGCTTGGCCGCCACCGAGCACGGTCTGGGCTGAGCCGCACACGAGGACGAGGTAAGCGCTCGCCCACGACAGATGTGGTGAGGGTGTTACTCCATCGACGGCGGCGGCACAGGCGCCAGCGAGGACGAACGTGACGCCTGATGTGACGAAGAGCATCGAGCGCCAGGGCGGCGTCACCGGTGGGGTACCGCGACCGGCATCGGAGTCCGGCTGAGCTGGCGTGGTGAGTTGCGCAGGAACGTGCGCGTCAGCACGTACATCCCCTGCGCACCCGCGACGAAGGGGCGCCGGTGTCTGGCGTCGCCTCTCGTGGCGGAGGAGCGATCTTGCACCATGGTTTGCTCGTTTCATGCGGACATTCGTGAGGAAGTGTTTCCGAGGTGGCCACCTGATGGGGCACGAACGCCCCGTAGCGGGTGGGGTCGTGAAGCGTCAGGACGGAGCCGGTACAGCAGGAGAGGTCGCCCGTGCCGGCTACGCTGCCCAATCTCTTCGACCACCAGCCTCGCATCTTCGCTCACGGTCAGATGCTGGCAGACCGCGTACTGGCTGAGGGACAAGAGCGCGGTGAGCCGGACGGAATCCGCCGAGCGCCGGGCGTCTGCGGTATGACGGAAGATCTGATGGCGCGTTGGGCCACCGAGAGCCCGGGCTTCCCGCTGGGGTCCGTCGGAGCCTGGAATTCAGAACCGGCCGCAGTGTTGGATGACTCGGAAACCGTGGTGGTGACAGACACCGGAGCTGGGACGGCCACCGGTATCAGCTTGGGCTGCACAACTTCGAGATGGGGCGGGTTGGTAGCCGTCTGGTTGGCGATACGGAATGCCGGGACACCTACCGGCGGCAGATTGATGGTGGCCGGGTCATCAAGATCACCACTCCAGATGTCATTGATCTGGAGTTCGGTTCGAGGGGTGTCCTCAACCACCTCGTAGTCACCTTCGGAGTCGTTCAGATCCCCGGTTGGGCGTTTGATGACTTTGGCGATCTTGACCTTGGCGAACCTGGGAGTGACGCGGGCCCCGGGCGGGTTGGGATGCATCAGCCATGGCTCAAGCCTCCTCGGCGGCCGTCGCGGCCATCACCCTTGCTGTATGACGGCTCTGCGTGACGTCGGCCCCGATGGCTCGACCGAACTTGTCGATGAACGCTTCTGCCGTCGACTGCCCGATGAAGCGGTCCATCGCCAGGTTGCCGAGTGGCGCCCCGATCATTCGAGTGGCAACGACCGCACGGGGGAGCGCCGCCACGCTGCCGGCTGCAGGCGGCTTCGCAGTCGTGACTGCAGGCCTCATCAGCGCCTCCTCTTCTCGTCTGCCGTAGCTATTTTACCATATATATCTAGTCAGCACTAGTAATAACTAGATCTATGTTGCATGCGCAGGCGTCAGGAGGCCGACCACGGGAGCGCCGTCGGCCCCGTTGGCGGCCAAGGCCTCCCACACTTCGGGAGGGTCCGCGGCCGGTTGGCGGTCGTCCGCTGAGGTCCAGATGCCAATGCGGCCCAGATCCTCGCCACGACCCTACGACGCCTGACACCTGGTCCCGGAGCCGGCGTCGCGATCGGTGACCGCTGGCGGTCCAGGTCCTCGGGTGAGACAATGCCGACAATGCTCGCTGCGTTCTCCATCACCCCGCTGGGCACCGGCGAGTCTGTCGGCGATCTGGTCGCCGAGACAGTCCGCATCGTGCGGGCGAGTGGCCTCCCCAACGAGACCAATGCCATGTTCACCAACGTCGAGGGGGAGTGGGACGAGATCATGGCTGTCATCAAGACATGCGTCGACACGATGGCCCAAGCCGTGCCGCGCGTCTCGGTCGTGGTGAAGCTGGACCACCGTCCGGGCGAACCGAGCGGCCGGCTGGGTCGAAAGGTGGAGTCGGTCGAACGCCGTGTGGCTTCGAGCGTGAACGAGAGCTCCGCTGGAGTTGGGTGAACGATTGAGATCAGGTGCGTCAAGGAGGATCGCGGCGTCGAGCGACTGCGATCGGTAGCGGGCCGCGGTTCCAAACCGCAACCGAGCCGGCGTGCCCAAACCGCCTGATTCGGGACGCGTGAACACGGTGACGCCTACTGCTGTCGGTTCCTCATGGGTCGCCCGGAGCCAAGCGTTCAGTGCGTCCAGATCGACCGTGTAGCCGCCGCCCAACTGCGGGTTGACCGGCGCGAACCAGCGCGTTTCCGGCCACCGTTCGGGTTCAGCGCAACGCGAGCTGTCCTGGGACGACCGGGGCCGGCAGGACTGTTTCACCCATCAGGTACCGGTCGACTGCCGCGGCCGCGGAGCGTCCCTCGGCAATGGCCCAGACGATGAGACTCTGGCCCCGGGCCATGTCGCCGCAGACAAAGACCCCATCGACGTTCGTCGCCCAAGACTGATCGGCGGCCACGTTCCCTCGCTCATCTAGGTCCAAACCGAGGTCAGCAACCACACCGGTCCGCTCGGGTCCAAGAAACCCGAGTCCCAGCAGCACCAGTTGGCAGCTGAGCTCGAACTCCGAGCCAGCCACGGGCATGAATAACGGACGACCCTCGTCATCGGGCACCAGCTGCACCTCTTGCGCGCGAAGGGCTTTGACCGCGCCCCCCCCGTCGTCGAGGAACTCGGCCGTCGAGACGGCAAAGAGTCGTTCGCCGCCCTCTTCGTGAGCCGGATAGATCCGTAAGACCGCCGGCCAGGTCGGCCACGGATCCTTGGGTCCTCGGGAACGAGGCGGCTCGGGCATGATCTCGAGCTGGTGGACCGAGAGCGCACCCTGGCGGTGGACGGTTCCGAGACAGTCGGCCCCGGTGTCACCCCCACCGATGATCACCACGTGCTTACCGGCTGCAGTGATCGTTGGTTCAGTGAGCGAGCCCTCCTGTACCTGATTGGCAGGCCTTAGGTAGTCCATGGCCTGATGGATGCCCCGCAGATGGCGGCCAGGGATGCTGAGGTTCCTTGGGATCGTCGCGCCACCGGCAAGGACCACCGCGTCGTACTCCGCGGTGAGCAACGTCGTCGAAATCGTCGATGCGCCATCGGCGACTGCATTCACTGCTTCGGGTGCGGGATTGCCCACCGAGACACCACAGCGGAACTCGACGCCTTCTTGGGTCAACTGCATCAGTCGGCGCTCAAGGACGGACTTCTCCATCTTGAACTCGGGGATGCCGTAGCGCAGGAGTCCACCGGGCCTCTCCGCCCGCTCAAAGACCACAACCGAGTGTCCGGCCCGCGCCAGCTGCTGGGCCGCCGCGAGTCCTGAAGGTCCCGAGCCAACGATCGAGACCTGCTTGCCGCTGCGCACCTTCGCGCTCACCGGGGTCACCCAACCTTGCGCCCAAGCCCGTTCGATGATCTCGTACTCGATCTGCTTGATGGTGACCGGAGGGGCATTGATCCCAAGCACGCACGATGTCTCACAGGGGGCTGGGCAGAGCCGGCCGGTGAAGTCGGGGAAGTTATTGGTGGCATGGAGCCGCTCGATCGCCGCAGCCCAGTTGTCCCGATAGACCAAATCGTTCCACTCCGGGATCAGGTTCCCGAGCGGGCATCCCTCGTGGCAGAACGGAATACCGCAGTCCATGCAGCGCGCTGCCTGCTGGCGACTGGACTCCACTGGGAACGGCTCATAGACCTCGTTCCAGTCCCGGATCCGGACTCCCACCGAACGGTGCTGCGGAAGCTCTCGCCCGAACTTGAGAAACCCCCTTATGTCACCCATTCGACACCTCCATCACTGATCTCCGTTCGGCTGGTCTTCCGTGAGCGCCCGTGACACCAGACAGTTCTCCTTCGCTCTCCCGGCATGAAGTTGAAATTCGTCGGGGCCCACGCCAGGGGCTTCGGCTTCAGGTCGAAGCACGATACAGGTGATACGAAAGCCATCTGGCTCCTTTTCGATCGCTACGCGGGCCGTCGTGTCGATCCCCGGTGGTGGGTGGCCAGCTTCGGACAAGCCGAGCGCCAGTGCCATGTTGAAACAACGGCCTGAGCTGCTCCGAGCAATTCCTCGGGATTCGTTCCTTCTCGATTCTCGAAGCGGGAACCGAACCGAACGAGTACTCCGACTCGAAGACACCGCGGCCTACTGCTATCGAACCGTGCCCTGCATTGATGGGCCCTTCCCAGTGAGCGTGCGCTGTCCGTTCTGGCATCATCCTCCCTCTCATCGCCGCTGCGACATAGCCCGGTTGAGGACACGGTTCACCACTCGTTGCTACCGAGCTCCTGTCTCAGGGACGTCTCCAATCGGCTCGCCAGCCATCGGATGTTAAGCTGTTCTTTTAGTTTATACTAGAGATATGACGTATTGGGCTCCCCGCCGGTGGTCATATCCTCCGAAACGCCGGCACTCTCGTCTCGTCGGCTGGTCAAATGGGGAGTGCCTCGATTTCGTCGGGCCTGTCAAACCGTGGCGTTCACCTGAGGGCCAGGTCGCGCAGCACGAAGGGGAGGATCCCACCGTGACGGTAGTGCTCGCGTTCGCTGGCGGTGTCCAGCCTTGCGACAACCGGCAGCTCCCGGCCGTCAGCTAGGACACGCAGTGCCGTATCGACACCGGCAACCACCGCATCGAGGCCGAGAACGTCGAAGGACTCCTCACCGGAGAGCCCCAGACTGTCGATGGACGCGCCGTCATCGAACTGCAGGGGGAGGACCCCCATGCCGATCAGGTTGGAGCGGTGGATCCGCTCGAAGCCCTCAGCGAGCACAGCGCTCACACCGAGCAGCATGGTCCCCTTGGCGGCCCAGTCCCGCGATGATCCTGAGCCATACTCCTTGCCGGCCAGCACGACGAGCGGGACGCCATCGTCGCGGTAGCGCTGTGCAGCCTCGAAGATGCTGATCTGCTCGCCGCTCGGCAGATGCCGGGTGACGCCTCCCTCGATGCCGGGCACCAAGGCGTTACGCAGCCGGACGTTGGCGAACGTGCCGCGCACCATCACGTCGTGATTGCCTCGTCGGGCGCCGAAGGAGTTGAAGTCACGCCGGGCCACGCCATGGTCGATGAGCCAGCGCCCGGCCGGACCGGTCGGCGGGATCGAGCCAGCAGGTGAGATGTGGTCGGTCGTCACGCTGTCGCCGAGCACGACGATGGCCCGGGCGCCGAGGATGTCAACCATGTCGGGGACCTCTCGCGTGATGCCTTCCAAGAACGGAGGACGCTTCACATAGGTGGAGGTAGCCTGCCACGAGAAACGGGTGCCACTGCCGGCATCGAGCTCCGTCCAGGCTTCGTTGCCGTCGTAGAGCGAGGCGTACGAGGCTGTGAACTGGTCGCGCCCGAGCGCCTTGGTCACTACCTCGTCGATCTCGGCCGGGCTGGGCCACAATTCAGCGAGAAGCACCGGGTCGCCGTCGGGGGTGGTCCCGAGGGGCTCGGTGGTGAGGTCGATGTCCATGGTGCCGGCCAGGGCGTAGGCCACGACGAGTGGCGGCGAGGCGAGATAGTTCATGAGCACCTCGGGGTGGATCCGGCCCTCGAAGTTGCGGTTCCCCGACAGCACGGCGCACACCGCCAGGTGCCCCTTGCTTACCGCCTCGGGTACGCCAGGCAAGAGCGGGCCGGAATTACCGATACAGGTGGTACAGCCGTAGCCGACCAGGTGGAAGCCGAGCTCGGCGAGCGGCTCGGTCAGCCCGGCGCGTCCCAGGTAGTCGGTGACGACACGCGACCCCGGCGCGAGCGACGTCTTCACCCAGGGCTTGGGCCGAAGTCCTCGCTCGACCGCTCGCTGGGCGAGCAGACCCGCCGCCACCATCACCTGGGGGTTCGAAGTGTTGGTACAGCTCGTGATGGCCGCGATCACCACATGGCCGTCGTCGACGGTCACCTCGCGGCCGGCCACCTCGGTCGGCACCGGGCGCCCGACCCGCGCCAGCTCGCCTCGATCGACACTGTCGTCCGGCGGCGCAGTCTGCAGCAGGGGGTCGGGAGCGCCGGATCCGGTGAGCCCGGCCATCGCCGCTGGGGGGTCGCTCGCCGGAAAGGACTCCGCCGAGGCCTCCTCGGGGCTGTTGCCGGCCATCTCGGGCAGCCCCGTGGCCCCAGCGCTCGGGCTGCCGGGTACCGCCCCGGGCTCGAGGCGCGCCAAGGCGCCACGAAATGCCCGGCGTGCTCCGGACAGGGCGACGCGGTCTTGGGGGCGCGACGGCCCGGCAATGCTGGGCTCGACCGTCGACAGGTCGAGGACGACGGTCTCGGAGAAGGTGGGCCGGTCCCCGCCGGGCTCGTGGAACAGCCCCTGCTCCTTCGCATAACGCTCCACCAGCGCCACGTGCGCCGACGAACGCCCGGTCAGCCGCAGGTAGTCGAGCGTGTGGTCGTCGATGGGGCTGATGGCACACGTCGCCCCGTATTCGGGCGCCATGTTGCCGAGCGTGGCGCGATGCTCGGCCCGAAGCCCAGTCAGCCCGGGCCCGGCGAACTCCACGAACTTGCCGACCACGCCATGGCGCCGCAGCAACTCGGCCATGGTAAGCACGAGGTCAGTGGCGGTCGCCACCGGGGGAAGCTCCCCGGTGAGCTCCACGCCGACCACAGCGGGCATGGGCATGGGCAAGGGCTGGCCGAGCATGGCGGCCTCCGCCTCGATGCCGCCCACGCCCCAGCCCGCCACGCCCAGGCCGTTGATCATGGTGGTGTGGCTGTCGGTGCCGACCAGGGTGTCGGGGTAGG
>PLZF01000109.1 GCA_003152015.1 Acidimicrobiaceae bacterium | reverse complement strand
CAAAACCGGCGGTTGGGGGTTCGAGTCCCTCCTGCCCTGCTCTCCACCCGTGGCACCGGTCTAAGGAAACAGCACGTGAACCGAGAACAAAAGCGTCAGATGCAGCGTCAGGGACAGGACCCCGATGGCGAGGCCGCGCCTCAGCGCAAAGCCACCCCGGCCCGTCGCCCACCCAAGCGTGACCCGTTCCGTCCGGGACAGTTCCTGCGCGAGGTACGATCTGAGCTTCACCAAGTGGCGTGGCCGAACCGTTCTGAGGTCATCAACTACACGACAGTGACGTTCGCGACCTTGGTGGCGTTGATCTTTCTGATCTTCATACTCAATTACGCCTTTGCTAAGGGCGTCTTTTGGCTGTTCAACACGTGATCGGTGTGACTGTGACCCAAAATGAAACCACCGCACCTCTCGGTGACGATGAGAGTGCCGAATCCATCGAGACTGTCGACGCGCCGGAAATCGCCGACACTGTCTCCGAGGAGTCGACCATTGAGGCGGCGGAACTCGACCTGAGGGAGACCGGATCGATCTCCGATGAGGACGCCGACGAATTCGACGACGACGAGCCCACCATCATCAGCCCGTTTGACCAGCCGGGACGCTGGTTCGTGGTCCACACCTACGCCGGGTACGAGAACAAGGTGAAGTCCAACCTTCACAGCCGCACCGTCTCTATGAACATGGAGGATCGCATCTACGAGGTCGTCATCCCCATGGAAGACGTCGTGGAGTTCAAGAACGGCAAGAAGGTGGTCGTTCAAAAGAAGGTGTTCCCGGGCTATTTGCTGTGCCGTTGCGAACTCGACGACGGCAGTTGGTCCGTCATCCGAAATACCCCCGGCGTGACCGGCTTCGTGGGCCCCGGCACCAAGCCAACGCCGTTGTCCCGTCGGGAGGTCGAAGGGATTCTGCAGGTCAAGGTGGAGGGTGGCGAGGCGCCGACCAAACGCAGCCGCCCCCGTCTCGAGCACGAAGTGGGGGAGACGGTCCGGGTCAAGGAAGGTCCGTTCGCGGACTTCTCGGGCCAGATTGCAGAGATCAACGAGGACCAGCTGAAGCTCAAGGTCCTTGTGAACATCTTTGGCCGGGAGACCCCGGTCGAACTCGAATTCAGCCAGGTCGCGAAGCTGTAGGCCGGCGGATACAGGTAAGGAGCAGTACCAATGGCACCAAAGAAGCGCGTCCTCGCGAACGTAAAAATTCAACTCCCGGCAGGCGGGGCTACACCGGCCCCGCCGGTGGGCACGGCGCTTGGACCCCATGGCGTTCAAACCATGGAGTTCTGCAAGCAGTACAACGCCGCCACCGAGAGCCAGCGCGGCTCTATCGTTCCCGTCGATATCACCATCTACGAGGACCGTTCGTTCTCCTTCATTCTGAAGACCCCACCGACCCCGGCACTGTTGCGGGCGGCGGCGGGTTTGGACAAGGGAGCCGCTGCCGCTGGCCGTGAGCAGGTTGGCAGGGTCACCGACGCCCAGGTGGCTGACATCGCCGCCATCAAGTTGCCCGATCTCAACACCAGCGATGTCGAAGCCGCTAAACGCCAGGTGGCCGGCACAGCCCGGTCGATGGGCATTGCCGTCGCCGGCTGATCGCCGAGCGACCGAGCACATTCGAGGAAACGGAGAACCACCCGCATGTCCAGAGGAAAGAAGTACAAGTCGAGCATCGCCCAGTTCGATCGCCAGGAGCTCTACTCTGCCGGCGACGCCGTGGACCTGGTGAAGGCCACATCCAAGGCCTCGTTCGACGAAACCGTGGAGTTGGCGATCCGACTCGGCGTGGATCCCCGAAAGGCTGACCAGATCGTCCGGGGCACCCTGTCGCTCCCGGCTGGTACCGGCCGTACCGCCCGGGTCATCGTGTTCGCCGCCGGTGAGAAGGCTGCCGAGGCTCGTGCCGCGGGTGCCGACGAGGTGGGCGCCGATGACCTGGTAGCCCGGGTCAAGGAGGGCTTCCTCGATTTCGACATAGCCATCGCCACTCCTGACCTGATGGCCCAGGTCGGAACCCTGGGCCGGGTGCTCGGGCCCCGTGGCCTCATGCCCAACCCAAAGACCGGGACCGTGACCGACGACGTCGAGAAGGCTGTCATCGAGTTCAAAGGTGGTCGGGTCGAATACCGCACCGACAAGGTCGGCAATGTTCATATCCGTATTGGGAAGGCTTCCTTCGACCGGACGAAGCTGCTGGAGAACCTGCATGCGGTAATGGATGAGATTCACCGGGCCAAGCCGGCTTCTGCCAAGGGGCGCTATGTCTGTGGCGTCACCGTCTCGTCGACGATGGGCCCAGGCATCCACATCGATCCGCTCCTCGCCCGCAAGGTCGACGCGGAGTTGGCCGCCACCGCCTGATTCGGTTTCAACGGAGCCGTATTGCATAATCGGGCCGCGACGCGCTAGCGTCGCACCCTTACAACTCAAGTTCGAACTGCCGTAGACCTCCGGTGTACCGGGAAACCAGTACTGAAGGGACCCTGTCCGGGTCCGCCTGATGAGGCGTTCCGCACGGAGCCATCATTGCTCCGGCGTCACCACTCGATGGTGTCTGCGGCCCAACCCTGAGCGGAACGCTCGGTGGAGGGACCATGGACAATCCGAGGGCTGACAAGGTCGCCGTAGTCGACGAGGTACGGGAGCGTCTTGCCGCGTCCGATGGCGCAGTGCTTACCGAATACCGCGGCCTGACCGTCGCTGCGCTGGCCAACCTGCGCCGCGAGCTGGCCGCCGCCGGTGGTGACTACAAGGTGTACAAGAACACCCTGGTTCGCTTGGCAGTTGCCGATGGTCCCAAGGAATCGATTCGAGACCTGTTGACCGGCCCGACCGCGATTGCCTTCGTGCAGGGCGACATCAGCGCGGTGGCCAAGGCACTACGTGATTTTGCCAAGGCAAATCCGAACCTGGTGGTCAAGGGCGGCATCGCCGACGATGGACTGCTCTCCGCTTCGGAGATGACAGTGCTGGCGGACCTTCCGCCCCGCCAGACCCTGTTGGCACAGTTCGCCGGTGCTCTCTCTGCCCCCATGCAACAGCTGGCTGGGCTCCTCGAGGCCCTGCCTCGGAATTTGGCCTACGGAATCTCGGCACTGCTCGAGCAGAAGCGTTCAGAGGGAGGCGGAGAGGCCCCAGCCCCAACCGCCGAAGCCCCCGCTGAAGAGGCCCCGGCCCCAACCGCCGAAGCCCCCGCTGAAGAGGCCCCGGCCCCAACCGCCGAAGCCCCCGCTGAAGAGGCCCCGGCCGAGTAGCAGCCGGCACCGGATCACTGACTCACCCCCATCGATCAAAGAACAATTAAGTAAGTAAGGAGCAATAACAATGGCAGGCACCCTGACCAAGGACCAGATTCTGGACGGCATCTCTGAGCTGTCCGTTCTCGAACTGAGCGAACTGCTCAAGGAGTTCGAGGAGCGTTTTGGCGTAACCGCGGCAGCTCCGGTCGCCGTAGCGGCCGCAGCCCCGACCGGTGGCGGCGACGCTGGTGCCGGCGAGGACGAGCAAGATGAGTTCGACGTGATCCTGGTTGCCGCCGGGGACACGAAGATCAAGGTCATCAAAGAGGTGCGCACGCTGACCAGTCTCGGGCTGAAAGAAGCCAAGGACCTGGTAGATGGCGCTCCCAAGCCGGTGTTGGAGAAGGCCAAGAAGGAAGACGCCGAGAAGGCGAAGGCGCAACTCGAAGGGGTTGGCGCCACCGTCGAACTCAAGTAGCGCCTTCTGGTTCCCGGTGGCCGTCACGATGGCGACCGGGAACCAGGTAGGGGTGCCGATAGGCAGCCGGGTCGGCTGATTCGCCCCCTTTCCCGGGGTTCCGGATCGACGTGATCCTGGTTGAATCCTTGACGCCGGGCGATGGACCTCCTACCCTGTGCATGCTCGCTCTAGGGATATATATCTCTGGGGTTGTGGAACTGTGCGCGCCAGGGTATGCTTACCTGTTGCCGTGCCTGCTCCTGACGCCTTCCTCAGTATTTTGGCTGAATGACGCGCGCGTCGGCGCCCCTCCAACTCCTCGATCGGTTGTTGTCGACCCCCGAGAAGTATCGCCTTCAGCTTCAGATGTACCGCAGTATCCCGTCGTCGCCCCATGCACCCCGAAACTGGGAGGAGTAGGCACTTGCCTGCACGGTCCAACAGCCCGGAACGTTTTTCCTTTGCCAATATTGACGAGGCGTTGCCTCTGCCCGACCTGGTCGCCATTCAGCGCGACTCGTTCCAGTGGTTTCTGGACAAGGGTCTGGCCGAGACGTTCAACGACATCAGTCCGATCGAGGACTTTACTGGTCAGCTGAGCCTCGAGCTGGAGTTCGATCCCACCGATCCCGACCTGCGACCACCGCCGAAATTCTCGGTGGAGGAGTGCAAGGAAAAGGACATGACCTACGCGGCACCGGTCTTTGTCCGGGCGCGTTTCATGAACGCCAGCACCGGTGAGATCAAGGAGCAGACGGTCTTCATGGGTGATTTCCCCGTGATGACCGACAAGGGCACCTTCATCGTCAACGGCACCGAGCGGGTAGTGGTCAGCCAACTGGTCCGTTCTCCCGGGGTCATCTTCCAGCCGGGACGGGACGCCAAAACAGTCTTTACAGGAACCATCCATCCCTACCGAGGTGAATGGATCGAGTTCGACGTCGAGGCCAAGCCGTCCAAAGACGTCACCGCCGGTTGTCGGGTCGCCCGCAAACGCCGCCTTTCCCTGTTTGTGCTGTTGCGGGCCCTCGGCTACGAAGACCAGGCATTCCTCGAGCGTTTCGTCCGGCACTTCGACTTCCTCGAAGGACAGTGGGAAAAGGAGCAGAATCTCGCTCCCACCCGTGAAGAAGCGCTGCTGGAGATCTACAAGCGGGCCCGCCCCGGTGAGCCGCTCTCGGTCGAGGCTGCTCGTCAGTACTTCGAGAACGCCTTCTTCAACCCCAAGCGCTATGACCTGACCCGGGTCGGCCGGTACAAGCTGAACCGGAAGCTCGGGCCGGAACTCGATCGCATCGAGGACATCTTCAAGATCAAACTCGAAAAGCCCACGCCGACCCAGGGAGTTCTGAGCCCGGCGGAGATCCTGGCTTCGTCGACTTACATGCTCCATCTGGCCAAGCACATGGCCGACGGCGAGTCGGGTTACCGCATTGATGACCAGGACCACTTTGCCAACCGCCGGATCCGGTCGGTGGGTGAGCTCATTCAGAACCAGGTCCGGGTGGGGCTATCCCGCATGGAACGTGTCGTCCGTGAGCGGATGACCACCCAGGATGTCGAGGCCATCACCCCCCAGACGTTGATCAACATCCGCCCGGTGGTCGCCGCCGTCAAGGAGTTCTTCGGCACGTCCCAGCTGAGCCAGTTCATGGACCAGAACAACCCTCTGTCGGGCTTGGCCCACAAGCGTCGCCTCTCCGCCCTCGGGCCTGGTGGCCTGTCCCGTGAACGGGCCGGCTTCGAAGTCCGTGACGTGCACACCTCGCACTACGGCCGAATGTGCCCCATCGAAACCCCCGAAGGCCCGAACATCGGCCTGATCGGCTCGCTGGCCACCTACGCCCGGGTCAATGAATACGGCTTCATCGAGACCCCGTACCGCAAGGTCGTCAACGGTCAGGTGACCAACGAGATCAACTACCTGGCGGCGGACGAAGAAGAAGAGCACGTCATCGCCCAGGCTTCCGCGGTGCTCGATGCCGACGGTCGCTTCACCGAAGAGAAGATTCTGGTTCGCCGCGGTCCCCAAGGCACCGGCGTGCGGGTGGGAGCAACGACGACCTCGTACGGCACCACCTCGGAGATCGACTTCGTGCCCCCGGCCGAGGTTGACCTGATGGACGTCTCGCCGAAGCAGATCGTGTCGATCTCGACAGCACTGATCCCCTTCGTCGAGCACGATGACGCCAACCGTGCCCTGATGGGTGCCAACATGCAGAAGCAGGCGGTGCCTCTGGTCGTTCCCGAGGCCCCCTACATCGGTACCGGCGTGGAGGCCCGCGCCGCTCGCGATGCGGGTGACGTGGTGCAGGCCGAGGGTGAAGGCACAGTGGTCGATGTCTCGGGTGAGCAGGTCACCGTGGAGTACAAGGCCGGGGCCAAGGACCGCAACGGCATCGTGTTGGGCCGCAAGGTCTACCGGCTGGCCAAATTCCGCCGCTCCAATCAGAACACCTCCATCAACCAGAAGGTCATCGTCGAAGAGGGTCAGAAAGTCAACGCCGGCGACGTGCTGGCCGACGGACCCTCCACACACAATGGCGAGTTGGCGCTGGGAAAGAACCTTCTGGTGGCCTTTATGCCATGGGAGGGCTACAACTACGAGGACGCCATCATCCTCTCCGAGCGCCTGGTGAAGGACGACGTCCTCACCTCGATCCATATCGAGGAACACGAGGTCGATGCTCGGGACACCAAGCTGGGTGCCGAAGAGATCACCCGTGACATCCCGAACCTGTCGGAGGAGATTCTGGCTGATCTCGACGAGCGGGGCATCATCCGGATCGGGGCCGAAGTGGGCCCGGGCGATATTCTGGTCGGAAAGGTCACCCCCAAGGGTGAGACCGAGCAGACTCCCGAAGAGCGCCTGCTACGGGCGATCTTCGGTGAGAAGGCCCGCGAGGTGCGCGATACCTCGTTGAAGGTGCCGCACGGCGAAGAGGGCAAGGTCATCGACGTCCGGGTCTTCTCCCGTGAGGACTCCCACGAACTGCCCCCTGGTGTCAACCAGTTGGTGCGGGTCTACGTGGCTCAAAAGCGGAAGATCTCCGAAGGCGACAAGTTGGCCGGACGTCACGGCAACAAGGGCGTCATTTCCAAGATCCTCCCGATCGAGGACATGCCGTTCCAAGCAGACGGCACCCCGGTTGACATCATCCTCAACCCATTGGGCGTACCCAGCCGGATGAACGTCGGCCAGGTCCTCGAGTCGCACCTGGGCTACGCCGCCCGTTGGGGTTGGAAGGATGCCGGCGAGGTCGCTCGCACCCCGTTGCGGGGCACCGAGACGAAGACGCGTCCACGGACGGAGCCGGCGGTCTGGGTGTCGACACCGGTGTTTGACGGTGCCCACTGGGACGAGGAGGACGACGCTGGACGTCATCCGACCATCCAAAAGATCTTCCGCAACCTCAACTCCGATGGAGTCGATGGAGCAGTACAGGTCACCGATGATGGCAAGTCGCAGCTCTACAACGGTCGCACCGGCGAGGCCTACGACAATCCGGTCTCGGTCGGTTACGTGTACATACTGAAACTCCACCACCTGGTGGACGACAAGA
>PLZF01000003.1:5544-7177 GCA_003152015.1 Acidimicrobiaceae bacterium | reverse complement strand
TGACGGCCGCCTTCTTCCTTGCTCAGCACGTAAACCTCGCCCTTGAAAACCGTGTGCGGCGTAATCGATCCCGGCTTGGCCAGAACCATCCCGCGCTCCACGTCTTCCTTGGGAATGCCGCGCAGAAGAAGTCCGGCGTTGTCGCCCGCCATGCCCTCGTCCAGCTGCTTTTTGAACATTTCAACGCCCGTCACAACCGTCTTGCGCGTCTCGCGGAAACCCACAATCTCGGTCTCCTCGCCAACCTTCACCTTGCCGCGCTCGATACGGCCCGTTACCACCGTGCCGCGTCCGGAGATCGAGAAGATATCTTCGATCGGCATCAGGAAGGGAAGCTCGGTCGCGCGCACCGGCTGCGGCACGAACGAGTCCACCGCATCCATCAGCTCGTCGATCTTGGCCTCCCACTTCGCCTCGCCATTGAGGGCACCCAGAGCAGACCCGCGAATGATCGGGGTATCGTCGCCGGGGTAGTCGTACTTCGACAGAAGCTCGCGAACTTCCATCTCGACCAGCTCGATCAGCTCTTCGTCCTCGACCGCGTCGCACTTGTTCAGGAACACGACGATGTACGGCACGCCAACCTGGCGGGCCAGCAACACGTGCTCCTTGGTCTGCGGCATCGGGCCGTCGGTCGCCGCGACGACGAGGATAGCTCCGTCCATCTGCGCCGCACCGGTAATCATGTTCTTGATGTAGTCAGCGTGGCCCGGCATGTCGACGTGGGCGTAATGCCGGTTCGGCGTCTCGTACTCAACGTGGGCAATGGAGATCGTGATGCCCCGCTGGCGCTCTTCGGGCGCTTTGTCGATCTGGTCAAAGGGGGTGAACGACGTGGTGGGGTCGCTGTCGTGCAGCACCTTGGTGATGGCCGCGGTCAACGTGGTCTTCCCGTGGTCGATGTGTCCCATCGTTCCCACATTGACGTGGGGCTTCGTGCGCTCAAACTTCTTCTTGGCCATGGCTGGGGTAATGCTCCCTAGTCTCGGGCGGCGCCCCCTCGGGCCCGCCAGGACGGAGGCGGATGCCTGCCGTCGTTCCTCGTGTATCGGTGTGTAATGGCGTGAAACGTTACTGCGGTGCTGTAGTTACTCTCCGCGCGCCTTGGCGATGATCTCCCTGGCGATTGACTCGGGGACTTCGGTGTACGCGTGAAACTGCATCGAGTACGTCGCACGCCCCTGCGTACGCGACCGCAGATCGGTAGCGTAGCCGAACATGTCACTCAGCGGTACCTGCGCCCGAACAATGTGGCTGTTTCCCCGCTGTTCCATCCCCTCGACCTTGCCTCGACGGGATGACAGGTCGCCGATCACATCACCCATGTAGTCCTCGGGTGTGGTGACCTCGACGGCCATCACCGGCTCGAGGAGCACGGGGCTGGCCAGGTTGGCGGCCTTCTTGATGGCCATCGAGCCGGCAATTTTGAACGCCATCTCCGAGGAGTCGACGTCGTGGTAGGTGCCGTAGGTCAAGGTGACCCGGATGTCCACGGTGGGATAGCCGGCCAGGACACCCGAAGTGATCGACTCCCTAATGCCCTGGTCAATGGAGGGGATGTACTCCTTGGGGATGGCACCGCCGCTGATTTTGTCGATGAATTCGTAGCCGCCGCCGGGGCCGGTGGGCTCCA
>PLZF01000003.1:0-5493 GCA_003152015.1 Acidimicrobiaceae bacterium | reverse complement strand
CTTGTCCTGGTCGGCCTTGGTCTTCGGCTCCACGGCCACGTGGATGACCGGCTCAGGGAAGGTCAGCGACTCCAAGACCACCTGTTGGTCCGGATCGCACAGGGTGTCACCGGTGGTGGTCTGCTTGAGACCGACCGCCGCCACGATGTCCCCGGCGAAGCAGGCATCGAGATCCACCCGGGTATTGGCGTGCATCTGAAGCAGGCGCCCGACGCGCTCTTTGCGGTCCTTGGTGGAGTTGACCACGCCCGAACCCTTGGTCAGGGTGCCCGAGTAGACCCGCAGATAGGTGAGTTTGCCGACATAGGGGTCGGTCATGATCTTGAACGCCAAGGCGGAAAAAGGAGCGTCGTCGGTCGCCGGGCGCTCGACCAGTTGATCCTCCTTGCGGGGGACGGTCCCCACCGTCGGGGGGATGTCGAGCGGGCTGGGCAGGTAGTCGACCACCGCGTCGAGCATGGGCTGGACGCCTTTGTTTTTGAACGCTGAACCACACAGGATCGGCACTGCCTGGCTCTTCAGGGTGACGGCGCGTAGGGCGTTCTGGAAATCGACAGGGGTGATCTCCTCTTCCGCCAGATACTTTTCCATGACCGTGTCGTCATAGTTGGAGAGCACGTCGACCAGTTGGTGCTGGGCCTCTTCGGCCTCCGCCTTCATATCGGCCGGGATCTCTTCGTTGGCCCACTCTTCGCCCATTCCGTCGTCCCCGTCGTCCCACACCAGCGCCCGCATGTGAACTAAGTCCACCACGCCCCGGAAGCCGCCTTCGGAGCCAATGGGCAGTTGCACTACGGCCGGGACGGCGTCGAGGCGGTCCCGGATCATCTCGACGCACTGGGTGAAGTTGGCGCCGGTCCTGTCCATCTTGTTGATGAAGCAGATCCGCGGCACTTCGTACTTGTTGGCCTGGCGCCACACCGTTTCGGTCTGCGGCTCCACGCCAGCTACCGCATCGAAGACAGCCACCGCCCCGTCGAGGACCCGCAGGGAGCGCTCCACTTCCACTGTGAAGTCGACGTGTCCCGGGGTATCGATGATGTTGATGGTGGTGTCGTGCCACAGACAGGTGGTTGCCGCCGACGTAATGGTGATTCCACGCTCTTGTTCCTGGACCATCCAGTCCATGGTGGCGGCACCCTCGTGCACTTCACCGATCTTGTAGTTCTTCCCGGTGTAGTAGAGGATGCGCTCGGTTGTCGTCGTCTTTCCGGCATCAATATGAGCCATGATCCCGATATTCCGGGTATGGGCCAGGGAATGGGTCCGGGTGGGCTTTTCAGCCATAATTAATCAGCTCTCGGATAGTGCTCGTAGGTCGTGCCTGGTGCGAAGAGTGCGGAAGGCCGCACTCTCTTACCAGCGGTAGTGCGCGAATGCCTTGTTGGACTCAGCCATCTTATGGAGGTCCTCACGGCGCTTGGCCGCGGCACCGATGCCGTTGGCCGCATCGCGAATCTCGTTAGACAGCCTTTCGGCCATGGTCTTTTCCCGGCGCTGCTGGGAATAGCCCACCAGCCAACGGATGGCCAGGGTGGTGGCCCGGCGGGGCCGCACCTCCACCGGGACCTGGTAAGTGGCGCCACCAACCCGGCGGCTCCGCACTTCGAGCTCGGGTCGGGTGTTCTCGACCGCCTTTTTCAGGACGGCGACAGGATCGTTCCCGGACTTCTCAGCAACGTCGGCCAGCGCGTCGTAGACGATGCGCTCGGCCAGGGTCCGCTTGCCACGGCTCAGGACCCGGTTGACCACCTGGGTGACCAGGACCGAGTGGTAGACCGGGTCGGGGATGAGTTCGCGTCGGGGGGCGGGACCACTGCGGGGCACGTCAGGACTCCTTCTTGGCGCCGTAGCGGCTGCGGGCTTGATTGCGCTCACGGACACCGGATGCGTCGAGGGTGCCACGGATGACTTTGTAGCGGACCCCCGGCAAATCCTTCACACGACCGCCACGCACCAGGACAATCGAGTGCTCTTGGAGGTTGTGCCCTTCACCGGGGATATAGGCGGTGATCTCGAGGCCACTGGTCAGGCGGACACGGGCCACCTTGCGGAGGGCCGAATTCGGCTTCTTCGGGGTGTGGGTATAGACCCGCGTGCACACGCCGCGTCGCTGGGGGGCACCCTTGAGGGCCGGTGTCTTGCTCTTGGTGGGCTTGGTCGCTCGGCCTTTTCGGACGAGTTGAGAAATCGTGGGCACGCGTTACCTCTAGGTTAAGGACTGCGGGGCGGGATGCAGCTTCAACTGCAAGCTGCGGACATGGACTGCGGACTTGTATTGCGACGGGCACGGAGGACCAACTATTCCGGGGCCGCGCGAACAGTCAATGGTACGGCATCAGCCTCTGCTGGGCAAACGCGGCCCAATGTGCGGCGGTGGCCCGGGTCCCGGAAAAAACGAGTGTGGACCCAAAGGTCCCCGCTCGTCACTACCGTCCCGCTATCGACCGAGCTCGGACTAGCGGCCAAGAATCAGGCGCCGGCCTCCAGTGAGCTCGGAGGCTCCGTTGCCGGCGCTTCTTCCCCTCCGGACCTGGGCGATCCGTCGGCCAGGTCCTCAGCCGTGGGCAGGGTACCCAGCCAACTGGCGTCGATGTCCGAGTTGAAGGTGCCGACGGAGGCGTCGCCACCGGTATCGCGCAGCCACGCAGCCAGATCCTCGGTACCGGCGTCACCCTCGGAGCCCACTGCCCACAACGGCATGGCTTCCGCACCGGGCATCTCCAACTTGATGTCCCGGTAACGCTCCATCCCCGTACCAGCCGGGATGAGCTTGCCGATGATGATGTTCTCCTTGAGTCCGAACAGTTTGTCCGACTTGCCTTCGATGGCTGCCTCGGTGAGCACCCGGGTGGTCTCCTGGAAGGAGGCCGCCGACAGCCAGCTTTCGGTGGCCAATGATGCCTTGGTGATCCCCATGAGTTCGGGACGGCCTTCGGCCGGCCGTTGCCCGTCCTGGACCAGTTGACGGTTGACCTCGGCGTAGGACCGATTGTCGACACGCTCGCCCGGAAGGAACGGTGCATCGCCCGGGTCCGCCACCAGCACTCGACGGAGCATCTGACGCACGATGAGCTCGATGTGCTTGTCGTGAATGGACACGCCTTGGTCGCGGTAGACCTTCTGGACCTCTTCGACCAGGTATTGCTGGGTCTCGCGGATCCCCTTGACCTCCAAGAGCTCCTTGGGGTCCTTGGGCCCTTCGACCAGGGCGTCCCCCGCGCTGACATCTTGGCCGTCCACCACCTCGAGGTGGGCACGCTGGGCGACGAGGACGGTCTCCTCTTCGCCACCTTCTGCCACCACGGTGATCTGGCGTCCGCTCTCTTCTTCCTCGATGCGGACAACGCCGGATTGACGAGCCAGGACGGCGGCACCCTTGGGGGTACGGGCTTCAAAGAGCTCGACCACTCGGGGTAGGCCGTGGGTGATGTCCTCGCCGACGATGCCTCCGGTATGGAAGGTACGCATGGTCAACTGGGTGCCCGGCTCGCCGATGGACTGGGCAGCGATGACGCCGACCGCCTCACCGAGCTCGATCATCAGGCCGGTGGCCAATGACTGCCCGTAACAGGCGACACAGATTCCATGCTCGGCCTCGCAGGTCAGCACCGAGCGGGTGCGGACCCTGTCGATGTTGGGATCGTCCCGGAGCCGGTCCACGATCTCGTCGGTGAGCAATGTCCCCACGTCGATTTTGGACTTGTCGGTGAGGGTGACCGCTTCGATCACGATCCGGCCATGGACCCGGGTCTCGAGGTACGAACGCTTCCCGGCTTCGTCGGGGACGATGTTCTCGATCCAGATTCCACGGGTGGATCCGCAGTCGTCCTCGCGGACGATCAGCTCCTGAGCCACGTCCACCAGGCGACGGGTCAGATACCCCGAGTCAGCCGTCCGGAGGGCGGTGTCGGCCAGGCCCTTACGGGCTCCGTGGGTGGAAATGAAGTACTCGAGTACCGACAGACCTTCACGGAAGGAAGACTTGATCGGGCGGGGGATCATCTCACCGCGGGGGTTCGAGACCAGGCCCTTCATGCCGGCGATCTGGCGGATCTGCTGCGAGTTACCGCGAGCACCCGAGTCGACCATCATGTTCAACGGGTTGAAGGCCAAGGCTGAGAGTGACTTCTCCATGGCTCGCCCAACCTCGGAGTTGGCTGACGTCCAGATCTCGATCTCTTTCTGACGGCGTTCATCATCGGTGATGATGCCCCGCTTGAACTGAGCCTCGGCCTTCTCCGCCTCTTTTTCGTAGCGGTCGAGAATGGTCTGCTTGTCAGGGGGGGTGCGGACATCGTTGATGGAGATGGTCAGACCCGACTGAGC
This sequence comes from Acidimicrobiaceae bacterium, assembly GCA_003152015.1. Lineage (GTDB taxonomy): Bacteria > Actinomycetota > Acidimicrobiia > Acidimicrobiales > RAAP-2 > DASZIT01. Next base: position 1,164 of record PLZF01000003.1, on the reverse strand, counting down.
GGCGTAGCGGAATCCGAGCGCCTTGATCCGGTCGAGGCTCTCGGCCACGATGTACTTGGGGAATCCTTCGGCAATCTCTTCGACGATGGTGGCGATGGCGGTATTCCGCTTACCGACCAGGTCGTTGATGTACCGGTAGCCATCGGGGAGCGCGGTGTTGAAGAACAGGCGTCCGGCCGTGGTCACCATCTCCAGCGTCTCGCCGTCGGCGGCGCCGACCAGATGCCCGTCGGCATCGAGCTCGACCCCATTGGTCAGGGCGATCGACTGGGCCATGTGGGTACCAGCCACGGGCCGAAGGGTGATCTTGGCGTGTAGGTCGATGTCGCCGGCATCGAACGCCGTCTCGACCTCGTAGGCGTGCCGGAAGACCCGGCCTTCTCCCTTGGCACCGTCGGCGACGAGGGTGACGTAGTAGATGCCGAACACCATGTCCTGGGTCGGAACGGTGATCGGACGACCGGTGGCCGGGGACAGGATGTTGTTGGCCGACAACATCAGCACCCGCGCCTCAGCCTGTGCCTCGGCGGACAGGGGCAGGTGGACAGCCATCTGGTCACCGTCGAAGTCAGCGTTGAAGGCGGTGCAGACCAACGGGTGGACCTGAATGGCCTTGCCCTCGACCAACACCGGCTCGAACGCCTGAATCCCCAAACGGTGAAGGGTCGGGGCACGGTTCAACAACACCGGATGCTCCTTGATGACCCCTTCGAGGACATCCCAGACCTGCGGGCGGCGACGTTCCACCATCCGCTTGGCCGACTTGATGTTCTGCGCGTACTCCGCATCGACCAACCGCTTCATGACGAACGGCTTGAAGAGTTCGAGTGCCATCAGTTTGGGCAGGCCACACTGATGGAGAAGAAGCGTGGGACCGATCACGATGACCGAACGGCCGGAGTAGTCGACCCGCTTGCCCAACAGGTTCTGGCGGAATCGACCCTGCTTACCCTTCAACATGTCGGACAGGCTCTTCAGAGGCCGGTTACCAGGCCCGGTGACCGGTCGCCCACGCCGCCCGTTGTCGAACAGGGCGTCGACGGCCTCTTGAAGCATCCGCTTCTCGTTGTTGATGATGATCTCCGGTGCGCCCAGATCGAGCAGTCGCCTCAACCGGTTGTTCCGGTTGATGACCCGGCGATAGAGGTCGTTGAGGTCGGACGT
>PLZF01000101.1 GCA_003152015.1 Acidimicrobiaceae bacterium | reverse complement strand
TGCCACCAAACCGCGCGGCCTCTTAGCTTGCGATTAAACCCTCGCATCAGCTGCCAGCAACCTCCTTCATCTTCAGTTCACCTGCTTTGGCGGCCACTTGGCGCATCTGCTCGATGACCCGGCGCATCCGGCGGTCGTTGGTGATCCACTCCTTGTAGAGCTTTGCTTCGTCTGAGCTGAGTCGGCGCGTGACGGTCTTGCCGTCCACCTTTGCCGTCCACTGGTAGTAGGGCCCGTGGGGCTGAGGTGGATCGCCGTTGCACTTGCAGCCCGAAGAGGTGCAGTGCGTGTAGCGACGGGTCACGCTACCCGAGGAGATGAGTCCGATGTCGGCAAGCTGGGCGGCCAGGTCGCGGTAGCGCTGCTCGTAGCTCGCCAATCTCGTCGCGTTATTCGATCGGGCCATGTCTTCCTTTTCGGTACTGGCACGAGTATCCCACTTCTGAGATCAGACAGTAATAATACTGTCTGGCATGCCTCGGCACCAGGGTCCAGACCACCTCGAGCTCGAAGAGCGCTGCGATGCGGTGCTCAAAGAGTTCCGCTCGAACCTCTTCGGCGCTCTTCGCTGCTGGGGCGACGCCCTCTTCGAGCTCTGCGATGCCGCACTGTGCGCGCCGGGGGCCGTCGCCTCGGTGCCTGCGCTCAGTTTGGAGCCGGTGTTCCGCCGTTCCCATGGGAGCTTGTACAGGTCCTTGCAGCGTGGCCGGATCGATGAAGACAAGCTGCGGCGGCTCTTGGTGGCGAATCGCCCGCTCAACTGGCCGTTGATCTTCGCCGTGGACGAGTCGACCTGGGCTCGCTGTGACGCCGAGACCAGCCCCGAACGGGGCTTTCACTACTCGGCCACCAAGCACTCCAACGGCAAGCCGATCGTCGCCGGCTGGTCGTATCAATGGATCTGCCAGCTCGACTGGGCCCCCGACAGTTGGACCGTTCCCATCGATGCGATGCGCATCAAACCCTCGATGGATGCCACATCGTCCACCATCGAGCAGGTCAAGCGCCTGGTCTCCCTCTTGCCGCCCGACAAAGAGGTGCCGCTGTTCGTCTACGACGCCGGGTATGACCCGATCGCCCTCTCGGACGGCTTGCAAGAAACCCGGGTTCAGGTGCTGGTCCGCCTCAGCTCGTCACGGGTCTTTCATCCCGACCCCACCCCATCAACAGGCAGCAAGATAGGGCGACCGCGTCGCCACGGCGAACGCTTCGTGTTGTCCGAGCCAAAGACGTGGACCGTCCCTGACACCGTCCTCACGACGAGCGACCCTCGTTACGGCAAGGTGAGCGTGCAGGCCTGGCACGGGCTGCACCCCAAGCTTCATGGCCGGGGCCGTTGGCGTGACCACGACGAGCCGCCGATCGTGCGGGGCAGCGTGATCCGGGTCGACGTCGAGCACCTGCCCAAGGCGACGTATTCGAAGAAGACCTTGTGGCTGTGGTGGTCCGGACCCGGCCTGCCCGACCTCGACGTGTGCTGGCGCGCGTACCTGCGCCGATTCGATATCGAGCACACCTATCGCTTCGTGAAATCCACGCTCGGTTGGACCACCCCCTCGCTGCAGACTCCCGACCAAGCCGACCGCTGGACGTGGCTCGTCATCGCCGCTTACACCCAACTCCGGCTGGCGCGACCACTGGTCGACGATCTCCGATTGCCTTGGGAGCGACCGAAAGATCCCGGCCAGCTCACCCCGGCGCGGGTGCGCCGGGGGTTTCGCTTACTGCGTGCGACCATCGGCACACCGGCGAATCCACCGAAATCCCAGACGCCCGGTCCCGGACGTCCCAAAGGGACGAGAAAACCACCCAGAAAACGCTATCCGGCCGTCAAGAAGGCCGCCTGACGCAAGAGCCAGGGTTTAATTGAAAGCTTAGAGCTGTGGCGGATCTGATTGTCCGTGGACGGCAGCGGGCGTGGATAAGACGGAGGGTGCCAGCGTCCGACGAGCCGTCGCTTTTGGTAGGTCATGTGACGCTTGGCCAAAGCCTTGCCGGTGACACGCACCTACTGCTCCCACTCTCGTGGGCTTTGCGGCGGGTGGTCGGCGTAGAGGAGCAGTTCCCCGCACACCGGGCAGGTACCCCCCTGCACCTTGAGTAGGCGCAGGCTGAGGTTGTCCAGTGGTGGAGGTGCCGCTCGACGGCGCCGGGCGGTCCAGTACTCGGTCAATGCCGGGTCATCGGGTGATGCCCCCTTGGTGACCATCTGGTCTGTGGATTGGGGCGGCTGATAGCTCCAACCTGCGATGCGACGACCGGGGAGTGTATCCAGGCGCCACTCCGAACCCGGTCCTCGGGTTTTCGCGCAAATGCAGCGAGTGCCGAATCAGGTTGGCTCGGGCAGCCGAAGACGGATACCCGACGCCTCGGCGAGTCCGGGGTCCATGTACGCATCGAGCCGCCGGAGGTGCTCGTTAGTACCTTCGAACGTCGTCCAGTCGATGGCCGCCGTCCATTTTTGAGCAAAGCGCAGAACGGCGATCAGCGACTCGCCGCGCCCATGGCCATTGCTGACCCCGGCCAGTCCGGCGAGGTAGTTGTTGCGGTACAGGGTCGGAATGACGACCCGTACCTGACCGCCGGCCGTCAGTACCCCGTTCGACACGATGCGGGCCAGGCGACCGTTCCCGTCGTCGAAGGGGTGGCATTCGGTGATCAGCAACATCAAGGCCACTGCTCGATGCATCGGATCGGTGATCGAGCCGAACAGATCGAAACCCCGTCGCAAGGTGCCAACGACAAGATCAGGCTCGACAAACGCAGAGCCTCCGGCATAGTTGCGTCGCTCCTTGAACTCGCCTGGTCGCTTCTCGGGCCGGGCCGCCAAGAGGAAGCGGTGCAGGTCGCGGAGCTGGTCCAAGAGTTCGTCGGCGCTCACTGGAGCAAGTGCATGGGAGGCTGGGTCCGAGACGATTCGGTACGTTGCCGCAACGTCGTGGGCATCCGCTGGTCGTTCAGTGGGGATGACACCGTCGATGGCGATCTCGCGGGCTTCGTCGACGCCGAACTCCGTTCCTTCGATGAAGTTCGAGAAGTACGCCTCGAAGAACGGTTCCCACGTCCACCGCTCGGGTGGACCAAGGGCAGGACGAGGCTCGGGTGCGGTATCGCCGAGCAGGTCGGCGAGGGAGCGGAGCATCGACAGGCGGTGCTCGTCGTACGGCTCGCCGGCCAACCGCGCGGCCAGACGCTCGGACGTGGGCTTCGTTCCGCTGAAGGACCCCAAGACAGCGGCGAGGCGGCTCCGTACTGCTTCCACCGGACCCGGCGGGAGCTGGCCAGCGATGGCGTCGAGCTGACCCAGGACGTTCTGGATCGCGCCGGCACCACCTTGGCGTGCCAGCTTGTCGATCTCGTCTTCGATGGCTTCGGTGCCCGCTTGGCGACTCGGCCGCCCGCGAGGTGGTCGTCCGGCGACGCTGACGTTCTCGACGAGTCGACGCGCCGGCCCAGAGATATGGAGTCCGTCCGGCATGGGCGTATCGCCCGGCAACGGACCCGGGCCGACACGGGGTGAGACGGTGACCCCCGGCAGCTCCAGGTCGGAGCGCCGGGCGGGATCCGGGTGGGCGATGAAGATCCACCCCTCGAAGGGCATCCCGCCGGTCAGGGCGGTGCGATCGCTCAAGACTGCGCCCGGCCAGAACACGCCGATGATGGCGGTGCGGTGATGGGCGACGGCCTGCTCCGGTGCCAGGGTGGCACCGGCGATGTAGACGTTGGGCGCCACCCTGAAGGCGCTGCCTGCCTTGGCCTGTCGGGACAGGCCGGCCTTCGTCTGCGGGGTGGCGACGGCCAGCCGGCCGGCCGGGCAGGGGAGCGCCCGAGCAACAGACGCACCGTTATCGAGCCGATCTGAGGCCGATCCAGCAACTGGAGAAGGATTATCGGTCACTGAAAGCAACTGTAGGGCATAAATGGGGCCGTATGTTGGACCGGGAAGCAACCAGCGACAGGAAATCCGCCTCGGAGTGACCCCTCCGAGCAACGTGGGGAGCCAAATCCCTCCTAGTGCAGGGCGAGACGGGGCGCCCCCGGGCACGGCGGATGCTCACCGACACCGACCCAGCCGCGCAGCGCCTCTATGACCTCTTCGGCCTCGACGCCTACGCTCCCAAGCGTTGAGTTGGGTAATACACCTCGCGGGCTCAAATACCACCATTCACCTGTAGAAATGCCAAATCATTACGCTCCAACCCGACAGGCTCCGGCTAGAGCTTGCGAGGCGCGGTTGGTCGGCCGCAGACCTCGCCCGGGAGGCCCGCGTCAGTCCGCCGACGGTCAGCGCTGCACTGGCAGGGAGGCCGATCGCCGCCCAATCGCTCGCCCTGATCGCCGGGGCGCTCTCCCGTGGACTGGTTGTTCCGAGGATCGACGTGCTGCTCGGATAGGCCGTGTGCCCCGGCCGTCAGGGACCGGTCTGTCGGAGGCGGTCGACCTGGCTGGCAATGATCTGCTTGATTTCGGGCGGCACACCGGGCGTCTCTTCGTCAGCCCGCTCGACCGCTTCGGGGATGGCGTCCAGGAGTTGACCGACGATGTCCGGGGCCTGCGTCCGGGAGAGGCCCCAGGCGGTCGCTTCCTTCATGAGGCGGTCCGTAGTGACCCGGTCCGTACGGCGGACGTGGTCGATGTACATGGCGAGACGGTCATCGCCATAGAAGAGGGTCGACATCAGGTCGTACGCGGGGGCCAGATGGAGAGCGCCGGAGGGCTCGTGGAGGAGGGAGAAGTTCTTTGCGTGGGCGTCGCCATTGCCGATCAGGACGTTGAGCGTGACCATTCGGAGAAGGGTCTCGACCGCATCGGAGGAGGCGGCGGATTGGAGGATGCCGGCGATCCTTCGAAGCGAGGGGCCGCCATCCTCCTCGTACTTCCGGTCGGGCTGGACGCCGGTCGCCTGGCAGAAGTCCTCTTGGTGGAGGCGGGTCACATTCCCGTCGGGGAGGATGAGCCGGTCGTACCGCTCCACGACGATCAGCTTCCGGCTGCCCACGACAGTTGTCTCCACTGCGGCAACGGGTAGGCCGAGATGTTTGGCAACCCGCATGCAGAAGGCCTCGTTCTCGACCGCATGAGGGAAGGCTGCGATCTCGGGCTTGAGGATGTGGGTCGACGGTGTGCCATCCACCGGTCGCCCCCACCGACCGTCGGGCATCCGGGTGAGCAGCAGCTTCTCCTGGACGCCGGCCAGGGAGATTCGGACGCGCTGGTCCACTCCCAATGGCGCAGCACGGAGGTTCGCAACCAGATCGCCAAGTGCTTCGTCGGTGAGTGGCTCCGCACTGAGGACGGTCGGAGAAGGTGGAGCAGGTTCGTCATCAGGTTGGATGACTACTGCCCCAGCGCAGTCTCGGCCAAGAGCGCTAATGAGCCCGAAGGATTCGTCGGCCCGCAGTCCAAGTTTTTCGGCGAGGGCGCGTCGAGAGTCGCCTTCGGGAAGCAGCCCATCGAGAAAGGGACGAACCACACCACTGCCGAATCGCTCGTTGGTCAGCGGGAGGGTCAGCGAGAGGAGTGGGGTACCGAAGGGGATGGTCTCCATCGCCTCGGGCAGGTACTCCAAGCGGAGACGCCGCCGGTCCCGCTCGATGATCGCGACCTTGGCGCCGTAAAGCCAGACAGCGAGTCGATCGACCACTACCAGTCCTCGTGGCGCAGCGTCATTCTGACCCCGAGCTGCTTGAGAAGTTTGACGATCCGGCGAAGCTGCTCGGTTTCTAGACCGTTCTCAAGTCGGGAGAGGTACGTGACGCTGAGGCCGACCTGGTCGGCCAGCTCGGCTTGCGTGAGGCCAGCTTGCTTGCGGTAGTGGCGAATGGCGGGACCGATCGAGGCGGCCGTGTAGAGCCGGTACGGTTGCTCGTTGGCCCCGCCTGACTTGCTGATATCCGGAACAGGCATCGACTTGCTCATATCAGCAATATAGTACATCCGGGCTCACCTTGCTGATATCCGCAAGGTACGTCGCTCGGTAGCTACCTGCGCAAATCAGCAAGTCACTGGCCCCAGGGAGAAGTTGATACTGGTGAGTGTGTCCTGAAAGGGGAGTGATGTCGATGTAGAAGATCGCCAGCACGAACCGTGCTGTGNNCGGTCAAGAGCCGGGGTGGGAAGCGACTGTGGAAAAGGCTCGCTACCAGCGAGTCAGGTAAGCGACGAGAAGACGAACATGTGTGAACCTGTGGGTGCCGAGAACCCTATCCCTCCAGGTCAGGATACGGAGCGGTACTCGTGAATCAGCCCGGCAACAACATCGGTTCGTCGCACGTGTTCCGGTTCGGGATCGGTGATCGGGACGATCATTTCGGTGACCGCTGAGGGGCATCGCTGATCGAGGGATCGGTGAGGCCGATGCCCGTTGTAGTGATCCACGTATTCGGCGAGCACGGCTTCGAGATGGCGGCGGCCGAGGATGAGGAACCGGTCCAGGCACTCTCGGCGGATCGTGCCGATAAACCGCTCGGCGATAGCGTTCGCGCGCGGCGCCCGGATGGGTGTCTTGATCATCCGGATCCCTTCGGCGGCGAAGACGGCGTCGAAGGAAGAGGTGAACTTGGTGTCCCGATCTCGGATGAGGAATTTGGCCGGCGTCGCCCGTTCCGTCAGGTCGTAGCAGAGGTTGCGGGCCTGCTGGGTCACCCAGCCGGCCACGGGGCTGGCCGTGATACCGGCGAGGTGGACCCGACGGGTGTCGTGGTCGATGAAGAACAGCACGTAGAGACGCCGGAGCAAGACGGTGTCGACCGAGAAGAAGTCACAGGCGATCAGACCCTTCGCCTGAGCCTGGAGGAACTCCGCCCACGTTGGCCCCGACCGTCTCGGTGCAGGGTCGATGCCCCGACGCTTCAGGATCGCCCAGACGCTCGATGGGGCGATGGAGATGCCCATGCTGGCGAGCTCGCCATGGATGCGCCGGTAGCCCCAAGTCGGATTCTCCTTGGCCAGCCGGACGACGAGAGCGACGGTGCCTGCGGGAACCACTGGCCGTCCCGAGCGGCGATGCGGGTAGGTCCAGCGTCGGCGGACGAGATCTCGGTGCCAGCGCAGCAGCGTGGCTGGCTGGACGAAGAACCCAGCGCGACGCGCTCGTGGGAGAAGTCGTGACAGCCCTGCGAGTACCGGCCGGTCTGCTGGCCGCAGCGCGGGTCGGTCGACCTGGCGTCGCAGGACCGCCACCTCGTGGCGCAGGATGACGATCTCGATCGCCAGGTCATCCTGAGCGCGGCACAAGAGGCGGACGAGCTGGACCACGCGGACGAAGGCCAAGTAGAGGAATGAGAGAGCCATGGTGGCATCCTCGCCGCCAGGACTGCGCTGCCGAAAGTCCTGGTGTGAGCCGCAGGTGACTTTCTCGGCACCCACAGGTGCCGCATTGGCGGTTATCACCCGAGACCTGTCGCCAAAGGCAGCCGGTCAGATTGCGACGCGAATCCAAGCGTTACTCGGGGGATCGTTGGAGTCTGAGAAGAGAGCCTGCTTCCCTTGATTGGAATCCGGTCCGATCAAGCTTCCCCGGCTGAGGTTCCAGCTTGAACGTCCGCATCGGCAACTGGCAACAGGTTTGCCAGAAGCAAACCGCGTACCGCCAGACGGGTCTCCAGGGTCCCGGCGGCGGCAACCGCCCGGTCGTCGCTGGCGAGAACATAGGAGCCGAGCATCACCTCCGTCGTGTGCCCAAGGCGACGTGCCGACGTGTCCACGTCCACGCCGGACGCCATCAGTTCTGTGGCAGACGCTCGTCGGAACGTGTGGGTCGTGGCGGTGACACCGACAGACTTGGCCAGCTTGGTGATCGCTGCACCCAGGGCTTTGGCCCTCAACGGCGTCGCGCCGGCGTCGTAACTCAGGAGCCACCCCTCGGGCTCCCGGTTCAGCAGGTCCGCTATCCGGCGGCGGTACCGGTCGAGCAATGCCATCCCTTCGGTACCGAGGACCACGGTGCGGGCACCGTCGGACGACTTGCATGGCCCGAGGTACTGGCCGCCACTGCCGGGGATCCACTGCCTCTCGATCCGAATCGAACACGACTCCCGGTCAACATCATCCCAACGGAGCCCGGCGAGCTCTCCCCGGCGCACCCCGGTGAGGGTCGCCAGGGTGACCGCCATCGCCAGGACGTCGTCCCCGTCCCCGCCATCATCTTTCGGGGTCTGAGCATGGGTGATCATCTTGTTCACGTCCGCCATAGCGATCGCCTCGCGCTTGGGCTTGAACTTGGACGGGGGAGTGGCACCGGCGGTCGGGTTGGCGACGATCCACCCCCATTTGACCGCCTGGGCCAGGGCAGCACGCAGGACGGCGTTCGTCTGGCGGATGGAGTTGGCGGAGAGTGTCTTGGCCAGCTCTCCATAGAACTGGTCGAGATCATGGGCGGTCAGCTTGTCGATGGGCTTGGTCTTGAGTGCCGGGGTAAGCCTCTTGGTGGTCATCCCGTAGGACTCGATCGTGCCCTGCCTCTTGCCCGTCCGGCGGCAGTGTTCCACGTAGGCATCCATGAGATCGCCAAGGGTCCGCACTACCGGTTCCGTTCGGTTGCACTCCAGCTCCACCTCGCGGGCGAAAGTCTCCAGTGCGGCGACAGCCTCGCCACGTCCGCCACGGTCCTGTTGGGCCACATGGACAACCTTGGTCCGCTGTCCGGTTTCGCTGGGCAGGCGGACCCTGAGGCGTGCCCGTCGTGGGCCCAGCCACGTGATACCGCCGGTGCCGTACGTGCGCTTGGCGGAGCCTGTCATGGCGCGAACCCTAGCAGAGATTGAGTCATATTTGAGTCATAATCACCCCTGTTCGGGGTAAAAGTCCTGGTTGACGGTGAGTCGGCCTGTAGGCGGGATTCTGTCCACCCTCTTGCGAGGGCTGGGTGGCCATCCATCTGAGCGGTCTACCTGGGGGCGGTGTTCCCGAAGAAACACCGGGCGGGCAGCCCAATCCTCCTGTTTGACCTTGCTCCGGGTGGGGTTTACCGAGCCGTCCGGGTCACCCCGGGCGCTGGTGCGNNTTAGCCAGCACCCTGCCCTATGGAGTCCCGACCTTCCTCGACCCGACCCCGGTTGAAGGGGTGACCTCCTTCCGGAACGAGCCGCGACCACCCGGCCGACTCACCGTCGACCTCATGTTCTCACAGACTGGTGGAAGTTTCCCAGCCTTGAGTCAGCCCCGCTCTAGTCTGTCGCCGTGGCATCTACTCCCACAGTGTCCTCGCCCGGATCTGAAGGACCGGAGCGGCCAGCGCTATCGATCAGCGAGCTCTACGGTCGGGTCGATCGTGCCCTTCGTGAGGCGTTCCCGGGCGAGCTGTGGGTGTCGGGGGAGGTCCGGTCCTTCAAGGTGAGTTCGCGTGGCCACTGCTACATCGACCTGGTCGATCCCAAGAACGCTCAGGACACCGGCTCGCCGGTTCTGAAAGTGATCAGTTGGTCGAGCAAGTGGAGCCGAGTACGGGCCACCCTCGACCAACTCGGAATCGCCTTCGATGCCGGGTTGGTGGTGAGGGTTCGGGGCGAAGTGCAGTTCTACAAACCCCGAGGAGACATCAGCTTCATCTTGTCGGAGTTGGATACTGAGGCGTTGTTGGGCAAGGTGGCGGCCGAGCGAGCCCGATTGGTAAAGGCTTTGATCGACGAGGGGCTCTTCGATCGAAATCGGCGCATCGAGGTGCCCCGACCACCTCTCCGGATCGGCTTGGTCACCAGTCCCGGGACCGAGGGCTACCGGGATTTCATCGGACAACTCGATGCGTCAGGCATGGCGTTCGACGTCCGGATCATCGCCACCCAGGTGCAGGGTCGCGAGGCCCCGGCGTTGGTGGCGTCAGCCATCGCCAGCCTGCAGTCCGAGGGATGTGACGTGCTGGTGCTTGTCCGCGGGGGTGGTTCGAAGTCGGATCTGGCTACCTTTGACGCCGAGTTGGTGGCACGGGCCATCGCCGTCTCGAACGTCCCGGTGTGGACGGGTATCGGCCATACCGGCGACCAGTCGGTGGCCGACGAGATCGCCAACCGAGCGTTCATCACGCCGACCGAGTGCGGCATGGAGCTTGCCCGTCGGGTCACCGACGTCTGGGAGTCGACCATCGAAAAAGGTGCAGCAGCGGCCCGGATGGCCGACCTTGCCGTCGCAGATGCCTCGACCCACCTCGACCGGAGCCGAAGTCGTCTGGCAACCGGTGCCCGTATGCACCTGGGTCGGCACACCGACGGGTTGATCTATCGAGCCCGGAACCTCCGGGGGGTGGCCCAGCGGCAACTGGACGAAGCCGATCGGGCAATGGTGCGACGAATCACCCTGCTGGCAGCTCTTCCGGGGCGGCGCCTCGAGACTGAAGAGCGCCAGGTTCAACAGTGGACCCGCCTACTCGGGGCCTACGACTACCAACGACAATTGGAGAGGGGTTACTCGGTGACCCGGAACGACGATGGAACGATATTGCGGTCGACGGTGGGTCTGTCGCCCGGCACCAGCCTGTTGACCCGTTTGGCCGACGGTGAGGTGCGATCGGTGGTGGACGCGACCCGCCCTGACAACGACGAAGATGATCGAACCAAGGAGACACACTGATGGCAACCAAAAAAAGAGTCGACGACGGCGATGATCTCGGCCAGGGTGTGGCAGTGGCTGAGCTCAGCTACTCCGAGGCCGGGCAGGAGTTGGATGCCATCATCGGGGAGTTCGAGGCGGGTGCCATCGACGTTGACCTTTTGGTCGAACGACTGCAACGGGCCACATCCATCGTGGACGAACTCGATCGACGTCTCCGTCGGACACGCATGCAGGTGGAAGAACTGGTACCCCGCCTCGAGGCGATCGGTCGATCTGACGTCGGTACCGCAAGCGACGGCGGCGAGGGCGATCTGATCGTCGAGATGGAGGTGGAGGACGTGGCCGAAGGAGAAGGTCCCACCGGTCTGTTCTGAGTATCAGGCCGGCCGTTCCACCGGTCTGTTCTGAGTATCAGGCCGGCCGTTCCATTGTCACTCGGCCAGGCTGCTTTGATGGTGCAGTGGCAGATTCTGAGTACCCCATCGATCCAATCAACTTCTCGGCGCCCGGCGATGCCGAAAAGGTCATGGCCATCGAATGGTGGAGCGAAGCCGGTCAAGGGATCGCGACCGTTGAATTCACCGATGGCGAGATAGAGAGCCTCCCAATGTCCAAGGCCGAGGCTCGGGCGAAGGCTGACCGGTGCTTCGGATACGACGAGATCACCGAGACATCCAAGAACGGCCTCTCCTACCGATGGAGCCGGATGCCGCGTTCTAGTTGATCCGCTAGTGTAGTGACATCGAAATAGACGCGCGATAGATGTAGGGTCTGGTTATGGCCCGCCCTCCTGCTCCACCGCTACCGCTGACCAAGAAGGAGCGCTCGTCGCTCGAAGGGATCGCCGCGAGTGTGTCGCTGCCTCATCGGGCGGTGCGCGAAGCCAAGGGTCTGCTGATGGCCGGCGACGGAATCGCGAATACGGCCAATGCCG
>PLZF01000036.1 GCA_003152015.1 Acidimicrobiaceae bacterium | reverse complement strand
GATCAATCAATGCAACAGAGCCCTTCGAAGTACCTGGTTGCGGTCACTTTCACCCGTGCAATCGCGATAGCGGGGCGTGGGAGGTCGACAGGTCGCGCCGGTGGCCCGGTCCGAACCTCAGGTAGTGCGAGGGCGTTCGATGCTCGCCAGATCGTCGCACCCCCGACAATGCCGCGGTCACTTACTGCGATCTTGGCTCGAGGTACCCGACACGATCAGTTGAGCCGACAGTTCGCGTCGCGAATGCGGGCACTCAGCTCGATCATCGGCGAGACCACGAAGCTCGAACTTTTACCCTACTTTTTTACCCTACAACTCGGGATCTCGTACTTTCCGGCTGCTTCCGCCCCATGAGGACTGAGCAGGGAAAACGTCCGATTCCTTCCGGTTGGGTGTGTTCAGCGTTGCTCAGTTCCGGCCCTTTTACGCACTCGTAATACGTAGGTCAGGAGTTCGATTCTTCTCCCAGGCTCCATGTGACGGCCCTCGTATCCGTGTTCATCGAGCGTCATGTTGACGACTTCAAACAAACGCCTGTGTCGAAGGTGTCCAGTCATTGGACGTACCAGGCCAAGCCCGCTCGCAAGCTTCGTGCCTGCAAGGCGGCACAAGCGTCACGGAACATGAGGGCCGCTGACCCGCAGTCTCACCAGCAGTTCAACAACAATGGCCGTGCCTCCGGGTGCGGCCATTGTTGCAATCTGCTGCGGACAATGCGAACCGTCAAACGGGCACCGGCGCAGGGTGACGTTCGAGAGCCGGGGGTAACGTTGCAGGGTGACGTTCGAGAGCCGGGGGTGACGTTGCAGGGTGACGTTCGAGAGCCGGGGGTGACGTTGCGGTCGGGCCGAGATTTCCCAGGGTGACGTGACGGGGTGACGTTCAAGGTGACGTCTATCGGGATCATGGACAGGGAACAGGGCGTGTCGTCCTGGTACCGATCAAACGAGGTCTGATGCTCAACCGACAACGGGACACCAAGAAGAAGCCCCTCCTCACTGTGAGCCAGGCGGCGGTGCTGCTCGGCAGTGATCGCTCGACCCTCTACAAGGCGATCGGCGACGACCGGTTCCCTCTGCCGGTGGTGCGGCTGAACCGGCAGATCCTCATCCCCCGCGTTGCGGTGGAGCGCCTGCTCGGTGGCCAGGTCGACTACGAACCCGTGCCGGGGACGTCCAACGCCAGCTCCTGTTGCCCGTCCTGCGGGGCACCGGTGGATTCCCCTCCCCCATCGTTGCCGAGGACACGACCGACATGCTCGGCGGCCCGACGATCCTCTGCGGCGATGCCGTCGGTGTAGTGACGGGCCATGCGCACGGTCGCCCAACCCATGCGTGCCTGCTTCTGGCGCTCGGGGATCACCGGGTCGAGGATCGTGGCCTGAAAGTGCCGGAGAGAGTGGAGGTGGACGTCCGCAGCCAGGCCGGCACGTTTTCGAACCTTGATGAACGTGTGGGTCATCGACTCGGGGTGCGGCGGTGTCTCCCCGCCAGGTTCGGTGGAGAACACGAAGCCGTCCTCTGACAGGGCCAGATCGCAGAGCTCGGCCAACTGGGTCTGCGACGTACGGAGCGCCTCCAGGACGGAAATCGTCCCGGTATCGACGGCAACGGTGCGGATGCTGGCCTTGGTCTTCGGCCCCTTCGCCACCGCTCCGCCCTTTGCCGCCACGATCGACTCGTTCACTCGGACGGTCGCGTCTTCCCAGTCGATGTTGCTCCACCGCAGCGCGCATGCCTCTCCACGTCGCATACCGGTGGCGGCGACAAGATGGACGTAGGCGCCGAACCGCTCGTCGAAGTCCTTCGCGGCCCGGACGAGCGCCTGGACTTCGACAATCTCGGGTGCTCGGACCGGATCCGGGCGTTCGGCGAGAGGCCAGGAGGGAAGTTCGGTGTCGGCGACCGGATTGGAGAGCACACCTCCGCTCCACTTCGCCGCCAGCCGGCACGCCCTGCCGATGACACTTCGCACCCGTCGGACGGTGTCCCTCCCGGCCCCGTCGGCCTTCATCTTGCGGAAATAACGTTCGACCTCGAACGCGTTGAGTGCGGCGATCCGCACGGGCCCGATGGTCTCTCTGACGTACCGTTCCCAGATCTCTTCGTAGCCCCTGACCGTCTTCGGCGAGAGATCCGCCCAACCGTTGTCCTTCCAGCCCTCAATCGCGTCGTTGATCGTCGTCGAAGGTCCCCAGGCCCGTTTCTCCTCTTCGGGGATCGGAGCCGGAGTGCTGTCCTGGATGGCAATGAGTCGGGCGAGCTCTCGTTCTGCTGCCCTCTTGCCGCCCCGGAACACGACGCTGCGCTGCTTCGGACGACCGTGGTTGTCACGACCGATGAACACGCGCAACTCCCAGGTGTCGGTGCCCCGGTCTTTCCGCTGACGAATGGATCCGGCCATCGCTGTCCCTACATCTTCTCTTGTCCGTCCCAGAGTTGTAGGGACAGGTGTAGGGACAGAGGCTAGTCGAGGTAGCCTCTGATGGGTGCCAAGTCGCTGACCTGGGCTTATGTGGTGGAGATGATGGGACTCGAACCCACGACCCCCTGCATGCAAAGCAGGTGCTCTAGCCAACTGAGCTACATCCCCGGGGAACGCGCCACGAGCGCACCTGCCTGTTTCTCTCTTGCAGCAGGTGGGCTTCTCTGACCCGATTTCCTCAGTCCTCAATCGTAGATCGTAGGCGAGGGTGGTCTCGACGCTTCCATTCCCGGGATACCCGGCCGCACGAGCCGGCACCTGCCCGGGTGGCGCGCGCCGACCGGCGACCCGGTGCCCGGATGCTCAGCCCGGAAGGGCACGCCGTGCAATGCGGCGAATCACTGAGCCGAACTGACGGGAGAATGAACGGGAGTTGTAGGGGATTCCATACTGCTCACAGATGGCGCGCACCCGGGGGGCGAGCTCGCCGTAGCGATTGCTCGGCAGGTCCGGGAACAGATGATGCTCGATCTGGTGACTGAGGTTGCCCGACAGGATATGGAACACCTTGCTGCCCTCGATGTTGGCCGAGCCGAGGACCTGGCGTGCGTACCAACCGCCCCGACTCTCGTCCACCACGTCCTCCTCGGTGAACCGTTCCACGCCATCGGGGAAGTGCCCACAGAAGATGATGCTGAACGTCCACAGATTTCTGACCACATTTGCCGTCAGGTTGCCGGCCAGCACCGGCAGAAAGAACGGCCCGGCCATGGCGGGGAAGAGCACATAGTCCTTCAACAGTTGGCGTCCGCCCTTCTTGGCGATGGCGGCGAGTTGGGCCTTGGCATCGGCTTTGGTCTTTCGACCCTTCATGACTTCTTCTATCTCTACGTCGTGCAGGGCCACGCCCCATTGGAACAACGTGGCGAGAACCGCGGCGTAGACGGGTTGACCGAGAGCCACCTTCGACCAGGGCTGGCGCTCGTCGATGCGGAGGATGCCATACCCGACGTCGCGGTCCCGACCGATGACATTGGTCCAGGTGTGATGGATTTCGTTGTGGGAGTGCTTCCACTGGTCGGAGGGACAGACGTTGTCCCACTCCCAGGTAGACGAGTGGATCTCGGGATCGCGCATCCAGTCCCACTGACCGTGCATGACGTTGTGGCCGATCTCCATGTTCTCGAGGATCTTGGCCGTCGAGAGCATGGCGGCACCGGCTACCCAGAACGGCGGGAAGACACCGGCGAACAGCGCCAGCCTTCCGGCCACCTCCAGGCGGCGTTGCACCGCGATGACGCGGTGGATGTAATCGGCATCGGCTTTCCCCCGGTTGGAGATGATTTCATTGCGGAGGTCATCCATGAGCTTGCCGAATGCTTCGAGTTCATCAGCATCCAGACCGGACGGATGCTGATGAACTGTCCGAAGGGTGGTGATGGGAACGATGGTGTGGTCGGTTTCGCGTTCGACGCTGAGAGTGGAAGTCATGGGGTTCCTTTCAGAGTTCCAGTGAGACGTCGCCGCACGGTGCGGAGACGCAGATCTGGACGAAGTCCCCTTCGTCACTTTGGATCCGTCCGTCGCGAAGATCGAGGACCGATCCACTGTTGAGTCGGACCACGCAGGTATGGCAGATGCCCATTCGACATCCGTGTTTGGGAGACAGTCCTGCCTCTTCGGCCAACTCGAGCAGAGGCCGGATGCCATCGCCGGGGGTCTCGACTCCGCTGTCGAGGAACTGCACGATGCCGGCCTTGGTGCCATCGGTGGCGGTGAGACTTGGCTGAAACCGCTCGCTGTGGAGCTGATCGCTGATACCTGCCGACTCCCATATGGCTTCGGCTGCCGCCAGCAATGGGGCGGGCCCGCAGATCCAGGTCTCTCGAGCCGACCAGTCCGGGCACAGGGCGTCGAGGCGTCGGGTAGTCAACGCCAACTCCGGCGGGATCGGCCCGGTTCCGGTGGCGCCGAACTTGAAACCGAACCCGGAGTGACGGACAGCCAGACGACGCAACTCGTCGGCGAAGATCGCCTGGTCCGGAGAGGCGGCGTAGTGGAGGTGGACCGCGTCCAATGCGATGTTTGCGGCATCGAGGGTCCGGAGCATGCCCATGACCGGGGTGACGCCACTCCCGCCGGTGATGAACAACAGGGGGGAGGAAGAGTGTAACCCCAAGGTGAAGTCACCGTTGGGAGGATCGAGGTGGACGATGTCGCCCACCTGTAGCTGATGGACAAGGAAGTTGGAGACGACTCCGTCGGGGACCGCTTGCACGGTGATGGTGATGCAACCGTCAGCCCGCTCGGGAACCGAAGTGAGTGAGTAGGGACGCCGGTGTCTCACGCCGTCGATATCGACACCGACGGCAATCCATTGGCCGGCCTGATGAGACTCCCAACCGCGCCCCGGGCGAAGGACGATGCTCGCGGCATCGGGGGTCTCCCTCATGATGCGGGTGACCCGGGCCCGACACACGGTTGACGACCACAATGGATCGACCAGGCGAACGAATGCGTCCACCGGAAGTGGGGAACTCAGGGTCGCACCGAACCGGGCAGTGCGTTCAAGGACGTTGGTAAACATGTGTTCACTCTAAACGGCCTTACCGGTCAAGTCAACATATGTTCACTAATATGTGCCGATGGCAGCTCCATCCTCCGATCGGCGAAGGAAGCAGCCGGGCCCCCGGGACGAGAGGAAGTCGCGGACCCGACGGGGGCTGCTCGATGCCGCCCTGGCCCGACTCAGCGGTGAACAGAGTTTTTCCAGCCTCAGTCTCCGGGAGGTGACCAAGGATGCCGGCGTGGTCCCAGCCGCGTTCTACCGGCACTTTCCCACCATGGAGGCGTTGGGGATGAGTCTGGTGGAGGAGTCGTTTGCCACGCTGCGGGGTTTGATGCGGGAGGTTCGCTCCGAACCACTCCCGACCACCCACCTGATCCGCCAATCGGTCGACACCTTCTTGGACTACGTGCTCGAACACGAGCTTCACTTCCGATTCATCGCCAAGGAGCGTTACGGCGGATCGAGCACCATGCGGATGGCGATCCGACAGGAGATACGACTGTTCACCAGCGAACTAGCCACCGACCTGGCCCGCATGCCGAGGTTGGCCACTGTCAGCTCAGCCGATCTCCAGCTCATCTCGTCGCTGGTGGTCCAGACGATCATCGCCGCCTCCGAACTGGCGCTCGATGCCCGCCCCGACGACGCCTCCGAGTTGCCCCGCATCGCCGACGAGGCGGAACGAAAGCTGCGGATCATCCTGCTGGGTGCGGCCGTATGGAGAAGCGACCAGTCCCGGTAGGGGGTGGCGAGTTGAAGCGATCGTAGGAGGCGCAGAGACTCAGGGTTGGGTTTCCTTGGCCCGTGCGTACGAGCGGTCGATCTCCTCCCAGGCGGCGTCGACCCCTTCGAAACCGTCGACTTTGGTGAGTTTTCCCGGTTCGAGGTCCTTGTAGACGTCGAAGAAGTGAGCAATCTCGAAGGTGAGGTGAGGAGGCAGGCCCTCGAGGTCCCTCACGGCCTCCCACATGGGATCGCCGCAGGCCACGGAGATGATCTTGGCATCGGGGCCCTTCTCGTCGGACATCCAAAAGATGCCCACCGGCCGCGTTTCCACCAGGCACCCGGGGAAGGTCGGCTCGCCGATGAGGACCAGGGCATCAAGGGGATCCCCGTCCTCGGCCAGGGTGTCGGGCACAAATCCGTAGTCAGCCGGATAAAAAGTGGCCGAAAACAGCCTCCGGTCGAGTCTGATCAGGTGACGTTCGTGGTCGTACTCGTACTTGTTCCGGCTACCTCGAGGGATCTCCACGATGACTTCGAGCAAACGATCGTCACCCATATCGGCACCATCCTGTCTTTTGTCGACCCATCCCACTGGGTGGAAGGTCCCCCTGCAACCTACCGGCCACCCACCCGACCTGCTTTGGGGGGCTCCATTCCTCCCCGGGCCACGGCAAGAGTTGTCCCCCCGTGCACGAGAGGTTCACCGGTCTGCCGGTCGTGATCGTCAAGTTTCACCCTGATGCCTCTGAGTGACAGGGCCGGTATCGTTGGCTGATGAGCGGAGAACCGGCCAAGGTGTCGGGTACTGGTGGAGCGTCCGATGGCGAGGTGCCGCGTTACTTCGCCCGCCAGCTTTCCGATCTCGACTTCAACCAACGGTTGCTCGACCTGGTTGACGATGCCGGGGTGCCCCTGCTCGAGCGGGTCAAGTTCCTCATTCTGACCAGCGAACGGATTGACGAGTTCTTTCAGGTGCAGGTGGCGGGGTTGAAGCGTCAAGTGGTGGCGCGCATCAAGACCCGGGGTCCCAGCGGGAGTACTCCCGCGGAACTGCTCGGCGATGTGAGGGCATCGATGGAACGGATGGTTCGCCGTCAAGAGGCACTTCTGGTGGATGGGTTGATCCCGGCGTTGGCGATGGAGGGGATTGAGCTGAGTGACTGGGACACCCTCGGCGCCGATGACCGGGCGCATCTTCACGATCTCTTCGACCGACTCATCCTGCCGGTTGTGACCCCCTTGACGGTGGACCCCAGCCATCCGTTCCCCTACATCTCCAATCTCTCCCTCAACATCGGCGTCGAGGTGAGCCACCCGGCCGAGCACACCAATCGTTTCGCACGCGTGAAGGTGCCACCCAATGTGCCGAGACTGCTCCCGCTGCCCGGCGGCGCTCGTTTTGTCCCCCTGGAGCAGGTTCTGGTGGCCTTCCTCGACGAGTTGTTCCCCGGGATGGAAGTGGGGCCCGCATGCGTGTTCCGGGTGACCCGGGATGCTGACCTGGCCCTCGACGATGACGCCGCTGATGACTTGCTGCTCGCCCTCCAAGAGGAGCTGCGACGACGACGATTTCTGCCCGTCGTCCGACTCGAGATCGACTCGAGGACTTCCTCCGAACCGGTCGAGCGCCTCACCGCGGACCTGGGACTGGATGCCGAGGACGTCTGCTTCTTCAGGGGACCCCTGGGTCTCGACTGCATGTGGGCCATCCACGCCCTGGATCGACCCGAACTGCACGACGAGCCGTGGATGCCGATGGTCCCGGCGGCCTTCTTGTCGGCGGAGATGGACGACAATCCCTCGATATTTTCGGTGCTGGACCGACAGGACGTGCTCGTCCATCATCCCTACGACTCCTTTACGGCGTCGGTGGAGGAGTTGATGGATGAAGCCGCGGTTGATCCCCACGTACTAGCCATCAAACAGTGCCTGTACCGGACTTCGGGTGACAGCCCGGTGGTGGCGGCACTGGTGAGAGCGGCAGAACACGGCAAACAGGTGGCGGTGCTGGTCGAGGTCACTGCCCGCTTCGACGAAGAGGCCAATATTGGCTGGGCCCGGGCGCTCGAAGAGGCGGGTGCCCACGTGATCTACGGGCTCATGGGCCTCAAGACCCATGCGAAGACAACCCTTGTCGTCCGCCAAGAGGATGGCAACGTGAGGCGCTACTGCCACGTGGGCACGGGCAACTACAACCCGAAGACGGCCCGCATGTACGAGGACCTCGGTGTGTTGTCGTCGCGCCCCGAGCTCGGGACCGACGTCACCCGTTTCTTCAACTACATCACCGGATTCAGCCAGCCCCCCCAGTACGTGGAACTGGTCACCTCACCGGGCGGTATCCGTGAGCGGGTGGTCGAGTGCATCGAAGAAGAGGCCAAGGCCGGTCCCGACGGACGTATCGTGATCAAGGTCAACGGGCTCGACGATCAAGTGGTGATCGATGCCCTCTACCGGGCCTCGCAGGCGGGTGTGCCGATTGATCTGGTCATCCGGGGAATCTGCTGCCTCCGTCCCGGTGTGCCGGGCATGTCCGAGACGATTCGGGTGCGTTCCATTGTCGGCAGGTTCCTCGAGCACTCGCGCATTCTGCGATTTGGGGGCGAGGCGGACCGGCCCGCCCACCACTACATCGGATCGGCTGATCTCCGTCGTCGGAATCTCGATCGGAGGGTCGAGGCGATGGTCCCCGTCGCCGACCCGGGGGCGGTCGCTCAGCTGGACGAGATCCTGTCACTCAACCTGGCTGACGACACCCAGTCGTGGTCCTTGGCCGCCGACGGGACGTGGCATCGGATTCCCACAGTTGTCGGGGTGAGCGCCCAGAAGTCACTTCAGGCGTCGGCCCTCCACAGGAATTTGCCGCATGACGAGGTTCTCCTGTCCCGGCCTCCCCCGGATCGGGGATTACCGGCCGCTGTCGATCGAGTGCCGTAGCCATGCAGTCGGTGACATTGCCATTGCGTCAGCGCCGGCGGGACTGTCGACCCCAACGTGCCCGATCTGCACTTCTAAGCTGGGTGGGTGGAGAGGAAGAGGTCGACAGAGAGGAAGCCAGTCGAGCTGGTCATGGTTGACGGGAGTGTGCAGATCTCCCCAGAGGTACGCCGGAGATTTCGGCGTCTGGCCTGGATCTATCTCATCGTGGCCACCGCACTGCTGCCCTGGATCGTGTACCTGGCGCTGACGTTGCCCAAGAGGAACCTCGAACGTCACTACCGGTCCACCTGGGTGGGATTCGACACCCTCCTGGTGGTGGCCCTGGCTGGGGCGGCCTACCTGGCCTTTCGGGTGGACCCCCGGGTGCAGTTTCCGGCGACGACTGCGGCCACTCTGCTGGTGGTGGACGCGTGGTTCGATGTCACCACCGCCGGCAGCCGCAGCGATTCTTTCAGGGCGATGATTCTCGCCGTGCTCGTTGAACTACCGGCGGCAGCGTTTTCCCTCTATGTAGCCCGGCGGGTGAGCCGTCGAGTGATCGAACTGGCCTACCTCGATCGTGCCGCCAGAGGGCAACCCCCGGACGACCCGGTCCCGGTCAGCCGGTAATGGCGGCGATGCGGGCCATGACGTCGTCGGTCAGCATGGGGATGACCTCGAGGGCCTTGAGATTTTCGTGGACCTGCTCGACGCGACTTGCTCCGGTGATGACCGAGGAGACGTGCGGGTTCTTGGCGCACCAGGCGATCGACATCTGGGCCAGAGAGCATCCCAGCTCCTCGGAGATGGACTGCAGCTCGCGCACCTTCTGATTGCGCTCGGGGTCGGTGAGCAGGTTTCGCAACCACTCATACCCCGGCAGCGTGGCACGCGAGCCATCGGGGACACCGTCGAGGTACTTGCCGGTCAGCAAACCCGAACTCAGCGGGCTCCAGGTGGTGAGGCCCAGCCCGATGCCTTCGTAAAGGGGGGCGTACTCCGTCTCCACCCGGTCCCTCCAGAGCAGGTTGTATTGGGGTTGTTCCACCACCGGCTTATGGAGGTTGTGGCGATCGGCGATGTCCCAGGCCTCGCGCAACGCGGCAGCCGACCACTCCGAGGTTCCCCAGTAGAGCGCCTTGCCACTGGTGATGATGTCGGACATGGCCCACACTGTCTCTTCGATCGGGGTTTCCGGATCCGGTCGATGACAGTAGAGAAGATCGACAAAATCGAGGCCCAACCGCTCCAACGATGCGTCGATGGCCTGCAGGAGATACTTGCGATTGAGGGTGTTCCGCATGTTGGGCCCCTCGTGGAGCCCCCAGAACAACTTGGTGGAGAGCACGTAGCTGTGGCGCGGCCACCCGAGGGAGGCGATCGCCTTGCCCATGATGCTCTCCGACTCACCGCCGGCGTAGGCCTCGGCATTGTCGAAGAAGTTGACTCCGGCATCGTGTGCGGCGCTCAGGCATTGCTCGGCCAGATCGCCTGCCAGCTGGGGCCCGAACGTCACCCACGAGCCAAAGGACAGCACACTGACCTTCAGCCCCGACCCACCCAAACGTCGATACTCCATCTCCACAGTGTTTCCTCCCCTATCGATTTCCGAGATCCTACGGGCTGTGCTGCGTTGGTCATCCATACGTGGCGGTGGACTAGACGTCCTGGACCTCAATGACCCGCTGCTCGACCCCCGCGTCGGTCAGGAGGTTGCGGTGTTGGGTGCGGCCGGGATCCGTCATGCAGGACTCGTTGCCGTGGCGAGAGCCGAAAGAGACGATGTGCAGCTCGATGAGGCTGTCTGAACGCCGAAGCGTCGTTCGAGTCGGTCGTCGTGCCGGCAGAGCAGAGGCAATACCCGACTCTCGTACTCCTGAAAGGCACCGATCCCGTCGGCGGGCACATCAGCCACCATCGCCATAGCCTTGGCGGCCTTGGCTATCCCGGCTCGCTCCCTCGCCTGGCCACCATCAATACCAACTCGCTCTGCTCTGACCCGCTGATGCCCTTCGTCACTCCCGTCTCGCTGGTGAGTAACGAGGCCTCGCTGATCGCAGTGGTGCCGGGCAGGCTCACCGCGGGCATGGTGACGGGCGAACCGCCCCTGAAGTGTTACGTAACCGACTCCTGCCGCCGCTGAGAGTGCTGCGCGGAATCAATGGGCAGCACTCTGTGCCTGGCGCCTCGTTGGAGCGATCCTCCCCACAGCCGGGGCTCCCACCCCGGCTGAGCTGCACTTATTTGGTCGGGCTGCCCGGATTTGAACCGGGGACCTCTGCGTCCCGAACGCAGCGCGCTAACCAAGCTGCGCCACAGCCCGTTGACCGGAGCCGGCGTATCAGCCGGTCCAGAACAGGGAAATGCTAGCCGACGGTGGTGCGCTCGCTCCCCGTCCCACCAGCCGCCTCGTCGTCCCTGGGATCAGGGTCGTCCACGGTGCTCCGCTTGGCCACCACTTTGGCTATCCGTCGCTTGTCCATCTCAGCCACCCGGAGCTCCCATCCGTCGACGGCGAGCACCTCGCCTTCAGCCGGGATATGCCCGAAGCCGTCAAAGAGGAATCCCCCCAACGTCACGTACTCACCCTCGGGGAGATCGATCCCCAGGCGGTCGCGGACATCGTCGACGCTCATCCGCCCGCCTACCAGCCAGCGACTTCCGTCCACCCTCACCACATCAGGCTCGTCGTCAGGGTCGAACTCGTCGGGAAGATGACCCACGAGCGCTCCCAACACGTCCTTCATTGTCAAGACGCCCTCGACGCCACCGTGCTCGTCCACCACCACCGCGAACGACCGTCGTTGGCGACGCATTTCGGCCAGGACGTCGAACACCAGACGGGACTCGGGGACCAAAAAGGGCTGGCGGAGGCGGCGGGAGATATCCACCGGATCGGGAATTGCCTGGTTGGCGGGGTCGGTCGGCATCACCCCTGCAGGGATGGAACTCCGGGCCCCGACATCGTCGATCCGTTGGTCTTCGGGTCTCCCACTCTGCACCTTCCACCCGGCCCGGAACAGATCGTTGACGAACAACACCCCGATCAGGTCGTCCAGATTGTCGTCGTAGACCGGGAAGCAACTGTGGCCCGATTCACGCACGGCCCGGGTGACATCGTCGGCCGTGACCGGGATGGACAAAGCCACCACGTCCACCCGCGGGGTCATGATCTCGCCGACGACTGTGTCGTGTAGATCGTCGAGCGCCTCCACGATGAACTGTTCCTGGGCGTCACCCCCGCGGGTAACCCCGATCCCGGGAGCGCCATTGCGGTCACTGACCGCTACCGCGGCCCGTCCCCTACCCAGGAGGTTGCGGCGCTTCTGAATTGGTTGCACATGCCGATCGTGGTGTCGTCGGAACACGGACCCTGCCTTCGTTGGGTCGGTGAAGACCTTCAGGCGCCGGTCGCGGGGACGACCGACAGTGGTTGGTAGGACTCGTCATAGTACGTACCACCGTCGAGCAATGACGTGACGGCCCGACGAAGACGGATGGGGCCGAGCGGCTTGACCACCCACCCCTCGGCACCTGAACGGCGGGCGAGGAACACATCGGGACGACGGTCGAGCAGCATCAGCACCGGCACATGTTCGAGACTGCCGTACGACTCCTCGAGACGCAGCTCGAGGCAGACGGCCATCCCACCCATGTTTCCCATCTGGAGGTCGACCACTACCAGGTCCGGACGGCTCTCGGCCACCTCCTCGAGCACCGCCGGCCCGGAACCGGCCTCACGGATGGCGATGTCCGGGCGTCCTGCGATGGCGGCGATTTCAGCCCTCACCGACGGCGCGTCGCTGGCCACAAGAATTGAGCGCACGGACATGAGGTTAGCCCGCCTATTGAGACGGTTCGGCAGGCGCCTCAGCCGAAAGCGGGGCTCCCCGCCCATCGCCGAGAAACAGAAGATCG
This sequence comes from Acidimicrobiaceae bacterium, assembly GCA_003152015.1. Classification (GTDB taxonomy): domain Bacteria; phylum Actinomycetota; class Acidimicrobiia; order Acidimicrobiales; family RAAP-2; genus DASZIT01. Next base: position 25,042 of record PLZF01000036.1, on the reverse strand, counting down.
GCGATGACCTTGAGCCCCTCGAGATCGTGGACATCGGTGTTGAGAAGCGGAACCCGGGAGACCGGGGCGGGAGCGATCCGGGCCACCAGGTCGCCGTAGGTCCGCTCATCCCGATCCGACGCCGCCGTATAACCGGCCAGGTTGTTGATGAGATCCTGCAGAGCCCCGCCTTGCGTCGTTGCTTGACCGGCGATGGCCGTCAGTTGCTCCAGTCGGCTGTCGTCAATGAAGCGCGGTTGTACCCGGTTGACGATGAGGGCGGTCACCGACATATTCGACTCGGCCAGCTTGCCGGCGAAGTGCACAGCCTCATCGACGGAGTCGGGCTGGGGTGCGGCCACCAGAACGAATGCCGTGCTGGGCAGGGTGAGGAGTTCACGAACCCGGTTCGCCCGGGTTCGGAATCCCTCCTCCATCCCTTCGAATGCCTGGAAGAACGTCACGGCATCACGGACCACGTCGGCTCCGGCGACCTTGGAGATGGTGCGCAGCAGGGCATGGGCGGCCATTCCCACGAATTTGAGCGATGCCCGGGTAGGCATCATCAGCACCTGAAAGAACCGGTTGTTCAAGAGGCTGGTGAGCCGACGGGGGGCGTCGAGGAAGTCGAGAGCGTGCCGGGTCGGAGGGGTATCGACTACCACCACGTCGAAGCCTCCTTCTTCTGCCAGCTCATGCAGCTTCTCCATGGCCATGTACTCCTGAGTGCCCGAAAGCGCCCCGGTGAGGTTCCGGTACATCCGATTGCCCAGGATGCCCTCCGCCTGATCGGGAGTGTCGGCATACCGGCGGACCAGGTCGTCGAAGGTGCCTTTCGGGTCGAGCATCAGCGCGTAGAGCTCGCCCGGCCAGTCACCTTCGATCTGCGACGGCCGGTTGGAGAGAGCATCGAGCCCCAGCGAGTTGGCCAGCCGCCGAGCCGGGTCGATAGTCACCACGCATGCTTTTCGGCCCAGACGGGCGGCGTGCAGAGCAAACGCCGCCGCGGTGGTGGTCTTTCCTACCCCACCCGAACCGCAGCAGACAACTATAGCCCGGTCCTGGGCAATGTCGGTGAGGGTGACGCCCCCGCTCATGGGACAGCCGCTTCAGTATCGGGGAGCGCAGTATCGGGGAGCGCAGTATCGGGGAGCGCAGTGACACCCGCTTTCAATGCGTCGGCCAGAAGCTGAAGCTCATCGGGACCGATGGACGCCGTGAAGGCGAAGGGCACCCGCAGCTGGGGCAGCGGTAGTTCGTGATCCAACCTGTCGATTTGCTCCCGTTGGAGGACCTCCCGGGTACGGCGGAAGGTACTGGCGGCGTCGAGGGCTTCACGCAAGTCGTCGTCGAGGGTCACTCCGGCGGACTCGGCGGCGTCGGCAGCCGAGACATCCAGCCCCCGAATCGGTGGGTAACAAGCGTTGACGATGATCGGACCGAGGGAGATGCCCACCTTGTCCTCGAGTTGGTAGGCGGCGTCGACGACCTCATTCACCGGCATCTCTTCGGGGAGAGTCACCAACGCCACCTGGCACCTGGTGGGGTCGGTGAGTAGTTCCACCACCTCGGAGGCCTGGGTTCGGACCGGGCCCCCGCGGGCGGCATCGAGCAGTCCGCTGGCCGATGACAGGAACGTCATGGCGTGGCCGGTGGCCGGGGCATCGACGAGGACCAGATCGGCGAGGCCTGCCTGCTCGATCTGTTTGACTTTGCCGAGCACCAGAATGTCCCGGATGCCGGGAATGGCGCTCGAGACGATGTCGATGATTCCCGACGACATCAAGCGCTTCGAGAACCGGCGGAGCCCGTGGTCGGCCAGGTATTCGATGAGGGCATCGTCAGGGGTGATCCTCCGGGCCTGCACACTGCCCGGCGGGATGTGTGGCGCCTCGCTCTCGGGCCCGAGGTCCTCTTCGACCTCGTTGGCGCCCGCCGCGCTGAGCACGGCCCCGGCGTAATCGATGGTGTCGCCGTGGCCGAAGGCGTCGGAGACACCCGATCGACCTTCGAGCTCGATGACCAGGACCGACAGTCCGGCGTCGGCTGCCATCCGGGCGATGGCCGCCACCATGGTCGTCTTCCCGACGCCGCCCTTACCCGCCACGATCAGGACGTGACTCTGCATGCAGAAAGTGCTGACGTCCATGATGCTCCGGAGCGTAGCGTTCTCCGGCCGCCCATCGGCGGTTTTGGGCCGAATGGGGGTGGGTGGAGGGCCCCTGGCCGGCACTGGTGAAGGGGCTGAGTGGGAAATCCTGGTCAGACCCCTTGTCTCTGTGCCACGGCGCGAGTACGTTCGCTGGCGTGGGGGCAGTACCCACTGGCAAAGGGGGAAGGAAACAATGGCGCAAGCTCTCGATACGTGGCAGATCAGAGCGTCGTGCCGCGGGCCTCAAGCCGAGATCTTCTTTCCTCCCGCCCATGCGGAGCGCAAAGAGGAGAAGCTCCAGCGTGAGGCGCACGCCAAGGCAATCTGCTCCACCTGTTCGGTACAGTCCGACTGTCTCGATTACGCCATCCGGATTCGTGAGCCTCATGGGATCTGGGGAGGCCTCAATGAAATGGAACGCAAGCTGCTGACCGATCGCCGGGCCGGCTGACGGTCGGGGCCTTTTTGTATGGCCGGCTGGCGCGGTCAGGTCACACCCAGCGATTGAGCGGCGGCACGGACTCCTTTTGATGTGCACACCGAGGATGGTTGCTGGTTAGTGGCCGCGCAGATCCCGGCGGTCAGATAGTTGGCAGACGCCACGATGGCCCGACTGGCCGGCGTCTCCCCCTTCTTCAGGTCGCTGATGATCGTTGACCTAGGGATCCGCAAAATTGTCGCCGGACTGAAACCTGATGTGGTCGACACCACCATGTTGTCGATGTCGACCAGTGGGTAGGTGCCGTTGCCGGTGCGGCTCGCGGCCCCGTAATGAGTCACCAAGGTCTGCTGGCCAGGTGTGAGGTTGGTGATCTTGGTAAACGCGCCGTTGGGGGCAGCCACGTCAGAGTAGATCTCGATGCCCATGAAGGTGAGATACGGACTTGTATACGACGCGTCGAAGAAACTGAAGGTTTGGATCCCCGGGAACACCGACGTGGTCGAAGACTGCATGTCATGGAGCATCCCGAAGTGGCCGAATCGGGAGAGTGCCAGTACCAGGGGCCACCGCTCCGCCGCGCAAAATGGGCAGTACTCCGCCCCCACGAAGAGCACCTCGGGCTTTCCCGCCGCATACAGGGGGGCTTGTCCGGTCACCACGGTCGGAGGAGTGAGCCCGGCGTCCAGAGCCGTGATGCCGATGGCGTCGAAGGTGGTGACGGGCACGGTGGCCAGTGCCCGGAGGGTATCGGGTGCAGTTTCTGCCCGGTGGACCACCCTGAGGGTGGTCGGGGTATCGGTCAACGTGTAGACGAGAAGAGCGGTGACGCCGACCAGGATCACCACCACCGCGCCCCACGCGAAGCGGGACGTTCGGGTATGGGGGAGATGATCGGGCTCGGCGTGCACTCCTTACGACCCGTCGGGAACCAGGTAGTCAGCTCTGTCTGTCTCGAGTCCGTATCCGGGCGTGAGCACGATGGGCGTCGCCGTCACGATGATCACGAACAGGATGAACGTGATGACATGGACTAATGTGCACCACAGGCAGATGCTCTTGATGATGAACAGTTCGGCGATGATCAGGTAGAGGATCATGGCCACGCCCGTGACGGACAGAGCCAACCGGGCCAGGTGGATCCGACGGTCCGCCGATCGCCACGCCCGCGGCAGGGACAGGGCGATCATGGGGAGGAAGAATGCCAGCCCCAGCACTGCCACCGGTATGCCGAAGAGGTATGACTGCTTACTGCTGGTCACTTTTGTGCAGTTGATGAGCCCGCCACCCGCCGGGCACGAGAGGGTGATGTGAGTGTCGAAATGGGTGATGGTGAGGTAGATGGCCACCCCGAGTCCAACCAGGCTCAGCAACAGTGTGACGATGGGCTGCCAGCGCAGCGTGGGCATGGTCCTATCTCCGAATAACTACCGGGTCAGCCCAGTTTGAGAGCTTTGGTCGCGGCTTGGACACCCGAACTCTGGCAGACAGTGGATGGTTGCTGCTTGGTGCTGGCACAGATGGCGGCACTGATGTAGTTGGCGGTACCCACAATGGACTGGGTGACTGAATTGGTTGGGTCACTCAGATTGCCGGCGATGTCGGAATAGCTGAGCCCGGCCAGCATCTGGGGGCTGTAGGTGCCACCCGATATCAGGGCCACATTGCCGATATCGATAAAGGGAAACCCGATCTGTCCGGCGGTAGCTCCGGGAATGTACGTCGGCGAGCTGTACTTGCTGAGCACCGCCTCCTCCGCCTTGTTGGGATTCTGCAGCTTGGTGTACCCGCTGGAGCTCGGAGTCGTGGTGAACTGCTCGACGGACACGAAGGTGAGGTAGGGGCTGGTGAAGATAGCGCTCCGGTAGCTGAAGGTGTTGGTGGACGGATCCACGTCGGTGTGTGACGAGGCGGTCACATCCAAGTTGCTCCAGGTTCCGAACCGCGAAAGCGCAGCGGTCATCGCCCACCGCTCGGCGGCGCAGTACGGGCAGTATTCCGCGCCGTAATAGAACATCGCCGGGGTGTGGCCGTTGAGGGTCAATGCCGGTTGATTTGACAGCACGATCGGCCGGTTGGGGGTGGCCGCCGTGGGGATGTTCGTGCCCACCTTGTCGTAGACGGAAGCCGGGATGCTGGTGACGTCCTTGACCACTGACGCCGCCGCCGGGGTCACCGGCGTAAAGGCGGCGTTGGCGTTGGAGGAGCTGCTGGTCGCCTTCACAATGACCAGCACCACGATGATGATGATGACCAGGCCCACCGCACCCCAGGCGATCAGGGCGCCGGACATGCGCCGGGGACCGGGAGTGGGTTGACTCTTACCACCGGGTCGAGGGGTGTTCCCTCCTTTGCCCACCGGTTTCTTTCCCGATATGGGGCGGCTCTGGGCCCGGCTGGCATCCTTGGCTGATGGGGAGCCCGATACGGGCTTGGGCGCCTTGCTGCCCGGTTTGGGTGTGTTGCCGCCCCCGGCGCCCTTTTTTTGTTTCCCAGCCATCGTGTGCCGACTCCTCTTTCCTTTTTGCTCCTCGTGAGCGTAACTGTTCGATCAGAGGGGGTGCGGTCAGGTGAAGAAACCCATCCTCGGTGGTGCATCCCGCCGCCGGGCGACGATTGTGCCTAGGGTGACCGGACATGCCGGGTGCCCTTGCCGTTGCCGAGTCGTTGGTCGAGCCGGACCAAGACAGCATCACGAGGGATTCCAGGGCCGTGACCCGGAGCAATGTGGTGGTTGACGGCCATCGTGTGAACTATGCGACCTCGGGGGACGGACCACCGGCGTTGTTCCTCCACGGGTGGGGACTACGGCCCAATGCCTACCGGGAGCCGATCCGTCGCATGGGAATGGCCGGCTGCCGGGTCTACGCCCCGGCCATGCCCGGCTTCGGCGGTACCCCGGAACTTCCGGGTGAACAGCGGTCGTTCACTGGCTATGCGGCCTGGGCCGGGCGGTTTCTGGACGCCATCGGCGAAAGCCGGGTGGCCCTGGTGGCCGGCCATTCGTTCGGAGGCGGCGTGTCGACGGCCTTCGTCCACGACCATCCCGGTCGGGCGGGGTCCTTGCTGTTGGCAAATGCCATTGGCGGCCCCACCTGGGCCTCGTCCCCTGATGGTATCCGCACCATGACCCAGCGGCCGGCGTGGGACTGGGGCCGTTATTTCGGGACCGATCTGTTCCACTCACCTCACCTCATGCGGGTCCTCCCCGCTTTGCTCGAGGATTTCATCCCCAATCTGATGCAGAACCCGCTGGGAATGTTCCGTACCGGCGACTTCATCCGGCGGGCTGATCTGTTGATGGAGATTCGGGCCATTGCCCGTCGTCACACTCCGGTACTGGTGGCGTGGTCGGATCGGGATCGGCTGGTGCCCCGGTCCGTATTCGACGAAATGCGACAGGCGGCCGGGGTGGACGGAGTGGTGGTCAACGGATCCCACTCGTGGTTGATTGCCGACCCGGAGGCGTTCGGGGAACTGGCTATCCACGCACTGGTGGATTCGGGAGCGCTCACCGTTCGCCCTTCCCTCAGCGTCGTCTGAACCGTCGATGGCGGCGGTAGCCTGAGCCGATGACCATCCCCATCCGTGATGCCGCCACTGTGATGCTGGTTCGGGATGCGGTCGACGACGACGGTGGACCGGCCATCGAAGTCTGCATGCTCCGCCGTAATCTGGCTTCCGAATTCGTGGCGGGTGTCTACGTCTTCCCGGGTGGGGGTGTCGACCCCGAAGACTATGGGGACGACATCGAGGCTCTGTGTCCGGGCCGCACCGACGCCGAAGCCAGTGCCATCCTCGGAGTTCCATCAGGCGGGTTGGCCTTCTGGGTGGCGGCCTTACGCGAGTGTTTCGAAGAGGCAGGGGTGCTGTTGGCCTATCGGCCTGGCGATGAAGCCGATTCCGAGGGGCGGTTCCTCGACACCACCGACCCGGACACCTCGGTACGGTTCGTCACCTACCGGGACGCCCTGAACGCCGGGACATTGCGGCTGCTCGACATCTGTCGTCGTGAGGGACTGGCCCTCGACGTGGGCTCGGTGCACTACGTCAGCCACTGGATCACGCCTGAGTTGGCACCCCGGCGATACGACACCCGTTTTTTCATCACCGCCGCACCCTCGGGACAGGTGGCCCGCCACGATGATGGCGAGACCATCGCCTCCATCTGGATTCGCCCGGTCGACGCCTTGCACCGCTTCGAGGCCGGAGATATCGAGCTGCTTCCCCCCACCATCGAAAACCTGAAGCACATCGGTCGATTCCGGACCACCGTCGAGGTCATGGCATGGGCAGAAAAAGTGACCGACGTTCCGACGGTGCTGCCGATCGTGTTGTTCGAAGACGGGCAGGTGCTGGTGTTGCGACCCGGTGACGACGGCTACGAGGAGGCCATCGAAGCCAAGATGGCCTCGGGGACCGAAGCCGATGACCAGATTGCCGCCGCTGCTCGTGGCCTGTTGTGGCCAAAGGCCGACCCGGTGTGAGTTGACAGTCATCGACATCAGGAGCGATCGACCGCAGATGCTTCTGCCGGTGCGCCCACACCTGACGCCGAGACCTCCGCCGGTCAGCTCCGCGACGCCGGGCTGACTGCCAGTACCCCGGCGTCGACTGCGGCATCCACCCGCTCGAGAAGTCGGGCGCTACACCCGTCCATCGGGACTACCGGGGCGATGGTGGTCACCACTTGTTCGGCCATGTCGGCAAATACCTTGGCCAGGGCATGACCTTCGTCGAGTGCCACCGGAGTCCCGGCGTCGCCACCGGCCGATACCGAGGGATGGAGCGGGACCTGGCCAATAAGTGGGACGCCCACCTCGGCGGCCAGGCGGGCACCACCGCCGGAGCCGAACAGGGCGTACGAGGTGCCGTGCTCGCAGGTGAAGTCGCTCATGTTCTCGATGACGCCGGCCACCCGCAGGTAGCCCTTGCGGGCCATATCCGCGGTGCGGGCCGCCACCTTCTGGGCGGCCACGGGAGGCGTCGTCACCACGATGACCTCGGTACGGGGCAGCATCCGGGCCAGGCCCATCTGGATGTCTCCGGTCCCGGGAGGCATGTCGATCAAGAGGTAGTCGAGGTCACCCCAGTGGACGTCTTCGAGAAACTGCTGCACGGCGCGGTTCAAGATGAGACCCCGCCACATGATGGCGCTGTCCTCGTCGGCCAGGAAACCCATGGACAGGACCCGTAGCAGGCCGTCGTCGATCCGTTGCTCGAGTGGCACCATCTTCTTTTCCCGGGACTCGACTTCACCCTGCATGCCGAGAAGCCGGGGTATGGAGAATCCCCAGATGTCGGCGTCGAGCACCCCGATGGTCAGACCCCGCCGGGCCAGGGCGACCGCCAGGTTGACGGTGACCGAACTCTTTCCCACGCCCCCTTTGCCCGAGGCGATGGCGATGACCCGAGCGGTATCGGGGATGTCGGTGGCGGGAGCCGGGTTCCGGGCCACAAGTCGGGCCCGGGCCATCACCGCTTTACGTTGTTCGGCGTCCATGACCCCCGTGGTCATCGTCACCGCTTTTACCCCGGGTAACGCGCCCACGTGGGTCTCCACGTCACTCCGGATCTGGTTCCGGAGGGGGCACCCGGCGATGGTCAGGGCCACGTCGACCTCCACCACGCCGGCCCCGGGGAGCCGGATGGCGGTCACCATGCCCAGTTCGACGATGTCGGCCCCCAGTTCGGGGTCGACCACGCCACGCAGCGCGGCGCGCACCTGTTCCTCGGAGACCGGGGTTGAGGAACCTGAGGCATCCACGCTGGTCATCACGCCCGAATTGTACCGGGGGTGCCCCTTCGGCCACCCGCAGGGGTGTACCAATATGGCGCGGGCGCGGGTACGCTGTCCTCAACGGTCACTTCGGGTGTCGTATCCGTGGTTGCCCGGTATCAATTCGATCCGCAGGAGGAACGTCGGTGAGCACGATCATGCAAACTGTAAGCATCGGAAGGAAGCCGAGTCCGGTGACGTTGACCGATAAGGCCACGGCCAAGGTCGGCGAGCTTCTGGCCCAGGAGGACACCGAGGGCCTGGCCCTCCGGGTGGCGGTGCGTCCCGGCGGTTGTTCGGGGTATAGCTACGAGATGTTCTTCGATGCGGATATCGCTGCCGACGACGTGGTGCGCGAGTTCAGTGGCGTGAAGGTCATCGTCGATTCGGCCAGCGCCGAGCTGCTCAAGGGCTCGACCCTCGACTACGCCGATGGTCTGCAGGGCGACGGGTTCCATGTGACCAACCCGAGTGCGACCCGCACCTGCGGTTGCGGTTCTTCTTTCAGCTGATCGACTGATCCGCCCCGCGCCGACAGCGCTGATGCCTGGCACCCGATGACGGGGTTTGGCTGCGGACGACCAGGTTAGGAACGGCACATTGAGCGCACCCATCGGTCCCTATAGCCCCGTGGTGAGAGCCGGCCCGTGGTTGGTGACTTCCGGGCAACTCGGGTTGGTGCCGTCTGTACCCGACGGATCGGCCGGCGACGACCCATCGCCGCTCCCGGCCCCGTCTCTCATCAGTGGCGGTGTGGCGGCCCAGTTGGCCCAGGCCCTGTTCAACGGCGAGGGCTGGTTGCGACGTGAGGGGGCGACCCTTCGAGATGTGATCAAGACCACCGTGTTCATTACCGACATGGACGACTATGCCGCGGTCAATGAGGCGTACTCGGCGTTCTTCGGAGACCACCGACCGGCCCGATCCGTCATCGCGGTGGTGGCTTTGCCGATGGGGGCCCTGGTCGAAGTGGAACTCTGGGCCTACACGCCGTCCTGATCAATCGGTCACCGGCCGACCCCTCCTCCGGTCATCGTCGAGTACGCCGCCTCGGCGTGTTGGGTGAGGTCGAGGCCCAGGAACTCTTGTTCGGCGGTGACCCGCAACCCAATCGTCCGATCGACTGCCTGGGCGATGAGGTAGGTCACGGTGAAGCAGAAGCCGATGGAGACCACGGTGGCCAACGCTTGGTTGGCCAGCAGATGGAAACCCCCTCCGCTGAAGAGGCCGTTGGCGCCGGTGGAGTTGATCGAGCGGGCAGCGAAGAGCCCGAGTAACAGCATGCCGATGATGCCTCCGACCCCGTGTACCCCCAGGACGTCGAGGGAGTCGTCGTAGCCGTAACGGAACTTGAGCCGGACCGCGAATGCACACGCCAGACCGGCGGCTCCTCCGACCACCAGTGAGGCCATGGGACCGATGTAACCGGCGCACGGGGTGATGGCCACCATGCCGGCCACCGCCCCTGACGCGGCACCGAGGGTGGTGGCCACGTGCTCTTTGAAGGCTTCGAACACCAGCCACATCAACAACCCGGCGGCCGCGGCCAACTGGGTGTTCACGAATGCGCTCACCGCCACACTGTTGGCCCCCAACGCGGACCCGGCGTTGAACCCGAACCAACCGAACCAGAGGATGCCGGCTCCCAACAGGGTGAGGGGTACCGAGTGGGGTTGCATCGACTCCCTGGGCCATCCCCGACGCTGACCGAGCACCAACACGACGGCCAGGGTGGAGAACCCCGAGTTGATCTCGACCACGGTACCGCCGGCGAAGTCGAGCACGCCGCGTTGGGCCAGCCATCCCCCGGGGCTGAAGGCCCAGTGGGCCAGAGGCACGTACACCAGTGTGAACCACAGTGCGATGAAGACGACGAAACCCACGAACCGGACCCGGTCCACCGTGCCTCCGCTGATGAGGGCGGCGGTGACGACCGCGAACATCATCTGAAACACCATGATCGCCATGGGCGAGACGTGAACCCCGTGGAAGCCGGACAATGGCTGGGTCATGTTTCGCAGGCCCAGGTTGTGCAGTCCTCCCAGCAGGCCGCCACCGATGTCGTGCCCGAAGGACAGGCTGAACCCGTAGACGGCCCAGAGCACGGTGATGATTCCCATGCAGATGAAGCTCAACATCATCACGGCCAGCACGCCCTTGGGGCGGACCATGCCTCCGTAGAAAAGTGCCAGACCCGGGGTCATGAACAGCACCAGTGCGGCGCTGATCAAGACCCACGCAGTATCTCCTGAACTCATGGTGCCACCTCATTGGATTCAGACGGTGAACGGGGAAGTCGCGGAACCCTGTCCGAGTCCCGACGATCGGCTGAGACCCTAGCCGGGGCATCATTGTCAGGTGACAGACGACGAGGGCTACTTGCTCGACAATCAGCAAACGGAGGCAAAACGGCGCTTCGACGCACTGTCGGCGCTGTTCGACCCCTCGACGTTCCGCTGCGTTTGAGGTCCGCCACCACGATGTGGGCAAGGATGAGCGCCCTGGTGGTGGCTTCGACCTCGTCCATGTCCGCCTCATTCTGGTCCACCTCCCCGAGCGCACCCAGGCGTTGGCGACCATGGTCGACTCTGCGACCTGGTGGTTGGTTGGTGGTGGAGGACGCGGACCCAGCCCTGCAGCCCCTTATCTGCCCCGATGAGGTCGGTCCTGAACAACGGTTGGCCGACCAACTGCGACGGGGCTTCCGCACCCTGATGGCCGGGTGGGGGGCCGACCTGGCCTACGGGCGAACCCCGCCGCGGTTGCTCCGGGATGCCGGGCTCGTCGACGTAGAGGCTGATGCATACTTTTCGATCACCTCCCCGGCATGCACGTTGCTCGAGCAGGCCACCGTGGAACAGATCCGGGGACGCCCGGTGTCGAACGGAATCGCCACCGACGCGGACATTGATCTGCATCTGGCCAACATTGGCTCCGGTTGTGTTGACCTGGCCACCTCGCCGACGGTGTCGTCCTGGGGTCGCAAACCACCGGTTGACTAGACCCCACCGAACCGCAGACTGTCAGCGGGTGGCCATCTCCACGTGGGTGCCGGCGGGGATGAGCCGCACGCCCTCGGCGACCAGGAGACAACCGTGCTCGCGCTGTTTCCCGGGTGCGAGGCGGCCCGAAACGGTGACCACCCTCCACCACGGGAGCGTCCCTCCCGAGGTGGCGAGTACGTTGCCGACGGCCCGCGCCGCGCCGGGAAACCCGGCCTCTTGGGCGATTTCGCCGTAGGTCATCACGTCACCACTGGGAATGGCGGCGATGGCAGCGGTGACTGCGTCGATGAAATCGGGAGGAGGTGCCATGCTCGGAACACCCCTATCGTTTCACGCGGTGATCAGTCGAAGAGGTGCCTTTTCGCCGGGACGTGGCGTCTGGCGAATCGCCCGAGGTGCCGCCGTCCCCGACAGCCCGACAGCTCAGGGCGTCCAGGCGGTCTGGCCGAACCGGTAGCCCACGGACCGGACGGTTTGGATCAGATGAGCGTGTTCTTCGCCCAACTTGGCCCGCACCCGACGCACGTGCACGTCAACAGTGCGGGCACCGCCGTAGTACTCGTAGCCCCATACCCGGCTGAGCAGCGTTTCGCGGGTGAACACTTTGCCGGGGCGGGCCGACAGGAACCGCAGCAGCTCGTACTCCATGTAGGTGAGGTCCAGCACCCTTCCCGACACCGCCGCCTGGTATGTCTCGAGGTTGAGGACCAACGGCCCGTGCTCGACGAGCTCGGGCCGCAGGCCGCGCCCGGTCCGCCAGAAGAGATGGGCCAGGCGGGTGGTCAACTCGTCGGAGTTCACCGGTTCGAGACAGATGTCATCGAAGAGGTCCTCCCGTAGCTCGAGCTCGGTGAGTTGGCTGCTCCGCACCACCACGATCACCGGGGCGAGGGGTACCTCGCGTTTGCGGAGCTGACGACAGACTAGAAACGCACCGGCCGGGTCGTCACCGCTGCAGATGACCGCTCCCGACCAGCCGTCCTCCGGTTCATCAATATCGGCGGACTCGGGAGTGGCGATGGCGCGCCAGGGATAGCCGGCCCGGTCCAGTACGGCGGTAACCGGGGTAGGCGGGGGATCAGGAAAACACAACAGGGGCTCGATGTCCGTCTCCTCTCCGTCTCTCGTCCCACGAAACTGGCGGTACTTCCGGCAGCTTTACTGTTGGCCCTTTTAGAGCAGCGGAAGGTAGCGATCGAGTTCAAACTGGGTGACGTGGGCCTTGTACTCGGACCATTCCTGCCGCTTATTCCGGATGAACCATTCGAAGACATGTTCGCCCAGGGTGTTGGCCAAAAGCTCGGAGGATTCCATCAATCCCAGGGCCTCATTGAGGTCACCGGGCAGGTGGGCGATGCCCTTGGCCCGCAGCTCGTCGTCGGAGAGGGTGAATAAATTGGCATCGGCCTCGGCGGGCAGCTCGTAAGCGTGCTCGATTCCCTGTAACCCAGCTGCGAGGATCACCGCGAAGGCCAAATACGGATTGCACGCACTGTCAGGTGCCCGGTACTCCACCCGGGTGGACTCGGACTTTCCGGATTTCACCACCGGGACCCTCACCAACGCCGAACGATTGTTCCGCGCCCAGGACATATGAATGGGAGCCTCGTAGCCTGACACCAGCCGCTTGTAGGAGTTCACCCACTGATTGGTCACCGCGGAGATCTCGCCGGCATGACGGAGCAGACCGGCGATGAATCCCTCGGCCACCTCGGACAGGCCATTGGCCCGCTCGGAATCCACAAAGGCATTGGTATCTCCGCTGAACAACGACAGGTGGGTATGCATACCCGAGCCCTGCACTCCTTCCAACGGCTTGGGCATGAAGCTGGCGTGGACGCCTTGTTGGCGAGCCATCTCCTTCACCACCAACCGCACGGTCATCACCGTGTCGGCCATGGTCAGCGCATCGGTGTACCGGAGGTCGATCTCGTGTTGGCTGGGGGCGTCCTCGTGTTGGGCGTGCTCGACGGGAATCCCCATGTCTTCGAGAGTCAACACGGTTCGCTGCCGGATGTCGCTGGTCCGGTCGGCCGCCGTCAGCTCGAAGTACGACCCATGGTCGAGACCCTGGGGGGAACGGGACGGATCGGAGTCGGCGAAGTAGAAGTATTCGATCTCCGGCGCGGCGTAGAAGGTGAAGCCACGTTCATGGGCCTGCTCCAAGGTGCGGCGCAACACGTGACGCGGACACCCCTGAAAGGGGGTGCCGTCGAGGTTGAAGATGTCACAGAACACCCGGGCCACCGGGGCATCGGGACCGTCAGGGTGACCCCCCGACTGGGCATCGGCCGAGGTGTGCCCGCGGCCGTGCCAGGGGAGCAGCTGAAACGTCTTGACATCCGGGCGGGCGAGGACATCGCTCTCCTGGACCCGACTGAATCCGTCGATGGCCGACCCGTCGAACGTCATCCCCTCGTCGAGGGCGTTCTCCAATTCAGCCGGGGTGATGCTGAAGGTCTTGGGAGTGCCGAGGACGTCGGTGAACCACAGCTGAACGAACCTGATGCCGCGTTCCTCCACCGTTTTGAGGACGTACTCTTTTTGGCTCCTCATCGGATCGGATATCCCCGGATGGTCAACTCCCGGCTGCGTCCCCGCAGACGGTCTCCACCATGATGGCGGTGACCTTGTACGGGTCCATGTTGGCGTTGGGGCGACGGTCCTCGAGCCAGCCCTTCTTGGCCTTGGCCACGCCCCAGGGGATGCGGATCGATGCACCGCGGTCCGAGGTCGCGTAGCTGAACGTGGTGAAGTGGGCGGTCTCGTGGGCCCCGGTCAAGCGGGTTTCGATCCCTACCCCGTAGACGTCAATGTGCTCTTCGATCCTCTTCCCGATGGCCTCGCATCCGGCGATGATGGCATCCCATCCGCCCTCGTCGCGCATGGCCTTGGTGGAGAAGTTGGTGTGTGCCCCGGCGCCGTTCCAATCGCCCAGGATCGGCTTGGGCTCCAGGGTGGCGAACACGCCGAAGTCTTCGGCGATGCGGAAGAGCAGCCAACGCGCCACCCACAGGTGATCGGAGACGTCGAGCGGGGAGAGGACGCCCACCTGAAACTCCCATTGGCCCATCATGACTTCGGCGTTGGTTCCTTCGATGGCGAGCCCGGCGTTGATGCAGGCGGCGGTGTGCTTCTCGACGATCTCGCGTCCGGGCATCTTGTCTCCGCCCACTCCGCAGTAGTACGGGCCCTGGGGCGCCGGGTACCCGGTGGCGGGCCAACCCAATGGGCGCCCGTCCTTGATGAAGGTGTACTCCTGCTCGATCCCGAACTGAGGCTCCTGCTTGGCGTACTTCTCCACCAGGACCTTGAGCCGGGCCCGGGTGTTGGTCGGGTGCGGTGTCATGTCGGTGAGGAGTACCTCGCACATGACCAGAATGTCGTCGGGGCCCCGCAGGGGATCAGGGCAGGTGAATACCGGTTGGAGCACACAGTCCGAGTCGTGACCCAAGGCCTGGTTGGTGCTCGAGCCGTCGAAGCCCCAGATACCCGGCTTGTCGCCATTGGGGATGACCTTGGTCTTGCTCCGTAGAAGCGGTGACGGCTCGGTCCCATCGATCCAGATGTATTCGGCTTGGTAAGGCACTCGCACTCCTCTGCTGCTCGGGTGTTGGGTCCTGCGGGTATGTCAGTTCCTAAGCCAACAAGCGCCCATCTTTACAGAGCGTCATTTCTCCGCCGTTTCCCAATTGTGAACGGTGGATGAACAATCACGCAACCGCTACCGACCGGGCCGATCGATCCGACCCCGTGGGTTGGTCCGGACAGTCTATGGCACTTGATCCGTTGCCCCACGGGTGCTGCCGTTTCCCACCCGGCCGCCCCGGTCGCCCCGGTCGCCCCGGCCGCCCCGGTCGCCCCGGCCGCCCCGGCCGCCCCGGCGAGGGTCTCTGACGGTGCCGGTAGTCTGAGCCGATGGCCCGACTGCGGCTGGCCGCCTGCCAGATCAACACTGTGGTCGGGGACCTCGAAGGGAACGCCGAGCGGATACTCGCCGCCCTGGCCGCTGCAGAAATGGCTGGCGCCGATCTGGCCGTGTTTCCGGAGTTGACGGTGACCGGCTATCCACCGGAAGACCTGCTCAGTCGGCCCGCCTTCGTGGCGGAGAATCGGGCGGTGTTCGACCGGATTGCCGGCGCGACGCGAACCTGCGTGGCAGTGGTCGGTTTTGTGGACACTGATCCCGAAGGGAACCTGATCAACGCGGCGGGAGTGTGTGCCAACGGGTTGGTCTTGGGTCGCTACGGGAAACGTCTGCTCCCCAACTATGGAGTATTTGATGAACAACGCTGGTTCAGGTCCGGCACCGAGCCACTGATGACCCATCTGGTGGCCGGGGTTCGGGTGGGGATCACCGTGTGCGAAGACCTCTGGTTCCCCGGCGGCCCGGCGGTGGCCCATGCCGAGGCAGGTGCCCGGCTGGTGGTCAACCTCAACGCCTCGCCCTACTCCCGGGGGCGCTGGGCCGAGCGGGTCGAGATGCTGACCGAGCGGGTGGCGGAGACCGGCTGCGCCATCGCCTACGTGAACCAGATCGGCGGGCAGGATGAACTGGTGTTCGACGGTGCATCCCTGGTGATGTCGGCCGACGCCGAACTACTGGGCGTGGCGGGCCAGTTCGTCGAAGAGCTGCTCGTCGTGGACGTGGAGATCGATGGTGACGGAACCACTCCGCAGTCGGTCAGGAGCATCAGCCCCACCCTCGCTCCCGATGCCGAGGTCTACGAGGCTCTGGTCCTCGGGACCCGCGACTATGTCAGCAAAAATGGATTCACCGACGTGGTCATCGGCCTCTCCGGTGGCATCGACTCCTCATTGGTGGCGACGATCGCGGTCGACGCTCTGGGGGCGGACCATGTGCATGGGGTGACCATGCCATCGCGCTACTCGAGCGAAGGCTCGGTGGATGATGCCGTCACCCTGGCCGCCCATCTCCGGATGGATATCGCCACCGCTCCCATCGAGGATGCCCATCGGACGTTTTCTTCCATGCTGTCGCCACTGATCGGGACCGACCCGGCGGGGTTGACCGACGAGAACCTGCAATCCCGGATCAGGGGAGTGCTGCTGATGGCGCTGTCCAATGCCAATGGCTGGATTGTGCTGACCACCGGCAACAAGAGCGAGATGGCAACCGGTTACTCGACGCTGTACGGCGACTCGGCCGGTGGCTTCGCCGTCATCAAGGATGTGGAGAAGACCCTCGTCTACCGGCTCTGTCGGTACCGCAACCAGCGGGCCGGCTTCGACCTCATTCCCGAACCGGTGCTGACCAAGGCGCCGTCGGCTGAACTGCGGCCCGACCAACGCGACGATGAGTCGCTCCCGCCCTACGAAATCCTCGATCCGGTCCTGGCCGGCTACGTGGAGGGGGACCGCTCCGCCGAGGAGTTGATCGCCGCCGGTTTCGACCGAGAGGTGGTGGAGCGGGTGGTGCATCTGGTGGACCGGGCTGAGTACAAGCGCCGTCAGATGCCCCCCGGGGTCCGGATCTCATCCAAGGCCTTCGGTAAGGATCGGCGGATGCCCATCACCAATCGGTACCGCTCGGGGGTCACCCGTGTCTGAGGACACTGCAATGTGGAGCCCATCTCCCCACTCGGGCGGGGCCGAGCCCGGTGACTCCGGTAGTTCCGGGGGTCGGCCATTGGCCTTGCCCCTAAGTGTCACTGCTGGCCTGGTCGGAGGGTACCGGTGGATCGAGCATGCGCTCTATGAGGTGCTCGGCTCGTGGGTGACTGACATTCCGTTGGCCGCGGTCCAGGTCCATCTCGATGTCCAGAGCACCCGGCATGCCTGGCACGCCGAACTATGGGCTGACCGCCTACCGGTACTCAATGGCGTCGACCCCGACAGCCTGACCAAACCCCCCGATCCGGCCGGCACCGTGCTGACCACCCTGGCCGGGAGTGCACCGCTTCCCGGAATGACGGTCACGGCGGGATGGGGGTGGGAGATCCCCGACGATGACGGGGGGGTACCCGATCCACCGGGGGCCCTACCCCGCCTGGCCGGCCTCTACCGGGTGGTCATGCCTCGTCTGGTCGTGAGTTATGAGCACCATCTGCGGGCGGCCTCGGCGGTGACCGACGCCCCGTTAATAAGGGCGTTACGCCTGGTCCTGGCGGATGAAATCGAGGATTGGCACGCCGGGGAGAGGTTGGTCCAGCGCCTGGTCACCCGCCCCCACGACGTGGAGGCCGTCTATGCCTTCCAACAGCGTCTCGAGCTGGCGGTGGTGGGATCGTCGCTGGCCTCGGGCCTGGTGAGGTTTCCCGCCGGCATCGGCACGGGCTGACCGGAGAAGGCCCTGGCTGGGCCGGGTTACGCCTGATTCACGGGATTTGGGGGATTTTCCCGGAGTAGAGATCCGTCGAGTCGAGGCTCCCACCGGGGGGCACCGTTCGGGGGGCTTGACGCGTCCGGTAAACTTTGAAAGCAGCGACAGTTCCACCCGAGAGCGTCAGACCTAATCGAGCGAAGCACCGGCATGGTGTGGATGGGGCGGCGGCGCCCTGGTTAGATCGGCGGCCCCCATAGCGTGGGGAGAACAAAGGACCCGGTGAAGTTGGCAAAGGAGCGCCTCGAAAGAGACGACGAGGACCTGGTACGGCTGTACCTGACCGATATCGGTCAGTACCCGCTGTTGACCAAGGACGACGAAGTTCGCTTGGCTCAGGCTATCGAAGCCGGGCGGGATTCGGACGCCGCGTTTGCCTCTACGCCCAAGGGACTCACCCCGGCCAAAAAACGCGAATTGCGGCGGACCACCTTGCAGGGCGAGCAGGCTCAGCAGACGTTCGTACAGTCCAACCTCCGTCTGGTCGTCTCCATTGCCAAGAAGTACCAGGCCTCGGGTCTTCCTCTCCTCGATCTTATCCAGGAAGGCAACCTGGGCCTGATGCACGCGGTCGAGAAGTTCGACTGGCNNCGCAAGGGCTTCAAGTTCTCGACCTACGCCACGTGGTGGATCCGCCAGGCCATCACCCGGGGTATCGCCAATACCGGGCGGACCATCCGTCTCCCGGTGCATGCCGGCGACACGCTGGCCCGTGTGCAGAAGGCGCAGGCCCGTCTCGAACTCAAATACGGGCGACCGGCCACCTTGGCTGAGCTCGGTGCCGAAGTCGAGATGCCCGAGGACAAGTTGGTGGAGGCACTGCGATTCCGGGCCGAGCCGCTGTCTCTCTCCGAGCCGCTTCGCGAGGACGGTGACGCCGAACTGGGCGATGTGGTCGAAGACCGCTCGGCCGAGTCCCCCTTCGAGGTGGCCGCCGTCTCCCTGCTTCCCGATGAGATCGGTCGGCTCCTGTCACCGCTCGACGAGCGGGAGCGCGAGATCCTCCGCCTCCGGTTCGGACTCGACCGCGGCGAGCCCCGCACCCTCGAAGAAGTTGGCGAGCACTTCAACCTGACCCGTGAGCGGATCCGCCAGATCGAGGCTCGGGCCATGTCGAAGCTGCGCCACCCTTCCTCGGATACCGGCGCCCGCGATCTTCTGACCGTCTGAGCGAGCCGGCCAGGGGCCCCGGGTGGCCTCGGGCTACGGCCCGACGGCACGAAACCGCAGCACCGTGGTCCGAGAAGACAGCACCTCTCTCACCGGGTACGCTCCTCAATTATGAAGAAGCTGATGATCCTCGCCGTGCTCGTTGCTCTGGGTGTTGTCGCCGCCAAGCGGCTCCGTCCTTCCTGAGCCTCCCTCTGAGCCTCCGGCTCAACCCGCAAACGGATTCCGGTGCCAACCGGTCCCGAGCTATCGCCCGAACCGCGACTGCCGCCCGATCTGGGGTCGGCGGGCGATCTGGGGTCGGCGGGCGATCCGCCAGGCCACCAGTGCCCCGGCGGTTGCCGCCGCGGTGGCACCGGCCACCATGGCTGAGGTCGGAATGCTCGGCACGCTCACCCGATCGCGCAAGCGCACCGGCTTGGTGAACTGCATAACCTCCCACTCCCGTTCGCGGGCGGCCTTGGCCAACACCCGGTCGGGATTTACCGCCACCGGATGGCCGACCGCCTCGAGCATCGGAAGGTCGGTATAGGAGTCGGAGTAGGCCGAGGACTCCGCCAGGTCGATTCCCTCCTTTTCGGCCAGGGCCACCATGGCCTCGGCTTTGAACGGACCGTAGGCGTAGAACTCCATCTCCCCCGCATAGCGGCCGTCTTCGTCGACGACCGCCCGGGTGGCGATGTACCCATCGACCCCCAAGTGCTCGGCCAACGGTTGGACGATCTCCTCGGGCGAAGCCGATACCAGGTAGACCTTGTGGCCGGCAGCCCGGTGGGCCTCGATGAGATCGAGGGCCTCGGCGTAGATGATCGGCTCTACCGTCTCCTCGAGCGCTTCGCGCACGATGTCGCGGATTTGCTGTTGGTTCCACCCCTTGGTCAGGGTCAGCATCGACTCGCGTACCCGAGCCAGCTTCTGTTCACTCGCCCCCAAGTGGAGGTAGATGATCTGGGAGACCACCGCCCGGGCGATGAGGCGCCGGTTGATCAGCCCTCCCCGGTAAAAGGGCCGGCCGAAGGCGGCGATCGATGCCTTGGCGATGACGGTCTTGTCGAGGTCGAAGAAGGCGGCCTGCAACCGGGTCAGCTCCCCACGAGAAGTCGTCGCACATCATCCTCGGCGTCGGCGGTGACCAACACCAACACCTCGTCACCAGCGGCGAGCCGGGTGTCCCCCCGAGGCACGATGAGTCGGTCTTCGCGCACTACCGCCACCACGGTGGCCTCGCGGGGGATCCCGAGGTCGGCCAGGGTGGTTCCGGCGGCCGGGGAGTCATCGGCCAGGGTGACTTCCACCAGATGGGCGGTTCCGCCTTCGAAGCGGAGGAGGCGGACCAGTGAACCCACCGAGACCGCCTCTTCCACCAGGGCGGTGAGCAGCAGCGGGGTGGACACCGACACGTCGACGCCCCAGCTCTCGGTGAACAACCACTGGTTCTTCGGGTGGTTGACCCGGGCGACGACCCGGGGTACCGCGAACTCCTGTTTGGCCAGAAGCGAGACCACCAGGTTGTCCTCGTCATCGCCGGTGGCCGCCACCACCACATCGACGGTGGCCAAGCCGGCGGCATCGAGAGACGACACCTCGCAGGCGTCAGCCACCACCCAGGTGACGTCGAGGCTGTCCCGGATACGGGCCACCAGATCGTGATCCTTGTCGATGAGGAGCACTTCGTGTCCTCCGTCGTGAAGGTCCGAGGCGATGGAGGTACCCACGCTTCCGGCTCCGGCAATGGCGACCTTCATGACGGTCCGTCTTCGAGGTCGGGGTCCGGCACCGGAGTCCCAGCGATGACCGTCACCGGGTTGCCATCCGGCCGGGGAGGGGTGGGGACGTCGAAACGCTCTTCGAATCCGGACTTTCCGGTGGCGGAGACGACGAAGTGGAGCACATCGCCATCTTGGCCGACCAGATCACCGATATCGAGGCGGGCCACCCCGGCCCGGGTTACCGACACCAGGGTGACCTCACCGGACACGTTGAGGTCGAGGAGTCGTTTGCCGGCAAATCGCTCATGAAGCTCGCGCTCCACCAGGGACAGGGTGCCGGTCGGATCGGCCCATTCCACCTCACCCTCGTCCGGGACCAACCGCCGGCGAACCTGGTCGATGGTCCACGACACGGTGGCAACGGTGGGGATGCCGAGCCGCAGGTAGATCTGGGCGCGACGGGGATCGTAGATGCGGGCCACTACGTTGGGGATCTCGTAGGTCTCGCGGGCGATGCGGGCGGTGAGGATGTTGGAGTTGTCACCATTGGTGACCGCGGCCAGTGACGTGGCCTTGGCCGCGCCGGCCTGCTCGAGGTGATCGCGGTCAAACCCCGATCCGACCACCATGGTGCCCGGCCAATCGGCCGGGAGCCGCCGGAATGCTTTGGCATTGCGATCGATGACCGCTACCGAGTGCCCCTGTTCCATGAGGCCGACCGCCAACCCCGATCCGACCCGTCCACAACCCACCACGATCACATGCACGCGGACCATGAAACACGCCCGGGGGGGAGATGACAACTCGTTCCCTATCGGCCCGTCGCCACCTGAGGGCAACCTCGTGCCCGGTCTGCGGCCCGGACCGTGTTCTACTGAGTGGGTGGAAGCTCCGGGGACCGGTGAAAGGGGGATCGACGCGCCCGCCGATGCCAGGATGGCGCCGGTCAGGCCGGCGGGCTCGGGCCAGGGGAGGACGACCCGGCCGACCGCCACCCCGTCGGTCTCGTTGGACATCCCCGAGACGCTCCGCTATCGACTGAAGAACACCCTCCTCGGTCCCCCTCTGGTCAACGAACAGCTGAGCTCGGAACGATTGGGCCGACCGGTGGCGCTCGGCGTCCTTGCCCCCGACTGCATCTCGTCGTCGGCGTACGGAACCGAAGAGATGCTCACCCAATTGGTTCCGTACGTCGGACTGGCCGCCTTCAGCCTGGTGGTGCCCATCACGTTCGCCATCCTCGGGGTGCTCTTCTTCGTCACCCTGTCGTACCTCGAGGTCATTCAGCTCTACACCAAGGCCGGCGGCGCCTATGTGGTGGCCCGTGAGAACTTCGGGACCAACGTGGCCCAGGTGGCGGCGGTGGCTCTTCTCATCGATTACACGGTGACCGTGGCGGTCCAGTCGGCGGCGGGAACAGCCGCCCTTTCCAGTGCCTTCCCGTCACTGGTCCCCTACACCGTGCCCATCACCATCGCCGTGGTGATCCTGCTGCTCTACGGCAACCTGAGAGGGATCCGGGAAGCCGGCAGATTCTTCGCCTTCCCCACCTACTTCTTCGTCCTCAGCCTGGCCGCGGTGGTCATCGTCGGTTACATAAAGGCGGCCACCGGCACCCTGCACGTCCACTCCGTCCACCACCTGGGCACGCTGGCTATCGGTCAGTCGGGGTCAGGGCTCCTCTACGGAGCGTCGTTCATCATCATCCTCAAGTCGTTCGCCAACGGTGGCTCGTCATTGACCGGCTTGGAGGCCATCTCCAACGGAGTCGGCGCCTTCCGGCGTCCGGCTTCCAGGCATGCCCGCCAGACGCTGGTGGTGATGAGCAGCGTGTTGGCCTTTCTGGTGCTCGGTGTGACCCTGATCGCCCATTGGACCCACGCGGTTCCCTACGCCGCCGGCTCGCCGACGGTCGTCTCCCAAGAGGTGCAGTACGTCCTCGGCACCGGCCCGGTCGGCAACGTCCTCTTCTACGTGGTGCAGTTCGCCACTGTGTTGATCCTCTATACGGGGGCCAACACCAGCTTCAACGGGTTCCCGTTTTTGGCCAGCTTCGTGGCCGAGGACTCGTTCCTCCCCCGTCAACTGACCCGGCGGGGTCACCGGCTGGCCTTCTCCAACGGGATCATCGTGCTCACGGTGGTGGCGGTGGTGCTGCTGGCGGTCACCCGGGCAAAGGTCAACAATCTTGTCGCCCTGTATGCCATCGGCGTCTTCACCGGCTTCGCCATGGCCGGGGCGGGCATGGTCAAGCACCACCTCGACAACAAGGGGGCGCACTGGCGACGGAGTGTGGCCGTCAATGGGTTCTCCGCCTTTCTCACCGCCATCGTGGTGTTGATCTTCGCCACCGTGAAGTTCACCGAGGGGGCCTGGGTGGTGGTGGTGGCCGGCCCGCTCATGTACTACGGGCTGATCCGGTTGCATCGTCAGTACGTGGACGAAGAGAGGCAACTCGAAGAAGGCGCCACCGAAGCCGCGGAGGCCCCGGTGCTGAACCGGCACACCGTGATCGTGCTGGTCGACCGGTTGGACATGGCCACCGCCCGGGCGCTCCAGTACGCCCGCACCCTGCACCCCGATGACCTCCGGGCGGTGCATTTTGCCCTCGACGACCGGGAGTCGGCCGCCCTGGAGGCGGAGTGGGGCCGGCTCGGGCTGACCCGGCTTCCACTCGATGTCATGGAGTGCGAGGATCGGCGGCTCACCCGCGCCGCCCTCGAGCTGGCGGCCGAGACGGTGGCCGACAACGCCACCGAGCTGACCATCCTGCTGCCCCGCCGGGGGTTCGTGGCCGGCTGGCAACGCCTCCTCCACGATGCCACCGCTGACCGCATCGCCGCCTCGGTCAGCCAGCTCCCCCATGTGAATGTCAGCGTGGTGCCGTACCAGCTGACCGGCGGATGGTACTCCCGGCGTCGCGAGTGGGGACGGGCCCCGGGTGTGGGGGCCATGCCCTCCAACCGCCGGTTGTCCAAGGCAACGGCGCGTTCCGCCGACCGGGCGGCCGAGCGGGAGGCGGCCAAGCCGGTATTCGATCGGGCGGCCTTTGGCCAACGCGGCCAGGGGACCACCCCCATCGGGCAGGCGCAGTGGCGCAACCGGGTCAAGGTGGCCGGCCGGATCAAGTCGGTGCGGGTGCAACCCCGGGCCGGCACCTCCAATCTCGAATGTGTGTTGGCCGACGACACCGGCAAGCTGCTCCTGGTGTTTCAGGGCCGGCCACGCATTCCGGGGATTCAACCCGGGGCTCGGCTCTTGGTGGAGGGAATGGTGGGGGATTGGGCTCACCACCAGGCAATTCTCAACCCCGACTATGAGCTCATCGCCGGCCCTGACGCCGGGGAAGACCCGGCCTGATCCAACGAGTCTTGCCTTCGGGGTCCTTTTGTCGGTAGCTTCTGCCCGCATTGCCGGTACGACACGCCGTCTCGGTGTTCTCCGGTGCCAGGCTTTGGCCGTGGCCTCGTCAAAGGGAGGAACCCCAACCTTGAGGGCACGTTCGCGGCTGCCGGCGTCTGATCGAGCTCATCCACACCCAGCTTCATCCACACCCAGTGTTGTAATCGAAGGGAGCACCACCGATGACTCACCTCCTGGCTGAAGGGGGTTACCAGAATTTTCTTCTCTCCCACTCGGAGAAGACCTGGCTGTACTTGGTAATGGCCGCCGCTGTGGTGGCGATCATCGTGGCCGTGTCCCTAGTGCGGGGTGTGCTCGCCGCCGATCAGGGAACTGCGTCGATGAAAGAGATCGCTCTGGCCGTCCAAGAGGGCGCGGAGGCATTTCTCTCCCGGCAGTTCAAGACCATTCTTGTCATCGTCGTGCCGCTGGCCGTGCTGATCTTCTTTACCGCCACCAAGGTCACCCATGTGGCCAATGGACAGACAGTGGTGGACCTCACGTTCGTCCAAGCCGGGATCTACCGTGCCATCTGCTTCCTGGCCGGCGCGCTGTGCTCGGGACTCACCGGCTTCATCGGCATGAGCCTGGCCGTCCGGGGCAACGTACGCACCGCCGCCGCCGCCCGTGAAGGGAAGATGGCCCCGGCTCTGAGGGTGGCCTTCCGCACCGGCGCCATCACCGGGCTGTTCTGTGTGGGTCTCGGCCTGCTGGGCGCCACCATCATCGTGCTGGTCTTCCAGAACACCGCCACCTCGGTCCTGATCGGCTTCGGCTTCGGTGCGTCGCTGCTCGCCCTCTTCATGCGGGTGGGCGGTGGCATCTTCACCAAGGCGGCTGACGTGGGCGCCGACCTGGTGGGCAAGGTCGAGGTCGGCATCCCCGAGGACGACCCCCGCAACGCCGCCACCATCGCCGACAACGTGGGCGNNCCGCCTTCGTCTCCATCGGCAAGGGCAACATCTCTGCCCGTACGGTGGTCTTCCCGCTGGTGATTCCCGCCATCGGGATCATCGCCACCGTCATCGGCATCTTCATGGTCCGGGCCCGGCCCAAGGACAAGA
>PLZF01000084.1 GCA_003152015.1 Acidimicrobiaceae bacterium | reverse complement strand
TTCGATTCTCCTCCCAGGCTCCAGTTAGAAGGGGTGATGCGGTACCAGCACCCCATATCCATCCCATATCCGGTACAGTTTCTTTCATGAAGGGCTCACGCAGACAAGTTCGGGGAAGAGGCAGGTCAGCAGTCTGGGAGCTGCGGGTTCACGCCGGACGTAGCCCTGTCACGGGCAAGCCCAAGTACGTCTCGCGGACCGTCCACGGGACTGCCGCAGAGGCCGACGAGGCGTTGGCCAAGCTGGTCGAGGAAGTGGGCGCCGTTGACCACGCCGGCCCAGCGGAGACGTTCGGGGCTTTTCTCGACCGCTGGCTCCCGAAGGCGACCATCCTCAAGGAGCTGTCGCCCACGACGGTGCGGGAGCACAAGCGCACCGTCGAGAAGATCATCAAGCCGACTCTCGGCTCCGTGGATCTGCGAAATCTTGATGCCGGGATGCTGAACGACCTGTACGTCTCGCTCCGTACCCGGGAACGGCCCTTGTCGGCTTCATCGGTACGGCGGGTCCATGCGGTGATCTCTGCCGCCCTGGCCCAGGCGGTGAAGGAAGACAAACTTGTAAGTAACCCCGCTGAGAGGGCGACGCCGCCATCAGTGCGGCAGGCACCGAAGGTTGCACCCTCGCCAGAGGACGTCCAGGCGATGATTGCCACGGCCGACCAGAATGACCCCGACATGGCTACATTCATCGCCCTGGCGGCCGTCACAGGGGCTCGTCGTGGCGAACTGTGCGGACTCCGGTGGGGCGACGTCGACTTCGACCGGGCCACCTTGACCATTGAGCGGTCGGTGGCGGTGGTGTCCGGGCGGTGGGTGACCAAGGGGACCAAGACTCACGCCGGTCGGGTGCTCGCCCTCGATCCCTTCGGTGAGGAGGTTCTACGCCGTCAGCGGGCACGGCATGAAGATCGGGCTGCAGACCTCGGAGTGGAACTGACCGATGACACGCCGGTCCTCACTTACAACCTCGAGCGGCCCATCTCGCCCGACACGGTGTCGCACTATGTCCGGAGGATTGCCACGAAGGCAGGCGTGGACACTCACCTCCACGGCTTGCGCCACTTCGCCGCCACCCAGATGATCGGCGGCGGGCACGACGTCAGGACCGTGGCCGGCCGGCTGGGGCATCGGGATGCCTCAACCACGCTGAAGGTCTATTCGCACTTTCTTCCAGAGCGAGACCGAGATGCTGCCGATTTCCTGGGTAAGGCGCTGACTGCGGATGAGTAGGTAAATCGTCTCCACGGGCAGGAATTGTTGCCTGGTGCACGCACAGGGACGCGCACACAGAACCTGCGGAGAAAGAGAGTGAATCGATCGCTGTCAGGGGCATTCTGGAGACCACTAAACGTACCCTGAACAGGTCTTATCGAATTCTCTGAATTGGCCTCCCTGTTTGGACCTGCAGAATTATGGGATGCGTAACCTGCGGATTGCGGAATCCGTTTACAGCCGCACCAATTAGGAAAAGGACCGATTAGTTGGCCCCCGAGCGCAACTGCTCAACCCCGGTCGCCCCCTGCTCCGGGCCCGGATCGCCACCGTTCTCGACCGCTACGGCACCTCGCTGGGGCCGGGGACCACGTTCATCGACCCGACCGACGGCGGCGACACCCCTCGGGTGCTCATCTACCTTCAATACGCCATTACCGACGGAAAGACCCTGAACAGGGATGACGTCGGAAGCTCGAACGTCACCTTGTGACATACGGATGGTGATTCTGCTGCCAGGGAGACGTCACCCTCACCTCCTGGAGCGGCCGGCCAGGGGACGCCGCAACGCCCGAAGGCCGGTCCTCCATGGGAGGCATCAGCCATTCTTTCCAGAAAAAACTTGGTTGTGCGATGAGTTTGGCGAGAAATACTCGCAAACTGAATGTATGTAGTCAGAATAGCTAGACGCTGCTGTAATAAGTGGCTAGGTTTGCGGACCGTGGCGTACTATCGATCTGGTCAACTCGCAGAGCTACTCGGGGTCAGCGTCGACACCGTGCGTCGCTGGTGTGACGAGGGGCGTCTTGAAACCGTTCGCTCCGAAGGTAGGCATCGAATGGTTGACGGCAAATCGCTGGCCCGATTCGTCCGTGAGCAAGTTGATGCCTACGAGCCCGAACTCCTTCTCTCTCAATCTGCTCGGAATCGCTTCACCGGTGTCGTCACCAGCGTCCAGCGGGACAAGCTCACCGCCGTCATCGAGCTCCGAGCCGGTCGTTTTCGGATCGTCTCACTCCTCACCCGCGAGGCCGCCGACGACCTCCGGCTCGAGGAAGGTGACCTGGCCACCGCAGTCGTAAAAGCCACTGACGTAATCATGGAAGTGTCACCCGCATGAGCACCCGCCCGCATCAGACCCATCGACATCGGCGCCTGTTGGCGCTCGCCGCGATCACCACGGTGGCCCTAGTGGCCTCGGCCTGCAGCAGCTCGTCCGGGTCGTCCGGTGCGACGACCACGTCGGCGCCCAAGCTCACGGGTTCCATCACCTTGTCGGCGGCGTCGTCACTGACCGCCACCTTCACGCAGCTCGGCACTCAGTTCCAGTCGGCCCATCCGGGAATCACTGTCTCGTTTAACTTCGCTTCGTCGGGAGCGCTGGCAACCCAGATCACCCAGGGTTCGCCAGCCGACGTTTTCGCCTCGGCTTCCCCCTCGGACATGGCAACGGTGCAGCAGGCCGGCGACATCTTGGGAAAGCCGGTGACCTTCGCCCGCAACAGTTTGGAGATCGTGGTGAAGCCGGGAAACCCGCTCGGCATCCACTCCCTGACTGACCTGACCAAGGCCAACGTGGTGGCAATCTGCGTGAGCACTGCGCCGTGCGGTTCGACAGCCGATCAGGCCCTGAAGAACGCCGGTGTCACCATCCCCACCTCCAAGATCACGTTGGGTGAGAACGTTGACGCCACGTTCGAAGCGGTGACCACCGGTGACGCCGATGCCGCCATCGTCTACGTGACCAATGCCAAGACCGTCGGCGACCAGGGCGTCGGAATCCCGATCCCGGCCTCCTTGAACGTCACCACCAGCTATCCCATCGCCGTGGTCAAGTCAACGAAGAACCGGACTCTGTCCCTGGCCTGGATCGCTTACGTCCTCGGTCCCACCGGCCAGAAGGAGCTTCGGGCAGCCAGCTTCCTCCCACCCCGTTGAACCGCCGGCCAGGGCCCGGTCCGCAACGGAGCCGGCGGCCGCCCGTTCTCGTCGTCGCCACCGCCTCGTTGACGGTGGCGTTTCTGG
>PLZF01000063.1 GCA_003152015.1 Acidimicrobiaceae bacterium | reverse complement strand
CCTTCGGCGACGCAGGCTTCCACGGGTCGATGGGCGGGCGTCCGCTCGACCAGCCGGTGGTGGGCATGGCCGCCGACGCCACCGGCAACGGCTACTGGCTGGTGGCCTCCGACGGCGGCATCTTCTCCTTCGGCGACGCAGGCTTCCACGGTGCGGCTGTCTGACCGCCACGCAGTCGGTGCTCATCCGGGGACCTGCGCGACCGATCGAATCTGACCATCGCCGAGCGGGCTCAGGAACCTGCGGGTGGCTCAGATCTTCTCCCGGCCCTCCCAGTACGGATCGCGCAGCTTGCGCTTGTAGAGCTTGCCGTTGGGATCGCGCGGCATGGCGTCGGTGAAGTCGATCGACTTGGGCATCTTGAACCGGGCCAGCTTCTCGGCACAGTAGGCGAGGATCTCGTCCGCCAACTCGGGCGAGGGCTCCACGCCGTGGGCCGGCTCCACCACCGCCTTGATCTCCTCGCCCCAGTCGTCGTTGGGGATGCCGAACACGGCGACGTCCCCGATCTTCGGAAAACCGAGCAGTACGTTCTCGATCTCCGCCGGGTAGATGTTGGCGCCACCGGAGATGATCATGTCGATCTTCCGGTCACGGAGGAAGAGGCAGCCGTCCTCGTCGATGAGGCCGACGTCGCCCACGGTGAAGAACTTCCCGATCCGGTTCTTCCGGGTCTTCTCCTCGTCCTTGTGGTAGCTGAAGTCCCCGGTCTGCATGGACATGTAGACCATGCCAGCGCCGAGAGCTTCTGGTCGANNAACCTCAGCCCCATCCGCTACGAGTTAACGTTGGCCCGCAGGCAACAAGCCGCATAAACCGTGTCCACAATTTCTGGGCAACCTCACCCGATCCTAACTCCGGAAACTGTCTCTGACCTGGTGCGCCCCCCGGGATTCGAACCCGGAACCTGCGGATTAAGAGNNTGCTCTGCCATTGAGCTAGAGGCGCCCGACACGGTAAAACTTGCGACTGATCGCGGGCGCAACTGCCCGCGATCATGTGGGCATGAGGGTGACCGACGGGGTTCGAACCCGCGACCTCCGGGGCCACATCCCGGCGCTCTAACCAAACTGAGCTACGGCCACCAAGGAGCAATCATTCTGGCACACGTCACCAGCACTCGGTACCACCGTTGTAACCTCATGATCCGAGCCCCTGTAGCTCAACTGGATAGAGCGGGTGGCTTCTACCCACCAGGTTGCGGGTTCGACTCCTGCCGGGGGCGCCGAATACCAGCTGAGTGGCACTTACTGGTGAGCCAAAGAAGCTTGGCGTGCACAATGCGTGCAACAAGACCCTTCGGTTCAAGCGTCCACCAGGGCCCGCATGGAGTGGGCCGCGTAGCGCCCCCTACCTACACTTGTGACCTGTCCCCTGCCAATGATGGGGGCGCGCAATTCGCGTCCGTCCCCCTGAGTGTGCAGCCGCCCCCCCTGTGATTTCAGTGTGAAGTGCTCAAGCCGAAGCATGGGTTGTCAATGGGCATCACCGCAGGTCAGAGGGCCGCAGCCCAGCGGGTTTATCTCACCGCAATCACAGGGGGAAACCGCGAACGCGGCTGCCGTGATGGAAGTTGACGTGCCGACCGGCTCCCCGGCATCGATGGTGCCGGCTCACCGAGGGATCGGCTGACGAGGCAAACACGGCACATTGCGGGGGGCCCTCGCGGGGCGTAAGCGCCTCCGAGTTGCCGAATCCCGATCCGAAAGTCTTTTGGACAAGAAGGGTGGGTGATGCCGGGCGCACAACGCCCCGGATCCGCACCCAGGAGGCCGCGGTGTCAGGTCAGTGACGGCGGGCCTTGATGGCGGGGACGGCGAGCGGGGCAACGGCGACGATCGATGCGGCGAGACCCACGAAGGCCCCGAAGCCCCACCCGATGCCGCTGAACCCAATTCCACCGGGCTTGAACAGGAAGTTGAGGATGCTGAGCACGGCGTTGACGCCGGTGGCGATCAGCAGCAGCTGCTCGCCGGCCATGGGGAGCTTGAATGGCATCTCGCTGAAGCCGGCGCGGGCTACGAGATAGGCCAAGATCGCCAGGCACAGGATCAGGACGAGGTACATCCAGGCGTGCCACAAGCCGTCCACAGACACCGAAACGGGTCCGAAGCTGTAAGTGAACCACGGCAGGAACAGCGAGATGAACAGCAGCAGTGTGCCTGCGCCGGTGATCCGCTCGGCCAGCGACAACCGCTTGATGTCGAAGGAGAATGGAGGCAGGCTCACCCCAGGACTGGGGACGGCACCAGACGGGCCTCCCGGAGACCCAGCTGCCGGCGGCGGGGCGGGAGAGGGATCGTTCGGTTGCTGTTCCGGCGCGTACCACTTGCCGTCCGACGCCTGCCACCAACCGGCTCCCTGGGAAACGTCGCTCATTGCTTCCTCCTGATCCTTCATGCGCCGAGACGTTCTCGCCACGGCAAAGAGATCTTGACACACGCCCGTCGGACGTGCATGGCCCATGCAGTAGGACAGAGATCCTCGAGCTCTTCGACGTGACGCTCGCAGCTCTACAGCCGCATCCGCAACGTGCCGACCTTCGCCCGACCGTCCCACTGCACTGGCTCCGGGCAATCAGTGGGGGTATTGACCCGAAAGCCGCGGGGTCGGCTCACCATCCGCCAGCATTGTCCCGGTTCGGCCCTCACGGCGTTGGCGTAGTAGTCCTGATGATCCATGTTGCCACGGTAGGGCGGGGGAGTGACTGACGGCACCGCCGATATTCATTACTTGGGTATCGTCGACTACATGGTCAACCCCGAAGAAGTGAAGGATGTCCTCGCTGTCATTGGTCTGTACGAGGACGGTGACGAAGACTGCAACAACGCCCTCATCGACCACGAAACGGGCCTGAACTCAAGCACCGTGGATGAGGTATTGGAATATCTCTGGAAGTCGGATCAGATCGAGGGAGTCATGATCGTCGGAGGTCGGAATCCCTCGCTTGACGACGTGCGGCGGGTGCTGCCCGATAGGGATCGGCTGTGGGGAGACGACGGTCGGTACCAGGCCCACCCGTAGAGATTGCCGACCTCGGTTTCTGGGAACATGGGCGAGCGTGAGGGAGTGATCGGTCGACCATTGCCAACCGAGCCGCGCTTAACTTCGGTCGTCTCGCTCAGTCCCCGCCTGGTCAGACGCCATGGTGCACAACGCTTGATGGCGGACACCTGGGGGTCAACAGGTCCCGGGTTCAAATCCCGGCAGCCCAACCGCCGCTGTGCGCTAACAAATCACCGTTCACCAGTCGAGCGAGTGTCTTGGCGTGCACAACGGCGTGCACAACGGAATTGTAAGCGGCGGAAAAGCACGGTCGACAGTGGTCAAGTGAGTTGTACCTTATGACCAGCTAGAACAGCGAAAAATGAGCGTTTCGGCAGGTAGCAAGGATACCGAAAATCAGGGGAAACTATACCTACCAGGTTGCGGGTTCGACTCCTGCCGGGGGCGCGCAAATCTTTGAGCAGCGTGTTTATTGGACACGGCTCGACGGTAGTCGAAGCGCTCATAGCGCCGCCTGGCCGGGGCCGGGGCCAGGGCGTCTGATCTGACTTCGGGCGGTCTCGTGTTCTTGGGACCGTGATGAAAGACAGTCGTCGTTCTCTGGAGCGTCAACGGGGCGGTGGCCGCATTCGCACTGCTCGGAGCAAAGGAAGCTCGGATCAGGGGAACACCGTGAAAGCCTTGGTGTGGCGCGGCCGTACAACGGTGAAATGTCGGTGGTCGAGGGTGGCAACATCGTTCGCCCCGAGCCGCTCGGCGACAGCGATCACTGCAGCGTCGACGACACCGATGCGAAGATCGGCGTAGGTACCAATCAGTGCGGCCATGCGAAGAAGGTCTTTCCCGTCGATCGCATAGCAGTCAAGCGGTGCTTCGGCCATCGGCCGAAGATAGCTGGCATCGGCGACGGGGCCGAGGAGCTTGCCGACCAGGCAGGCGGTCTCAGTGAGGACCAGCTGAGGAACGACAAACACTGTCGGTGTCTGTTTAAAAGTGCTGCAGACCGGGCGTGGTCGGCGAGAACTTGAGCGGCAACCTCTTCGAGGGTGCGGCCACGCCCTGCTGCTTTCGAGGCGATCCGGGCGGCCACGTCATCGGGGATCCGTACGTGTAGATCGGTCACCCGACCAGCGTGTCGCCAGTCCGGTGGCCAACGGTTGGTTCAACGTCCACCAGCATCACTGGCATCGGAGCGGTGCTGTCGGCCAGGTGGCCAATCGGCCATGGAACCAACGATGATGTCGGGGCGCGATCCAGGGGCGATGCAGTGGAAAATGGTGGTCTTTAGCGGTCGCTGGCGAATGGTAGCGAGCAGGTCAAACTACTCTTCTGAAATGGGAGAATGGCCGAATTGTGAGGGTCAGGTGCCACACCCCCGGAAGGCTTCTGCCCCCGAGGCCAAGACCGGGCCAAGACCGGGGCCGAAAGGATAACCATGAGTCCACCCTTCCGGCTCGACGTGATCGGCTTCGGTTCGTCGCCATCGGCCATGCAGACCGTCGCCCGTCAGGCACAACAGGCCGGGTTCTCCGGACTTTGGCTCACCGAGAGTGCGCAGCCCGTCTTCAGCATGTGCACGGCGGCGGCGCTGGCCACCGACGGCCTGGCCATCGGCACCGGTATTGCCGTGGCGTTCGCCCGCAGCCCGATGGTCTCAGCCCAGGCGGCGTGGATGCTGGCCGACGCCACCGGGGGTCGGTTCACCCTCGGATTGGGCACCCAGGTAAGAGCCCACGTGGAGCGTCGGTATTCCGCTGCCTTTGACCACCCGGGGCCGAGACTGAAGGAGTACGTGGCCGCCGTCCGTTCGATTTTCCGAGCCTTCCGGCGCCAGGAGCGGTTGCGGTTCGACGGAGACTTCTACTCGTTCTCCCTCCTGCCCGATATGTGGTCGCCGGGTCCCATGGACCACGACGATCCGCCCATCTACCTGGCCGGCGTCAGTCCCTGGATGTGCCGGATGATCGGAGAGGTGGCCGATGGGATGCATGTCCACCCGCTCAATACCGCGACCTACCTCGAGCAGGTGGTCCGCCCGGCGGTCGCCGAAGGTGAGATCCGTGCCGGCCGTCGCCCCGGCCAGGTGGCGCTGGCCTGCCCGGTCATGACCATCGTGGGGGACAGTGAGGAAGAGTTGTCAGCTCAGCGTGAGGACGTCCGGATGCGCCTCGCCTTCTACGGTTCGACGCCCGGGTATGAAGTGGTCTTCGACACCCATGGCTGGTTCGGTGTCGGTGAGCGGCTCAATCAACTGCAACGGGCCGGCGATTTCGCCGGGATGGCCGCCACTGTCACCGACGAGATGGTCGACGCTTTTGCCGTCACTGCGCCGTGGGAAAGACTGGGCCAGGCACTGATCGATCGTTACGCCTCGGTTGCCAGTCATGTTATCTGCTACTCGGCGTCGCCTCAGTGGACGAGCGTTCCGGCCACCTTGGAGCGATGGAGCGACGTGGCCCGCGCCGTGGCCACAGGGAGTCCTGGGCTTCCCCCGGTTTGACGGGAAGGTCGCTGGCCGGGTCCGGCGGCGGGTCGTCCGATGCCAGTGCCATTGACGAGTGGGTAGCGACCGACGGGACCAAGGTCTCCTCTGGCTCCTCGTCGAGCGGAATGCTGCGCTACGTGAGCACCGCGACAGCGACATGAGACAGTAACCCGGCCGACGGGCTGCCCGTCTACCGGACCGACGGACCGACGGACCGACGGACCGACCAGGTATCAGTGAGGTGGTGCACACCGGCTTTGGCCCTCCGTTAGCCTGACCAGATCGTGCCGGTACACCTGACCCTCAGAATCTCGCGGGTGAAAGTGTCGGTGCGCGCCATGTGGATGCGCGCACTCGTCATCGCTGCAGTGTTGGCTTCGGTGTTCGTCGTGGCAGTGACCATGCCAACGCCGGCCGCACACTCGGCTTCCGTCACCAGCATTTCGTCTTCGAGTTGGGATACCACGCCGACGTGGACGGACACCCTTGAAGACACCGACCAACCCATCGCCATGTCGTCGCCCGACGTGGCCAATCTGGATGGATCGCCGGCGGTGGTGGTGGGGGACCGGCGGGGATTTGCTTACGGGGTCCACCTGTCCGATGGATCTGCAGTAGCGGGGTGGCCGGTGACCGATGGCAGCCCGCCGGTGGACTCGACGCCTTCGGTTGCCTCCCAGCCTGATGGCCACTCCACGGTGTTCTTCGGGTCTGGAAATGATGGTGACCCCGTCCCGGGCGGGTATCAGGCCTTCAGCTCCACCGGCGCCTTCAAGTGGTTCACGCCCGTCGTCAATCCGCCGACTGACGTGGCGCCGGACTCGGGTGTCCAGGCCGGCATGAGCATCGGGTCGCTTCAGGGTGGGACCGATGTGGTGGCGGGCTCACTGGGTCAACAGTCCTATGCCCTCGACGCCGCCAATGGCGCTACGCTTACGGGTTGGCCGTTCTTCAACTCTGACAGCACCCACTCGACGGCTGCTCTCGCTGATCTGTACGGAACCGGCCAGACCGAGGCGATCATGGGTGGCGACCAGTCCGAAGGCGCCGGCCAGGGCCAGCAGTACCGCGACGGTGGCCACATTCGCGTTCTGAGTGCCCAGGGCAATCTGATCTGCCGAGCCGATACCAACCAGGTGGTCGACTCCTCCCCGGCCGTGGGCGGATTCCTCCCCGGAGGAGCCACCGGCATCGTGACCGGTACCGGCGACTATTTCGCCGGAGCCTCCGACACCAATACCGTCAAGGCCTATGACACTCACTGTGGGCAGCGGTGGTCGACGACCGTGGACGGCAGCACGTTCTCTTCGCCGGCACTTGCCGACATCGCGGGGAACGGATCCTTGGAAGTGGCCGAGGGAACCGACAACGGGAACTCCGGGTCGATCTGGGTACTGAACGCCGCCAACGGCGCTCCGATCTGGCATCACGCCGGTCTGCCTCGGGTCATCGGCTCGGTGGTGACCGCCAACCTCTTCGGTCTCGGCGACCAGGATGTGATAGTTCCGACCATCAACGGCGCCTTCATCTTCGATGGAATCACCGGCGCCCAAGTCGACGTACTCGACCCCAATCTCGGGCTCCAGAATGCGCCTCTGGTGTCCAGCGACCCGAACGGAACCGTAGGCATCACCCTGGCCGGTTATGTGGCCGCCGGCAGCCCGGTGCATCTCTACGGGAGGATCGAGCACTTTGAAATTCCCTCGTCCAACGGTGCGCTGGCGGTGGGGAGAGGTTCGTGGCCGATGTTCCATCACGACGCCCAGCTGACGGGAAACGCCGGTGGCACCACGCCTCGCGGATCGGTCGCCGCCTGTGACGTGCCCGGTGCCGCCAACAGCGGCTACAACCTCGTCGCCTCCGACGGCGGCGTCTTTTCCTTCGGCGGTGCACCCTTTTGCGGATCGACGGGAAACATCCATCTCAACGCCCCGGTAGTCGGGGCGGCGATGGCCCCGAGCACTGGCGGCTACTGGGAGGTGGCCTCCGACGGCGGCATCTTCGCCTTCGGCCAGGCCGGGTTCCACGGATCGATGGGTGGTCGTCCGTTGAACAGCCCCATCGTGGCCATGGCGGCCACCCCTGATGGCCGGGGGTACTGGGAGGTGGCCTCCGACGGCGGCATCTTCGCCTTCGGCGATGCCGGGTATTACGGATCGATGGGTGGTCGTCCGTTGCGGGCTCCGATCGTCGGGATCTCCCCATCGACAAATGGGGACGGGTACCGTCTGGTGGCCTCCGACGGCGGCATCTTCGCCTTCGGATACGCCCCGTTCCTGGGTTCCATGGGTGGCCAGCCCCTGCACGCGCCCATCGTCGGTCTGACCAACGACAGCAACACCGGCGGATACTGGGAGGTCGCCTCCGACGGCGGCATCTTCGCTTTCGGGGGCGCCCCCTTCCTCGGTTCGGCCGGGGGATACCCGCTGAACAGACCCATTGTCGGCATGACGGCGACGTCCAACGGCAGCGGTTACCGATTCGTGGCCTCCGACGGCGGCATCTTCAGCTATTCGGCCCCCTTCTTCGGATCTATGGGCGGGACCCCACTGAACCGGCCCATGGTGGCCATGGCTGGATTCTGAGCCTTCCGGCGTCGCCCGGTACGCGACGTAGACTCCCCAGGTGACCGAGGTTCTCGCCGTGGCCAACCAGAAGGGCGGAGTGGCGAAGACCACCACTGTTCATTCCTTGGGGGTGGCATCGGCGGAGCTCGGACGCCGGACGCTTGTCGTCGATCTCGATCCTCAGGCCTGCCTCACCTTCTCGTTGGGCTTCGATTCGGATGCTCTCGATGAGTCTCTGCACGATGTGTTCGTGCGCCGGGCCAAGGTGGGCGACGTCCGCCGCCCCGTTCCCGGAGTGGACGGCCTCGATCTGCTTCCCTCCACCATCGACCTGGCCGGCTCCGAGGTGCACCTCCTGACCCGAACCGGTCGGGAACACGTCCTCGAACGAGCGCTCGAGCCGGTACTCGCCGATTACGACCTCATTTTGATCGACTGCCCACCGTCGTTGGGAGTACTCACCATCAACGGCCTTACCGCCGCTGACGCCGTACTCATCCCGCTGCAATGCGAGGCATTGTCGAATCGGGGAGTGGGCCAACTTCTCGAGACCATCGAAGATGTGCGCACCTTCGCCAACGGGGACCTGAAAGTACGTGGGATCATCGCCACCATGTATGACGAACGCACAAAACACGCTCGTCACGTCCTCGAAGAAGTCGAGAGCCGCTATGGAATCCCCGTGCTTCAACCGCCGGTGAGGAAATCGATCCGGTTTGCCGAAGCACCGGCGCGAGGTAAGTCGATTCTCCAGCATGCGCCGAGTTCGGCGGGAGCCCAGGCCTACCGGGATCTGGCCAAACTGTTGCTCGACACGCCGGTGAGCGCAGGGACCACCCGTTGATGCCTGAGGGTCTTGACCCATTGGGAAAGCGGGCGCTCTACTGGATGCCGGTCGATTCTCAGGTGGCCGTTTCCACCGGGTCCGAAGCCGAAGAGACAAATTCCCGGGGGAACGACGTTCCGCTGCCGCCGACAGGCGGCCGACGGGCCCGCCCGGCGGGGAAGCATGCGCTCTACTCGACGGCTGCACCGCCCAAAGAGACCGAGGCGGCGATCTTTACCGATATCGGAGCCGACCCACTGCCTCTGCGGGGGTTGCTGGCGGTGGAGTGCTCTGCCTGTGGGTCGGTGACCCGGGTCAGCGTTCTCGACTTTGTGTTGCTGCAGCTCCCGTTCGGTGCCTGGGTTCCGGGACGAACGTTCGACCATCGAATGACCTGCCCGGCGTGTCGGCGTCGAGCCTGGACGAGCGTGACATTGTTCTCGTCGTCGTGACCCCGACCCCATGACGGTTCTATCGGCCGGCCATCTGTTGCTCGCCACCAGCACTTCTCACGGCTCGAACCAACCGACCGGGTTCGTCGGCTCACTGCTCCATTTCCACGGACCGGCGGCCTACGCGTTGGTGGGCTTTTTGGCATTTGCCGAGGCGGCGCTGTTGGTCGGCTTCTTTCTCCCTGGTGAGACGGCGGTGGTGATCGGCGGCGTGCTGGCTGGCCTGCACCAGGTCAACCTGGGATTGATGATCGTCATCGTGGTGGTATGTGCTATCGCCGGCGACTCGGTCGGCTACGAAGTGGGGAAAAAGGCCGGCCCCTGGATTCTCCACCATCGCCCCATGAAGGGGAACCCGGGGGTGGCCAAAACCACCGCGCTTCTCGAACGGTACGGAGGCCCAGCTGTCTTCCTCGGGCGGTTCATGGCGTTCGCCCGGGCGGTGATCCCCGGGCTCGCCGGGATGAGCGGAGTCCGGTATCGGACGTTTCTCTTCTACAACGCCATCGGGGGGGTGCTGTGGGGAGTCGGATACACGTTGCTCGGTTATGTCGTGGGCAAATCGTTTGAGCACATTCTGAAACAGGTGGGGTTGTGGTCGGCGATCGCTATCGTTTCCGTCGTCGTCGTGGCGTTCGGAGTCCACCACCTCCTCAAACGGCGGAAGGACCGGCCGGTCCAGCCGACATCGGTGTCCGCTGCCGACGACAAGACCTGATCGGCTAGCCCTCAGCCAGGGAGAACCGCGCTGGGTCGGTGCCCTCTCGGTGGATTCTGTCGTGAAGTTCGAGTAGTACACAGTGCGCCAAGGTCTCGCCGTTGGCCTGTCGTTGCATGAACGATTCGATCTCGTCCCACGGACGGGACCAGTGGAGCCGGAGGGTGATGTCCCATGCCGTCGACGCCGGATGCTCTCGGAGCACGTTTTCGATTTCGTCGAGACGGTCGGCGTGGTGCTGGATGAGCTCTTCCAGACGGCCGGCCAAGTCGGCGAACCGATATTCGTGCCCGGGAAGCACTTCATCAACCCCGAGATTCTGGACCTTCAACAGCGATGCCAGAAAGTCTCCAAGTGGATTGTGAAACTGCTGGGTATGGACGGAGATGTTCGGTGTGATGCGTGGAAGCACGTGATCACCGGAGAGCAACAGCCGACGATCCTCGCTGTAGAAGCACACGTGCCCGGGAGAGTGCCCGGGGGTCCAAATGGTGCGCAGGTTCCAACCCGGAAGTTCGATGGCCTTCTCGTCTTCGAAGAACACGTCGGGCTTGGCCATGGTGACCATCGACTTCATCATCATCGAGGACAGGGTGAGATCGGGGAGCTTGTCAGCCGGCACCCCCGAATCGACCAGTAGGTGGGTCATATTGGCCACCAGCTGATCGGTATCGCCGTAGCGGGACTCGAGCATGATGGCGTCGTCGGGATGAAGTCCGATCCAAGCACCCGACGATTCGCGGATCCTCCCCGCCAATCCGTAATGGTCGGGATGAATATGGGTGACCAGCACGGCTCGGACGTCGGAGATGCTCCCGCCCGCCAGCGCCAATCCGTCCCCGAGGCTGGTCCAGGCCTCGTCGGTGTTCCAACCGGCATCGACCAGAGCCACGCCGCCCCTGTCGAGCTCGAGCGCATAGACCAACACGTATCTGAGGGGATTGTTGGGGATGGGGACGGGAATCGACCACAGCCCGGGTCGGACCTGCTCCACGGGAGGGAGGACCTTGCGGTCCCAGGCTTCCTTTTGCAGTGTCCCGGTGACCACAACCATGGGGGCACGGTACTCATGGGGACCCAGTGCCCGCCATATGGTACCGACGAGTGGGGCCGCGGCTGGAGCCTGGACGGGCGGAATCGTGTGTGGACATACTTTACGGTCTGGAGCGTCTTGAGGCTCCCCGAGGAGGATGTCGATGACCACCCCTACCGTGACCCCTGAGGTCGACGGCGCCCAGTTTGCCTACCCTACGTGCTGGGCGGACATGGACCGCTGGCACACGGAAGTGGCCGAGATCCGCCGGACAAATCCGATCCTCAGGGTCGACCTGGCCGGGTTCGAGCCGTTCTGGGTCTTAACCCGATACGCCGACGTGTTCAACGTCTCTCGCGAGAACGACCGGTGGACCAACACATCCCGATCGGTGCTCGCGCCAGAGGAGGAATGGCGCCGGATGCTCGATGCCGGCGTGCCGGTTCCTCGCACGCTGGTCCACCTGGACGGCCAGGAGCACCGGGACCACCGCCTGGTGACCAACGGGTGGTTCAAACCGGCGGCGGTCAAGCACCGTCAGCCGCGCATCGAGGCGTTGGCCGATCTGTTCGTGCAGAAGATGAGGGATCTCGGCGGTGAGTGTGACTTTGCCCGCGACATTGCCCAGCCCTTTACCCTCCGGGTGATCATGGATATCTACGGCGTCCCCGAATCCGACGAGCCGCTGATGATGGAGCTCACCCAAGGGCTGTTCGGAGCGGCCGACCCGGAATTCATGGGCGACGCCGTCGACGCGGAGGCCCGACTGATCGAATCGGTGATGAAGTTCATCGGGTACTTCAATGCCATCACCGAGGACCGCCAGAAGTGTCCGACCGAAGACCTGGCCAGCGTTATCGCCAACGGCCAGCCCGGGGGATGCCCGATGGGCGACGCCGAACGCCTTTGGTACTACATCATCGTGGCCACCGCCGGCCACGACACCACGTCATATGCCCTCTCGGGAGGGATGGAGGCGATGCTGCGCGACCCCTCCCAGCTGCGGGCCCTGCGCGACGACCCCGAATTGGCCGGCAACGCCGCCGAGGAGTGCATCCGCTGGGCCTCTCCCGTTCGCCACTTCCTCCGATACGCCACCGAGGACACCATGGTCGGCGACGTTGACATCCCCGAGGGTGGGCGGGTGCTCCTGTCCTACCCGAGTGCCAACCGCGACGAGGAGATCTTCAGAGACTCGATGCATTTCGATGTGCGAAGGCCCAACGCCGACAAGCTCTTATCGTTCGGGGCCGGGACACACTTCTGCCTTGGCAGCCAGTTCGCCCGTCGAGAGGTCCGCACCATGCTCGCCAAGCTCGGTCAGCAGCTCGCCCACATCGAGCCGACCGGGCCAGCCCAGTGGTCCGAGTCATCCTTTGTGTCCGGAGTGAAACACCTGCCCGTCGGCTATTCGTTCCGGTAGGGTGCCGACGCCGTACCCACCGTCTTCGTTGATTCCGGCATCCGGTCGTCGGTGAAGACCGCGTGGTCGGGAAGGGGGGATTTGAACCCCCGACCTCCTGCTCCCAAAGCAGGCGCGCTGCCAAGCTGCGCTACTTCCCGGTATCTCTGTTCCCGGCATCTCCCACCGGACACTGGCCATGCGGCCCGGCTCAGCTCAGATTCCATGACCGTGACGTCAGGAGCGTACATGCATCCCGCCAGCCGTTGTGACTGTTGTGAGGCGAGGTGGTCCTCGGGGTAGCGTCACGCCGATGCCGACCGTCCGTGTGGCCATCTTCGATCTCGGGAGCAGCTCGTTCCACCTGATGGTGGTGGATGCCTCGCGTGACGGCGTGCTCATCCCGGTGCTCCGTCGTCGGTCTTTTCTGCACCTGGGTACAGAAGTGGCCCGAACCGGTGCTGTGCCTGGCGACCGTGCTGCGAGCGCGGTGCGGACTGTGCGCAGGCTTCGCACTGCCGCCGATGAAGCGGAGGTCGACGTGGTGGTGGCCCTGGCCACCGCGGCATTGCGCGATGCCACCAACGGCCAGAAATTGCTCGGCCGCCTCGAACGGGTGATCGGTTGCCCCATCACCCTGTTGACCGGGGAGGAAGAGGCGCGACTCTGCTTTTTCGGGCAGCGGGCGGGGGTCTGGGTCGGGAGCGAACCGGTACTCGGGCTCGATCTCGGCGGCGGGAGCCTCGAAGCCGGAATAGGTAACGCCCTCGACGTGCACGCGGTGACCAGTGTGGCCCTTGGCACGGCCAGGCTGCGTGGAGAGTTGGACAGTGGTGAGTTCCTGACGGCGCGGGACAGGGCCAGGGTCGTGGAGCTCACTCAGGAAAGGGCAGAACCGATCCGATCCATTCTTGCCGGCTATCCCGCCGCCGGCCATCGAGCCATCGCCAGCGGAGGAACTGTACGAGCACTGGCCCGCCTGGCCATGGGGCTGCACCGCTCTTTGCCATCATCCCGCTCGGTCTCGGCCTTGCAGGTGAACCAGGTCGAGCTCCCGGCTGGTCAGTTGCACGAGCTGGCCGACCGATTGGCCACACTCGATCTCGACGCCCGGTTGGCGCTTCCCGGAGTGCAGGCCCGACGGGCGCCATTTCTTCCCATCGGAGCCGTGGTGCTATCGACGTTGGTCGAGATGCTCGGACTCCAACGGCTGGTGGTCAGTGACTGGGGCCTGCGAGAA
Organism: Acidimicrobiaceae bacterium; assembly: GCA_003152015.1. GTDB lineage: Bacteria > Actinomycetota > Acidimicrobiia > Acidimicrobiales > RAAP-2 > DASZIT01. Next base: position 30,049 of record PLZF01000063.1, on the reverse strand, counting down.
GGAGCGGTGTTCAGGGCCCTCTCCTTGCGCTCTGAGCGGCCATCAGATCAGACAGTCGATGGACCGGCCGCCCCGGCCTCTCCGGCTAGAGCTGGTTAAGCCCAGGTACTTCCCTGTCGTCTCAGGTTTTCTTACCCAGGATTCGGTTCATCCCGGTGTTGCAGACAGGGCATTTTCCTTTGGCCGAACGTCGGCCGTTGGCCATTTCGACTTCTTCTCCCTCGAACTCCCGCTTTTCGCGGCACTTCACGCAATAACCCTCATACGACGCCATGGTTCCTCCTCGGACTGGGATGGTGACAATCGGGTGAATGGACGTACCGAATGTATCTGGGGAGGCGTGAAAAAGGGGGGATGGGGCTGGCTCGTGCTAGCGCTCAGCTAGCAGAAGGGGCGGGAAGTGCGGGGGCCAGCACCGTCGTCACGGCCGACACGGGACTGGGTCGCATGTCCAAACAGTCCCCAATAGGATGCGTTTCATGACCGTCTACGATCCTTCCATCCACTCCCTTTCCGGCGACGAATCCTCGGTTGGCCAGTATCGGGGCAAGGCGCTCCTGATGGTGAATGTGGCGTCGAAGTGCGGGCTGACCCCGCAGTACGAGGGCCTCGAACGACTGCAGAAGTCCTATGGGGAGCGAGGGTTCACCGTGCTCGGCTTTCCGTGCAACCAGTTCGCCGGACAGGAGCCGGGTGGCTCCGAGGAGATCGCCTCATTCTGCTCGGCGACCTACGGGGTCACCTTCCCGATGTTCGAAAAGGTCGACGTGAACGGCGAGGGTCGCCACCCGATCTACGACCAGTTGAGCGCGTTCCCTGATGCCGACGGCGAGGCAGGGGATGTGCAGTGGAACTTCGAGAAGTTCCTGGTCTCCCCGGATGGAACCATCGTGCATCGATTCCGACCCATGATCGATCCCGAGGCACCCGAGGTCATCGATGCCATCGAGGCCGTACTCCCAGGTTGATGATGGAGTCGACTGCCGGCGACGAGGCGGTGATCGAAAGCTTGCGTGAGGTATGGGCGTCCGTTGCCGATGCCTGCCGCCAATTAGACGAAAACCAGTGGGCCCTCCCCACCGACTGCCCGGGATGGTCGGTGCGGGATCAGATTTCGCACTTGATCGGCGTGGAGCGCACGTTGCTCGGTGATCCGGCGCCGCAACCGGTCAGCGAAGTGCCTCCCCACGTAAAGAATCCGATCGGCGAAATGAACGAGTCGTGGATCGAGGTCCGCCGGGACACACCGGGGCCAGAGGTGTTGGCTGAGCTTGTCGACACCACCGATCGCCGGTTGGCGGCTCTCAGAGCGTTGCCTCCAGCCAAATTCGACGAGGTCGGGTGGAGCCCGATCGGCCAGGTGCCCTATCGCGAGTTCATGGGTACCCGCGTCCTCGATTCGTGGGCCCACGAACAAGATGTGCGTCGGGCACTCGATCGTCCCGGTGGCCGCAACGGCGCCGGAGAGACACTGGTCCTCGAGCGGTGTGCAGGGGCGATGGCCTATGTGGTGGGGAAGAAGGTGAAGCCCCCTGAGGGCACTACCATCCTGTTCGAAGTGAGCGGGGAGTTGGGCCGTCAGGTGCCGGTCATGGTGGAGGGCGGTCGCGCCCGGGTGGCGCCGGAAGTGCCGACCGATCCGACGGTCACGCTGGCCATGGACCAGGAAGCATTTTGGCGGCTCGGATTCGGGCGGGCGACAGCCGCGGAAGTCCTGGCCTCCGGCCAAGCCGACGTGGCGGGTGATGTGGCGCTGGGGCGCCAGGTGCTCGAGTCGATGAGCTTCATGATTTGACCCGCCCTTTCAGTCCCGATTTACCCGTCCGATTCACCGGCCAGCGGAAACCTTCCGGCATTCAAATGATTCCGTGTCGCGGCGAAATGGGGAATAGAACCTGTGGCAATTCGCCGCGACGTGGAATTGTAGTGAGTCTTGAGAGTCACACCTTCTGCTTATCGTCCGGCTCATGCACTGCCTCTGCTGGAACTGCGCTCCGATTACCGGATTGCGCTACTCGTGTACTGCGCTCCCCCGTCCGCCGCACCAAGGAGACCCTCGCCACGCCGGACCCGGGATCCCCGGCGCCGAAGGCCAACCCTTGCGAGGCCGACCTCTGCGCCGGGCTGCGTTGGCCGTCCTCCTCCTTTCAGTCCGACCGTGTGCGATCTCCGAAGTCGAGGAAACCATCGAAGCGTGGGGATACCAGATCGGAGGACCCACGCCGCGCAAGGCGCTCGCCGATGCCCTCGCCTACGAGGCCGACCGAGGATGGGCTCATCGAGTGGCGAGGGGACGTTATGGGACAGGCCACATCTCGGTTGGAAGTCGATACCGAATCCTGGCGTTTTTTCACTGACTTGAGGCGCCGGAAAACGGGTCCCCGGCGACCAGTAGACTCACCTACTCGTATGCGAGCCACAGCAGCGCCCGAAGAGGGCAACAGGGTCCGTCTGTCCGTCGAGGTCGACGAATCGGAGGTCGACGAAGCCCTCAATGACGTTGTACGTCGTCTGTCACGTGAGATCCGGGTGCCCGGGTTCCGACCCGGAAAAGTTCCTCGCCGAGTAATCGAGGCTCGCCTCGGCGGCGCCACTGCTCTGCGCGGTGAAGCCCTGCGCGAGGCTCTTCCTGACTTCTATGCCCGGGCGGTCTCGGATACCGCAGTCGACCCCATCGACCAACCCGAGATTGACATCACCGCGGGCGACGAATCAGGGGCCGTGTCCTTCGATGCCATTGTCGAAGTGCGACCCACCGTGTCCATCGCGGGATACCAGGGTTTGGTGGTGACGATCCCGGGACTGGACGTTCCCGACGAAGAGATCACCGCTCAGATTGACCGGCTTCGCTCCACCTCCGGCGAGCTCGCCGAAGTGGAGCGTCCGGTGCAACAAGGTGACCAGGTCACGGTGGACGTCACGGGGACACGTACCGAGGGATCCGACGATGTCGACAAGGCGGACGGCGGAGACAGCGCCGCGGTCAGCAATGAGGATCTCAGCGCCGAGGATTTTCTCTATGAAGTGGGTAGTGGGGGAGTGGTTCCCGAGCTCGATGAGGCGTTGATCGGTGCGAGTGCCGGCGACACCATCACCTTTGACTCGACCATTGAGGCACTCGGCCAGACGATTTCGTTCTCGGTGGTGGTCAAGGACGTGAAGGAATTGGTGCTCCCCGACGTCACCGACGAGTGGGCGGCGGAGGCCTCAGAATTCAAAACCGCCGATGAGCTCAAGGCAGACATTGCCAAGCGGCTCAAACAGAGGCTCATTGTGCAGGCACAGTTGGCCCTGCAGCAGAAGGCCATCGAAGCGTTGGTGGAACTGGTCACCGAGGATGTTCCCGAAATACTGGTGCAGAGCGAGCTACGCGAGCGGATCCACGACCTCAACCACCGGCTGGAGCAACAAAAGATCGGGCTCGGTCAGTTTCTCGCCGCCACCGGGCGCGATGAACAGGAGTTTTTCGATGAACTCCGGACCGGGGCCCTCCAAGGGGTCAAATCGGACCTGGCCCTCCGGTCCCTGGTGGAACTGGAGCACGTGGAGCTCACCGATGAGGAGCTCGATACCGAGTTGGCCACCATGGGTGAGCGCCTCGAGATGAACGCCGACCAGGTACGCGAACAACTCGAACAGGGTGGGCGGCTCTCGGCGGTACGCTCGGACCGACGCAAGGCCAAGGCCCTGCGATGGTTGCTCGACAACGTCGAGTTGGTGGATGAGGAAGGGAATCCCGTGTCACGGGATTCCCTGAAAGTGAATCAGGCAGAGGAGGACCCGGAGTGAGCTTTATGGACGCATCGAACTCGATGGACGCACAGGCCTACAGCGTGCCGTGGGTGGTCGAGTCGACCAGCCGGGGTGAACGCAATTACGACCTGTACTCCCGATTGCTCCGGGAACGGATCATCTTCCTCGGGACCCCGATCAACGACACGGTGGCCAACCTGGTTTGTGCCCAATTGTTGTTCCTCGAATCGGAAGAGGCGGACAAGGACATCCACCTCTACATCAACTCGCCGGGCGGAGACATCACTGCGCTGTTCGCCATTTATGACACCATGAAGTACATCAAGCCGGACCTGTCCACGTTCTGCTTCGGCCAGGCAGCCTCGGCCGCCGCCGTGCTGCTCGGGGCGGGTACCCAGGGCAAGAGGTTCGCGCTTCCTCACGCCCGGATCCTGCTCCACCAGCCCTTCGGCGGCGTGGAAGGGCAAGCCAGCGATATCGAGCTGCAGGCCAAGGAGATTCTGCGGATGCGCGATCTCCTGAACGGAATGTTGGCCAGCGATACCGGCCAGACTACGGAGAAGGTGTCAAAGGACACCGACCGAGATTTCATCATGACGGCTGAAGAGGCGGTCAGCTACGGCCTGATCGACGAAGTGATCACCGCTCGCGACCTGGTGGGCGTCGAGGCCGTCGGCGCTGCCTAGGACGTGAGGATCTAGCGGCGAACGAACCGTCGGGGACCGACCAGCCGCTAGAGTTGGACATCGACCAGCAGTAGTTGCGGTCAGTAGCCGTTGGCAGTATCGGACAGAAGGACGAGGGGCACCGACGTGGCGAAGTTCGGAGACGGGGGCGACCTGGTGAAGTGCAGCTTCTGCGGGAAGTCGCAGAAGCAGGTGAAGAAACTCATCGCTGGACCCGGCGTCTACATCTGTGACGAGTGCATCGAACTGTGCAACGACATCATCGCCGAGGAGCTTTCCGATACTACGGAGCTGTCATTCGAGGAGCTTCCCAAGCCGAAAGAAATCTACGAATTCCTGAACGATTACGTCATCGGCCAGGAGTACGCCAAAAAAATCCTCTCGGTTGCCGTCTACAACCACTACAAACGGGTCCAGGCGGGTAACGACAGTTCCCACGACAATGAAGTGGAGTTGGCCAAGTCCAACATCCTGCTCTTGGGTCCGACCGGATGCGGCAAGACCCTTCTGGCACAAACGCTCGCCCGCATGCTCAACGTGCCCTTCGCCATTGCCGACGCCACGGCGCTGACCGAGGCGGGTTACGTCGGCGAAGATGTCGAGAACATCTTGTTGAAGCTGATTCAGGCGGCGGACTACGACGTCAAGCGGGCCGAGACCGGCATCATCTACATCGACGAGATCGACAAGATTGCCCGGAAGTCGGAAAACCCGTCGATCACCCGGGATGTCTCCGGTGAGGGTGTCCAACAGGCACTGCTGAAAATTCTTGAAGGCACCACGGCATCGGTGCCTCCGCAAGGTGGGCGCAAACACCCCCATCAGGAGTTCATCCAGATCGACACCACCAACATCCTCTTCATTTGTGGTGGGGCATTCGCCGGGATCGACAAGATCATCGAAAACCGGATAGGACGCAAGGGGATCGGCTTCCGGGCCGAGGTGCGCAAGGCGGCGGACCGCGGTGACGATTCCGAACTGTTGCGCCATGTGCTCCCCGAGGACCTGATGAAGTTCGGTCTCATTCCCGAGTTCATCGGTCGCCTGCCGGTGATAGGAGCGGTGGCGCACCTCTACAAAGAGGCACTCATCCGCATCCTGGTCGAACCGAAGAACGCTCTGACCCGCCAGTACAAACGTGTATTCGAGCTCGACCATGTCGAACTCGAGCTGACCGACGATGCGCTCGAAGCCATCGCCGAGCAAGCACTGCTTCGAGGCACTGGGGCAAGGGGCTTACGGGCCATCCTCGAGGAGGTCCTGCTCGAGGTGATGTATGACCTTCCCAGCCGGACCGACGTGTCCAAGTGCGTTGTCGACCGGTCAGTGGTCCTCGACAAGGTCCATCCGACCCTGGTGCCGTTGAAGAGCCCGCCGGCCAAGTCCCGCACCCGCCGGGCCGCCTCATAGCCGGGTAGCGGCGTTGGGTTCTCGGCCGTTTCGACCATCCAGTCCCAACCCACCCGATCCACAGTGACGACGTCATCTCCTTCATCTCCTTCAGTCACTCCGGCCACTCCGGCCACTCCGGCGACAGCCCGCTTCGACGATCTTCCCGAAGCCCTGGAGTGGCTCGACTCGCACATCAATTTCGAGTTGAACATGCCGACCCGGCAGTCCGTGCCGACTCTCGATCGGATGCGCGATCTCATGCGCGTCCTCGGCGACCCGAACATGGCCTATCCCTCGATCCACCTGACCGGCACCAACGGCAAGGGATCGACCGCGGCGATGGTCACCGCCCTCATGGTGGCCCAGGGCTTGTCGGTGGGCACCTACACGAGCCCAAATCTGAGTCGGGTCAACGAGCGCATTGCCCGGAACGGGGAGCCCATCGATGACGAGGCGTTTCGAGAGGTGCTCGAAACATTGTCCCGGGTCGAGCCGTTGGTGGAGGATCGGCTCACCCGTTTCGAATTACTGACCGCCGCCGCGCTGATGTGGTTTGCCGACGAGGCGGTCGATGTCGCCGTCGTCGAGGTCGGCCTGGGCGGTCGGTGGGACTGCACCAATGTGGTCGACGGCAACGTGGCGGTGGTTACCAATGTGAGCTTTGACCACACCGAGGTTCTGGGACCGACACTGGAGGACATCGCCGGTGACAAGTCCGGCATCTTCAAGAAGGGGAGCCGGGTCATCATCGGTGAGACCGATCCCCACCTGGTGGCGCTCTTGCGCGACAGGGCCATCCAGGCTGGTGCCCTCGAGGTCTGGTTCCGTGGGGAGGAGTTCGGATGTACCGCCAACCGGGTGGCGGTAGGTGGCCGTCTGATCGACGTTCGGACCCCCGGTGCCGCCTACGGCGAGATTCTGGTGCCATTGCACGGGGCCCACCAGGGTGACAATGCTGCGTGCGCCCTGGCGGCGGTCGAGGCGTTCTTCGGTGCACCCCTGCACGAGGATGTGGTGGAGGACGCATTCGCCCGGGTTCGGGTGCCCGGTCGTCTCGAGATTGTGAAGCGTCATCCACTGGTCGTGGTGGACGGAGCACACAACGTGGCCGGGATGATCACCCTGGCCCGCTCACTGGTGGAGGAGTTCACCGTCGACGGCGACGCGGTAGCAGTGGTGGGAATGCTGTCCGGGCGTGATCCGTCCGCCATGCTTGACGCTCTGGTATCCGCCGGCATCCGTTCGGTAGTGGTCTGCGCCCCCGATTCCCCTCGGGCCATGCCCGTTGACGTGGTGGGCGAAGCCGCAGTTGCACTGGGCATGGAGGTGACGGTGGCAGATACCCCGTCTGAAGCGGTGACGGTGGCCATTGACCACGCCGGTGATGACGGCCGGGTAGTGGTGTGTGGCTCGCTGTATGTGGTGGCCGATGCCCGCCGGCTCCTCATTCCCAACCAGGTCTGACGCTCGGGTCAGAAATCCGGTTCTGACACCCGGTCGGCCTTCGGCTAGCCTGCCCCGCTCGTGGGACGAACTCTGGTTATCTGCAAGCCCGATGCTGTCGAACGGGGTCTCTCGGGAGAGATCATTGGGCGCATCGAGCGCAAGGGCCTCCGGTTGGTCGCGGCCGAGCTCCGGCTCATTACGACCGAGGAGGCGGGTCGTCACTATGCCGAGCATGACGGCAAGCCGTTCTACGGTGAACTGGTGGCCTTCATCACCCGGTCCCCGGCCCTGATCATGGTGGCCGAGGGCCCCGAGGATGCCTTCAAGGTGGTGCGCACCCTGATAGGCGCCACCAACCCGGTGGACGCCGCTCCGGGCACGATCCGAGGGGATCTGGCCCTCGAGACGGGAGAGAACCTAGTGCACGGCTCGGATTCGACCGAGTCGGCGGCGCGGGAGATCGAGATCTTCTTCCCCGAGATTAAGCCCTCCTGACCTGGTCCTTTATCCGATGGAGCCCGGGGGTCAGGTCGTCCTTGTGCCGATGCGATGGTTCCCGTAGCGTTGGCGACAGATCCCGCGTAGACTGCTCTGCGAATACAGCGGAATGCATGTGTGGTTCCGCGCAGGCACGCTGTCCCACCCGATCCCCCACGGAGGGTTGCATCTCTGATGCGCGATAACCGTTTTTCCCTGTTAGGCCGAGATATGGCCGTCGACCTTGGTACCGCCAACACCCTGGTGTACGTGCGTGGTCGAGGAATCGTCCTGAACGAGCCCTCGGTGGTCGCCGTCAACGTCAAGGATGGTCGACCATTGGCGGTCGGCACCGAAGCCAAGCGAATGATCGGTCGTACCCCGAGTCACATCCAGGCCATCCGGCCGCTCAAGGACGGGGTCATCGCCGATTTCGAGATCTGCGAAAAAATGCTCCGGTATTTCATTCACCGGGTCCACCAGCGCCGCTTTGCCAAGCCCCGCATGGTCATCTGCGTTCCTTCGGGTATCACCGGAGTAGAGCAACGAGCGGTGATGGAAGCGGCAGAGTACGCCGGGGCCCGCAAGGCATTCATCATCGAGGAGCCGATGGCCGCGGCCATCGGTGCCGGGCTGCCGGTGCATGAGCCAACCGGCAACATGGTCGTCGACATCGGTGGCGGCACCACCGAGGTGGCGGTCATCTCCCTGGGGGGCATCGTGACCAGTCAGTCGATCCGCATCGGCGGCGACGAGTTGGACGAGGCCATCGTGTCCTTCATCAAGAAGGAGTACAGCCTGGCATTGGGCGAGCGAACTGCCGAGGAGATCAAGATCGCCCTTGGCTCCGCCTTCGATCTCGAGGAAGAGCTCCATGCGGAGATCCGGGGCCGCGACCTGGTCTCCGGCCTTCCGAAGACAGTGGTCATCTCCACTCAGGAGATCCGCAAGGCAATCGATGAGCCGGTGGCTGCCATTGTGGACGCGGTGAAGGTCACCCTCGATCGGACACCGCCGGAGCTCGCCGCCGACATCATGGAACAAGGCATCGTGCTCACAGGCGGGGGCGCGTTGTTGCATGGCCTGGACAGCCGCCTGACCCAGGAGACGGGCATGCCGATCGTGGTGGCCAGAGACCCGCTCAACTGCGTTGCCATCGGCAGCGGGCAGTGCCTTGAGGAGTTCGAAGCACTGAAGCAGGTTCTCATCACGTCATCTGCTCGCTGAAATAAGGGAGCTTTTCTGTGGCGAAGTTGCGGCGGTCCCGCCGGCCTCGCACCACACTGCTGATTCTGCTGTTGGCGTCGATCACCATCATTACGCTCGACGCCCGGGGCGGTTTGGGCCGGGTCACCTCCGGGGTGAAATCGGTAGCCGCTGACTCTTTTGCCCCTATCCGCTCGGGCGTCAATGACATCGTCGAGCCGATGGGGAGCTTTCTGGCCGGGTCCGTTCACTACGGTGCCGTACGCCAGCAGAACCAAAAACTCCAACAACAGATCCGCCAGCTCCAACAACAGCGGGCCCGATCGGCCCAGACCGAACAGTCCTTGCAACAGCTGAGTGCCGTCCTCCACCTGCCATACATCGGAAACCTCCAGACAGTGCCGGCCGAGGTCATCGACTACGAATCGAGCAACTTCGCCGCCACCATCGGCATCAGTGTGGGTCGGGACGATGGGGTGCAGTACAACATGCCGGTAGTGGCGAGCGGGGGACTGGTGGGTCGGGTGGTTCAGGCCAACCACCACACCGCCACGGTCCGACTGATCAGCGACGGGGCCTCGTTGGTAGATGTGCTCTATGGGACACCCGGCGCCTACGCCGCGGTGACAGGTGAGGGATCGGGCAAACCACTCTCCGCCGGCCTGGTCCCGATCAACACCCCGCTTTCGGTCGGCGAGCTGTTCGTTACCAGCGGGCTGAACGGCGCCATCTTCCCCCCCAATATTCCGGTGGCCCGGGTCACCGGTTCGAAAACCGGGGTCTCGGCGACGGAGGAGTCGGTGACCCTGCAACCACTCGCCGATCTGACCAATCTCCGCTACGTGTCGGTCGTCCTGTGGGACCCGGCGTCACCATGAGTACACATCCTGTGGGAGGCCGTCCGTGACCGCCCGAGATACTGCCCGGGTGACCCTGGTGGTCTTTGCCTTCATCGTCGTACAGCAGACCCTGATGCTCGACATCCGCATCGGCGGGGTCCATCCGGACATCATGGTGCTGTTGCCGATGGCCGCCGGATTGGTGGGTGGACCCGGGCGGGGGGCAACCATGGGCTTCGGGAGTGGATTGGTGGCCGACTGCCTCCTTCCCACCCCTTTCGGTCTCTCCGCCTTCATCGGCACGTTGATCGGATTCGGGGTGGGACTGGCCACGGTGGCCCTGGACAGGTCCTCGTGGTGGCTTCCCACCGTGGCCGCTCTGGTGGCCAGCGTGTTGTACGAGGTGTTCTACGCCCTTCTCGGTTCCATTCTGGGCCAACCTCAGATGCTCCACGTCGGTGTGACCCGCACCGCGTTGCTGGTGGCGGTGTGCAACGCGGTGCTGGCGGTGCCGGCGGTCCGGATGGTGGGATGGGCATTGCCGAAGGTGTCGACGGAGGGGATGCCAACCTCGATGGCCGGCAGTCTCCGTTGAGGCGGGCTGCCCAAAACCGGGCTCGCGACCAATTCGGCTCATTCTGTTGGCAGGATGGTGCCCGGTGAAACGCACTCCCCGACATCCTCTTGGCGGACCCCGGCGATATATGCGACCCGACCGCCAGCGGCCTGTCCACCGCAAGGCCCCGCGTCAGCCCAAGCTCCACCAGAGCCGATTCTCGGTGGAGGCGGTACTCGACGCACCCGACTCGACGGCGTCCCGACCCGCTCTCCGACTCCGGATCACCGGGCTGGTCGTCCTCGGGCTGTTCGTGGTCCTGGGACTGCGCCTATGGACACTTCAGGTACTGCAGGCCCCCGCCGCAGTCAACGCGGTCACCGCCAATCAGATCCGGGCCGTGTCAGTCACCCCCTCCCGGGGATTGATCCTCGACCGGTATGGGAACCCGTTGGTGAACAACGTGTCCACCACCGAGATCACCCTGTCGAGAAACGCGGCGACCCAGAACCCCGACGTGGTAGGCCGGCTGGCGGCGTTGATCGGTGAAACGTCGGCCCAAGTCAACGCGGCAGTGGCCGACACCCGGTACAGCCTGTACAAACCGGTGCCCGTCCTGGCCAACGCCCCAGTGGCCGATGTCCTCTACATCAAGGAACATCCCGGCGAGTTCCCGGGCGTGGCCACCGCGCAGATCTCCGAGCGCAACTACCCCCAACTCGAATACCCCGGACCGGCCCAAGACGGTTACCCGGCCTCCCAAGTCCTCGGCTACGTGGGGAATATCAACGCCGCGGAGCTCAAGTCGCGCACCTCCCTGGGCTACCAGACCGGCGACCCGTTCGGGCAGTCGGGCCTGGAGTACCAGTACGAATCGGACCTCCATGGGATCCCGGGCCAGCAGCAACTCGAGGTGGACTCGACAGGCCACGTGGTGGGCACCTTGAAGTCTGTCCCGGCCACACCGGGCGACAACATTGTCACCAACATCGACACCGGCTTGCAACAAATGGCGGACAACGCACTGGCCAGCCAGATCGGCACGCTGCGCAACCACATCGATCCGAACTGCAACAACAAGACCGGTTGCTATCCAGCCGCGACCGGTGGAGCGGTGATCGTCATGGATCCGAGGACCGGGGCGGTGCTGGCGTCATCATCGTTCCCCTCCTACAACCCGTCGATCTGGGTAGGCGGCATCTCCAATGCCGCCTACACCGCCCTGAAGGACCCGGCCAACAATATGCCCCAGATCGATCGGGCTATCGGCGGGGTGTACACCCCCGGCTCGACTTTCAAACTGTCGACCGCCACCGCCGCCCTCAACGCCGGGCTGTGGAATGACACGGAGACCTACAACGACACCAACACCTTCATCGTCCCCGGCTGCAAGGCCAACTCCGGTGCCACCGGGTGCATCCTCCACGACGCTATCGGCGACAGCGGCGGGATCCTCAACATCTCTCAGGCCCTGACGGTGTCGAGCGATGCCTTCTTCTACAACCTGGGGGCGCTGTTCTTCGACCAGTCGGCCGCCTACGGCCAGACCCCGATTCAAAGTCAAGCCGCCCAGTACAGCCTGGGCCAACTCACCGGCATCGATCTCCCCAACGAGAGCGTCGGGCGGGTGGACAGCCTTGCCGAGCGCCAGAAGCTCCACGCAGAGGCTCCGGCCGCCTTTCCCAATACCCAATGGTACACCGGGGACAACGTGCAGATGGCGTTCGGGCAGGGCGCCACCGCCATCACTCCCATTGAGCAGGCGGTGGCCTACTCGACGTTCATCAACGAGGGTACCCGGTACGCCCCGCAGGTCGCCGCCGCCGTGGTCTCGCCGTCCGGTGCGGTGGTCAAGAAGATCGCTCCCCAGGTGACCGGCCATGTGAGCCTGCCGGCCACCACCTACCAGCCGTTACTGACCGGGTTCGAAGGGGTGGTGCAGTCACCCAACGGCACGGCTAGCGGAGCGTTCCAAGGATCGTTGTTTCCTAGCATCGATCTGGCCGGCAAGACCGGTACCGCCGACACCGTACAGGGCAAGGAGCCCACTGCTTGGTTCGTGGGATTCACCACCACCCCCCAGTACGTGGTGGTGTGCGTCATCGACCAGGCCGGCTACGGCGCGGCGGCGGCGGCTCCGGTGGTGAGGACAATCTTCGATTATCTGGCCGCCCACCCGGTCGGACCGGCGGCCATTCCTCCGGGCAATCAGGTGATCCAGTCGACAGCGCCGGTTCCCCTGATCACGGCCCCGACCACCACCGCAGCGCCCGGGGCCGGGACGTCGACCTGATGCATCAGGTGCGATCCGGTGTCAGGGGGACTGATGAGACCCCAGGCTGGACAAGGCGGTGGCGACGCCCTGGCCACCGACCGAGCCCGCGTTGACCAGGACCTTCGCACCGGCCCGAACTGTCGGTGCCGAGCCTCCATGTAGGGCCGTGTCCAGGGTATTGCCGAGGACGCGCCTTCAGCCATCCAGGGAAGATCACCCGACGGATCTGGGAGTAAACGGTCGAGCCCTCGAACTTCTGGCATTGTTTGGCCAGGGCCACGAGGGCCGGTACGATTGATGGTCACGGCGCCATCCGGCGCCACTCCAACCTCTGGGTTGGAAGTATTTGCCGCCGCGGCGGCCGGACATGGGAGGGGCTGACGTGCGTATTCACTTCCGCTCCTCCACACTGGGAATGGTGCGGCGGCAGTTGTTCCGGGCCGGATGTGTCTGGGCCCATACCGTGGCATTTTCACCCCGGGCCCTGGTTGCAGGGGTAGTACCTGAAGGTATCGATCGCTATCCATCGGTAGTAGATCGGGCAGTCGTCGATGGCAGCGGAGACGAGGGCAATCCCGCAGTCAACGTTGTCCTTATGGCGGAGCTGGCAACCCAGCCGTACGCAGTGCACCCGGTCGAGCTTGTCCGGGGTCTGATCACCGTGGCGCCCGTGGAGGGTTCCAGTGGAAGCGAATCAAGTCGGATCCCGGTGCGGAACCGGATATGCAGAACTCAACAATGGATCGAGCGCGATGACAGCCGCTGGGAACCTTTGGTTTTCCGAGGAGACCCGGCGGCGGCCGACCGCGCCATGTACGCCTACGAGCGTGCATCGTGAGCAGTTTTAGAAGGGAATTCGATGTCAGAAGCAATGACCGGGCCGCCGGTCGAGAAACCGGTGAGTGTACCGGTGCTTTCGACTGCGCCCACAGGAGACGTCGTCGCCGCTGAAGCGGACAAGAGGGGCGGAATGCCCCGATCGGAACAGGCAATAGTGGGTGGAGAAGGAGATACGCCCCGGGGCATTGACCCGACCCCAGCCGATGGTGCAGACCCGACCCCAGTAGACGGTGCTGCTGAGGACGGCAGCCCGCGCTCCACAGCGCCGAGGACTGGGCAGAATCGTCGCCGCCGCGGGTCGCGTGGGCGTGGACGATCCAAGGCATCCGTACCCGGATCGGTGACCGGCAATGACGAGTCCGAAGCTGCGGACATCGGAGATGGTGCTGATGGCACCGGTGGCACCGAAATTCTCGATATGTCCGAGGCGATCACCGCCACCCGAACCCCGACTGCCCCCAGCGCGGTTCCGTCGATGCCTCCGACTCCGGCGGCACGCCCAAAGATCGGTGATACCCGGCCCGCACGGCCAGAATCGGTCGAAACCGCCGCCAAGCCCTCGGCTCCGGCGCAGAAATCGAAGAACGGCTCCGGAAACCGGAATCGATCGGGCAGTGGCAGTGGCCGTTCAAGCGGTGGTGGTGGATCGGGCGGTGGCGGTGGCCGTTCAAGCGGTGCTAGTGGCCGATCGGGCGGTGGCGGTGGCCGTTCAAGCGGTGGTGGTGGATCGGGCGGTGACGAAACCCTGCGCAGCGAGAATGCGGCCATCGTCGAGTCCATTTCCCCTGTCGGCAGCACCGGCGAAGTGAGCACCAGTAATCGGCGGGGTGGACGGGAGCGCCGTGGCAAGGCGGTGGGTCGTTACATGATGTGTGTCCACGTCCAGCCCGAGACCACTCAGATCGCCCTGCTCGAAGGACGTACGTTGGTGGAGCACTACGTGTCCCGGGCGTCGGACGACGCCTCGCAGATCGACGGCAATATCTACCGGGGCCGAGTACAGAATGTGCTGCCCGGCATGGAAGCGGCGTTCATCGACATCGGCACGCCCAAGAACGCCGTCCTCTACCGGGGAGATGTTCGCTACGACAAAGATGACATCGAATCAGGTGCATCGGCCACCCAGCCCCGCATTGAAGAGGTGCTCCGTCCCGGCCAGACCATCTTGTGTCAGGTCACCAAGAATCCCATCGGAGCCAAAGGTGCCCGCCTGACCCAGGAAGTCTCAATTCCGGGTCGCTTCGTTGTTCTCGTCCCCGACAGCACGGCCTTCGGTATCTCCAAGCGCCTAGACGACAGTGAGCGCAAGCGGCTCAGGAAGATTGTCGATGCCGTTCGACCGAAGGGCCACGGGCTCATTGTCCGCACCGCCGCCGCCGGTGCCAGTGCCGATGAGTTGCGCAACGACGTGGCCCGGCTGGTCACCCAGTGGGAAGGCATTTCCGCCGCCGCCGCCAAAGGCCAGGGAGCCGCCCTTCTCTACCGGGAGCCAGTGACTGCCGTCAGGGTGATTCGGGAGGAGTTGAACCGCGAATACCGGGCAGTGGTCATCGACGACCTGGCCCTCTTTGAGCAGGTGCGCGACTACGTCGGGGCAGTTAACCCTGAGTTGGCTGACCGGGTCGAGTATTTCGACCCCGTCGAGGAGGCGTTGCCGGTATTTGAGCGGTTTCACGTTTACGAACAGCTCCACAAGGCATTGGGCCCGAAGGTCTACCTTCCCTCGGGCGGCTCCTTGGTGATCGACAGGACCGAGGCGCTGACGGTGATCGATGTCAACACGGGGAAAAACGTCGGTACCACCAACCTCGAGGAGACGGTGTACCGGAACAATCTTGAGGCGGCGGAGGAAGTAGCCCGCCAACTGCGACTTCGTGATATCGGCGGGATCATCGTGATCGACTTCATCGACATGGAGATCCGGGAGAACCGGGACAAGGTCTCAAGCGCTCTTCGGGCCGCCCTGGCCAGGGATAAGACCCGAACCCAGGTCTTTGACATCTCCGAGCTGGGTCTGGTGGAAATGACCCGGAAACGGGTATCCGAGGGCCTGATCGAGTCGCTCTCGACCATGTGCGAGGTGTGTGAGGGGCGCGGAATCGTATTCAGCGACTCAGACCTGTAGAGTTATCCCCTTATGTATGCCGTGATCCAAACCGGAGGAAAACAAGAGCGGGTGGCCGAAGGCCAGCAGCTCCGAGTCGAATTGCTTGGGGAAGACCCCGGGTCAGAGGTCGCATTCACGCCGGTGCTGGTCGTGGACGGTGACACCGTGCTGGCTACGCCGGCCGCCCTGGCCAGCGCTTCGGTGACCGCTCGGGTGGTCGGGGAAGAGCTCGGGCCGAAAATCCGGGGGTTCACCTACAAGAACAAGTCGAACCAACACACCCGTTGGGGCCACCGTCAGCGCTACTCGACGATCAAGATCACAGGTATTACGGCAGCGGGCTAGGGCTCAGCCTCACCAGTACGCAGCCCCACCAGTACATAGCAGAGCAAGAAGGAGTTTTCGGCGTGTCCAAGACCAAGGGTGGCGGTTCAACCCGCAACGGGCGTGATTCGAACGCACAACGACTGGGTGTGAAGACCTTTGGCGGCACCGCGGTGCAGGCTGGGTCGATCATCCTCCGTCAACGTGGAACCAAGTTTCATCCCGGCCTCAACGTCGGCAAGGGCGGCGACGACACCTTGTTCGCCCTCTCTGCCGGTACCGTACAGTTCGCCAGCCGAAAAGGCCGCAAGTTGGTCGACGTCGTCACTGACGCCTGATCCAGGTGTCTGGCGGGAGCAACCTGGCCGACGGCGAGCGCCTGGCGACGACAGTTCCTCCCAACCCTCCCAGCCGGATCGTGGTCCTCGACGGTTGCGTCAACTTCCGCGACCTGGGTGGCTATCGAACCGCTGACGGCCGTCAAACCCGTTGGCGCCGTTTGTTCCGCGCCGACGGTCTGAACAAGCTGAGTTCGGACGATCGAACTCAGCTTCGGGACATAGGTCTGGCCACGGTGATCGATCTGCGGACCCACGACGAAGCCGAACAACGTGGCTCGTTTCCGGTAGACGACGTGCCGGTCCGATATCTCGGTCTCCCGTTGTTCGACGTCCTCCCTTCGGCCGAGGAGCTTCCCTCCTGGAAAGAGGCGTCGTACGTGACGTCCCGATATTTCCAACTCGTGGTGCAGGGCGCCCCGGCGCTGACCAGGGCAATTCAGGCTTTGACCGACGAGGACGCACTCCCCGCCGTCTTGCACTGCAGTGCAGGCAAAGACCGCACAGGGGTGCTCTCGGCTCTTCTGCTGGCGTTCCTCGGGGTGCCCGACGAGACGATCGTCGAGGACTATGCCCTCAGCGCCTTGGCCATGGAGGCACTGCTCGAGCGGCTGAAGAACGAGTATTCGGAGTCGGTCGAGGCGGTGAGCCAGTTCGCCCCTGCCATTCTCAACGTGGTCCCCGAGACGATGGTGGAGTTTCTCGAGGCGATCCGAACCGAGTATGGCTCGTATGAGGATCTGGCCGACACCCTGGGAGTCTCCGAGGCTGTCGGGCGGCTGCGTCTCACCCTTCTCGAAGACGTCTGAGATCATTGACCCAGGCCAGGAACCCGGGTGTGATCATGGTTCTCTCCCTCTCGGGTCCGCCGACCGGCGATCGGTAGGATCGAGGGATGTCCGGATTCGTCGATGAGGCCCAACTACACGTGAAGGCCGGCGATGGCGGAGCCGGCGCTGTCGCCTTTCGCCGCGAGGCCCACGTGGACAAGGGTGGCCCCGATGGCGGTGACGGGGGACGAGGGGGCGACATCTGGCTGGTGGCCACCACCAACCAGTCCTCCCTCCTGGGATTTCGGGACCACCCCTACCGCAAGGGCGGCGATGGGGGACATGGCGGGGGAAAGAAGAAGCACGGTGCCAGGGGAGCCGACCTCGAAGTACCGGTCCCGGTCGGCACCCGAGCCAGGTCATCCGAAGGGAAGCTGCTGACCGATCTCGTTGGACCCGGCGACCGGTGGCTGGCGGCACAAGGTGGACGGGGTGGCCGGGGTAACGCCAGTTTTCTCACCAACCGGCGCCGGGCCCCGGCCTTTGCCGAACAAGGAGAGAAGGGACACGAGCAGTGGTACGACCTCGAGCTGGCATTGGTGGCCGATGTGGCTCTGGTGGGATTCCCCAACGTTGGGAAGAGCACGCTGATTTCGAGGATTTCGGCGGCCAAGCCCAAAATTGCCGACTATCCCTTCACCACCCTCGAGCCCCATCTCGGGGTGGTCCGCTGCGATGACGACTCCAACTTCACCATGGCGGATATCCCCGGGCTGGTGGAGGGGGCCGCGGAAGGGAAGGGTCTCGGGCACCAGTTTCTGCGGCACATCACCCGATCGCGGGTCCTGGTGGTGCTGATCGAACTCGACCCGGTGACCGGCGTCTCGCCCTATGAGCAACATCGGGTGCTGCTTCACGAGCTGGGCCAGTACCGCCCGGAGCTGCTCGACCGGCCGCGCATCGTGGTCGGGTCCAAGGCCGATGCCGCCGGCATCGTTGATGTGGCGGATGTTGCCGCCCTGTTCGGATCGAGCGACACCGGGGAGGGGATTGGCGACGACGGGGTCTTCCTGCCGGATCTGGTGATTTCTTCGGTGACCGGACTCGGAATTCCTGCGCTGATCGGCACCCTCGGGACCATGGTGGCAGAAGCTCGAACGGCGGAGCCGGAGGCCACCGGCAACATCGTGATCCACCACCCGCTCCCCGAGGGCTTCAGCGTGGAGCGGATCGAAGAAGGTGTCTACGAAGTGTTCGGAAAGGTGGTGGAGCGGGCGGTGGCCCTCAACGACGTGACCACCGACGAAGCCGCTGACTACATTCAGGATCGTCTCCGCAAGATCGGCGTGGACCGGGCCATGGCCCGGGCCGGTGCCCGGGATGGTGACGAGGTCCGGATCGGTGAGCTTTCCTTTATCTGGTACCGCGACCAGCCCGAGTTCACCGGTGGCCCGTCGAGTCGCCGGCGACGGTCCTCGTGAGCGGCGCCGGCGAGATCGCTTCGGTGCCGGCGCCGGCGCGGACGGTGCCGGCGCCGGCGCGGACGGTGGTGGTAAAGATCGGATCGTCGTCGGTCACCGATACCGATGGAGGTATCGATACCGAAGCCGTCGCCAAGTTGGCCCGCGAGGTTGCTGGCGTCCGAAGGGCAGGAGACCGAGTCGTGGTGGTCACCTCCGGTGCCATCGCCGCCGGGTGGACCATCTTGTCGACGGGCGCTCCTCGCCCTTCAGATTTGGCCACATTGCAGGCCGTGGCCGCCATCGGCCAGCCCCGGTTGATGAGTGTGTGGAGCGATGCCCTCGACGCCTGTGACCTGGTCGCCGGCCAGGTGCTCTTGGCGCCGCTCGACTTTGTACATCGGAGCCAGTACCTGCACGCCCGCCAGACCCTGGCCCGACTACTCGAGCTCGGTGTGGTCCCGGTGGTGAACGAGAACGACGCGGTGGCTGATGAGGAGATCCGGTTCGGGGATAACGACCGGCTGGCGGCACTGGTCGCCCACCTGGTCGGGGCCAACCTGCTGGTCCTGCTCACCGATACCGCCGGTCTGTTCACCGGCGACCCGAAGCGAATGACGGAAGCATCCCTGATCGCCGAGGTGGTGGAGATCGACCACGAACTGGAGCGCATCGCCGGTGGTCCGGGGAGCGCGGTCGGGAGCGGAGGGATGGGGTCCAAGCTGGCGGCGGCCAAGATCGCGGTGTGGTCGGGGGTAGAGGCTGTCATCGCCGATGCGTCCCACCCGGGAGTACTGGCGGCGGTGACATCGGGAATCTCAGGGGTGGGGACCCGGTTCCGCCCGCGGGATCGTCGCCTCCCGGCCCGGAAGCTCTGGATCGCCTTCGCCATAGGTGCCGCGGGCACCATCTCGGTCGATGCCGGTGCCCGCCGGGCACTGGTGGAGAGGGGCACGTCCCTGCTGGCTGCTGGGGTGGTGTCCGTGCTCGGAGACTTCGGGCCTGATGACGCGGTGGAGATCGCCGGACCCGACGGAGATGTGTTCGCCAAAGGACTGGTCCGCCAGCCGGCGTCGGTGGTCGCCACCTGGGCCGGCCACCGATCCTCCGACCTTCCCGACGACCTGGCGCCGGAGGTCGTTCACCGTGACGACCTGGTTGTCCTGGTGTGATGTCGGGCATTGACGTGGTTGCAGCAAGACGGTAGCTACGCCCGCGGTGGGCCTTGGCTGGGCCCTGGCTACGCCCGCGGTGGGCCCTGGCTGGGCCCTGGCTGGGCCCTGGCTACGCCCGCGGTGGGCCCTGGCTGGGCCCGACGGCACTCTCCCCAAGTACGCTGTGGCGGTGAACGGTTGCCCCTCACCCGCCCTGGTGGAACTCGGACAAAAGGCCAAGGCCGCGGCGCGCGCCGTGGCCCGGTCATCGGCGACCGTCCGCAACGAGGCAATCCTCAGAGCCGCCGACCTCATCGAAGAAGAGGCTGACCGGATCCTCGTTACCAATGCTGACGACGTCACCCAATTCGAGGCGACTGGGGCCGAGCACTCCTCCGTCGATCGGCTCCGTCTCGATCACTCGCGGGTGGCGGGGATGGCCCAGGGCCTTCGCCAGGTGGCTGGCCTTACCGATCCCGTCGGTGAGATCGTCGATGGATGGGTTCGCCCCAATGGTCTGCGCATCCAACGGGTGCGGGTGCCGCTCGGGGTGGTCGGAATCATCTACGAGAACCGCCCGAACGTGACCAGCGATGCGGCTGGACTGTGTCTGAAATCCGGCAACGCGGTGCTGCTCCGAGGATCATCGTCGGCCATCGGCACCAATACGGTCATTGCCGGCCTATTGCGTCTCGGACTCGAGAAGGCGGGGCTACCGGTGGATGCGGTCGGTCTGGTTGCTGACTCCAGCCACGAGTCGGCGGTCGCCTTTATGCGGCTGGAGGGATCGATCGACTGCCTCATCCCTCGCGGTGGGCCGCTTCTGGTGGCGGCGATCAAAGAGCACGCCACTGTGCCCTACGTGCTCGATGGCGCCGGGAACTGCCATGTCTACGTGGACTCGGCCGCGGATCTGGCCATGGCCCGCTCGGTGGTGCGCAACGCCAAGACCCATCGCCCCGGTGTGTGCAATGCCGCCGAGACCCTGCTGGTGCACCGCCAGGTCGCCGCGTCGTTCCTGCCCGGACTGGGCTCGGTGTTACCCGGGGTGGAGCTGGTGGGGGACGCCGCCACCCGGGAATTGCTGCCCTCGGTCGGGATGGCCACCGAAGAGGATTACGCCACCGAGTTCCTCAATTTGAAGATGGCGGTCGCGGTGGTAGACGATCTCGACGGCGCCATCGATCACATCGCTCGATTCGGATCAGGACACTCGGAGGCAATCATCACACGTGACCTAGCAACAGCCACCCGGTTCACCACGGAGGTCGACGCCGCGGCGGTATTGGTGAACGCCTCTACTCGGTTTGTGGATGGGGAGGAATTCGGTCTGGGAGCGGAGATCGGGATCTCCACCCAAAAACTCCACGCCCGTGGCCCAATGGGCCTCCGGGCTCTTACCTGCGTCAAGTACATCGTGCACGGGGAAGGTCAGGTGCGGTCATGACCTCCCCAGCCAACGTCGCCCGAGAGAACGACACCATCACCACAGGGTTTCCGGTGGCGGGCGAGCCCCGGTTCGAATCGATTGACGCCGTGCGTCAGGGCCTGGCCAGCGTCGACTATCTCGCTGACGAAGGAATCGCCGGGGTCGTATACCTCGCCGATCGGCTGGCCAAGCCGGTACTGGTGGAAGGTCCGGCGGGGACCGGGAAGACCGAATTGGCCAAGTCGGTGGCCCGGCTCACCGGCAGCCGGTTGATCCGGTTGCAGTGTTACGAAGGACTCGACGAGTCCAAGGCCCTCTATGAGTGGAACTACAAGAAACAGCTCCTGCGTATTCAGGCCGGGGCCGACCAAGCGTGGCAAGAGCTGGAAGAGGACATCTTCTCGGAGGAATTTTTGCTGGCTCGGCCGTTGCTCGAAGCCATTCGATCGCCCGATCCGGTGGTCCTCCTCATCGACGAGGTTGACCGCGTGGAGTTGGAGACCGAGGCGTTGCTGCTCGAGATCCTCTCCGAATATCAGGTCTCCATCCCTGAACTGGGAACTGTGCGAGCCACCCAGATCCCTCTGGTCTTTCTCACCTCGAACAACACCCGTGAGCTCTCCGAAGCTCTGAAACGCCGTTGCCTCTATTTGCACATTGACTACCCCCAGCTTGACCGGGAACGCGCCATTATCGAAACCCGGGTGCCGGGGATCAGCGCGGCGCTGGCCGATCAGGTCGCCCGCATCGTGCGCTCCCTTCGTACCCTCGAGCTGAAGAAACTCCCGTCGGTTTCGGAGACTCTGGATTGGGCCCGGACCCTGGTGGTGCTGGGAGTGGAATCGATCGATGCCGAACGGGCCCGTGAGACCCTCAATATTCTCCTCAAGTACCAAACGGATATCGATCGAGCCGCCAAAGAGCTGGCCGGCGTCGAGCGCACTGACTGATTCAGGAGATAGTCGCCATGCTCGACCTCCTCACCGGCTTTGTCGCCGAGCTGCGCGCGGCCGGCATCCCGGTGTCCCTGACCGAGCACCTCGATGCCGCCGAAGCCATGCGTCACATCCCACTCGAGGACCGGGAGGGGTTGAAATACGCACTGGGGGCAAGCCTGGTCAAGTCGTCGACGCATTGGAGAGCGTACGAGACGACGTTTGAGATCTACTTCTCCTTGCGAGGCCCGGAGTATCAGATTGCCGAGAACGAGCTCGAGGAGGACGGTGAGCAATCGGACGAGAATGATGCGGCCAAACTGGCCGGGCGTGGCACCGGGAAGGGTCGGGGTCTGGGCGGGGGTGGTGGGCAAGAGGGTATGTCTCCCGAAGAGTTGGCGGAGCTCCTCTACAAGGCTCTCCTGGGGACCAACGACGCCATGATTGCCGCGGTGGCCCGCCACGCGGTGGCCCGGTACGCCGGCATGGAGCCGGGGCGCCCGGTGGGAGGGACCTATTACCTCTACCGGACATTGAGGAACCTCGATCTGGACCGGATCCTCGATCGCCTGCTCGACCATGCGCGGGTCGCATCCACGTCACCGGCGACTAGAGATCCGGGAGCCGGCCCAGAGGCGGACACCGGAGGGCAGGTCACCTTTACCGCATTGGAGGAGCGGCTTCTCCGAGACGAGTTCCAATCACGCATCGACCAACTCCGCCATGAGATCGAGAACGAGATCCGCCGGCGCCTGGTAGCAGATCGCGGGAGCGAGGCGTTGGCCAAATCGCTGCGCAAGCCGCTGCCCGAGGATGTCGACGTGATGCATGCGACCAGAGACGAAATGGTCCTGCTCAAGAAGGCGCTGCAACCTCTGTCACGCAAGCTAGCCGTCCGATTGGCCCGCAAACGGCGCCACGGCCGCAAGGGTCCACTGGACTTTCGCAGCACCGTCCGTCACTCACTATCGACCGGTGGTGTACCGCTGGAACCCAAATTCCGGTATCCCCGGCCGGCCAAACCCGAAATCGTGGTCATCGCCGACATCTCGGGCTCGGTGGCGTCCTTCGCCCGGTTCACATTGCATTTGGTTCATGCCATCAGCTCCCAGTTCTCCAAAGTGCGGAGCTTCGTCTTCATCGACGGCATTGACGAAGTCAGCCGGTTCTTCGAGAACGTCGATGATCCTGCCGACGCGGTACACCGCATCAATACGGAGGCCGACGTGATCTGGGTCGATGGTCACTCCGATTACGGTCATGCCCTGACTGTGTTCTGGGAGCGATGGGGAGAAGAGATTACGCCACGAACCAGCGTGCTGCTCCTCGGTGATGCCCGCAACAACTACCACGCGTCGCAGGCGTGGGTGGTGAAGGAGTTACAGGATCGCGCCCGCCGTGTCTATTGGTTGAATCCTGAACCTCGGGCCTACTGGAATTCGGGAGACTCGATAGTGGGTGAGTATGGCGTGCACTGCGACAGCGTCATTGAGTGCCGTACCCTGCGGCAGCTCGAGCAGTTTGTCGGGGAGTTGGCCTGATGCCGCCGGGGACGCCGACGGGCGGGGATTTCGAGGGACTGGTCGCCGCCCCTCCTGGTGGCATCCGCACCGTGGCAGCGTCCGGGTCTCCAACCACCACCCGGTTGGTCCTGGTCCGTCACGGCGAAGCGGAATGCAATGTGTCGGGTGTCTGTGGGGGGATCAACGGGTGCACCGGACTTACCGCCTTGGGTGTGCGCCAGGTGGAGGCACTGGCCGAGCGATTGGAGGTGACCGGGGAACTGGCCGGCGCTGACGCCCTCTATGCCAGCCTGTTGCCCCGAGCCATCGAGACAGCGGAACTGTTGGCCCCGGCACTCAGGTCTATGGGACCCGACGAACCTATCGAGCCTTCCCCACGGGTGACGACGGACTGTGATCTCTGCGAGCTGCACCCGGGCGAGGCCGACGGGCTCACCTGGGGTGAGTTCAGCGCACAGTATGGAGGCCCCGATTGGGATGAGAACCCGGGCGGGGAGATAGCGCCGGGAGGGGAGAGTTGGACGGGTTTCGTGCTCCGGGTGGCGGAGGCTCTCGAGGGCGTGGCGGCCCGGCATCCCGGTGGTCTGGTGGTGGTGGCGTGCCATGCCGGGGTCATCGAGGCGTCGATGCTGTCGATGCTCCCGTTGATGGGCGGCCGGGAGGGGGCCCGGTTGCAACTCCGGACTCAGCACGCCTCGCTCACCACCTGGGAGGTGGACGAAGGCCGATGGCGCCTCCTGGGTTACAACGACGCTTCCCACCTGCATGCTCTCGGTCCGGTGCCGTCCCCACCGGCACCGGCAGCCACACCGGCAGCACCGCCGGCACCGGCAGCACCGCCGTCCCCGGCAGCACCTGCGGCCGCCATGGCGCCATTGGTGGATCAACAGGCGTAGTCGCCGTCGTAGCCGTTGGCGTTGCTGGTGTACTGGGTCATCCAGACCCCGCCTGACGGCAGGTTGCTTCCATGAGCCGCGCCGTACGAATACGCGTTGGCACAATTTTGCTGAGGATTACCCGTGTACCACGCCGCCCACAGCGGGAGTTGTGGTTGATACGACCCCACGATGCCGGGCCAGCTGAGGACGCTGGTATAGATCCCGACGTTGTTGACCCCCTCGGCCCTCAGACCTTCCACCGCCCCCTGGACAAATGTGGCGTTGGCACTGGTGTCGCTCGACCATGAAGGGTCGCTTTCCACGTCCAGCCACCACGTCACCGACGTGTTGATCCCGGCCGCCTGGGCCTGCGCGAACGCGTACTGACCGGCGCCATAGCCCGCATAGCACGCATCCTGATCGAAACCGTTGCAGATGGCGGGTCCGGATGTGGTCATTCCGTAGGTGAGGTACGTGTACAGATTGAGCCCGGCCCCGGCCCACGCGGCCTCGCTGGCCAGGCAGGGGTTGACATAGCCATATGACGCACCGTTGACCTCGACGACGCCGATCTGGTGGGGCGGCGGGGGAAGGTTTCCACATTGGTATTTCGAGATGTCGTATCCGTAGGCACCTGATGGATAACTGGGATTGTTCCCGTATCCTCCCGTCCCCATCCCCACCGTCGTACCCACGATCGAGGCGTTGAGATGGGGCGGAGCCGAGCCGAAGTAATTCGCCGAGCCGAAGTTGAATACCAGGCCGGCCGTGTCACTCAACCAGTAGCCGTTGCCGCTCGGCGTGGAGGCAATGGTCACGATAGGACGCGAGAGTGACTCGCCGCCGGCGGAGCCGAAGAACGGGGCGTTCCCGAAGGCGAAGATCCCCCCGTCACTGGCCACCAGCCAGTAGCCGCCGCCGTTGGAGGAAGCCGCCATGGCGACCACCGGTTGGTTCAGGTTGAGGGCGCCTGTCGATCCATGGAATGAGGCGTCCCCGAAGGCGAAGATCCCGCCGTCACTTGCCACCAGCCNNCCGCCGTCGGACGCCACCAGCCAGTACCCACCCCCGTCGGGGGTGGCGGCCATCCCCACGATCGGACTGTTGAGTCGTTGGCCACCCATCGATCCGTGGAACGAAGCGTTGCCGAAGGAGAAAATCCCGCCGTCGGACGCCACCAACCAGTAGCCGCCGGCGTTGGGAGTGGCGGCCATCCCCACGACCGGCTTGTTGAGAAGCTGGCCACCCATCGATCCGTAGCTCGGAAGTCCACCGAAAGCGAAGATGCCGCCGTCGGAAGCCACCAACCAGTACGCCGGGACTGACGTGGACGCCGCCGCCGCCGGGGACGGGGCAACCGCTACCACCGGAATCGCCACCGCTCCGAACAGGCAGATCAAACTCGTCACGGCGGCACCGACGAGTTGTCGCGAGCCCCTCAATCGGCGGAAGTTCATGCGTGTCGTCCCAGGGGGGCGTTGAGCGCGGGCAAAAATCATCAGGTGGCGTTTCTCCCTGGATGTGGACGGTTTCGGACAGATGTGGACGGTTTCGGACAGATGTGGGCGGTTTCAGATGCTTCGTCGGGTGGGCACACTGGCATGTCAGATGGTGACCGCATGCCGATGCCTGCCCCCCGGAAACGACACCATTCTGGTGTCCAAGGCTGCGGAGGTCAATGACCCCCACATTTGGCAGGTATCGGGACAGTCAGGCTCGCAGCAACTCGGCGACGCTAAAGGCCAGGTCGAGGGACTGGCGAGCATTCAACCTCGGGTCGCAGGTGGTGGTGTAGCGCTGGTCGAGTTGACCTTCCACGATGTCCTCGACCCCACCCAGGCACTCGGTGACATCTTCGCCGGTCAACTCCACGTGGACCCCTCCGGGCCAGGTCCCAGTGGCGCGGTGGGCGGCAAAGAACCCCTTGAGTTCGGCGAAAATGTCGTCGAATCGTCGGGTCTTCCGTCCACCGTCGGCGGTGAACGTATTCCCGTGCATCGGGTCGCATACCCACAGCACCGGATGGTTCTCATCCCGGACTGCACGGAGCAGAGGAGGCAGTCCGGCTTCGATGGCATTGGCACCGAATCGGGTGATCAAGGTGAGCCTTCCCGGAATCCGGCCAGGATTGAGCCTTTCGCACAATGCGATGACATCGTCGGGCGTGGCGTTCGGCCCGACCTTGGACCCCACTGGGTTGTGGATCCCGGCAAGAAATTCGCAGTGGGCCCCGTCGAGTTGGCGAGTCCGCTCACCAACCCACAGCATGTGGGCCGAGCAGTCGTACCAGTCATCGGTGAGGGAGTCGCGCCGGGTCAATGCCTCTTCGTAATCGAGAATCAACGCCTCATGGCTGGTCCAGAAGTCCACTTCGTGGAGGGTGCCCTCGCTCGTCAGCTTGATGCCGCACGCCGCCATGAACCTGAGCGCCCGGTCAATGCCTTCGGCAATGTCCTCGAACCGCTTCCCCTGGGTGGAGGACGCGACGAACTGCTGGTTCCAGGCATGGACCTGGCCGAGGTCGGCGAATCCACCTTTGGTGAACGCCCTCAACAGATTGAGGGTGGAGACCGACTGCTGGTACGCGGTGATGAGTCGATTGGGATCGGGAATTCGGGCGGCACGGTCGGGAAGGTCGTCGTTGACCATGTGTCCGCGGAAGGATTCGAGGATCTGGTCGCCCACTTGTTCGGTCGGCGAGGACCTCGGTTTGGCGAATTGCCCGGCAATTCTCCCCAACTTCACGACGGGGACCCCGGCCCCGTAGGTCAGGACGACCGCCATCTGCAGGATGACCTTGAGCTTGTCCCTGATCCCGTCGGCAGTGAATTCGGTGAACGACTCGGCGCAGTCGCCTGCCTGCAACAGAAAGGCTCGACCATCGGCGGCGGCCCCGAGGGCCCGGGTCAGCTGACGGGCTTCGCCGGCGAAGACCAGAGGCGGGAGGGACGAGAGCTGAGCGTTGACCCGTTTCAACTCGCTGTCATCGGGCCACACCGGCTGTTGGGCGGCGGGCTTCAGCCGCCACGAATCGGGGGCCCACGGTGATGACTGGGGGTCGCTCTGCACGGTACCAGCGTAAGGCCTCCCGCTCTAGGCTCGGGCCATGCACCCATTTCGATTTGCTGTTCAGTTGTCGAAAGCCGATTGCGGGGCTTCCTGGCGGAACGTGGCTCGCAAGGTCGAGGACCTCGGGTACTCGACGCTCTTCATCCCCGATCACTTCGACGACCAGTATGGGCCGTTGGTGGCGCTCACCGTGGCGGCAGAGGCGACCTCCACGCTGCGGGTGGGATCTTTGGTGTTCGGCAACGATTACCGGCACCCGGTGGTGTTGGCCAAGGAGATCGCCACGTTGGACCTGATGTCCGAGGGACGGGTCGAGTTCGGGCTGGGCGCGGGTTGGATGACCAGTGATTACGAGCAGTCGGGGATGGTCGAGGAGTCTCCCGGCGTTCGCATCGGCCGGATGGCCGAAAGTCTTGCGGTGATGAAGTCGTTGTGGTCGGAAGGCAGCACCACCTTCGAAGGTGAGCACTACCGGATAACGGGGGCAATGGGCACGCCGGTCCCGCATCAGCGGCCCCATCCACCGATCATCATCGGTGGTGGCGGGAAGAGGGTGCTCGGTATTGCCGGCCGGGAAGCCGACATCGTCGGGGTCAATCCCAGTCTGGCCGCCGGCTACGTGGGACACGAAGTCGTTGCCACCACCGGCGCCGAGTACTACCACCAACGGGTGGAGTGGATCCGCCAAGCCGCCGGCGAGCGATTCGATCAGATCGAATTGCAATGTCTGACGTTTGTCGTCCAGATCGTTCCCAACCGACGTGAAGCGGTAGAGCAGCTGGCGCAGATGATGTCGAGGACACCCGAGGAAGTCGAAGAGTCTCCGATCGCCATCATCGGCACCACGGATGAGATCATC
The DNA here is from genome assembly GCA_003152015.1 of Acidimicrobiaceae bacterium. Classification (GTDB taxonomy): domain Bacteria; phylum Actinomycetota; class Acidimicrobiia; order Acidimicrobiales; family RAAP-2; genus DASZIT01. Next base: position 1,733 of record PLZF01000063.1, on the reverse strand, counting down.
GAATGCCTCCGTCAGCGCCGGGAGGTGTTCGGGTTTTCGTACATCGTCGTGCACGAAGCCGAAATGGAAGCATTCGCCCCGGTGGTGGCCACCCTCTCCGGGACCTGAAGTGCCTGGTAAACCCACCCGCATCGGGATCTTCGGGGGGACATTCGACCCGATCCACACCGGTCACATCGAGGCGGCCGAGGCTGTTTACCGATTGCTCGGACTGGATCGGATACTGCTGGTGGTGGCGAATGAGCCCTGGCAGAAGGAGGGGATTCGACCGGTAACGCCGGCCGAGGACCGATACGCCATGGTGGAGGCGGCTACCGAGGGACGACCGGAATTGGAGCCGAGCCGGATCGAGATTGAGCGGGGTGGCCCGTCTTACACGGTGGACACGGTCAACGAGTTGCTCAGCCGGGACCCCTCCAGCGAGTTGATCGTGGTGGTCGGCGCTGATGTGGTCGCTGACCTGCCCACCTGGAAGGATGAACCGACTTTGCGGAAGAACGTGACCCTGGCTGTGGTGGATCGGCCCGGAACCATCGCCGTGGATCCGCCACCCGGATGGCGGTCGGTGAGGGTTCCCATGGTCCCATTCGATGTATCGAGTAGTGAGCTTCGGACTCGGCTGGAAGCCGAGTTACCCGTTGACGGCCTAGTCCCAGATGCGGTTATCCATTGCATCCGGCGTCGAGGTCTGTACGCTACGGGGAGATGAGCGAACGGATGACGCTGGCCGAGGACGACACCACCGGGGTGGTCTTCCTCTCGCCCAGATCGCATTCCGAGGCCGTGTCCCCGGGGACGCCGGCTAGTTCGGAGCCGAATCCCGAACCCAGTGCTGAGCCGGTAAGGTTGGTTGGCACCGCCAGCCGGAGGATTCTCCGGGAGGAGCGCAGAGAGCGGCAGCGCGTCGCGGTGATTTGTGGACTGGTGGTCGTCGCCTGCATGGCGATGACCGTGTTCATCCTCGGTATGGCCCGTGATCGTCCTGCGCGATCCACCCCGGCCGGGGCCAGTGTCGTCGTCGCCCACCCGGTCTTAATCGTTCAGAGCTTGTCCATACCCGGCGCCTCGGCGCCAGAAGGAGGCCACCGTTGACATCAAGCGCTGCCACATCGGTCGCAGATCGTTACGAACCCGCAGTGTCCGACGACATGTTTGTTGCCGCCCGGGCCGCTGATTCCAAGTCAGGTGAGGACACAATCATTTTGGCTGTGGGCGAGATGTTGGGTATCACCGATGCTTTTGTGATCACCAGCGGTCGGAACCCGCGACAGGTCAGAACTATCGCCGACGAGGTAGAGCTTCAAGTCAAAGAGGCAGGCGGCTCCGCTCCACTGCGAGTAGAGGGTCTCGATGATGCCCGGTGGATTTTGATGGACTACGGGGACTACCTGGTCCATGTGTTCCTCGACGAGGCTCGGGAGTTTTACGACCTCGAGCACCTTTGGGCCGCCGCTCCCCGCATCCCCTGGATGCCTGTTTCAACGAGTTGAGATTCAATGCCGACCGGCAGGTCGGCAGTCTTGGCGTGGATGGGCGCCCGTCGGGCATCGCACGGGCTTGTCCGGTCTGATCCGGTCTGATCCGGTCCGGTCTGATCCGGGCCGATCCGGGAGGAGTGATCCTCACTCCTGTTTCGGGAAGTGTCCTGGTCGATCCGGTGGCGGCTGAGGCTTGACCGGATCGGCACCGGGCGGCACCCATTGCCACATGCCGGGCCCGCCAGTGAGCTCGAA
>PLZF01000092.1 GCA_003152015.1 Acidimicrobiaceae bacterium | reverse complement strand
GACGGGGTCAGCCACCACTACCCGGTCGACTTCTACGACGTTGGACTCCAGTCGGTGATCGTCGGCGACGAGGACTCGGATGTTGCCCACGTCCCGTTCATCGTACAAATGGTCACCCTGGACGAACATTGACAGGTGGAGCGAGCCACGAGCCATGGGCCATCCTCTGCCGCCATCCCCCAGTTCCCGAGGTTGGACAGCATTCAGTAGACCCATGTCTTCCGCGGGGTACCTGAAACCTGGTTTCAGGCCGTGAACCCGCAGCTCAGAGGGCCGACAGGCTAGTTCTGCTCGGGTTCACTCGCTCGGTCAACCGCCGGTGATCGAAGCCGACAGGACTGCTCACGATAGCAAGCAGAGGGTCACTTATGGTCGAGCTACTGCGTCGCGAAACCGGCGATAGGTCACGCCGGTGAGCGACAATGCGACGCACTGGCTCCGCTGCGCTGACCTTCGCCCCTAGCAGTTTGGGAGCGGATTGCCCACACTGGTTATTGTTGTTTGAGTGAGTGGCACGGTTGCCGCAACCTCGAGGCTGGAGGCCAATATGAAGATGGTGCTAAGGCTGGGCAGCATGGTCGTTCTGGTTCTTGCCTTGTGGTCCCAGACCGGAGCGAACGAGGCCTCGGCGGCCCCGTCCAGTCCCGGATACTGGCTGGAGGCTGCCGATGGGGGCGTGTTCGCCTTCGGGGCCCCGTTCCTGGGTTCTGCGACACAACGTTGCACCTACAATTGCTTTGGTTTCGGGGCGACTGCCTCCGGTCAGGGCTATTGGATCGTGAACCCCTCCTCCGCCCGCACCGACCTGTACGGCTTCGGTAACGCTTCCGATTTTTCGGTGCAGACACCGTCGCTCGCTGAAGGCGGCCCCTTCACTGCCGTCACCTCGTCGGCGTCAGGCAAGGGCGGCTGGGTGCTCTACGAGAGCAGCGGCGTTGTCGCCCCATTCGGTGACGCGAAGTGGTTTGGCGACGGCTCTGGGATCACCGGATGTTGTGGGGGGTGGCCGCCGTTCGGCAGCAGCATCCCTTACTTCGCTGGTATCGCATCGACTCCGGACGGAGGCGGGTACTGGCTGGTCGGGATCGATGGGGGCGTGTTCGCCTACGGGGACGCCACCTTCTACGGGTCGATGGGTGGAACGCCCATGAATGCCCCCATCTCGGGCATTGCGAGGACCAGTGACGGGCATGGCTACTGGTTGGTGGCTCTCGACGGTGGCATCTTCTCGTTTGGTGATGCCGCCTTCCACGGCTCCATGGGGGGCAAGCCCTTGAACGCAGATATGGTTGGTATCGCCGCAAATCCCGATGGAACGGGCTACTGGACCGGGGCGATGGATGGGGGCGTGTTCGCTTTCGGGGACGCGCCATTCCTCGGTTCCATGGCCGGGCACCCACTGGCTCACTGGATCGATGGCATTGCCGCCAGCCGATGATGGATCGACCCCTAGCCCGAAAGTGTCGTTCGGGGCGCATGCAATCTTCGCGAGCACCGGTGTCGTGGGGGTAGAAGCCTGGTCCCCGCGGTGAGGAACGGTCCCGAAGACATGGGCCATCCTCTGCAGCCATCCCTCGCGTCCCTCTGTTCCTCAGCATTCAGTTAACCCATGTCTCCCGCAGGAGGTCTCCCGCTTGCTCTAGGCAGGCAAAGTGCAGTTCAGCGGCCTGGATGCCTGCGAAAGCCTCCAAGATCCCCGCTTCCGTCAAGTTCGGCTCGCCAAAAGAGAGTTGGAGCCCGGAGCCGTCAGATCTGGTCCAGCTGCGCAAATCAGTTGTCATTGTGGCCGGCGCAGCGGCCTGCTCCTTCCCGGATGGGTCAGGATTCCTGAAGGGTCGAATGTCTCTACTGGTTGAGAGAATCACCGTGGACAATGCAGTTCTTCGCACTCCTCATGCGACCCACCCGTTCAACCTGCCTGGGAGAACATCCACTGGCAAGATGGGCACACAGATTGGGAGGTTGAGATGACTGAGATTTACGACCAGGGTCAACACCAGGAACCCGAGCCGGCCAAATGGAGCGTCTCCGAATGGCACGGTAGGACGCTCATCGACTGCGACGGCGAGAAGATCGGCAAGCTGCAGGATGTTTACGTCGATGTCGAAACCGATGAGCCCCAGTTCGCTACTGTCAAGGAGGGCTTCATCGGTCGTCACTTGACATTTGTTCCTCTGGGTGGCGTTCAGATCGGTCCCGATGATCTGCAGGTCCAGGTGACCAAGGAGCGGGTCCGAACGGCACCCGACATCGAGATGCACGGTGAGGAGCTATCCCAAGCGGACGAGTCCACGCTCTATCACCACTTCGAGATGAACTACACGCCAATCGACACGGAAAGCGGACGTCGCCTTGCTCGGCGATGATCAAGATACCTCCGGGATGCCGGTCGATGTGCCATCCACGCGGCAGCGAGGGGGCAGGGGTCAATGGGATCATGGGTGGATCTTCGCGGACAGGGCCCGATCGAGAACGTGGCTCAGCAGGGTGACGGACCGGGTCAATTCTTGAGTACCACAGAGCGCCAGGTGGCGCCCCTGTCACTCGATTCGAAGAGGCTGCCAGCGAGAATCGCGTAGGCGCGAGACGGGTCGCTGAACCCCACCCACGAGACCGTCGACGGGCTCGACCCGGACAAGACCACCGCGTAGGTACTGCCTCCGTTCGTCGTCCGCACCAGTGCCCCACTGAGGGTTTCCGGTGCGGGCGAGGCGAGGGCGACCGATGACGAGGCCGCGTGTCAGATGCCCGATCGGTGTCGGCGTTCCGTCCCCTGTGGCGACCCCACACCTCAGGCCTCAGTTCTACTGTCACCTGGCCATCTGATTCCGTCTACCCTCGACTGGCCTCCAAGAGCCGGATGAACCGAGAGGTTCACGTCCGGTGCCCGGGGACAGAAGTATTAGCCACATAAAGGGGGCTACGGTGCTGCGGCCGTGGTCGTCACCGGGACCCCATGGGGCACCAGCTCCTCCCACGTGTTGCCGGGCTGCAGGGTGATGGGAGTACCGTCCGACGCGGTCAGCGTGGCCGGCCGGGTGAGGCTGGATCGGCTCCACGTCCCGGTGATGGCCGCCCCGCCCTCCATGACCACCAGCGGCCCGGAGCCGGTGGCGACCACCTCCACCTCTTTGGCCCCCGCGCTGTTCTCCACCCACGACCCGGTGAAGGTCTGGACGGTCATGACCACCACGTTGACCGACGAGGTCTGCGTGCCGCCGACCAGCATGTCCGGGGTACCCGAGTAGTGACGAAGGTAGCGGCCGGCGGACGGGTCCCACTGCCAGGTCACGTTCGACGAGGAGGAGAAGGGGATGTGCACACCGGAGCCCGACCCGGGCACCGTTTCTTTCGGCAGCCCGGTGGCGTAGGTGAAGAGGGGGGCAGGCGGCGTGGTGTCGGAGGGTTCGAGGGCCCACAGGGCGTGTGGCTCGACGAAGGTGGAGTACGGGGCGTACCGGCCGGCGGGGTGGATGACAGCCGCCGCCGACGTGCCGCCGAGGACGTTCTCGCCGATGAGCGGGGCATCGGCGAGCAGGGCCAGCACCGGGTCGATGCCGCCGGCGTAGGCGAAGATCGGGTCGGAGAGCTGGGAGAGGATACCGACGTCGGGCTCGCGGGCGGAACGAACGTCGCCGACCAGGGCGGGCGCCTGGCACTGGAAGACGGCCACCAGACGGGTGATGGCCCCCTCGATCGGTTCCTCGAAGACGATGTCGGCCTGGTTGAGCCCCTCGGAGGGCCGGTCGCCGGGGTAGTTGCCGATTTTGATGGCCAGTGCCGGCCGGGCCGGCACCACTCCTCCCGGGGCCGACTCCCCGGTCAAGGGGCAGGTCGACCCGGTTACCGGCTGGGTCGACGTGGTGGTGCCGCCCTGGGTCAGCAGAACGGCCGCGGCCACACCCACCACCACCACACCCACCCCGGCGAGCACCAGCCACCAGGTCCGGCGACGACCGCCCGCCCCTCGGCGCGCGTCTCGTGGGGAGAGGATGGCCGGGCCGGCCGCCGCGCCCTTGCCTCCCTTCGGAGGCGTCGACCCGTGGCTCATTGGCGCAGACGCTACCGTGCCCGGGAGGGTTCCTGACACCGTTTGGCAAGCCACGCTCAAGGAAGGCCCGATCCCCCAACCGGGAGTGGATGACCTGAGAAACGACAGCGAGTGCCGGTGTGCCGGTGGGCTGACGGCTCAGACGGGTCGCATTGTGCCTTCTTGCAGGTACCGCACGTGCCACGACAATGAACCGGCCTGGGTTTGACGGAGGCTCTGGCCTGCACTGAGTTTGGTTCTCTCATGCCGCATCGGGCTGAGACTCCGAAAACGCGCAGCCAACAACACCTCGCGCGCAGGGCAACGCCCGTCTTGGACAGCATTCAGCAGACCCATGCCTCGTTGGACCATAGCCACGTTACTCGTAATCGGGGAAAGACCTGTTCAGCGCCCAGATTTCGTCCAGTGCCGTTCGAGACAGCAATTGCCGTTGTGTACGTCTCGCCTCGGACGAGGGGACCGCTAGATCCGCCAATCGGTTTGCCCGCTGCCGAAAGCGCGGCTGCCGATCAGACCGATGCTCCTACGTTTGTCAAGAGGGAAATTTGGCCTCGTTGAGATTCAAGATGAGGGGCGAGTTCCACCAGTCAACGCAACGGACCGGCCATGATGGCCGGGTCTGTGGGAGCCGGGGGGTGCGATTCCCCCCGGCCACCCGACTTCAGCCAGCTCCGAGCGGGACACGGTCCTCGCCAGCTGCGGATTCCCTGAGACCCTGGCATGATGGAACCCACCGTGGCCCCCATCTTCCCGCTCCCGAATGACTCCCACGATCTGTCCCGCCAAGTGGCCCTCGTTACCGGAGCCAGCTCGGGCCTCGGCCGCCGCTTCTCAAAGACTCTGGCCGCTGCCGGCGCCTCGGTGATCATCGCCGCCCGGCGCACCGACCGCCTGGAGGAAGCATCGAAGGAGATCCACGACGCCGGAGGCACCGCGGTCCCCGTCACCCTCGACGTCACCGACCCTGACTCGATCACGGCCGCCGTCGAGGAGGGAGAGACAGCCCTCGGCACCATCACGATCCTCGTCAACAACGCTGGCGTCCCGGATGCCCAGCGGGCGCACAAGATGTCGCTCGAACTGATCGACCGCGTCATCGACACAAATTTTCGCGGCCCATACCTGCTGGCCTGCGAGATCGCCCGCCGCCTCATCGCCGCCGAGATGCCGGGGCGGATCGTGAACATCTCGTCGATCGGGTCGTTCGACTACGCGGGGAACGGAGCCGCGTTGTACTCGATCACAAAGGCCGCCGTGAACCGGATGACCGAAGCGCTCGCAGTCGAGTGGGCTCGCTACGGCATCAACGTCAACGCGATCGCTCCGGGCGCTTTTTCCACGGAGATGATGGACGGGATGATCGAGCGGATCGGGGACTTCACGCCCAGCCTGCCGCGGAAGCGCCTCGGCGATCCCGCCCAGCTCGACAGCACGCTCCTCTACCTCGTTGCGCCCTCGTCGGAGTGCGTGACGGGAACTGTGGTCAAGGTCGACGACGGGCAGGGGCGGCGCTGACCGGCTCGGTATCGCGCCCGGACCCGTAGCACCGTTCCCGGCAGCGCATCGGTCATGACGCCGCCTGGGGCCACGAGCTCGGTCCCGCCGACGAAGACGTGTTCGATTCCCTCGGCAGCGCCATAGATCCGACCGGTGCCACCCGGCAGGTCGTACAGACTCGCCGGCGCATCGGTCAGCAAGGCACTGTTGCATTGAGCGCGAACTTGCCTGGAACCGTTGGGGTTCGTGCCTCGGCCGTGAGTGAACGAGGCTGTTGGGGTGAAGCGTCGCCGTCTCATCCGATCCATTCAGCCCCCCGTTTCAGGATTCGCAGGGTTCCGGTTCCCGC
>PLZF01000053.1 GCA_003152015.1 Acidimicrobiaceae bacterium | reverse complement strand
GGTAGAGGTTCCCGTACACCTCGTCGCGTACCTTGATCGGCACACCCAGAAAGGAGGTCATCGGAGGATGGTTGGACGGGAAGCCGTAGCTCTCGGAGTGGGAACCGAGACGAGCCAACCGGAGGGGAAGAGGATTGTTGATGATCATTCCGAGGATCCCCCTCCCTGTCGGGCGGGGCCCGATCCGATCCTCCTCGTCTGACTCGAGCCCTACGGTGATGAATTCCACGAGGGCGGTGCGTTCGTCGTTGAGGACCCCGAGTGCACCGTAGCGAGCGCCCGTCATCGAGCAAGACTCTTCGATGACGTGGCGGAGCAAAGCCGGTAGTTCGAGATCAGCCTCAAGGAGAAGCGTAGCCTCCAGGACCCGGCGCAGCTTGACGGGATCGTCGATCGATCGGTAGGGCATTGAGACCCAGCGTACTGACGGGGCCTTGCCTCGTGCACGGGATCCCGAGGTTCGGAGAGGCACGGCTTGGGCCTTCACCGACTGTTCATCAAGAAGAAGTTGCCCAATGGTGGCTGAATTGGGAGGATGGCCGAGTGACTCTGTCCGTTTTCCTTCTCGATGACCATGAGTTGGTCCGTACGGGCCTTCGATCGTTGCTCGAAACAACAGACGACCTTGTCGTCGTGGGTGAGGCGGCGACTGTCGCTGATGCCTTGACCCGGATCCCTCTCACTCATCCTGATGTGGCGATCCTCGATGTCCGGCTTCCCGATGGAAGCGGGGTCGAGGTCTGTCGAGAGATCCGATCGCTCTTACCGGAGATCGCCTGCGTGATGCTCACCTCCTATGCCGACGACGAAGCGCTGTTTGCCGCCATCATGGCCGGTGCGGCCGGCTACGTGTTGAAACAGGTCGGGGGCACCGAGCTGGTGGACGACATCCGACGTGCAGGCGCCGGCCAATCGCTGCTCGATCCCGCACTCACCGAGCGGGTGCTCGAACGGCTCCGTGCCGGTCCGAATGAGGATCCCCGGCTGGCGAGTCTCACCCCACAAGAGCGCCGCATCCTCGATCTCATTGCGGAGGGACAGACCAACCGTCAGATCGCCGGCGCGCTTTACCTTGCTGAAAAAACGGTGAAGAACTACGTCTCCAACCTCCTCGCCAAGCTCGGCATGCAGCGGCGCACCCAGGCAGCGACCTACGCGGCGCGCCTGGACGAGCGATCAACCCAGGCATCCCGCACCGACGCCACCGGGACCTAAAGAGGACTCAAGACCGCTGTCTCGGTCGAGGTGGCTGCTGATCTAGTCGCCCATCTCCTTTGAATGAAGCCCGAAGGGATACTTGAAGGGGTCACCTTATCGCCCGTTGGCCTTTTCGTCGCCTCTGAGGCCATCCTCGTGGGAGGCCATATTGAGCGTTTCGACGGACATGAACTACTTCAGCACCGTCCTCGTGTCCTGAATCATCAATTAGCTAGAAATATTGCCTGAAGGGGAATTTCTGGATTGGTAGGCGCGTTCTTCCATGTGACCATGGAGGTGCACATGTCCGAACGAGGCCGCCCGAAGCAACCGTTGATTCTGACCGATGAAGAGCGTGCAACGCTCGAGCGCTGGGCGCGTCGCCCGAAGAGTCCTCAGTCTCTAGCTTTGCGATCGAAGATCGTGCTGGCGTGTGCCGAGCCGGGGGTGACCAACCAGGCGGTGGCGGCAGCGTTGAGGGTGAACCAGGTGACCGTCGGGAAGTGGCGGAGCAGGTTCATTCTCAAGCGACTCGACGGACTGGTCGACGAGCCCCGACCGGGTTCTCCCCGCACTGTCAGCGATGAGGATGTGGAAGCCGTCATCGTGAAGACGCTGCAAGAGAAGCCGAACGACGCCACCCACTGGTCGACCCGGTCCATGGCGAGAACGACGGGGATGTCCCAGTCGGCGATCAGCCGGATCTGGCGGGCCTTCGGATTGAAGCCCCACCTCGTCGACATGTTCAAGCTGTCGTCGGACCCGCTCTTCATCGACAAGGTACGAGACATCGTCGGGCTCTACCTGTGCCCTCCTGACCACCCCGTGGTTCTTTGTGTCGATGAGAAGACCCAGGTGCAAGCGCCCGATCGCACCCAACCGATCTTCCCGCTGCTCCCAGGAGTGCCAGAGCCACGACGACAACTACAAGCGAAACGGAACCATCGACCTCTATGCCGCCCTCAAGCTCGCTACTGGGGAGGTCACCCACCAGTTCACCCCCCAGCACCGGGCCATCGAGTTCAAGAAGTTTCTCGTGCTCATCGACAAGTCGGTGCCGAAGGAACTCGACGTCCACATCGTCATCGACAACCACTCGACCCACAAGACCCCGGCCATCAAGAAGTGGCTACTCGCTCACCCCAGGTTCCACGTGCACTTCACGCTGACATCCAGCTCATGGCTGAACTTGGTCGAACGATGGTTCGGGGAGATCACTGAGAAGTGGATCCTCCGCGGCACCCATCGCAGCGTCAAAGAACTCGCCGACTCCATCACCCAGTGGATCGGGACCTGGAACGAAAACCCTTGTCCCTACGTCTGGCACAAGACCGCCGACGAGATCCTGGATTCCCTCAGGGGATATCTTGAGCGTATTGTTGACTCAGGGCACTAGCTTAAAACTCGACAATTGATTGAATGGTGCCCGGCGCGGCAATGGTCTGATGACACCGAGGTAGGCGATCGCTCTGGATCGGGAAGTTCTCATCCAATATCCGGGGCGCCACGGCGGGTCTGTTAGCCCGCCTTTCGATACCAGGGGTAGCGGATCTTGTGCCGCCCGTGCCCAAGTGAGGGGAGAGGGGCCGTGCGCTCCGGGACCGGCGTCGCGTGGGTGGACTCTCTACACGCAGCACAGGCACGAGTTCCGTCGACTAGTCGGGTCACGGCGACGACGCCGCAATGTTCGCATGGCCGTCCGACATACACCTGCGTGGTGGACCGTGTCTGCAGTAGCGACATTTCGTCGAGACGCTGCTGGAGATCGTCTCGAAGCAGAAACGCGCCCGACTCGGAACGATAGACGAGGTCCCACGTGAGCAACTCGTGGAGTAAGGGTCCAAGCCGGTCGAGACGATGCCCGGGACTACCGACTCCCAAGGCGACTGGGACGGATCGTAGTGTCTGGCTGCTGGCCAAAGTTCTCACGTTCATACCTTTCATACTTGAGCCGTCCGCACTCTTCGGACAGGGCCGAAGGTCACGACTTGGCCGTCCACAGGGTGCACCACCGGATCGCCTTCTGGGCCAGCGACTTGGGACTTTCGGCACTTCTTCGCATCGCCCTCCGGAGTAAAGATGGCCAAACTGCAGACCGACGAAGGGAGGGACCCGTATGGCAGTAACTACGCGAATGGAAGGACTGCCCTTCCAAGGCGCCGACGGGAGTGTTGGTCCCCCTGGCCCGAGAGAAGCTCTCGCTTGGATGTTTACAGGGCAGTTCACAGCCCGGGCGGTCATCTTCGAGGAGGGACTGCATGACGGTAGTGCCTGACCCCCTCGCTCTCCCTGGTGGTGATGAGGCTTCGTCAAAAGGTGCCAGTAGCCGCCGACCAGAGAGCCCATCTCGTGGCTGCGACCAGCCTGGCGTGCTGAGGGATCCTGAACCCGCGACGGGCAGCGCGACGCTTCTGGCAGGCGCCATTGGGCTCACCTCCACCGAGGCGGCAGCGCGCCTCGCCGCGGGAGGCCCGAATCAGCTTCCGACAGCGAGGATGGTGCCTATCTGGCGCCAGTTTGTCAGTCAACTGGTGCAGTTCTTTGCCCTGATGCTGTGGGTTGCCGGAATTCTCGCCTTGGTCGCCGGGTTGCCCCAGCTAGGGATGGCTATATTCATCGTGATTCTGATCAATGGGACGTTTGCCTTCGCCCAGGAATTTCGGGCCGAGCGGGCTTCCGAGCGTCTGAGGGACCTTCTACCGCGCCGTGTGAGCGTGATTCGTGACGGCGATCGGCGGGAGATCGACACCACCGAGCTGGTGTCGGGAGATCTCGTGGTCCTGCGCTCCGGCGATCGCATCTCTGCCGATATGGATGTGGTGCATGCAGAAGACCTATCGATGGACACCTCGATGCTTACTGGGGAAAGCGCCGCAGTCGACGTGGGCGAAGGAGAGAAGATGTTCGCCGGCTGCTTCATCATCGGCGGAGAGGGCACAGCGGCGGTAAGCGCCACCGGGGCACGCACGCGACTCGCGTCGATCGCCGAGCTGACTCAGAAAGGACATCGACCGAAGAGTCCACTCGAACGAGAACTCAACCGCGTAGTTCGCACCATCGCCCTCATCGCAATCGGGGTCGGCGGGGCCTTCTTCGCCCTTTCGCTGCTCATAGGCGGTTCGCCTCGCGACGGATTCCTCTTCGCAGTAGGTGTGACGGTCGCCCTTGTTCCTGAGGGCCTCCTTCCCACCGTCACGCTTTCCCTGGCGGCGGGAGCCCAGGAGATGGCCCGCCGCCATGCCCTCGTCCGCCACCTTGAGTCGGTCGAGACCTTGGGCTCGATTACCTTCATCTGCTCGGACAAGACAGGCACAATCACTCGCAACCAGATGGCGGCCGTCGAAGTGTGGACGCCGAAGGGAACGGCCAGGGTGGTCGGGGTCGGCTACGAACCGGTTGGTGTAGTCGACGTGCCCGAGAAGGCGAGACGGGAGGTGACCGAGTTGGCCCGCGTTGCTGCCAGGTGCTCCGATGATCGGGCGGTGGAGCGGCAGGGCACCTGGGTTCCTGACGGGGACCCCATGGAAGCAGCGCTCTTTGCATTGGCTCAGCGCTGTGGAGTCGATGTCGAGGCCGATGCAGTGGAGTGGCCACGGACCCATGAATACTCATTCGATCCAGAGCGTCGGATGATGTCGGTCGTCGTAGGTGACGAACTGCTGGTGAAGGGGGCTCCCGAGAGTGTCCTGGGTCGGTGTAACTCAGTTTCCGGAGCAGAAGACGCCGTCCAGGCATTGACCCGGCGGGGCCTCCGGGTGATCGCTGTGGCGTCACGGTCGCTTGGTGATCAGCCAAAGGATGCGACGGCGGCACAACTGGAACGGGACCTCACGCTTCTGGGCTTGATTGGAATTGAGGATCCTCCGCGGCCCACGGTTCGGGATGCGCTGGTCGCTTGCAGATCAGCCGGAATCCGAGTGGCCATGTTGACCGGCGACAATGCCGAAACAGCAAGGGCTATCGCCAGAGAGGTGGGATTGATCGACGATGGTGGCCTTGTCCTCTCCGGAACGGATCTCCCAGCCGACGAGGCCGTGCTCGGCGCATTGGTCGATCGCAGCGACGGTGTCGTGATCAGCAGGGTGACTCCCGAGGACAAGCTACGCATTGCCACAGCTCTCCAGCACCGAGGGCACGTGGTGGCCATGACCGGGGACGGCGTGAACGATGGTCCCGCCTTGCAGATAGCGGACATCGGAGTGGCCATGGGGGAGTCAGGGACCGATGTAGCACGCGAGGCTGCCGATCTCGTTCTCCTCGACGACGACTTCGGCACCATCGTGACAGCGGTGCAGAACGGCCGCATCACCTTCACCAACATGCGACGGTTCCTCACGTATCACTTGGTCGCGAATGTGGCTGAACTGACGCCTTTCGTCATCTGGGCGGTGTCAGGTGGGCGGTTCCCGCTAGCGCGACCTTCCTGGCTAGCTCACGGCATGACCACATTTAACCAGGTCAGTGGGGGTGTTCGGGCGAGCCGGTTGTAGTACCTAACTCAGCGCTTTGGCGCGTATTCGTCCAGCCCGAACAGGTCGTAGAGACGCTGTTGGATCGGGTCGATCTCGGTGAGTATCCGCCGTGCCCGGGGACGGCCCCGGTCTCCTTGGTAGAGCAGGACGGTCTCTTGGATCCCACTCAGCTGCGCGAGCAATTCTCGGACGCTCATGGGAAGCTTGGCCCGATCAGTCTCTCTTGCCATGAGGCGGGCGGCCATCAGTGCGAGCACGCAGTAAAAGGTGTGGACGCGGATCTTTTGGTCCGTCCAGTGGAACATCGGGTTGAAGGAGACAACCTTGCGGTCCTTCATCTGGCGGAAGTCGGCTTCGACTTCGGACTGGGAGCGGTAGCCGGCCACCACCTCGGCGATGCTCCACTCGTCGCGGTCGGTGAAGATGATCCGTTTGCCGAACAGCTCATCGGCCAGTGCGGCCTTGGCCCGTTGATCGCTCTGCCAGATGAGGCGGAGCTCTGCGGGCTTGGTGCCGACCAGGCTTGTCGAGACGACCCGGGCCAGCCACCGGGGAGCGAGGATCTTCTCGATCTCGGCCTCGACTTTGGCCCGGGTCTTACGTCCCTTGCCTCGGGCCAATCGGGCGGCGAGCTCGGTGAGCTGGCGCCGGGCCTTGGCCAGGGTCTGTTCGAACCCTCTCGCTTGTTTTTGATGGAAGCCCTCCGAGTGGGTGACCACGATGCGGTACTCGTGCCCGAAGACGACCTTTCGGGTCTCGAAGGCACTGAGTCCAAAGAACCGCTTTTCGTCCACCACCTTGTAGCGACTCGATGGGACCGCCAACAGGTCGAGGTGGTCAGACGGTGGAATAGAGCCGATGAAATGGAGCGGGCCCGAAGCGACCGATTCCAGGTTGTCCTCCGAGTCCTGGCCGGCGTCGAAGACCACGGTGAGTTCCCCGCCCCGCTTGGCCAAGGGGCCGAAGCGCTCCGTCACCTCGCCCACCACGTCGGCGAACTGGGTCACGTCGTGGTGGTTGCCGGCATAGGCGTGGGAAACGAGCGGGATCCCGCCGTCTGTCGAGACGACAAGACCCAGACCGACCAGGCGAAGGTCATTTCTTTTCTGCTTCGCCTTCCCCCGCTGGGCGATCGGGGCACGTTCGTTGCCCGAGTCGATGTACGTCGCGAAGTTGGTCATGTCGAGGACCAGACCCGACACGTCCACCTCGAAGACCTCCACCATGCGGGCAACGATGCGGCGCTCGATGTCGATGAGCTGGGCGTCCGAGATCGCATCCATGGCGTCCCAGAACCTGCGGTGGTCGAGTGCCGCCGCCGGTGTCCGCTGCACCATCCGGTCACCGGCCGTCGTCGCCCACCAGTCGCTGAAGGCCAGCTTTGAGCACGGCGCCACCACCCGGTTCAAGGCGGCTAGAGCGATGTAGGTCCCCACCGACAATGCCGCATCTGCGCGCCGCGACCCCACCACCTCGTCGATAATGTCGATGACACCGAGGCGCTCGAGCACGCCCCACACTCCAGCCACGCCACCAAAAGCCAGGTGTTGAGTGCGGTCGGGCTCACCGGGCCCGGACTCGCTGAGCCGTTCGGCGATCTCCTCAGCCGAGCCCAAGTAGCGCTGCGAGACGATGCGGGGTTTGCCGTTCACCCGAGCCGACTCGGTCAGGTAATAGTAGACCTTGCCCTTCTGCTTCTTTCCGATGATAGATGCCATATATAGGTGATACACCCTCCAGCGTCACAACGCGAGCATCTCGAGGTGACAAACGCGCTGGTCACGCGATTGTTTCGAAGAAACTTTCCGGCGGCCCGAAAACCAGCGAAAAGTCATAGCCAGGAAGGTGCCGCTAGCTCTTGGGGTGCTACAGATTCTGTGCTTCGACGTCGGTGCCGATGTCCTCCCCGCCCTCGCACTAGGGGTCGAGCGCTCCTCGGGTAGCCCACTCAACCAACCACTTCAAGGTCGACACCTCATCGATCGAAAGGTCCTGACGAGGGTCTTTGTGGTGCTTGGTCCGGCCGAGGCGGCGATGGAGATGGTGGCCTTCTGTACTGCCCTCCTGGCGCTTGGTTGGGTGCCCGGCCATGCCTTTCCCCACGGCGCCGACCTGCGCTCGGCGTCGGGGGCGGCCTTCGCCACGGTCATCCTTTGCCAGATCAGCGTGGCGTTTGCTTGCCGGAGCGCCACCCGTTGGCCGGGTCGGCTCGGCTGGTTCTCCAATCGTCTTCTGCTGGTGGGCGTCGGTGTGGCATTGCTCTTGTTGGGCTGCTTTCTCTTCATCCCTCCGGTAGCCTCAATTCTCGGTCAGGCACCGCCACCAGCGCTGGGCTGGGCCGTGGCGGTGACCGGGGTCCCGGTCATGTTGGCGGTGGACGCCCTCCATAAGTCGATTCGCCGCCGGCGTGCGCGCGTTCCCACACCTCCGGACGCCCGGCGAGGCTTCACCGTCTTGCCGGCCGGTCACGGCCGTATCGGATGAGGAACGTTCGACCCTTGTCCGGAGGCTCTTCTGGTCTATCGGATTCGCTCCGATCCCGTTCGGAGTGAAGACGTGCCCGCTGCAACCCCGGGGGCAAGAACGGCAGAGATCGACATGGCCACATGATGAAGTGGATACGGGACGTTGAAGGATTCAGAAAAGGTTCGGCGTGGTGCCGTGGCGTTCAGCGCATCACTTGTGGAGACGCTGTCCAAGCAGGGCGACCGACAATCAAAGACATTTCGCCTTGTACTCGGTCCCGCCAACGGGACCTAAGGCCCTACTTCACCGGTTCGGCAGAATTCGGACTAGCGGTGAACCGGAAGATGTTGGAGGTGCTGTCAGATGATGTTCGGGTACGGCAATGGAGCGTGGCATCCCTGGGCGGCGGTCTTGATGGGGGTAGGCATGCTGGTGTTCTTGGTATTGGTGATCTGC
Organism: Acidimicrobiaceae bacterium; assembly: GCA_003152015.1. Lineage (GTDB taxonomy): Bacteria > Actinomycetota > Acidimicrobiia > Acidimicrobiales > RAAP-2 > DASZIT01. Next base: position 9,777 of record PLZF01000053.1, on the reverse strand, counting down.
GGAATGGCTGCTCTGTTCCGAATCTCAGGGTCGGGACGGTCATCCGGTGATTCCGACCCTAACCAGATCCTGAAGGAACGTTTGACGCGTGGAGAGATCCACATAAAGGACTACAAGCGTCGCCGGGACTTGATCAGTTCGTCTCGGAAAGGTTCCGGCCCTTCCTCGTTCCGGTTTTCGTCGTTTGGGCTTGGCAACCATGACGATGGCGGCACTCGCCGGTAGTGGTGCGTTCCGCGGTCGGGCCGTTCCGGCGGCCCGGCGCTACCAAGCCCCCGGAGGTTTGCCTGGCCAGCGCGGAGCGACTCCGAAGTACCCGTTGGGGATAGCCCTTTTTCAGAATCAAATCATGTGCCATTTGGACAGCACTCCCATCGCCAGGGCTATCGCCTCCTCCGGTTTCGTCCCCGAGGTGTCGATGACTGCTGACGGCACCCATGGGTCCATCGAGCGGCTCATAGCTGCTCTCACCTTGGGTGTCGCATCAGACGCATCGGCATTCTCCGACAGTCGCCGGACGATCCGGCGATCTGCCTCTTCCGGCGTGACATCACAGCGCAATTCGAATAGATCGCTCCCCGTATGATCGGCCATCACCCGTGCCGCATCGCGCCAGGCAGCGTCAACCCATGAGGCATCGAGGATCACCGATTTGCCGGATTCGAGTAACAATTCGGCCTGCCGAATCAGCTGGCTGTAGACAACTCCTGTCGCCGCAGGACTGTAATCGCCCATGAGGTAGCCGGGCACCCGCTCCTCTGTGATCCGGCTCATCTCCCTGCGGATCTCGTCGGAGCGGAAGACAGTCCAACCCCGGGCGGCCCCGAGACCGGCAGCGATCGTGGATTTGCCGGAGCCCGGGAGCCCGCCCACGAGCACGACCGTCACTTGGGCCTGCCGAAGATGGCTGAGGGCAAGTGCATGAAGGAGCCGCGCTTCCTCTCGGGCATCGTCTGCTCCTTGCGCCGAACGGAAGCAGCACACCTTTGCCCGAACGTAGGCTCGAGACGCGCAGTAGTAGTGGACAAGAGAAGTTGGGAAGCGGTCGCGTGCCAATTCCTGATAGTCGAGAAGGAAGCGGGTGGCCGCCTCAGGGTGGCCGAGTCGCTCGAGGTCCATGGCCAGAAAGGCAACATCCGCGATGACATCGCAGTAGCGCAATTGGTCGCAGAACTCGATGCAGTCGAGGATTCGCACCCCGTCATCGAGGCAGAAGATGTCCTCGGCCTGAAGATCCCCGTGTCCGTCACATACGCGTCCCGAAGCAATCCGCTCGCTGAGCAACGGCTCGCGACCTTCGGTCCAGCGGAGCGCCAGCGATCGGATCTCTGTCTCAATCGTTCTGTCGAGAATCGTTCCCACGAAGTTCTCAGTCTCCGCAAAATTGGCCTCCCATCCAGCCTGCAGCATGGCACCGGTTGCCGCCGCCGAGATGTCAGGCGAACGCGCTGCCTTGCTGTGGAACGCGGCCAGAGTCTTGGCCACCTGACGAAGCCACCGGTTGGAGTCAGTCCCCTGGCCGACTAGTGCGGCCAGTCGGCGGCTTTCAGGCATGCGACGCATGACGACCATGTGGTCGATGGGCACGCCGTCGAACTGGACGTCGGCAACGCCTAAGTAGACGTCCGGCGCCAACCGTCGGTTGAGCGCCACCTCACGCTCGCAGTCGAGCCGGCGGACGTCTCGTTTCCGAAAGTCGAGAAACCCGAACTGCACCGGTTTTCGCAATTTGTAGACCCGATCACCAACAAAGAAAAGCGTCGAGATGTGCGTCTCCGCGACCCCAGCCGGAGCCCTCATCTCACCTGGTGGATCCACTACCTGGTCCCGACCCCTGGGCTTCCCCGCTCTATGGATAGACGTGGATCTGTCATCGAACGGACACTGGGCTCCGCTAGCTGGGATCCTCGGCACTGACTTGCGCTCTTGGATTCTGACCATGCCGAGGCCCACTGGGGATCGGCCCGAAGAGCGGGTGGACGCGTGAGCGTGCACCCATCCCACATCAGACGACCACCTGACGACTCTACTGCCCGCTCTAGTTCCATCAGCGAGCTGACGCCACTCTCATCGGGCACGTACAGCGCCGGGGTCTGCAACTCGAATTCGCGACGGCCGTCTGCAATCAGCTCTTTCACTACGGAGATCAGGCTGACGGAAGTCGTTTCATCGAACGTGCCCGCCAACCGAATGTTGACGGGCACGCGCTCGACGTCGATCCATATCTCGAGAGCCACATCTCGCATCCATGCCGCGCCGGTTTGGTAGAGCAGACCGCGGACCGACGGATCACTATTGCGCGATGGCTTCCCGCACTCGCCCTTCAGTCCAAAATCCATCGCACTCAAGCACCACGTTCCATCAACGACACCAGCCACCTCATGCCTGACCTATGAGCAGGTAGACCCACAATTTGTTGACACGCCCGGGTCATCCTCTCCTCCGTTTCGTTTGCTTTCCACTCATGGCGGCACCGCCTCAGGCCATGATCCGATATTCGACCCCATAGAGATAGAGCCAAAAGTCACCAATTCCTGGCCCCAATGACCTGCGATGGCGTCTGATTCCTTGTTGGGCCGAGTCAAGGATCCAGGGAGCGGCGCATGAGCGCCAGAACACATGCCAACGGGGGCGATCTGCTGGCTAGCTTCGAGCTCCCAGGTTTGCGACTAGGCCGTCACGGTCTCGAGTCTGGGGGAGGATCATGCGGGAGGCCACTGCGGCCGGGTCACTGCGCTCCGATGGAGCGCTCACCTCTCTCATCACCCAGATCGGCACTGTGGGACCTTCGGCCCTAGTGAGCTGGGATGGAATGCCCGACCATAGAGAAGCAAGGAGCAGAGTGAAGGAGGACAACATGCATGCGAGCGAAGGTGACCGTATCGTGATCCACGGGCACCGCACAGGCGAGCCGGACCGCGATGGTGAAGTGCTCAGGGTACTGGGCGCCGACAGCAACCCGCCCTACGTCATCCGCTGGGGTGATAGTGGGCACGAGAGCATTTTCTTTCCCGGCTCTGATGCCACCATCGAACACTTCGAGCACAGTTCGAGCTGAGACCGGTCGACGTGGAGGACGAGTGCCACAGGATTAGGAGCACTCATGCGAACGATTGAAGGTTTGCGACGCTCTGGTGTAGGCATCGAAGCAAACCGGACGATTCACGACGCCGAGTCGATGATGGAACAGACTGGGGTCGGTGTACTCGCCGTCCTGGATGGCGGGAGACTCGCCGGTATCGTAACCGATCGCGATCTCGTACGGCGGGGTCTCGCCAGGGGCCTGCTCGCCGATGCCCGGGTCGATGGCGTCATGACTTCACCGGTTGTCACCATCGACGACGATACCGGTCTCGACACCGCTTTTGGACTGTTCCGAACTCAGGCAGTCCGTCGGCTGGCTGTGGTGCGCGGCGGTCATTTCATCGGCATGATCACAGTGGACGACCTGATCGTTGACCTGACGGCAGATCTGCACGACCTCAGTCGGCCGGTCGAGGCTGAAATCCTGTTGGCGCAACGCGACAGCCTGCTACCGGCAACCAGGTAGAAAGACGGCGCAGGACTAGTAGCGAATCAACCCACACGTGCGAACGTGTCGAGAGGCCTGCGACCGGCCCGGACCAGCAGCGACACTCGCGACCAGGTGTGCGCGCCGTCGTCCATCACACTGGCCCCCGGGGATGGCTCACAACCAAGTACGCGCCGCAAAGCAACATGATCTCCGGCCCCCCTGCAGGTTAATGAGGACCTTCGACCCTGGCGCCGGTCGTCCATCCAGCGGATGGTTGGGGGTATGAGGACCGGTGGGTTGGTAAACGAATCTGTCCAGGCAGTGACTCGTGCAGCCCGACCGGTGACCGGCGTGGCCGAAGACTACGACTCACTGCTCGATTTCATCGGCGATCGACGTGTCGTGCTGATTGGTGAGGCCTCGCACGGCACCCACGAATTCTACCGAGAGCGTGCTCGGATTACTCGGCGACTCATCGACGAACGGGGGTTCACCGTGGTGGCGGTCGAGGGGGACTGGCCCGACGCGTACCGGGTGAACCGGTATGTGGCGGGCATGTCGGGCGATGCCGACGCCGACACTGCCCTGGGGGGGTTCCGGCGCTTTCCCACTTGGATGTGGAGGAACCGCGATGTGCTGCACTTCGTCCAGTGGCTCCGGGCCCGCAATGACGCACAGGCACATCCGGCAACCAAGGCCCACTTCTACGGCCTCGATCTCTACAGCCTACGAACTTCGATCGAGGCCGTAATCGACTATCTCGACCGGGTGGACCCGTCCGAAGCTCACAGGGCACGCCAACGCTATTCGTGCTTCGACCACGTCGATGCTGAAGGTCAGGCCTACGGGCATTCTCTGGCCTTTGAAGGCGCGACCCCCTGCGAAGACGAGGTCGTTGCCCAGCTCCTGGAGCTGCGGCGCCGCTCGGAGTTGTACCTCCGGCGTGACGGTTGGGTGGCCGAGGACGAGCAGTTCTACGCCGAGCAGAACGCACGGCTGGTCCGCGATGCGGAGGAGTACTACCACCAGATGTACCGGGCGGAGATCTCCTCATGGAACCTTCGCGACCGGCATATGGCCGGCACGCTCGAGGCCCTGATCGAACATCTCGACCGTCAATCGGGGCACACCAAGGTGGTTGTGTGGGAGCACAACTCGCATGTGGGCGATGCCCGTGCCACGGCGATGGGGGCTCGTGGCGAGCTCAACGTCGGCCAGTTGGCACGGGAGCGCTACGGAGGTGACACCGCGCTGATCGGCTTCACCACGTTCAACGGCCGGGTGACCGCCGCGCCGGATTGGGGTGCGCCCGCCGAACGGAAACACGTCCGTCCTGCCCGTCCCGGTAGTCACGAGGCGCTCCTGCACGCGGTCGGCATTCCCCAGTTCTGGGTGGCCACAGCCGACGTCGCTGCCTACGAGGTGCTGTCGGAGCCACGGCTTGAACGGGCAATCGGCGTGATCTACCGGCCCGAGACCGAGCTCCAGAGCCACTACTTCGAGGCCCATCTGGCCCAACAGTTCGATGCTGTGATCCACATGGACAGCACGCGTGCCCTCGAACCTCTGGAACGCACTCCACTGTGGGATCGTGGGGAACCGCCCGAGACGTTTCCGACGGGCTTTTGACATGACGATCCGGTGCGGGGAGAAGACGGCATCGTGACCTTCCGGGATCGGCGCGAGGCGGGACAGCTCTTGGCCGAGCGTCTGGCACCTCTCCGTGACGAGCATCCCGTGGTTTTGGCACTCCCGAGAGGTGGCGTACCGGTGGCTGCGGAGGTGGCCCGCTCCCTCGGTGCGCCGCTCGACGTCATCGTCGTCCGTAAGCTCGGCTTGCCGTTCCAGCCCGAACTCGGATTCGGGGCCATCGGGGAGGGTGGTATCCGCGTGCTCGATACCGATCTGGTCCGCAAGGCCGGTTTGACCGAGCGGGAGCTGGCCGATGTGGAGGCCCACGAGCGAACTGAGCTCATGCGCCGAGTCCGGCGCTATCGGGGAGATCGGCCGCCGATGCCGATAACCGGTCGAACGGTGGTGATTGTCGACGACGGCCTTGCCACCGGTGGGACGGCTCATGTCGCCGTGCAGGTGGCCCGTGCCCAGGGTGCCCGTCGGATCATCCTGGCCGTCCCGGTGGCACCACCCGAGACGGTCACCCGACTGCAATCCGTGGCCGATCAGGTGGTGAGCCTCATCAGCCCCTCGCGCTTCGTTGCCGTCGGCCAGTGGTACGACGATTTTGCACAGACGTCGGACGATGAGGTTGCTGCACTTCTACGCCGTGGCGCCGGAGCTGGGGGTCCGGGCGGGACACCGTGGCAACGTGTGGATCGGGAGGTCGTTATCAGCCCGGATGGAATTGAACTCGAGGGACGGCTCGACGTGCCGGCCGGTGCTAAGGGGATCGTGCTCTTCGCCCACGGTAGTGGGAGCAGCAGGCACAGCCCTCGTAACCAGTCGATGGCCCGGGCCTTCCACGCCACCGGTTTGGCCACGCTGTTGTTCGATCTGCCCACGCTCGAGGAGAGCGCTGATCGCCAACGCGTCTTCGACATCGAACTGCTCGGAAGCCGCTTGCTGGCTGTGACTGCATGGATCCGTCGACAGCCAGATGTCGCGGCGCTACCCTGCGGGTACTTCGGCGCCAGCACGGGAGCGGCGGCTGCCCTGTGGGCAGCCGCTTCGCCCGGAAACGACGTTGGTGCAGTGGTGTCACGGGGCGGGCGTCCCGACCTCGCCAGTGCGAAACTCCCGGCCGTTCGATGCCCGACCCTGCTCATCGTCGGTGGTGCCGATGATGCGGTCCTCGAGCTCAACCGCGAGGCTGCCTCCCGCCTCCGTTGCTACCACCGTCTGACCATCGTCCCAGGGGCGACCCATCTGTTCGAGGAGCCGGGAGCGCTGGACGCGGTGGCACGGCTGGCAATCAGCTGGTTCGCAGACCACCTCGCGATGCCGTGCCCGGGCGAGAGCCACATGTGTCCGCGGACTCATCCAGCAGATGCGTCAGGTGGCACCAAGGCGGGTGAGTCAAGGATCACGGAGATCGCCGACGCGTAGGGCCACGGTTCGATTGCAAGCTAAGCACGGGATCTCCTTCATGGCGTGCACGACCTCGAATGGCTCAAGAACCCGGCGACGATGGTGCTCAACGCATGGGGCTGCACCCCCGACTGCGCCTTCTGCGGCGGATTGCGCAGCGGATATCCGATCACTTACCGCCGTCGCCGCCCGCCTACCGTTCCCGCCCACCTAGCGTCCCGCCAGCGCCTGGTCGAAGACAAGAGCGCTGACCGTCCCCGGGAAGACGGCGTAGCCCGCATTGCGGGCTTAGACAGTTTGTCGTCTCGTGTACTTCCCAGCCTCCGGGCACTCCCCTGCTACAAGGGACCAACGGCTCGTCGTCGGCGCCCCGTTGGACCGCTCACAGGGACGTTTGGGACCTTCGGCCCAAGACGTGTTCCGAGCACCGCTGACCAATTACTCCGAATTGGCGCCGATTTGATCGATAGGAGCGACCGAAGGCTGGCCCAGCGCCGATCCGCTGCTCGGCGCCTATCGGAGATTCCACCTCCTCATCTGACCAATCTCAGCTTGGCTGGAACAGCACAGGTTGACCGTGGTCACGTCCCCGAAGGGGCAACCGGGTCTGGCCTGAACCCGGAAACTCACATCTGTGGCGCAGTCGCGGTCATTGATTGATCACACTCGGCCGCTGGCCGCAATCGATGGTTGATCCCATGCCACGGCGAGCGCGTCATGATTTCTCGTGCAGGATCCAAGGTTAGTTTGGGAGACAGGCCAAAAGGCCAGAACGCGGAACGGGAGCGTGTGATGCCATGAAGATCGCCGACAATGTCACCCAACTCATAGGCCATACTCCGCTGGTGCGGTTGCGGCACGTAACAGATGGTGCGGTGGCCGACGTCGTGGCCAAGCTCGAGTACTTTAACCCGGCTCAGAGCGTGAAGGACCGCATCTCCGTGGCGATGGTCGAGGCCGGCGAAAAGGCGGGTGCGATCGATCGGGACACGGTGATCCTGGAGCCAACCAGCGGGAACACCGGGATCGGACTGGCCATGGTGTGCGCGGCCCTTGGCTACCGTTGCGTGTTCACCATGCCCGAGACGATGAGCAATGAGCGGCGGATGCTGCTCAAGGCCTACGGTGCCGAGCTGATCCTGACGCCTGGACCGGAAGGGATGGCCGGGGCGATTGCCAAGGCGCAGGATCTGGCTGCTGCGGACTCCCGTTATTTCGTTCCGCAACAGTTCGACAATCCGGCGAACCCGGCCATCCACCGGACCACCACGGCCGAGGAAATCTGGGCGGACACCGACGGCGACGTGGACATCGTCGTGGCCGGCGTGGGTACCGGTGGCACCCTGACCGGGGTCGGCCAAGCCCTGAAGGAGCGCAAGCCGACGGTGCAGATGGTAGCCGTGGAGCCGGCAGCGTCGCCGGTGCTATCGGGCGGTGAGAAGGGCCCGCATCCCATCCAGGGGATCGGTGCGGGGTTCATCCCCTCCGTGCTGGACACCAGCCTCATCGACGAGATTGTCACCGTCGAGGCCGACGACGCGATCAGCACCGCTCGCCGGATGGCCACACAGGAAGGGCTGTTGGTCGGCATCTCGTCAGGTGCTGCAATATGGGCGGCTGGGGAAGTGGCGCGTCGGCCAGAGCACGTGGGAAAGCTGGTGGTGGTGGTGGTCCCGGACTCGGGTGAGCGCTACCTGAGCACGCCCCTGTTCGCCGAGCCGGACGACTGACGTCGTGTTCGCCACCATGCGCCGTGACGTACGGGCGGTCCGTGACCGCGACCCCGCGGCGCGCAGTACCCCCGAGATCGTGTTGTGCTACCCGGGTTTGCACGCCGTTTGGGCGTACCGGCTGGCCCACCGGCTCTGGTGCGGTGACCACCTGCTGCTCGGGCGGTTCGTCTCGACGGTCGCGCGGATGCTCACCGGAGTCGATATCCATCCCGGTGCCATCCTCGGCCCAGGGCTGTTCATCGACCACGCCTTGGGCGTGGTGATCGGCGAGACCGCCGAGGTCGGCGAGGACGTCACCCTGTACCAAGGCGTCACCCTGGGTGGAACGAGTCTCGTGCCGGGAAAGCGGCACCCCAGCCTCGGAGACCGGGTCACGGTGGGTGCGGGCGCTAAAATCCTCGGGCCTATCGAGATCGGGCACGACACCCGCATCGGCGCCAACGCCGTGGTGGTCCGCCCCGTGCCGCCAAGTTCGGTGGTGGTGGGCGTTCCGGGTCAGATCATCTCCCGCAGCCGCATAGCGAGCGGGCGACCCGATCTCGACAATGCCCACGCCCCCGACCTGGTCGGGGTGAGCCTCCAGCAACTGCTGTCTCGGGTCGACCGGCTCGAGACGACGGTCGACGGTCACCCCACCGCATCCGGCATTCGCCCCACCACCTCGGGAATTTGGCCGGGGGAGGACTTCTCCATCTGAGGCCCCTTCTCGCCGGTCAGGACGGCTCGTGCTCCTCGACCGGCTCCAGCTGGATCCCGTGCCGGTTCGTCGGCAAAGGCACTCAACGGCGGAAACTTCCGGTTCGGTCCGACTGGTAACCACCACTTCCGGCGCTGTTTCGCACTCACAGTGCGTCCGCATGGTTACGTGCCGTGAGAAGAGCATCTCGACACCGTCTATCCGCCAGCGGTGGATCATGATTTGATGGACCATCGGTCGGTGGTGACCAAGGCTGGGTGACGAGCAGCGGCTGGGTGCGCTGACGAACCACACAGAGCCCTGGAGACATGGGGTATACGAACCCTCAGCAAGCAGCGGATCACACCCAAGCCTACAGGTGCAGCCTCGAAAGGAGAATTGAGAGTGTGGCCTGACCCCTGCTGATGGATCAAGTGGAATCGGCTACGTCACCCCGAACGACGAGCACGGGTGGCGCGGGACGGCCATCCGCAAAGCCCGGGAAGCCGGGCTCGAATCGGCACGCCTACGCCGGATCATCGATCATCGAAATCAACACCAGCAGCAACCCGACCGGGGACCCCACGATGTCGTTTAATCGAATCGGGTCACTGTCACGCAGTCGGACACAGATCGTTCTGCTCTGGCTTACCGGCTGACGGGTACCTGCCAGATGAGTAACGTCCCACCGGCTCCCGGGCTCTCGATGACCAACTGCCCGTGCAGCTTCTCTGCCCGGCGCTGCAGGTTGACCAGGCCGAGCCCTGCCTGGGTGCTGCCGCTCTCGTAGATGCTGGAGCGAATCTGGC
>PLZF01000078.1 GCA_003152015.1 Acidimicrobiaceae bacterium | reverse complement strand
TCGCATTCGGCGACGCGCAGTTCTATGGATCGGCCGCCAATCAGAATATCGGCACGTCTGTCACCGGCATCGCCCCGACCCACGACGGCCATGGCTATTGGCTGGTAGCGGCAACCGCAGGGGTGTTGCCGTACGGGGATGCCCAATTCCTCGGTCCATCCCCCAACAACCCGCCGTTTTCACCCACCGCCGCCATCGTCGCTTCACCTCACGGAAACGGGTATTGGCTTCTCCAACCCGACGACATCGCCACCGGCTTCACCAATCCCCCGCCGGGTGCCGGTGCCGCCATCGTCCAGACCGCCGCGTCGCAGGTAGGGCCGGATCCGGACACCGGCCGCGGCGCCTTCTGCAACCCGTACGGACCGTGCGAACAGTGGTGCGCTCTGTTCGCCACCTGGGTATGGAACCAGCGGGGCATCGATATACCTAGATACGCGTTCACCGGTGATGTTTACGGGTGGGGTGCAGCACGCGGTCTGGACCTCGGTCCGGGCTCAGTGCCAGCGGCCGGCGACGCCGTCTTGTTCGGGACCGGACCGAGTTCCACCGCCACCTCAACTCATATGGGTATCGTGGCCCAGGTCTGGCCCGACGGAGCGATTGTCTCGATTGAGGGCGACGCTGGGCCCGAGCCGGACGGCCAATTCGCCGTCATTATGAATGGTCCGTATCTCCCGGCCAACTCGGTGGAGTACAACGGCGATCCCATCTATGGCTACGTCCAGCCGTGAGCTCGGACGGACGACATCGCAGTGCGCATCTCGGTGGGCGACACGGGATCAGCCACGGCGTGATCGATGGCATGGAGGATGTCCTCGTCATCGATACGGTGGTTGCTGATGGATTGGTGGATGTCCCCACGGACATGACGTAATTCGCAGAGAGCCATCTGTTCAGCCACTCCCGTAGCCTCTTGTCGGTTTCGCCCTCTTGTTGCGCACCCGTCCAGTTGACTTTGACTTCGGTCCAAACTGGCAACGAGACTGTCGACGTGCGGAAGCGGAATCTTCTGGCGGTAAGCGCCTGCGGCCTTATCCTCGGCGCGCTTGCACCGGCCCTTCTCACCACCGTCTCCAGTGCCGGAGCAACAACCCCGCCCAGCGACACGTCAGGAATCGTCTATCCACTGACGTCGTTTTTGGACTGGGCCGAAAGCCCGGCGGCCAATTTCACGGACCCGGCCCTCGGCCAATACGCCTTGGGGCAGGAGCTTCAGAACGCCCAGGCTTCCGTTCAGCGGCTGCCGCTTCAGCTCGATCCCAGCGCCCTTTTAGGCCCCAACGGCCCGTCCGATGCACAGGCCATTTCCGAGGAGATGGCGTCAGCGTTGATTCACCTGCGCCCCCAGGTCGGCGGCGATGACATTACCGATATGGCCAACCCCGACTTTCTGCCCGACTTCGACCACAACGGGGTCTCGGGCGACCCGGGTGACTTTGCGGCCATGTCCGCCGGCAACACCGGCACGGGATACTTCCTTTATCCCTGCCTCTCCGACACCGGGGCCGTCACCTACCAGACAACCAGCGGCGCCTGCGTCGCACCAGGGAAAGCGGGCAACACCTACAAGGAGGGACTGGCTCAGCGCACCTCGATCGTGAACTCGCGCGGTCTGACGCTCTCGGCCACCGTGTGGTTTCCGGCTCGTGCGCTCAAGCCAGGCTGCCCGACTCTTAGCCCGAACCCCTCCCCCTGCACCGCGCCCGGGGGCCTTGCCCCACGAGCATCGCTCAACAGAGGACGTGGTCTGCCGACCGTGGTGATCTCCGACGGCATCGCCTCGGACCAGGATTCCTACTTCTGGCTGGCCATGATCCTGGCCCGGGCCGGCGACATCGTGGTGACCTACGACCCAGCCGGACAGGGGCAGTCCGAGGGCAGCGCGACCAACCTGTTTACGCCCTCGGTGGCCAGCTGCGAGTTCGGAGGCGCCTGTCGCGACCTCCAAGATGTCCTCCGGTGGGTGGTGGGTGATCCCATCACCCCGGTGGTGAACCTGGCCACCGCCACCCCGCTGGGTGTGGCCGGGCCTTCACAGTCCGCCAACCCTGACATCCACAACCCGGCCTATGAGCCCGCCGGTGCCAACAGTATCGACCCCGCACGTGGCGCCATCGATACATCCAAGCTGGCCGCGGTCGGGCACTCCATGGGTGCGATGAGCATGCTCAACTATCTGTGGTTCCAGGGGAACGGCGGAACGGGGGCCGACGGAAAACCCCTCCCGCCAATTGCGGCTGGAGTGGCCCTCTCTGGGGCGGGGCCAACGACGGCCACCGTGCCCGTCCAATTCCAAACCTCTGATTACGACGGATCGCCCTCCCTGATCGGGCCGGCCGTGGGTGGCGTCGCCTTAGGCTCGGGCGGCAATGGGATCGGTTATTCCGACATGAAGCCCTTGTACGACCAACTGCGAACCCAGGGACCCGGGCAGAGTGCACTCTCGCTCATCGTCTTGGAAGGTGGCGTACACACCGACTTCATCGACACCCCGTTCATCACACGGACCCCGTGGTCGCTTGCCGTCTCGGCCCACTACACCCAAAGCTGGCTCGGTTGCTTCTTGGACAAGAACATCAGCAACTGCTCGTCAGCCATCACGGCCGTTCCGAAACTCTCCACCTCGTTCGCCAGCGAAGACTCACCCGCCGGCGCGCCGCCACGCCAGAGCCACTGCATCACTGTGCCGACCACCGCCTCTCTCAACGATTCGCCGGCAACATTCTTTCAGGCCGAAACGGGCCACCCCGCCTCCTCCTGCATTCCGCCCGGCTAGTTGGTGCAGTTCATCCCATTCACAAGGCCGGCTGATCCCGAATCGTCAAGGACGAAATCCAATCGTCCACGAATCGTCCACGACCTTCGCGAACCCAACGGATTTGTACCCGTCACTCTGGCGCTGACGATCGCCGACCTCGCTCTCTTGGCTGAGGGCGTCGACATGGGCGCTCGGATCGACGCAGAGCTTGCCGGTTATCCATCGCGCCAGTTCGACGAGCGAACTCGACGTTCTTGGTGATGCATACACCCCACTCATTTCCGAAGCCGCTTTACTGACCGACGATCTCGATCGTTCCAGGGAAACGGGCTGCAACTGTTGCCGGCCAACGGGCATCGGTGGTGAGGAGACGATCAGCTCGAATCACGATGGCCGTTGCGACTACGAGGGCGTCGGGCAGTCGAAGACCGCTCCCAGCTCGCAGAGAGGCAGCCTCTCGCGCCACCGATCCATCGATCACCACAAGATCGATGGTAAGGGCCGCAAGTAGCCCGTCGACGCTCGCTGCGGCATCAGGACCGCGTCGGAAAGGTCCGACCAGGATCTCCGCCAAAGCTGACACCGGCAAGGCAAGATGGGCAAGGTTCTCTTCTGCCGTTCGAAGAGCGTCGGTGGCCGGAATGTGATGGGCGTCGTTCCGGTCGAGAACTCCGATCAGCACGCCGGCATCGAGGACGATCAGTCCCATTCATTCCGCAAGCGCTCGAGCTCGTCATCGTCCCAAACTCCGGTCAGGACACCGGCATAGGAGCTCACTGAGCTCTCAACCCTCTCCAGCAGCACCTTGCCGGCCCCCATTGGTTTGGCCTTCAGACGATCTCCCACCGCCAACCCAGCACCTTCGAACGCTGGGGCCGGAATGGTTACCTGGTGCTTGGCACTGACTCGGGTGCTCCGCCGAGCAGCTCTCCGGCCGGCCCGACCAATCTGGTCCGTAGGACTTGGCTCACTATTTCTTACACTTTCTCCCATAAGTAAAGAATAGCGCGGACACGCCCGTGGACACATAATCCCCAGACAACAGGTCAGCCCAGCCCGATACCCGCGACGAACCCTCCAATGATGGCCTGGCGGCCATCAGGAGGGAACCTCCCACGCTCGAAAGCTGTGGGACGACTGACGGCGAACCAAACAGCCGTGCATATCCCCGCTCTACCCGCCGCCCCTTCGCTCCACGCCCCGGGCTGCACCTTTCCGCCGACACGCCGTATCGCCGGCCACATCACCGAGCGCCGTAACCCGTAACCACTCGGGCAGGTCGTCTTGGATGGCCAACGTCGCCGTGATCATCCCGTCGTGGCGGGCGCCGAGGGCGGCGACTGCCCCCACGAGGAGCTCGATGCGGGCCGCCGGATCGAAGCCAGATGCACCGGGACCTCAATGGCAACCGCCACGTCCCGCGCAATCTCCGGGTCGTCGGGTTCAGGCCGTGGCAGTAGCCAAAAGCGAATACCGAGGCACTTCAGCGCGGCGCCTCGCCACCGGTTTCCGTTATGGACCTCATGTCAGGGAGTCCCAACGCTCTACGGTCGAACGTGGCCGTGTAGGAGCACCCGGCCAGAGCGCCCAACTCGCCAATCAGCGCGTCGGAAAAGTCGATGTCATCAGTCAGGCGCGTAAGGGCCCGGCGGGCGGCGTCTGCTTCAGCCACGATCAGTTCTCGGGCGTCAAGCAGCTTCCTGATCACCATCGCGATGTCACCACGACTCACCTTGTAGGCCCGACGCAGTACCCAGTGCAACTCGACCAGGACGACGACGCTGACGAATCCCGGGGTGCCCTCGTCGAAACTCTCTATGAGCGCCGTGGCGTGCCGCGACTGTTCGGGGTCGTCTTGCGTCACATAGCGGACCAGCACGTTGGTATCGAGTCCGATCAAGGGAGCTCCCCGTCTACCGCCCCCGCTGCGATGGCTTCGTCCATCGCTTCCAGCGTGACGGGTGTGCTGGGAGCGGGAACGGACCCCTTCAGGGAGGTCACGGTCCCTGTCGCAGGAACGAACTCGTACGACCCGTTGTCCAGAGGTACGAAGTTCACCCGAGATCCCGACGTGAGCCCGAGACTCCTTCTCACCTCGGCAGGAATCGTGATCTGGCCCTTGCTCGTCACGGTCGATGCGGGCATGGGATTACCTTACCACAACCTGAATATCCTTACCTTGTCGTAAGGCATTGGTGCCGTCCTCCGGCAAGGTGCGACCAAACCGCCCCGTTCACCTGAGGGGTGCACAAACTCGAACGCCAGCTTGACCAGGATCGATGCCTCGGCGAACCTCTCCCGTCATGGCCCTCTCGTTCCTCTGCCGTCTGGTCCGTCGCACCATCGAGCTGCTTGGCGTTCATCGTCTCAGCGGCATCGAGAAGGACCTCGAGATCATCGTGCTCTGTCATCAACTCACGGTGCTGCAGCGGCATAGGCCACGTCCCCGGTTCATCTGGGCCGATCGGACGTTCCTCGCCCTTGCCGGAGCCCTCCTCCCCCGCCAACGCTGGTCGTCGCTCGGCGTGACCCCAACGACCGTGCTCGCCTGGCAGCGCAAGATCGCCCGGAGGCGCTGGAGCTATCCGCATCGAGGACCAGGGCGTCCCCCCTTTCCGACAGCCACGTCGAGCTGATCTGTCGACTGGCACGGGAGAATCCCCGGTGGGGCTACTTGCGGATCGTAGGCGAGTTGCGCAAGCTCGGCGTGACCGCGTCCGCGACATGTGTGCACAAAATACTTCGTCACCACGGGCTCCCTCCCGCTCCCCGCAGGGAAGGACCAACCTGGTCGGAATTCCTCCACTCTCAGGCCAGCAGCATGCTGGCCACCGACTTCTTCCACATCGACTCCGTGAATGGTCAGCGCCACTACGCCCTGTTCGTCATCTCGATCGGGCGCCGAGTCGTGCACCACCTTGGTGTCACGACGAATCCAAACGGGCAATGGGTGACCCAAATGGCGCGGAACCTCGTCTGGGATCTGCAGGAGGCGAAACGCACTATCTGCTTCTTGATCAGAGATCGTGATACCAAGTTCACCGCTGCCTTCGACGAGGTCCTTCGGTCCGAGGGGATCGAGAGCGTTCGCACGCCGGTGCGCGCTCCACGTGCGAACGCATTTGCCGAACGCTGGGTGTGTCCATGGCCTCGATCACCTGCTGATCTTCTCCCATCGCCACCTGGAGCACACGTCCCGCGCTTACGTGAACCACTACAACGCAGCTCGCCCCCATCGGGGCATCGGACTCGAGACACCACGAACGATCCTCCCCGGCGACCCACTCGGCAACGTCGAACGTCGTGACGTCCTCGGCGGCCTCATCCACGAGTACCGACGGGCCGCCTGAGTCACTCGAACTCGCCCCGTCGAAACCCACAGGCTTCCTACTGGGGGCGCCGGCGAACGCAATCACCCCTGGAGGTCGGGCCAGAGCACCTGCCTCAAAGCCGCACCGACGGCCAGCGTCACCCAACCGCCTCCTCCTGGTCGGCATCACTCCGAAACCAGGTCTCTCATCGATCGAAATCGACGCCCCCGAACGTGCAATCGAGTTTGTGCACCCCCACAGGCCATCGCCATGCAGGTCCAACGGCACTTCGACGCGCTGATCACCAGGGGAGTACTTGAGCTGGTGCAGTACCAACCGTGAACCCATCTCGGCGGTCGATCACCGGCACTGTCGGGATTCCACGGGGTTCGTGATAATCCGCCGAATCGAGAATGTGAGGATCACCCGATTTCTTGTGGTGCGGATGTGGTACATCCCGCCCTCAGACGCGTCACGAGGGGCCGATTTCGACCCCTCGCACCACCGTGACCTGGACTTTCCTTGGAGCGGACGACGGGATTCGAACCCGCGACCCCAACCTTGGCAAGGTGCAAAGGACTGTGCATCTAGTGGTAATGCGTTCCGTCTAGGCGTAACCAGTCCGGCAATCCGGGCCGGAATCGGTGGCTCCTGGGGGTCTTTAAGACCCAACTGTGATCAAAAGTGTGATCAATTCGAGCCAAGATCACGGCTTCTTGTGTCGACCCTCACGCTCCTGACGCCGTCTCTCCTCGCGGTTCGGTTGGGGCGCGCTTGACGCTGGCACAATCGTAGGCGGATCAAAGAACGGTGGTGCTGGCATGCCGGGGGGGCACCGGCAGGACGTATACGGTCAAAATCCGCGGAGTGAACCCGTCCGCAGAAGCAAACACGTCATACGGGCCAAACTCTGGGATCATGGCCCGTAGCGGCACTACCAAAGGGGTCGTGAGCGTTTCACCCGCGTTCAGGTCCGGGGGTAGTGCTGATTGGAACCCCGCCACCGACTGACTCAGTAGAGATCCGTCGCCCTGGTGCGTAACCCGGACTTTTACCTCGTGAACCTTGTCGAATTCGTCTGGGCCGATCTCCATTGCAAGGGCCAAGAAGAGACCTAACGGCCTCGGCCATCCGAGTTTTGGGTTATGGAAAACCCGCGTGACCCCACCGGATGAAACAAATAGAAGCCCCTCTCGCACCTGAGCGAAATCGCACAGGATCGCGGTTGTGAGTTCCACCAGCTAGACCGAGACCAACACCTGTCGCGGCTGCGTTGCTGGTCGGGTGAGCGGTGCGTCACCCTGACGGTCTGCATCCGTTAAAAGCTGGCCGTCGGCTTCGGCGTCCTCATCAACGTCAACGGCCAGGCGTTCCGACACGACCACAATTTCCTCGCCTCGCTCGTTACCGAGGTCTCTGAGGAGATCCTCAAGAATTTCCCGTAGTTCACCGAGGCCGTCGGCGGCAGCATTCACTCCCGGAAGCTCCTCTGATTCGACCCACCAAGTAATGGCACCTTCGGATGCTTCAACGTGAAAGTCCAGCGCAATATTCATTTATGGTCGCTCCCTTTCCTCAGAGTAGTGCCAAAGCCTCATCGTCGCTCAGCCCGACATCCTTTACAAGAATCTTGCGAACGAGTCCCGGAGCCAGCTGCTGTCTGTCGTGAAACGCCAGGTGAAGCGTGGGATATGCGGCTGATTCCCAGGTCGTGTGAGATCCTGTCCTTCGGGATACAGAGTAGGCCAATGGGGCCTTCCGCAGTATTCGGTAAAGCTGATTTCCCGTTAGTGCTGGAAACTGAGCCACTCACGAAGAGTAGAAGATGGGAGTCAACAACTCCCGCTAAGTCGAATCTGGCGGACGTTCTCCAGTCCACCGAATGGGCTCAGGGCATCCGGTCGGTGAAACCCTTCCGGTAGCCATCGTCCCGACTGACCATGCGCCAACAGGCACCCCGCTCGACCTGTTTGGCGTTGGCGTAGAACGCGCTCACACGGCCGAGGGTATCCGGGGGTTGGCTTGGATCATCCGTAGTACCGGTTACCGAATCAGCACGGACCTAATCTTTCAGCGTGACCTTCCTCGAAGTGGCGGCACCCAAGGGATCATCCGGACTCCTCCACCAATGACCAAATCTGCTTGAGCGGGATCTCCTGCTCGTCCTCATCTTCGCCCTCGTAGTCATCGTGCTCTCGCCATAGTGGTCCTCGGTCCTCCCGAGTCGGGTGTGAGTCGCCTGGTTGGCCACCACCACCGTGGTGGCCAACAGTGCAACCAGGGTGACCCGGGGTGACCCCATGTCCCACTTGTCGGCCAAGGCCCTGATGGCCGATGTTGTGGCCAGCGTGACGGGGTGGCCAACCTGGCCGCCGACCTGGCCAACCTGGTGGTGGCCGACCTGGTGGTGGCCGACCTGGTGGTGGCCGACATAGCCGACCTGGTGGTGACCATAGCCACCAACCTCATGGTGATGGTGGCCCTGGCTCAGCTCGCGCAGGTGGTGATCCACCTGGCCTGGGTGGCCATCCTTGTGGTCACCAACCTGGTGGTGGTCGCCCCGGTGGTGGCCGGCCTGCCGAGACTCGGGGTCACTCGTGCAGCGGCCGCGGTGGCTGTTGATCGACCTGAATGCCGGGTGCGTTCGCGCCGGAACCGTACACCTTACACACGAACCTTACACACCAACCCTACATATAGACCTTAGACACGCCAGGGCTCGCCCACCGGCTTCCCGCCCGCGAGGAGCGTCGATGGGTTCCTGGCCACCGGCCGCCGGCGTCAGGCAGTGGTCACGTACCCGGCTGGCGGGATGGTCCCCGGGCCGGTCGACAGGCACCCGGCCTGCAGCGCCGGGTCCGGCCCGGCGGCCAGCTTGGGTGGCGTGAGGAAGGCCGGCGGAGCGGTCAGGTCCACGCTGTCGAGCAGGTCGTCGGCCGCCGCGTCCCGGTTGGTGAGGACGGGGAGGTTCCACTTGGTCTCGACCAGCTTCAGGAACGAGGTGTGGTCGTGGACCACGTGGGACACGTAGTCCTTCTTGGCATACGGCGAGACCACCCCGGCGGGGACCCGGAACCCGTAGCGGTCGAACGAGCCCGGCCGGTCCCCCGGCGACAGGGTGGGCGGGACGGCATCGGGCACCGGCGCCGACGGCGGGGCCACGTGGTCGAAGTACCCGCCGGACTCGTCGTAGGTCCAGACCAGCAAGGTGTGGGGCCACTGGGGCGAGTGCATGACGGCGTTAACCACCTTGGCCAGGAACTGGTCCCCGTACTGGACGTCCTGGGGGTCCTCCTGGGACTGGGTGTCGAAGTCGGGGTCGACCATACTCACCGACGGGAGCGTGCCGGCGGCCGCGTCGGAGTAGAACTGGTCGATCTTGGTGAGGTGCGAGGAGAACCCCGGCAAGGAGGCCTGGTACGTCCAGATGAGGGTCGACGGCAGCGAGGCGTAGTAATTCTTCCACGTGATCCCGTGGGCGCTCAGGGCCTGGAAGATGGTGCCGTTGGGTGGCGCGGCCGACGGGAACGTGTCGCCCAGCAGACCGAGCGACGTACCCGCCATGAGGAACCGCCGATTCGGGTAGGTCTGGGCACCGACCGAGCAGAAGTAGCGGTCGCACACCGGGAACGTCGCGGCAAGCGAGTTGACGAACGGCAGGACGTCGGGCGCGTGGTACCCCATGGCGACCGGGCCGCTCTCGCTATTGGCGAACCCGTCCATCCGTCCGCCGTTCAGGGAGTCCCAGTACGCGTTCCACGTGTTGTAGGGATGCGCCGACTGCTGGCAGGGGTTGGGCATCGGAAACGCACGGAGCACCGAGTCGGTCCCTCCCGGGGGCGGGACGGAAGCACCGGCGGACCACGGGTTGGTGGCCGTGGGCTTGTCGCGCTTGTCGAGGGTGAAGCCGTCGCCCCGGCCCCGCTGCATCCCGAGCACGTTGTCGTAGCCGTGGTTCTCCATCATCACGACCACGATGTTCCTGATCTGCGGGAGCTGGTCTGTGCCGGCCGCGGCGGCCGGATTGGGCAGGTCCCCCGGCACCAGTTTCCGGGTCGGGCTCACCGGTGCCTTGGTCGTGGTCGTGGTCCTCGAGGACGACGACGACGAGCAGGCGGCGAGCCCGAGAGCGGCCGCCCCGGACAACGCCCCCCCGAGGAGGGCTCGCCGGGACAGGGCGGGAGGCTCAGCCACGGTGGTCCCCTTTTGCCGTTGGTGTGATCAAACTGTGATCAACTGTCAACGGCAAGGTACTACGAAGGGGGTAGGACCTGTGGACTTCCCGCCTGACCTGGACTTTCTTTGGAGCGGACGACGGGATTCGAACCCGCGACCCCAACCTTGGCAAGGTTGTGCTCTACCAACTGAGCCACGTCCGCGTAAGGCACTCACTCTAGCAGTCGCCCCAGGCTGACCTGGGCCGGACCTCATGACCCAGCCTTACCTGGGCCCGATCCCACCGTCGAACCGAATCTCCACCGGAACCCCTTACACCTGGGGGTCGGTATGCCACCACGGGACCGGTCGGTCCCGACGGTTGGCCTCCTTGACCAGGTCACTCAACGAGTCAACCATGCCGTTGGCAATGACATCCACGTCGGGCACCAGGTCCCAACACCCCTGCACGCCGACATAGACGGTGCCGACATAGGAGAACACCGTCACGTTCACCCCGACCCCCTCTGTCACCGGCCCAAAGGGGTACATCGCCACCATGCGCGCCCCGGCCATGAACAGAGGTACGTCGGGACCATGAATGTTGGAGACGATCACATTGAACAGGGGCGGGATGTGGTCGAACACCCGCAGGTTGGTGACCAGCCGCGACACCCGAGTGGCCACCATAGGGAAGAGCGCTTGTGCCCACGAGGAAAACACGTTCGAACCGACGGTCTGGTGTTGTTCTTTGGCCAGCTGCATCCCGCTGCTGATGACCCGCAGTCGCGCCGCCGGGTCCTCCACGCCGGTAGCAAGCGATACCAAGAGCGCCGACACCTGGTTGCCCAAGGCGTCACGATCTTTCTCGCTCCGCACCGAGATGGGGACCATGGCCACCAATGAGCTCTCGAGCACCTCGCCTCGTTCGGAGAAGAACGTGCGCAAGGCGCCGGACACGGTGGTCAGGACCACGTCGTTCACGGTGCCACCGAGCACCTCTCGAACCCGGCGGATGTCGTCGAGAGGCATCTCCGCGAATGCCACCCGCCGGTGCGATGAGATGGCCCGGTTGATCGAGGTGCGCGGCGCTTCGAACAGCGACGGAGGCAGCGAGCCCTGTACTTGGCGATTACGACCGGTGAGATTCCGAACCGTCCGAACCGTCGTGCCGAGCGTGCGGGCCACCATGTCGGTCTGGCGAGGCAGTGATCCGAGTGCATCTCGCAATCGGTCGACGTCGCCGGGGACCGGATCCGGCGCCCATACTTCCGACTCGGCGTCTTCGGTCGCCCGGTGGCCCGTGGCCGAGTGCGGCCCTGACCCAGGCGTCGACCCGGCTGGATTCGCCTCCAGGTCGAAGAACGCCGCCATCACCTCGGCACCCGACACCCCGTCGATAATCGAGTGGTGAACCTTCGACACCAAGGCCACGTGGCCATGCTCGAGACCTTCGACAACATGGAATTCCCACAGGGGCCGGTGGCGATCCAAGGGCCGGCCCACAATGCCGCCCACCAGGGCGGCCAGCTCGTCAGGCCCGCCGGGTTGAGGGATGCTGGCTCTGCGCACGTGGAAGTCGATGTCGAAATCGGGGTCGTCCACCATTGTCGGGTGCTGGAGACCGAACGGCACTTCGACCATCCGGGCCCGGAACGGTGGCACCCGCGACACTCGGGCGGCTACCAGGTCGCGGATCTGGTGGAACCCGACACCGCCGGGTACCCCCGTCGGGTCGAACACGAGCACCCCGGCGATGTGGAGGTGGGTGCTCGGTGATTCGAAGGCCAGAAACGCCCCGTCGAGCCCATTGAGCCGTTGCACGCCGGCCCTACCGCCCGGTCGACCCGAAGCCACCCAGGCCCCGCTGGCTGGATGGCAACTCGTCGACTTCGGTGAAGTCTGCTTGCTCCACCTGCTGGATCACCAGTTGGGCGATCCTGTCCCCGCGCTGGACCTCATAGTCCACCTCGGGATCCGTATTGATCAACAACACAGCCACTTCATCGCGATAGCCGGAATCGATGAGCCCGGGGGTGTTGAGACATGTCACCCCGTGGCGCAGGGCCAACCCGCTCCGGGGTTGCACAAAACCGGCATATCCGGGCGGGAGCGCCAACGCGATCCCGGTCGGGACCGCCGCTCGTCCCCCACCCGCGGCCAGGGTCACTGCTGACCGGGCCACCAGGTCAGCACCAGCGTCCCCGTCCCGGGCATAGGCCACCAGGGGCAGCTCGGCATCCAGGCGGAGAACGGGCACCCGAAGCGCTTGGGCGGATGTCCCGCCCGCCTCGCCGCCCGCCTCGCCTACCTCGGTCAACGTCAGTTCCACCACTTCCCTCGATACGGGTATGCCCGGATTTTCCCTGCCTCCGTACCCAACGTTACAGTCCCCAGTAGACCCGTTTTTATCTGACGGTCCGTCAGATTGGTCAAGCGCTGTCTACCCGGTAGCGTCACCGAGCGTGCTCGTCTGGATGGACCTCGAAATGACCGGACTCGATATCGGTCGTCACGTGATCGTGGAGGTGGCCACCCTGGTCACCGACGATGAGCTGCATATTGTGGCCGAGGGTCCCGACCTGGTGATCGCCACCGCCACAGATGCACTCGACCAGATGGACGACTTCGTGCGGGACATGCATACCAAGAGCGGTCTGCTCACTGAGATGGCCGCTTCGACCATCACCCTCGACGAGGCGGGAAGCGCCACCCTCGACTTCATCCGCACCCACGTCCCCAAGCCCCGGACGGTTCCCCTGGCCGGCAACTCGATCGGGACCGACCGTCGCTTTCTGGCTGCCCACCTACCCGAGATCGAGAACTACCTTCACTACCGTTCGGTCGATGTTTCCACCATCAAGGAACTGGCCATCCGATGGTTTCCCGAGTACCTGTCCGCCGCGCCTACCAAGACAGGAGGCCATCGGGCCATGGACGACATCCGTGAAAGTGTGGCCGAGTTGGCCTATTACCGCACAGCCGTCTTTCGGGGGGCTCGCCCAGTCACACCTCCCGCGGTTCCGGGGGTCGACGGGCACGACGGAACCGACGGGCAACCGAGAGAGGACCATCCATGACCGACACCGCCGAGGGAGCCGAGATCGCCGAGATCGCCGAGGGAGCCGAGATCGCCGAGGGAGCCGAGGCCGCCGTTCCTTCCCTGGCCGAGGCCACCGCCACCCTCACCGCTCCGGGCCAGATGTTCGAAATCGAAGAGCTGACCATCAGGGGGATTCCCACCCGCACATGGAAGGGCGCACCTCCCACCCTCCGGACCGTGCTGGAGCTCTCGGCCATGCACGGCGACAAGGACTTCCTGGTTTACGAAGATGAGCGGGTCACCTTCGCCGAGCACTTCCGCATCGCCGCCTCCCTGGGAAATGCGCTGGCAGACCGATTCGGCATCACCAAAGGGGACCGGGTGGCCATCGCCATGCGGAATCTGCCCGAGTGGGTCTTGGCATTTTGGGCCTCCATCGCCGTCGGCGCGGTGGTGGTACCGCTCAATGCCTGGTGGACAGGACCGGAGCTGTCCTACGGGCTCCTCGATTCGGGTAGCTCGATGGTCTTCGTGGATGAGGAACGCGAAGCCCGCCTGCGTCCCCACCTGGATGAGCTCCCCGACCTCCGGGCCATCGTCCTCACCAGTGAGGAGCACCTCGAGACGGGCGGACGGCGAACACCTACCGGTTCGGTGGTGGAGCGCAACGGCCTCGAGCCGGTGCCGGTGGTCCCGTTCTCCGAAGCGGTCGGTACCCCGACCGATGGAGCCGAACTTCCGGCTGCTGACATCGAACCTGATGACTATGCCACCATCTTCTACACCTCCGGCACCACCGGACGCCCCAAAGGTGCAGTGGGAACCCACCGCAACAGTGCCTCCAACCTGATGAACCTGTTCTTCGTCGCCACCGTGGGATCCCTCCGCCGCAGCGGTGGAGTGGGAGACATCAGCGGCGGAAGCCAGAACGCCAACCTGTTGTCGGTACCCCTCTTCCATGCCACCGGGTGCCACGCCGTTCTGGTGTCCAATACCGCCGCCGGCGGCAAGTTGGTGATGATGCACCATTTCGATCCGGAGCGGGCGCTCGAGCTCATCGAACGAGAACAGGTCACCATTTTCGGCGGGGTCCCCACCATGGTGATGCAGGTGATCGACTCACCGGACTTCGCCAAGCGGGATACCTCGTCGGTACGGTCCATCTCCTATGGTGGCGCACCCTGCCCACCCGACCTGGTCCGCCGGATCACCGAGCACTTCCCGGCCGGAGCTCCGGGCAACGGTTATGGCCTCACCGAGACCTCGGCCATGACCACCATGAATTCCGGCGACAACTACATCCGCAAGCCCACCAGTGTGGGACCGCCGGCTCCTGTCTGCGACGTGGCTGTGATCCCGGAGGGCTACGACGGCGAGGAGCCGCCGGCCGATCAGTCCACCGACCCTGAGCGTACCGGCGAGCTGTGGATCAAGGGCCCCAACGTGGTCCGGGGCTATTGGAACCGACCCGAGGACTCAGCCAAGACCTTCAGCCGTGGATGGCTGCACACTGGCGACGTGGCCCGCATCGACGAGGAGGGATTCGTCTACATTGTCGACCGCGCCAAGGACATGATCATCCGTGGCGGCGAGAACGTCTACTGCGTAGAGGTGGAGGCCGCACTGTTCGAGCACCCGGCGGTGTCCGACTGTGCGGTCATCGGCGTCCCACACCCGGTTCTGGGCGAAGAGGTCGGAGCGGTCCTCGTCTTGCGGCCCGGTCAGGACGTCGGGGCCGAAGAGTTGGGCCGGTTCGTGAGAGAGCGGTTGGCCGGTTTCAACGTGCCGACGCGGTTCTGGTTCAGGGCCGAGCCGCTCCCCCGCAATGCAGCAGGAAAATCCCTCAAGCGGGAGCTCCGGACCGAGCTGATGGGGGATACACCGGCCATCTGACCCCAGGGATTGGGGTCGGGCTGGGTCGGGTTGGGTCCGTTTGGGTCGGCTTCGGCTATTCGTCCTGAGCCAGCAAAGTGCGGGTGGCGTCGGTGTCTCTACCCATCTGCTCCACCAACTCCTCCACCGAGTCGAAGGCCAGCTCGTCTCGGAGACGGCCGACAAACGACAAACGACCCTCTTCCCCGTAGAGATCTCCCGAAAAGTCGAGGAGGTAGGCCTCGACCAGAAGGTCCCCATCCTCGGCGTAAAAGGTGGGGCGCTTCCCCACCGAAATCGCCGCGGCCCAGCGGGTGCCGTCGGGCCGCTCATACCACCCGGCGTAGATGCTGGTAGCCGGAATGGCAATGGTCGTAGGGATTTCGAGGTTCGCCGTCGGGAACCCCAGCTCGGTGCCACCCCGGTTGTCACCGTGGACCACCGGGCCCCGCAGCTGATGCGGCCGTCCCAGTAGTTCGGCAGCATCTTCCACCCGCCCGTCGGCGAGCAGACCCCGGATCCGGGTGGACGAGATAGGCCGGCCGGTTTCGAGAGATCCGTCGGCAGCCGCCTCCAGCGACACTCCCTCGACGGTAAACCCAGTCTCCGCTCCCATCTCCCGCAACAGTGCAACGTTGCCCTTTCGGCCGTGGCCGAAGTGGAAGTCCTCGCCCACCACCACCACCCGGGCGTCGAGCCCACGTACAAGGATCTCTTTGACGAACTCCTCGGCCGTTTCGTTGGCCCGCTCCGTGTCGAAGGGAACCACCACCGTGCGGTCAACGCCGGCCGCGGCCAGTAGTTCGAGTTTTTGGTCGAGGTCACACAGCAGCAGCGGTGCCGATTCCGGGCGCACCACCACGGCCGGATGTCGGTCGAACGTCACCACCACGGTGGTCAAACCGTCGGCCTTCGCCCGTCTGTGCAACTGTTCGAGCAATGCCTGATGACCAAGATGCACCCCGTCATACGCACCGATGGTCACCGCTGAGCCCCCCGGTGGGGGCTCACATCTCGCTGGATCGGTGATGATCTCCATTACCGGGGAGGTTAACTTGCGCCGGTCAGGACCACGGCCGGACGTATCCGGTCGGTCTCGGTGGCCTCGTACACAGCCAGCAGATTGTGACCGCTGTCGACAAGCCCCCAGGGTCCATCTCCAGAGACACCCAAGGACACCCGATCGAGGGCCAACCCCCGGCTCACCAGCTTCTCGACGTCGACAGGCACTACCACCTGTTCGAGATCACGCATGCCCTGGGCCGGGGTGAGGACGACCGCCGGGGTCAGCTCATCGACCAGACGGGCATCTTCGGCGGTGAACGATCCGATGCGGGTCCGTCGGAGGTTCCGGAGATGGGCGCCCCCACCCAGGGCAGCACCGAGGTCGGCTGCCAATACTCGGACGTAGGTCCCCGAAGAGCACTCGACGTCGATCCGGAACACACCGGGGGTGGTCGAAGGGGAAACGTCGTACCGATACACGGTGACCGGACGGGGTGCCCGTTCCACCTCGATACCCTCACGGGCCAGCGCGTGCAGCCGACGCCCACCTACCTTGACGGCCGAGACCATCGGCGGGATCTGTTCGATGGCACCGGTCAACGCCGCTGCCGCCACCCGCACCTCGGCCAGGGTTACCTTACTCATGTCCCAGGTGCCGATCACCTCGCCACTGGCATCGAGCGTG
Organism: Acidimicrobiaceae bacterium; assembly: GCA_003152015.1. Taxonomy (GTDB): domain Bacteria; phylum Actinomycetota; class Acidimicrobiia; order Acidimicrobiales; family RAAP-2; genus DASZIT01. The sequence continues at coordinate 16,787 of PLZF01000078.1, read as the reverse complement.
GTGGTGGCCGTCCCCAATACCACTTCGCCTTCGTAGGTTTTGGGAAGGGAGGTGAGAAACCGCAGTAGTCGAGTGGCGCGACCCAGCCCCACCAGGAGTACGCCGGTGGCATCGGGGTCGAGGGTGCCGGCGTGGCCGACCCGGCGTTGACCAAAGATGCGACGACAGCGAGCCACCACGTCGTGGGAGGTCCACTCGGCCTCTTTGTCCACCACCACCAAACCGGTGACTACCTCGTTTGCCGGGAGGGTCATTGGTCGGCTGGCCGGATTCCGCTAGGTTGGGCCGACTGCGCGGGTTCGGCGGCCTGGGCGGGTTCGGCGGTCTGGGCGGGTTGGGCCGACTGCGCGGGTTCGGCGGTCTGGGCGGGTTGACTTGGATTCGTGGATGTGGCCGAGTTGGCTGGAGTGGTCGGATCCGCCAGATCGTTGGGCGAGTCGACGTCACCGACTGCGTCTGCGGAGGCGGTGCGGATGCGACGTAAGACGTCTTCGACCCGACTTCCGGAGATCACCGCCGGATCGACCTCGAAGGCGAGGAGTGGGGTGCGCTTCATCCGGAGCTGTCGGCTCAGTGAGTGCTGGAGTTGGGGTCGCCGCTCAGCCAGGGCATCAGCGCCATCGTCGGAAAGTGAGCTCAGAAATACTGTGGCATGGCGGAGATCAGGAGCCGTGTCCACCGAAGTGACGGTGACCAACCGGAGTCGTTCGTCGGCATCGGCCAGACGCTCGAGTTCTTCGGCCAACACCTCACGCAGGACCTGATTGACGCGCAGCGACCTCGGATAGGGTGACGCACCCCGGTTGTCATGACGGCGACCTGACATAGCTTCCGCTCCGTTCGAACCTTTGGTCCTGCTGCGTGAAGAGGCGGCTGAACTACCTCTCAGGTGCGAGGGATCTCCCGCTCGTCGTAGGTCTCGATGATGTCGCCATCCTTGAGATCCTGGTAGTCGGACAGTCCGATTCCGCACTCGAATCCGGCCTGTACTTCCTTGGCGTCGTCCTTGAAGCGCCGGAGGGAGGTGATGCTCCCCTTCCAGATGACGACGCCCTCGCGGAGGAATCGGACCTTGGAGCCACGGGTGATGACACCGTCACGGACTTGACACCCGGCAATGGCCCCGAGCTTCGGAACCCGGAAGATCTGCCGCACTTCGGCCTCGCCGGTGATCACTTCTTCGTAGACCGGAGCCAGCATGCCGAGCATGGCTGCCTCGATATCTTCCAGCAGCTTGTAGATGATCTCGTAGGTGCGGATCTCGACACGGGACTTCATCGCCAATTCGCGTGACCGGCGGTCAGGACGCACATTGAAGCCGATGATGGTGGCACTCGAAGCCTGCGCCAACTGCACGTCGTACTCAGAGATGCCGCCCACTCCCCTGTGCACAAAACTGAGCTTGACGTCGTCGCGCTCAAGCTTGCGAAGGCTTTCGGTCACAGCCTCCAACGACCCGCGCACGTCAGTCTTGAGGATCAGATTGAGCGTGGCTGTCTCTCCGCGCTGAATCTGTTCGAAGAGGTCCTCGAGCTTGGCGCCGCCCAATGCCGAACCAGCGGCTGGGACATGGCCCGCCACCCGGTAACGGTGGGCGCGTGCCTCGCCAATGGTACGGGCCTGGGCCTGCTCGGGAGCCACCCGGAAGTCGTCACCCGGTTCCGGTGGTTCAGAGAAACCCAGGATCTGCACCGGAGTGGAGGGGGGAGCTTCTTTGATCTGATCGCCGTGCTCGTCGACCAAGGCCTTCACCTTGCCCCACGCCGCTCCGGCCACGATCGGATCACCGACCCGAAGGGTGCCCTGCTCGACGATGACCGAGGCCACCGGGCCCCGGCCAACCTCGAGTTCGGCCTCGATAACTACGCCCCGTGCCCGTCCCTCAGGACTGGCAACCAACTCTTCAACTTCGGCGACCAGCACGATCTGTTCGAGGAGGTCTTCGATGCCGAGGTTCTGGAGAGCCGAGGTCTCCACGGCGATGGTGTCGCCGCCCCAGGCCTCAGGAACCAAGCCGTGCTCGGAAAGCTGTTGCAGTACCCGGGTTGGATCAGCTTCTTCCCGATCAATTTTGTTGACGGCCACGATGATCGGCACGTCGGCCGCCTTGGCGTGGTCGATGGCCTCGATCGTCTGGGGCATGACGCCATCGTCAGCCGCCACTACCAACACCACGATATCGGTGACCTCGGCTCCTCGGGCTCGCATGGCGGTGAACGCCTCGTGACCCGGGGTGTCGATGAAGGTGATCGGATTGTCGTTCCAGACCACCTGATACGCACCGATGTGCTGGGTGATGCCTCCGGCTTCGCCGGACACGACGTTGGTCGACCGGATGCGGTCGAGGAGCAGTGTCTTGCCATGGTCGACGTGACCCATCACGGTCACGACCGGTGGGCGCGGGCGCAGATCGGCCTCGTCCACGTCGTCTTCATCGTCGTCGAAGAACTTGGCCAACAGCTCGGCCTCTCGTTCCTCTCCTGGGTCAACCAGTCGAATCTCGGCTCCGAGCTCGGCAGCGAACAGATCGATCATGTCGTCCGTCAGAGACTGGGTTGCCGTCACCATCTCCCCCTGCAACAGGAGGAAGCGGATCACGTCACCGGCGGAACGATTCAGTTTGGGACCGAGATCACGTGCCGTAGATCCGCGCTCAATAATGACCTCAGAGTCGGGCACCGGTGCGGTTGACGGCGTATAGGCGGTGAGTTGGGTCGGCTCGAGCTCTTCGAGATTGCGGCGACGACGGCGTGGGCGGCGCTGGTTGGGACGGCCACGACCCATGCCGGGTCCACCGCGTCCTCCCGGGCCTCCACCTGGACCTCCGGGGCCACCACCTGGGCCGCCACCTGGTCGCCCACTGAAACCTCCGGGGCCGCCTCCGCCTCCAGGACCACCGCCCGGACGCGCGCCGAAGCCCCCACCGGCTCCGGGTCCACCGCCCGGACGAGCACCACCCGGTCCGCTGGGCCGACCGGGCCCACCTGGACCTGGTCGACCTGAGAACCCTCCGCCCCCAGGTCGCGGACTGCCCGCAGGAGGCCGACGGCCTCCCGAACCAGGCGGCGGCGGAATGGGCTTGCCGGTAACTGAGCGAGGCGGACCACCAGGGGGAGGAGGAATGGCCTTCCCGGACGAGCCGGTGGGCGGGTGCGAAGGTGCAGACGGAGGTGCGGCGGGTGCGACCGAAGCCGCCGGTGCGACCGAAGCCGCCGGAGCCATCGGAGTCGTCGAAGGGACCGGCGAAGTTGTAGAGGGCGCTGCGGCCGCCGCGGCGGCGGCAGCTGAGGCTGCAGGCGCAACGGGGGCAACGGGCTTATCCAGAGCGGCTGGCGTAGCGGCAGCCGGTGCCACCACTGATTCATCGGGGGTACGAGCGGGAGGCACTGCGGCGGCAGGTGCGGGGGCTACTACCGCCGCGGCGGCGGGGGTGGGAGCGGCTGCGGCCGCTGGAGAAGGTGCAGCGGCGGGGGCGGCGGCAGGTGCGGGGGCAGGTGCGGGGGCAGCAGGTACAACTGGGGTAATGGGCGAGACGGAAGCCGCCGGTGCGATAACCGGCCGACTTGCGGGGGTAGCTGCCGGTTTTTCGGCGGCTGGACGACTGGTGACGAGCCTTGCTCCGGTCCTCTTGATCGGAGTGGGAGGAGCCGGGGCCGGACCATCCACATCATCGGTGCCCGGCGATCCATCGACGGCAGTCGACCCCGACGAAGTACCCTTGCCGTCAGCGTCATCGCCCTCATTCGTGCTGGTCAGCCGAGTGGTTGCCGCTGCTTTTTTGGCCGCGGCCTTCTTCGTGGCCGCGGCCTTCTTCGCCGGGGGTGCCGGCTCTTCGGGCTGCACCTCTCGACGGAGCCCTTCACGATCAGCCTTACGACGGGCGCGGTCCGCCTGCGCGTCCTCGATGGACGATGAGTGACTCTTCACGCCCATCCCAAGGGATAGGCACAGGTCAAGCGCCTCTTTGTTGGTCAGCCCGAGCTCATGAGCCAGCTCGTAGACGCGGATCTTCTTCGGCAACCTCTGTTACTGCCCTTCATTCACGTCGTATGCGCCGATACGCACATACGACCCCTATTCTCGCACATCGCAACGCCAGGGCCTCCGAGCCCTACCCAGGCGCCGGTCCGGACCCCAGCTTCAGGGCCATTCGGACCTTTTCCATCTGCACCGTACTCACCGGGCCACGAAGGGCCCGTTCGAACGATTTACGGCTTACCGCCAGGTCAACACAGTCGGAGGAAGTCCGGCACAACCACGCCCCTCGACCCGGGACTGACCGGCCTACCTCCAGGGATCCATCTGAAAGTCGCACAACCCGCACCATCTCGTCCACAACACCTGTCCGCCGGCAACCGATGCAGGTGCGAATGGGGGCTATGCCGCGCCCTCACTGGCTGGAGCTGCGTCGGCCGTGGCTGGAGCTGCGTCGGCCGTGGCTGGAGCTTCGTCGGCCGTGGCTGGAGCTTCGTCGGCTCCCTCGGTGGTGCTTGCACCCTCTGACCATTGGGAGGCCGAAACTGCATCTCCACCCTCGGCCGGCTGCCAGACCATCTCCCCCGCCTCGTTCTGCACCCATTCGCCCTCGGCCCACTCTTCGCCGCCGTATCCCGCTTCCTCTTCGGCCAGTTGGGTCTCGCTCTTGATGTCGATACGCCAGCCGGTCAGGCGCGCTGCCAGACGAGCGTTCTGACCTTCCTTGCCGATGGCCAGGGACAACTGGTAATCACTCACAATGACCGTGGCCGTGCCCGTGTCGTCATTGAGTCGTACTTCGCGTACCCGGGCCGGAGCCAGTGCCGATTGGATGAGCTCCACCGGATCGTTGGAAAACGGCACCACATCGACCCGTTCACCTCGTAGTTCGTTGGTGACCATCCGGACCCGCGAACCTCTGGCGCCGACGCAAGCGCCGACCGGGTCGATGTTCGGGTCGTTGGACCACACCGCGATCTTCGTCCGGTGCCCCGGCTCACGAGCTGCAGCTTTGATTTCGACCGCACCCGAGGAGATCTCCGGTACTTCGAGCTCGAACAGGCGCTTGATGAGACCGGGATGGCTGCGGCTCACCACGATCTGAGGTCCCTTGGTGGTCTTGCGGACCTCGACGATGTACGCCTTCAGCCGGGCACCATGCTCATAGCGCTCATAGGAGACCTGCTCGGCCTGGGGCAACAACGCCTCCACCTTGCCCAGGTCGAGGAGCGTGTACCGGTTGTCGGTCTGCTGCACAATTCCGGTGACAATGTCGCCTTCCCGACCGGCGTACTCCACATATTTGAGGTCGCGCTCCACTTCCCGGATGCGCTGCAGAATGACCTGCTTGGCGGTTTGGGCCGCGATCCGCCCAAAGTCTTTAGGAGTGTCATCCCACTCGCGGATGACGTTGCTGTCTTCGTCCAGTTCTTGACCGTAGACGCGGATTTCTCCCGACTCCGGATCAATGGTGACCACCGCTTCCTCGGCGGCGTCAGGTCGGCGCTTGTATGCCGCCACCAGCGCATTCGCCAGGGCGTCGAGAAGCGTCTCGACCGCAATCCCCTTATCGCGGGCGATCTGACCGAGCGCATCGAGGAACTCGAAGTTCGGCTTGCTCATGGCGTGGTGACCTGCTTCCTCTTCTCGGTCGTCTTTGTAGTTGTCCTGGCCGCACCGGACTTGCCTCCGCCAGAGGGAGGTGTCGGCCCCCACGCGAAGACCGTTCGAGCTCGATCCATGTCCGAATAGGACAATCGGATTCGACCCTCGGGTACGTCTTCGGTGGTCAACTCGATACCGTCGGCGTCAGCAGCAGACAGCGTGCCTTTCAACCGGCGAGGGCCGGCTACCTGCGGGCGTGTCTTGACGGTCACCGTCTCCCCCACCGCTTTGACGAAGTGGGCCGGTATCCTCAGGGTCCGTTCGACTCCGGGGCTCGATACCTCGAGCGTGTAGGGACCAGAAATAGGATCACGCTCATCGAGCACCTCCGACACCACTCGATTGGCATCGGTGAGTGCCTCGAGGTCCACGCCTCCGACCCGGTCCACGGTGACCACCACGACGCCCGACTTCAGCTCAACGTCGACCAGCTGCAGCCCGGCTCCAACCACCGCGGGTTCGAGGATGGGAAACAGGTCTTCGGTCATACTCGCTGTCTCCTCTCTCGCTCGGTGCCGTATCGCTAATCCGTGTGCTCGTCATGCATCTGTCACCCATCATCTGCTGTCCGGGTCGAAGTGTCCCTGACCAAAACAAAAGCGTGGGCTGTCCGCCCACGCCTCACCAGCGTCACTACACCCCAACCAAACGGCAGAAAATGGAGTATAGCAGCGCCAGCCTCAATTGGAGGCGGCCCTGACCCTCCAATTCGGCCCCTCTGGCCCTGTGGACAGGGATCCGAGCACCAGCCATACCGTTCGGATCCGGATCGAGGCACGACACCCGGTGGGTGACCCCGATATCAATCGGCAGAGAGCTCCGCCACCGCATCGACCATTGCCAGTTCCCGCTCCTCGCCCGTGGCTCGGGACCGCCATTCCACCAACCGCCGGTCCAGACCTTTTTGTCCGACCACAACCCGGGTAGGGAGGCCCAGCAGGTCGGCGTCCTTGAACTTCACCCCGGGAGAGGCATCCCGGTCGTCGTAGAGGACGGCTACCCCGCCGGCCAACAAGCCCGCGTACAGCTCATCGGCAGCCGTGGCCACTTCCGGAGACCGCCCTGCCCCCAGTGAGAGCAGGTGTACCTGGTAGGGAGCCACCTCCGCGGGCCAGACCAATCCCCGGTCGTCGTGATGTTCCTCGGCCACTACCGCCAGGAGCCGACTGACACCCATGCCGTAGCAGCCCATGGAGAACCGGCCCTCGCTCCCGTCCTCGGCCACAAAGGTCGAGCCGGGCATCACATCGCTGTACCGGTACCCGAGCTGGAAAGTGTGCGCGGCCTCCACCGATCGCACCAGGCCCACGGTCTGCCCGCACCTCGGGCACAGGTCGCCGGTTTCCACCTCGACGAAGGAGCCCCACTCGTCGACGGTGAAGTCGCGGTCGAGGGTGACCCCGCTCACGTGGTGATCCTTCTGGTTTGCCCCGGTCATCCACATGCCCGCACGGCGAATGCCGAGGTCGGCCACCACCCGGATCCCGTGTTGCTGTTGACCCACCGGTCCGATGTACCCCTTGACCAGGGACGGATGACTGGCGAAGTCCTCGTCCTCAAAGAGCCGCCACCCGTTGGGCAGCCGGGCTTCACGGTCGCCCGGCACCAGCAGGAGGGTGGCCTGGCCATCGTTGTCCATGATGGCCAGGCTCTTCATCAGATCGGCCGGCGTAACCTCCTGATCGCCCTGATCGCCCTGATCGGCGAAGTAGGCGACCACCTGAGCGATGCCGGGACGGTCGCGAGTGTGGTGGTCGACCAACGCCGGTGCTGCGTCGGTGGCGGCCGCACCCCCACCGGAAGGCAGGTCCGGCTCCATCCGCCTCTCAGCCGCTTCGACGTTGGCCGCGTACCCACACGAGGCACACTGCACGAAGTGGTCTTCACCCACCACGGAGGGGACCATGAACTCGTGGTTCACATCGCCACCAATGGCGCCGGACTGGGCCTCGACCGGAAAGACGTCGAGACCGAGACGTCCGAAGATCCGGAGGTAGGCATCGAAGACCGAGCCGTACGACTGCTGCATCGCCTCTTTGTCGACGTCGAAGGAGTAGGCGTCGGCCATCACCAACTCCCGGGTGCGCAAGAGGCCGAATCGCGGGCGGGCCTCGTCGCGGAACTTCACTTGAACCTGGTACACGGTGACCGGAAGCTGTCGGTACGATTCGATCTCGGCGCCGACCGTCACGGTGGCAACCTCCTCGTGGGTGGGGCCGAGGACAAAGTCTCCTCCCCGACCGTGGACCACCATCGCCGGCATTGCCTCGGTCCCGAACAGGTCGGCACGGCCACTCTGTTCCCACAATTCAATGGGGTGCAGGGCAGGAAGCAGCAACTCCTGGCATCCCGCCGCATCCAGCTCCTGGCGTATCACCCGCTCGATGTTGTGCAACACCCGCACGCCCAGGGGTAAAAACGTGTACACCCCGGATGCCAGACGGCGGATGTACCCGGCTCGGACCAGCAGCTGGTGGCCGGCCACCTCGGCATCGGCCGGCGCTTCTCGAAGGGTGCGGACAAGAAGCCGGGACATGCGCATGGTCGGCGATCCTACCGGGCCACGCCGATACCCTCCGGCGAACTGCGGCCTTATGAAGGTTGGTGGCCGTCCCCGTATTTTTTGCGGATCAACTCCACCTTGGTCTCCGAGGCGTTGGCGTCGGCCCCTTTCGCATCGAGCAGTTCCCGGCGGTCAGCTTCGGCTGCGGCTTCGGCCCCGGCGTCCGCGGCCGCCAGTCGAGCCTCCACGCCTTCGGTGACCAGCTTCTCGGCTTCGGCCACCAGCGCCTCGACCATCTCGTCTTCGGGTACCACCCGGACGATCTTTCCCTTGATGAACAGGTGGCCCCGCTTACGGCCGGCGGCGATGCCCAGATCGGCCTCCCGGGCCTCGCCCGGTCCGTTGACCACGCAGCCCATCACCGCCACCTGGATGGGCAGGTTGCGATTCTCGAGCGCCGCCTGAGCGGCGTTGGCCACCGCGATGACGTCGATTTCGGCCCGACCACAACTCGGGCAGGCGATGAGGTCCAGGCCCTTTCGCTCCCGCAATCCGAGCGCTTCCAACAGCTGACGACCGGCCCGGGCCTCTTCCACCGGGTCAGCGGTCAGCGAGTAGCGGATGGTGTCACCGATCCCCTCGGCCAAGAGGGTGGCGATGCCGGCGGTGCCCTTCAACAGTCCGGCCGGGGGCGGGCCCGCCTCGGTCACCCCGAGGTGGAGCGGGTGGTCGAAGGTCTCCGACGCCAGGCGGTACGCCTCGATCATCAGGGGGACCGACGAAGCCTTGACCGAGATCTTCACGTCGTCGAAGCCCACCTCGGCGAAGTACGCCAGTTCCATCCGGGCCGACTCCACCAGTGCCTCGGGGGTGGCGCCGCCAAACCGCTTATAGAGGTCCGGGTGAAGCGAACCGGCATTCACCCCTATCCGGATGGGAACCCCACGGTCCTTGGCTTCGGCCGCCACCTGTTTGATTTCGGCTTCCTTGCGCAGGTTGCCCGGGTTGAGTCGCAACCCCTGGACGCCAGCCTCCAACGCGGCCAGCGCCATCTCGTGATGGAAATGGATATCAGCGATGATCGGCACTGGTGAGCGCGGGACGATCCGGGCCAGGCCCTCGGCAGCCGCCTCCTCGTTGCAGGTGCATCGCACCAGATCAGCACCGGCGGCGGCCAGGGCATAGATCTGAGACAACGTGCCTTCAGCATCAGCCGTTTTGGTGGTGGTCATGGACTGCACGGTGACCGGGGCACCACCGCCGACGGCCACTCCCCCTACGTGAATTTGGTTGGTCGGGCGCCGTTCGGTGGTGGTCCAAGCCGTTTGTCCCATGCCCCCATGCTAGGGGTGCCGCCCTGGTATCAGGTAGGCACCGATGGGAACGACGCTGCGGCCAGGGTCATCCGAGCTATCAATTGAAGGGGTTGGCCAGCGGATGCAGCAGGTCGTTCAAGAGGGTGGTGGCGAAGAGTACGCCCAGAAAGGCCAGCATCAACCAGGTGAACGGCATCAACTTGGTCACGTCGGCGTGGTAGAGCACCTTCCGGCTGCGGGTCCGGACCTTCTCGTAGACGGCGATAACGACGTGGCCACCATCGAGCGGCAGCATGGGGAAGAGGTTGAAGACGCCGAGGAACAGGTTGATCGAGACGAGGAAGATCAACGTGTCCCCGATGCCCGCCTTCACGGCCTGCCCGCCGATACCCACCGCGCCGATGATCGATTCGACCCGGGTGCCGTTGGCCGATGCCTGGCCGGCCGCTTTGGCGCTGGCCACCTGATGGAACCGGGCGGAGACCCCTGACGGGGAAAAGAGACCGGCAACGCCGGCCACCGTCGCCCAGGTGAAGTGGCCCAGATCGACGACCGTCGAACCCAGTGCATGGAACGGGTTGGCTCGCACGATGGGCGAACCGAGTTGGACACCGATCACCCCGTAGGGCGCGGATCCGGCCGGTCCGTCCGCGCCCGGTTGGTGCGCAGAGCGACCGTTGGCCGGGGTCACCGGCACACTCAGTTTGTGGCCACCTCGATTCACCACCACTGTCACCGATTGGTCGACATGGTTCTGGATGGTGTTGGTGAGGGTGTTGACATCGCCGTTGACCGGCTTACCGTTGACCGACACCACGATGTCCCCGGCCTTCAATCCGGCGGCTGCGGCCGGGCTGGTCTTCCCGGCAAGGGTGGACACCCCTTGAATCTGTATCTGGTTGGCACTGGCCACCCCCACGAAGGTGAGTAGTGCCCAGAGCAGCGCGAACGCCATGAGAAAATGCATGGCCGATCCGGCCATCGCTACCAGCAGACGGGCATGGAACGGCTGCTGGCGATAGGTGCGGGACTCGTCGGCGGGATTGACCTGCTCGAGGTTGGTCATCCCCGGGATCTTCACGTATCCCCCTAAGGGGATCGCCTTGATCCCATACTCGGTCTCCCCCCGCCGGAAGGACCAGAGGCGGGGACCGAAGCCGAGAAAGTACTCGGTCACCTTCATGCCACCCCGCTTGGCCGCCAGCAGATGCCCGAGTTCGTGGACCATCACCATGACGATGATGCAGGCCACGATGATGGCCACGTCCGTCGTCCCGGTGAGCACCGTCAGCGCCACAATGGTGGCGACGACCAGTGCCAGTTCCAGCGCCGCTCGTCGCGGGGACTTCACCTGGTCGGGGGATAGCGGCGGGTCGGCCGGAGACGGGGGAACCGGTGCGGCGAGCCTCCCGGTGGCCATCTCGGAGGTCCTCATGCCGCCAGCTCCCGAGTGGCGACCACCCGTTCGGCGGCGCGGCGGGCGGATGCATCTGCTTCGAGCACATCCTCGACCGAGCGATTCGACATCCCGTCTGCGTCCACCGGTGAGCCGGTGGATACCTCATAGCTATCGAGGGTCCCGGTCACCACGTCGCCGATGGCGCACCACCCGATCCGACCATCCAGAAATGCGGCCACCGCCACCTCGTTGGCCGCATTCAACCAGGCAGGGGCCAGGTCGCCCTCTCTCCCGGCGCGGTAGGCCAGGTCGAGACAGGTGAACACCGATCGATCCGGCTCCTCAAAATCGAGTCGGGCCAACTCTTTCCAGTCGATGGCGCCGAACGGCACCGGCAGGCGATCCGGATACATCAGCGCGTACCCAATGGGAAGGCGCATGTCCGGCATCGACAACTGGGCCACTACCGCACCGTCGGTGAACTCCACCATCGAGTGGATGATCGACTGGGGATGGACCACAACGTCGATGGCGTCGAAAGGGATGCCGAACAACTCGTGGGCCTCGATCACCTCGAGGCCCTTGTTCATCAAGGTGGAAGAGTCCACTGTGATCTTCGGCCCCATCGACCAGGTCGGATGGGTGAGCGCCTCGGCAACCTCCACCGATGCCAACTCGTCGCGGGTGCGACCTCTGAAGGGACCCCCCGAGGCGGTGAGCAACAGGCGAGCTACCTCGGGGGCGCTACCGGCCCGCAGGCACTGGTGAATGGCGCAGTGCTCCGAGTCCACCGGGATGATCTCCGCACCGGGCGTCCTCCGGGCCCGCTGCACCACCGGCGCACCGGCAATGATCGACTCCTTGTTGGCCAGACACAGACGCCGGCCTGCCTCGAGCGCCGCCAAGGTCACGGTCAACCCGGCAAAACCCACCACGCCGTTGACGGCCACGTCGGCCAGGGTGGCGAGGTGGGCGAGCCCGTCGCTGCCTGTCACCACCTCGACGCCGGAGGGCAACAGCCGGGCCAGTTCCGATGCCAGTGTTTCGTCCCCGATGGCCACGACCTGGGGGCGGAATCGCCGGGCCTGATCGGCCAGAGCCTCGATGGACCGTTGAGCTCCGAGAGCGGCCACGGTGAACCGCTCAGGGCACGACTCGATGACCTCGATGGCCTGGGTCCCAATGGATCCGGTCGACCCGATGAGGCTGACAGTGGTGGGGGTCACCCTCTAAGCCTGCCCGAACTTCACGCGATATTGAGGGCGCGCACCAGATAATAGGTGGCCGGAAGCACAAACAAGAGGGCGTCGATCCGATCGAGGACCCCGCCATGGCCAGGCAGAAGAGAGCCCATGTCCTTTATTCTGAAGTCCCGCTTGAGGAGGGATTCGCACAGATCCCCAATGGGGGCGACCACCGCCACCACCAACCCGAGGAGGGCGGCATGGCCGGGTGTCCATGGGTGAATGGCTCCGACCAGAGCAGCCGAGATGACGATGGAGAAGATGCCTCCTCCCAGCCAACCCTCCCACGTCTTATGGGGGCTGACGTTGGGGGCCAGCGCATGGCGCCCGATCCATCGGCCGATGACCAGAGCACCGACGTCATTGGCCACCGTGGCGATGACCGCTCCCAGCAAGAAGGCGATGCCCTCGCGGCGCGGGAATTCCGACGGAGAGAGCAACAACCCCGCGTAGGAGCCGAGCAGGGAGATCCACCCAATGGTGAACAGGGTGGCCGCGCTCCCGGCAATCGGTGAGCCCCGCTCGATGCCGAACAGGTACCACAGCAGGGTGAAGACGGCGATGAGCACCAACACCAGCGGGATCGCCGACGGGCCCTTGGTATAGGCCGCCACCATCAAGGAGACGGTGCCGACCAGGCCAAGCAGGGTGGCCGGGTGGTAGCCGGCTCGGCGCAGCACCCCGAAACACTCACCGGCGGCAAACGTGACCACCACGATGCTCAACGCCAACGCCGGCGCCGTCCCTAATTTGAAGGCGGCCAGGCCGACTGCAGCGACAACGATGCCGGTGGCGACCCTTACCCTGATGCTGCTCTCACCCCCGCGCCTTTCGACCTGGGTGTCCCCGTTCCCACCGGCTCGAGGACGCAGCCGGAGACGCCTGGGAGGCGGAGGTCCGCCGCCCAGAAGCCCGTCGGTCTGGTTCTGGTCGGCGTCCATGTCGGCACCGTCGTGGATGCCGCCCGCATCGGTGTGTGCGTCGGTGTCGGCATCGGTGTGTGCGTCGGTGTGTGCGTCGGAGGTGTCGGCGGTGTCGGCGTCGGAGGTGTCGGCGGTGTCGGCGTGTGGGTATGACTGCGTGCCGCTTCCGGCGCCGGCATGGCGGGTGGCGGCCTCAGTGGCAGTGGCGGCCTCAGTGGCAGTGGCGGCTTCAGTGGCAGTGGCGGCTTCGGATCCGCCCCTCTGCCGTTTGTCAGCGCGGCCGGCAGAGCGATCCGAGGCGCTGTCGGCGGCGGCCAACCCCGCCAAGCCACCCCGGCGGCGCCCAGCGCCCGGTACGGCGGTCACGCTCGCACCGGGAGGCTCCGCCGCCAACGGGGTATCGGTCAGCGCATCAATGTCCTCGGGCCGTTTTGCCCTGATCCGGCTGGACCGCATACCGCCCTTGCGGACGCGACCGACCCTGGCGGTCCCGGTCGGGCGGGTCCTCTGAAGACCAGGGAGGTCATCGACGACCTCATCGGGCTCGTCTCCGTGGTCGGGCTCGTCCAACCCTTCGGTCGTACGACTTGAGGGAAACCCCCTGTCACGCCCCTCATCGCGTGACCCGGTGCCGCTGCCAGAGCCACCGGCGCCAGAACCACCGGCGCCCTCAGACGATGCCGACTCATCGGGCCAGGACGAACGCGGTGGCACCACAGGAATCTGGGTGGTCAGATCTTGGTCGCCCGCGGCGTGGTCGGCACCGGCCCCTCGGGACGAGCCGCGCTTGGGGGCGCCGGCACCTCGGGAACCGCCCACCACAGGCGCTCCTGAGGAGGGAAGATCGAACTCCCACGGGCGTCGATCCACATCGGTCCGGTCAGTTTCATCGAGCGATCCGAGTGCAGCTTCGTCGTCGCCGAACATGGCCGCCTCGAATTCTTCCTCGTGAGCGACCCAATCGCTGTGACCCTCGCGCCAGGATGGCGCGGCGATCCCTGCTTGTGATCCTCCCCCGCCCTCACCGGTTTCGCGGGACAGCACGGCGGGGACCTCCCCGGTCGGAGCTTCAGTCCAGTGCGGAAGCTTGGGCGGCGAATGTGTGCCTCCGGGTACCGCGGTCTCCCCGGGAAGGAGTGGTTGCACCGCATGACCCATTGTCTCGGGGTCGCTCGGCTCATTGGTCAGATGGACTGCCACCTCTGTCGAGCCGTCACCCGCGGGCTCGGGGGGAGCGTCGGCCCGAGACACAACCGGTACGACGGCGGTGGCCTCACCGGCCACCTCCGCCCCCACGATCCTTACCTGGTCGGTCGACGGACCAGTCCGCTCCGCGACGAAGCCCTGCGGGACCTCGTCCTCATCTTCGCCTTCTCGCCGGTCATCACCGTCGTGCACGTCGATTTTCCCTCCCATGAGCAAGGCCGATCAGAGGCCCGACCATGTCTCAGATTCCGAGGAGCTCTTGCTCTTTGTGGGCCAGCAATCGGTCGATAGCCGCCACTTGAACCTGGGTGATCTTGTCGAGATCTTCTCCCACCCGCTTAAGTTCGTCGCTCGACAGATCGCCGTCCTTTTGCAGCGCGTCCAGTTCGTGTCGGGCGGCCCGACGCAGGTTACGGACAGTGACCCTGCCGTCTTCCGACTTCTGTTTCACCACTTTCACCAGCTCTTTACGTCGTTCCTCGGTGGGTACCGGGAACGAAAGGCGAATGACGGTTCCATCGTTCGAGGGGTTGATCCCGAGGTCGGAATTCTGAATCGCCTTCTCAATCGCACCCAACGAACTCTTGTCGTAGGGGGAGATGACCAAAAGCCGTGCCTCGGGAACACTGAAGCCGGCCATCGCTCTCAACTCGGTTTCTGTGCCGTAATAATCGACCTTCAGATGCTCAACCAGGGCAGGCGTTGCTCTCCCGGTGCGGATGGCGCCGAATTCGGCCTGAGCATGCTCAACGGCCTTTTCCATACGCTCCTGTGCGTCTACGACAACTAAAGCGGTCAGGTCGTCGTCCATTAGCCTACCAGCGTAGCGATCGCTGCCACCCTACACCGGGTGAACCCCGTGACCAGGAAGTTCTCCCTGTTCATCGGACCAACGTCCCGATGGGTTCGCCACCCAGTGCTTTCATGATGTTGCCCGCGCCCATCAGGTCAAATACCCGGATCGGAAGCCCGTTGTCTTTACAAAAGGTGATGGCGGTGAGGTCCATGACCCGAAGATCCTTGGACACCACTTCCATAAACGACACTTCGTCATACTTGGTCGCCGAGGAATCGAGCCGCGGATCGGCGGTGTACACACCGTCCACACCCCCGTGGGTCCCTTTGCAGAGGAGCTCGGCTTCGATCTCCGCCGCCCGCAGCGCCGCCGACGTATCGGTGGTGAAGTAGGGATTCCCCATCCCGGCAGCAAAGACCACCACGCGACCCTTTTGGAGGTGGCGGATGGCTCGACGGCGGATATACGGCTCTGCCACTTCAGCCATCTGGACCGCCGAGAGGACCCGGGTCACCTGTCCTTGGTGCTCGAGTGCATCCTGGAGAGCCAGGGCATTGATGACCGTCCCCAACATGCCCATGGTGTCCGAGGTGGCCCGATCCATGCCGGCGCCGGCACCGGTCGTCCCGCGCCAGATGTTTCCCCCACCGACCATCACCGCCAGCTCGAGATCGAGCTCATCCCGGGCCCTGGCGATTTCGACAGCAATGCGTTCGACCATGGAAGCATCAATGGTCTCGTCGGATGCAGAGGAGGCCAACGCCTCCCCCGACATCTTCAGTACGATCCGCCGTCGTTCTCCCACGGTGGCCTCAGTCGCCGATGACAACCTGGGCGAACTGTGTCACTGATGCCGTTCCGAGGAATTTTGCGACTGTTTGCTTCTCATCTTTGATGTAGGCCTGGTCGAGTAGGACCCGTTCCTTGTACCAACCGTTGAGCCGGCCTTCAATGATTTTGGGAAGCGCCGCATCGGGCTTTCCCTCTTTGCGGGCAATCTTTTCCACCGTCTCGCGCTCAGCGGCCACGTCCGACTCCGGAACTTCGTCACGGCGCACGTACACCGGTCGGGCGAAGGCGATGTGAGCGGCAACGTCGTGGGCGAGTTCTTCGGATCCGCCCGATACCGCCACCACCACTGCGTTGACACCACGGCCTGCCTGCAGGTGGAGGTAGCTGTTAACTGCACCATCGGCCGGAGCCTCGATACGAACGACTTTTCCGATCGAGATGTTCTCTTTCAGTCGCGTCCTCATGTCCTCGAGGTCGGAGGCTCGTTCATCCAGGGCCGACTCGCCCTTGGCCGCCACCAGATCGGCCAGTTCCGACACCACGTTCTTGAACTCGTCTGACTTGGCCACGAAGTCGGTTTCGGACCGCAACTGCACGATTGAAGCGACGTTGCCGGAGCGACCGATGGCCACTGCGCCTTCGGTCGCCTCGCGATCGGACCGTTTGGCCTGACCGGCCAGGCCCTGTTCGCGGAGCCACACCACTGACTTGTCGTAGTCGCCTTGGTTCTCTACGAGGGCCTTCTTGGCATCGAGCATTCCGACGCCAGTGGACTGGCGCAATGTCTGGACGTCCTTAGCGGTGAAGGCGGGCACGATCAGGCCTCCTCGGCTGCGGCGGGCGCGGGAGTCTCATCGCTGGCTGGGGCTTCGGCTGGGGCGGGCGCAGCGGCGGCGGCGGCGGCGGGCGCGGGAGTCTCATCGCTGGCTGGGGCTTCGGCTGGGGCGGGCGCAGCGGCGGCGGCGGCG
>PLZF01000026.1 GCA_003152015.1 Acidimicrobiaceae bacterium | reverse complement strand
GAGGCGTTCCCCACTGAGACCCAGGCGTTCCGGGCGTTCGCCGAGGACCTCCCCGAGCAGGCCACCTTCCTCGTCGATACTTACGACACGCTCGGCGGCGTCCGCGAGGCGGTCGACGTCATCCGCTCGCTCGGCCTCGAGCACCGGGCCGGCATCCGCCTCGACAGCGGCGATCTGTCGGTCCTGTCGAAGGAGTCACGGCGCATCCTCGACGAGGCGGGGCTGCCCGAGGTGCGCATCGTCGTGTCCGGAGGGCTCGACGAGCACCGGATCGCCGACCTCGTAGCTGCTGGCGCGCCGGTCGACGTGGCTGGTATCGGGACCCGCCTCGGTGTGTCGGCGGACGCCCCTTACCTCGACACCGTGTACAAGCTCGTGGCGTACGACGGCCGGCCGGTGGCAAAGCTCTCCGCCAGCAAGGAGACCCTGCCCGGCGCCAAGCAGGTCTTCCGCGCTCCCGGGCTCGTCGATGTCATCGGGATGCGCGAGGAGGCGGCCCCGGCCAACACCGAGCCCCTGCTCGAGATGGTCATGGCGGGCGGGCACCCCATCGGCCCGGCGGCACCGCTCTCGGAGCTGCGCACCCGCTTCGAGAGCGACCTTGCCGAGCTACCGGGGGCGGCCCGCGCCCTCGACAGTCCCGTGGCTCCCCACGTGCCGATCACACCCGCCCTGAGCGCTCTCACCCGCCGCGTCCACGGCGCGGCGCGGCGGAATCTCCACATCGCCGAGGGACCGACGGCAGGTACCGGCCGGGGAGTCGGGCTCTAGTCGCGTGGCCGCTTTCACCGGACAATGGCACGCTTGCTCGGCGACGCTCTCGAGGGCAACTGCGATACGTCCGGCATCCAGGGACCTTAGGCTCGGCTCGGATGCCCCACCGCGTCGAAGTCCGCTTCATCGCCGGATTGAACGACCTCCTGCCACCGGGCCGACGTGGCCGACCCATGACGATCGAGGTGGCGGTCGGCACCACGGTCAAGGATCTGGCAGAGTCGCTCGGGGTGCCGCACACCGAGATCGCTGTGATCGTGGTGAACGGCGAGTCTGTGGACTTCGGGCACCAGGTGCGTGACGGCGACCGAATGAGCGTGTACCCGGTGTTCGAGGCGCTCGATGTGTCGCCGGTCGTGCGGTTGGATCCGCCACCGCTGCGAGAGCCGCTGTTCGTGTTAGACGTCCATCTCGGCCGGCTGGCCCGATCCCTACGGCTTCTCGGCTTCGACTGCGTCTGGCGAAACGACATCACGGACGACGAGCTGGCGGCGACCTCGGTGGCCGAGCAGCGGATCCTCCTCACCAGGGATCGGGGCCTCTTGAAGCGTGCCAGGGTCGCGCACGGCTATCTCGTACGGGAGACCGACCGTCGTCGCCAGGTCACCGAGGTCCTGCGACGGTTCGACCTCTTCGGGGCAATCTCCCCCTTCGGCCGATGCCTCGAGTGCAACGGCGTTCTCGAACCGGTATCGAAGGAGGAGGTGGAACACCGCCTGCCGCTCCGTACGCAGCGGGACTACGACGACTTCCGCCGATGCCCGCACTGCGACCGGATCTACTGGAAAGGCTCTCACTACGATCGGCTCGCCGCCCTTGTGGAGGACGTCCGCCGCGCCGGCACGGCGCTATAGCCGTGCGACTCGGAGCGAGCCAAGCACAGACACCGCGGGCCCGCGCCGCACTCGACGCGGTGAGCCGGGGGTGGTCGATCGTCCCGATGCACACCGCGACCGCGGGCCGCTGCTCGTGTGGCGATCCCTCGTGCCCGGCGCCAGGCAAGCACACGCACGGCCCCTGGAAGGAGCGCATGCGTGACGCGGCCAGCATCGAGCAGGTCCGGCGGTGGTGGCGACGGTGGCCCGACGCCAACGTGGGCGTCGTCACCGGAGTGGTCTCCGGACTGGTGGTGCTCGACGTCGACCCCCGCCACGGCGGAGGAGACTCGCTGACCGTCCTGGAGGGCGTCCACGGGGCCGTGCCGCACACCGTCGAGTCGCTCACGGGGGGTGGCGGCCAGCACTTCTACTTTCGCCACCCCGGCACGGTCGTCCCATGTCGATCGGTCGGCCCCGGGCTCGACATCAAGGGTGACGGCGGGCTCGTGGTCAGCCCGCCCAGTGAGCACGTCTCTGGCCGCGTCTATGACTGGGAGTCAGGGTGCGCACCGGGCGAGGTTTCCTTGGCCGACCTGCCCTCGTGGCTCCAGGCCATGGCCCAGGATCCCTCCCCCTCCACTGCGGGAGCAGGCAGAGTGGCACACCAGGTGCCGGTGCGCACGAAGGGCGAGCGAGCCGAATTCGCGGCGTTGTGGGCGCTGGTCGGCGTCGAGCTTCGCTCCGGCGACCACAACTACCTGTGCCCGTTTCATCCCGACCACCACCCCTCACTCCACATCGATGCCGAAGGGTGCCGCTTCTACTGCTTCGGGTGCGGGCGTGGCGGCGGGAGCGGCCGCCTGCACCGGCTCGTGAACGCGCCACGCCGACCGACGCCGACGCGTGACGGAGCCGCGAGCCTTACCGTTCTGCAGCCCACGACCACCGTAACCTTGCCGGGCACCGCCGAGGTCCGCGTCGTGGGGGACTCTGCCTACCAGGACGTGCTCCTCGAGCTCACCGATGGCCGTCGCTACTACGGCGGTGCGCGGATGGAGACAGTTGCCCACCTCGTCCCCGAGCCGGGCAACGGTGCCGACCCCGGGGCCATCGCCGTGACGATCGACGGACGCACTGTGGGATACCTGTCGCGCCCCGACGCTGCACGCCATGGCGCCGCGATCGCCGCCGCCATCGAACGCTCAGGCGAAGCGAGCTGCATCGCCGTGATCGTCGGCGGGTGGGAGCGCGATCACGGGGACGTCGGGTTGTTCGGCGTGCGCCTCCGGCTCGGCGCCCCCTCGCCGGATGGCGAGCCACGCCATGACGAGCCACCGCGGCGGTGACCTTCGCCCCGACGCTCCGTTCGCCATCTCGTGGCGCTGCTCCGTGAGCCCGCGCTCCGAGCCTCTCGCTCGATCGGGCACATGGCAGCTCGCTGTCCCCGGCCATCTACGCCTCGCTGCTGGCCCGGTACAGGGACCCCGAACGGGCACTCGAACTCTTCCGCCTGGCCGCCCGCCTCGACCTGGACGACTTCACCGGCACGATGGCGGACGGGCTACATCTGGCTACGCTGGGAGGGTTGTGCCAAGCCCTCGCGTTGGGCTTCCTCGGCTTGTACGAAGAGGATGGTGCTGCTATCAGGCCCAGCCTCCCCAGGGCCTCGACCGCACTCAGCCTCAGGCTTCGCTTCGGTGGCCAACCCGTCGGTGTTCGCGTCAAGCACGGCCGGGTCACTATCACCAGTATTGCCCCTCCTTCATTCACGTCGCAGGTCAGGCGCCGACGTGGTGCGAGCCCAC
Source organism: Acidimicrobiaceae bacterium (assembly GCA_003152015.1). Lineage (GTDB taxonomy): Bacteria > Actinomycetota > Acidimicrobiia > Acidimicrobiales > RAAP-2 > DASZIT01. Next base: position 3,797 of record PLZF01000026.1, on the reverse strand, counting down.
CGGCACCACCATCCCTCTGGCGCCACGCCTCACTGGCAGGAGATTGCCATGAGCATCATCCTCGCAGCGCTCGACTCCTCCGCTGCCGCCCGGCCGGTGCTCGAAGGCCCGGTGGATCCATCCCTTATCGCCGCCATGGCCGCCCCGGGGGTCATCGCCGCTGTCTTCGGCGCCCGCGCAACGCCCAGCGGTCGGCGACCAGTCGGACGCACGGCGCGGGCATCCTCGAGCAGACGGACAAGCCGGTGGTGGTCATGGCCCCTGAGGCCATCTCCCCCGGTGTTATTCGGCGCCTGTTGCTGCCTCTCGAGGGTACAGAAATGTTCTCTCAGCCGGTGCTCGAGCGACTGTTGCCGCTGTTGGTGGCCGACATCGAGCTTGTGGTGCTCCACGTATTCACTGACGCGACACTGCCGGTCATGTTGGACCGCCCTGGGCGCGACCTGGAGATCTCGGGAAGGGAGTTCCACACCCGCCACTGCCCCCCTGCGAACCAGGTCGAGCTGCGAACAGGCTCGGTCGCCACATGGGTGGCTGAGGTGTCCGAAGAGCACCGCGCCGACCTGATCGTATTGAGCTGGTCTCAGGACACCTCCCCCGAGCGGGCCCGGGTTGTCAGGGAAGTGCTCGGTGCCTCGGTGCTGCCCGCCCTGCTGCTCCCGAACACGCCCCTCGACATCAACGAAACCGTTGTGGTCTCCTCCTCCCAGGAAGGCACTCGTCGGTGACAGCCGAGTGCGAAGCAGCGCTCGAAAGGACGATCGCCGGCAGGCGCACTTTGCGCGTTTCCGTAGCTCAGCGGCGGTGATACGAGACAAATGGTCTTCGATCCAGGGAACCCCACTAGGCAAGATGCGATCAAGGCGAGTCGGGTGGCCGCCGGGTGAAAGGACCACCGGCGCTGCGGACCTGGTGATGACTCCTCTAGTCCATTTGGGTCCGGTGTCGGGGGATCGGGCCGCCCATTCCACACGCCGCTGGGATCCGATGAGGAACCAACCGGACCTCAGAGTGGGTGCCAGCTCACGGGAGGGTCGCCAGTTCAGCGACACCGCCAACTCATCGAGGGGCCGGGCTCGGTGCCGCCCACGATGGCGTGGACCGAGCCACCACACGGACGGGCCCACCTGCCCAGAATCACCAGGGTTGAGAACTGCCTCGGAATCGACCAAGAACCTGGCGGACATCCTGGACGAACCGACTTGGACCTAGCACCAAAGCGCCAACGGCCCTCCGGGTGGGATTGAGCTCAACGTTGAAGATGAGAGCGCGCTGGAGTTCTTCCACGCTGCAGCCAGTGTGATCGGCCGTCGTCATCAGTTCCTGGGCCAAGAGGTCCAACGCACCCTGCCACAGCACGGTCATGGGGTCCGGGCATGGCCCAGCCTGCTCCCTTTCGGCTTGTGCCATCAACGAGTCAGCGGGAGCGTGTGCCAACGCACTCAGCCATACCCATTCGGGGACCGGACACCCTTTGGCCTGCAGTACCCAGGGATACCGACCGAGGAGGAAGCTTTCGCAGTCACGGACCAGCTGGCGCGCTTGGGTCTCGACGCGGCGGTTGATCGACCTGTGTGACGGCGACCACATGGGCTCTTCCTTCGTCGCTTTCCAACTTCGCCATCTTTGCGTCGGGAGGCGTTGGTCGGAAGTGCCGAAAGTCCCGAAGCGGTCAGGCCTCGAGGCGACGATCCGAGACCGCAGACCGATGCCTCTCGCAATCGACCGCCACGCAGTGACCTTTGGCCCTATGCCCCGGGGTCAGGACCGGCCACGATGACATACGCGACCAGAACCCGCTGAGCGAGGAGTTCGGGGCGAGCGGGGGTTGGCAACGGAGCGATGAGGAGGACCCTGTGATAAGTGTGCATGGAACATCCCCGACCGGTAGCCAGGAAGAACGGTATGCCGTCGCAGTGGCCGTGGGGGTCGATGACCCCGGGCGGCGGCTCGAGCGACTTGCGCCATTGGTCCACGACCTCATCGCCTGGGAGCTCGTCTACCGATCCGATGCCGGCACGTTCATGCTTCGAGAAGACGTCCAGCAACGTCTGGACGAGATGTCGGCAGTGTCGCCGCCTACCGCTCAGGTGTACGTGGGGCGGAAGTGCGAAGACTGCGGGTTGGTGGGCGTGACTCGATTGGTCGACGGGTCTCGGATTTGTGCGACTTGCAGCGGGTCCACCAGCGCAGCCCCGCGGCCTCCGCCACCGGTGCCGACTGCTGCGTCAGGTGGGCGTGGGCAACAGGAGCCCCATTCCCGTTGGCGGCGAAAGGCCAGCTGACCAATCACGTTCGCGGTCACCCCGAGCGCCATGTGGGGAGAACCTCCTCCGCTCGTGCACTGGCCTCCATCAGCGTCGTCTTCGAGGTAGCGATGGCTGTCGCCAACACCCGGGCGAAGAAGAGCACGGAGATGTGCGTTTTGACGAGGATGGCCGAACGGTCATCGGCGAAGCTCTGGCTCCCTCACCCGGGAAGTTCGGCACTGGCCACGATTTTCGGTGCCTGGTCGGACCGGGACTCGGCGCCATTGCCCCGAAGGGACAGCGGACGGTTGGCCGTTGCCCCGTCCCACACGAGTCGACCACCTGACGACTGGATCAGCCGTTGAAGGCCTGTCAGCGCGCCGGCGCCACCCTCATCGGGCACGCACAGCGTGGGGGTGATCAGGTCGAAGTCGAGGCTGCCGTCAGCGATCAACTCTGCAACCACCGAGATCAGATTGTCGGCGGTCGCACTATCGAGGGTGCCCGCCAACCGGATGGTGACGGAAACGCGCTCGACGTCGATCCATATCTCGAGCGCCACGTCCCGTCTCCACGCCGCGTCACGCCCGTACTGTAGGTTGCGATCGGACACATGCTCCGCGTGCGACGACCAAGCGGGTCCGCTCGCCAGGCCGCAGTCCGACCACCTGCTCAAACAATTAACTCCGTCCGCCATTCCAGCACCTCCTGAGTGTGAAAAGAGATGGTCCGTGGTTACGGTCTATGGCCAGCCGCGTCCGACGCTCGGTGACGGATCACCGGACGCCTCGACTTTCATGTCCTGGCAATGGGTACCTTGGCCGACGTCACCTCGGACTTCTCCGGGCACGGTATCCGGACCTCCAGGATCCCGTTGCTGTAGGTGGCCTTCACGTCCTTCGCCGTCGCACCCTGGGGCAGAGCGATCTCACGGTCGAACTCTCCGTAGCGGAACTCCGAGCGGTATCCCTGCTTGTCCTTGTGCTCGGTCTTCTGCTCGCGATGCCCGTGGATGCGCACGACGTCGCCGACAGTGGTGACCTCCACGTCCTTGTCCGGGTCGATGTCGGGCAGTTCTGCCCGCACCACCAGCGTGTCACCGTCATGGAACTCCTCCACCCGGAGCCACTCCTGACCGCCCTCGAACTCGAAGAGCCGTCGCCACCGCTCGGGCCATCCCAAGGTGGGCCATTCGGCCACATGTGTATCCCGATGCACCAATGCCATAGTCTCCTCGATTCCTCTTTTGGTCACTGACTAATGACGCCCCCTCGACGTCATTATCCAGCTTCGACCCCCTCGGGACCAGGGCCAAACGTCACATCAGAGCTATGGCCGACCAAGTACCGTCCGGTGCCGATTGCGCTGACTCAGAGCTGGCAGGAGACAGATCCTTATCGAACCGTTGCTGACACCTTCGCCAGGGATCGCGTTCAGGAGGCAGGTCTAGGACCTGCGGCAAGCTCACTTCGAATGTCGAGGGGCTCGAAGTGATTGCGGATTGACGCGGCCAGGGCAGGTCGGGCACTTCCTCGCTGCCGTCGACGG
>PLZF01000038.1 GCA_003152015.1 Acidimicrobiaceae bacterium | reverse complement strand
CGGTCGAACCATGGAAGCCGGCATCACCTAATGCGAACACCCCACCGTCGGCGGCGGTGACCCAGTAGCCGTTGCCGCTCGGTGTCGGCGCCATGCCCACCGCAGGTGACGCCAGGGTGACACCACTGAAGCTTCCGTAGGTCGCGGCTTGGCCGTAGCCGCTGACGCCCCCGCCGGCGAAGAGGCCCCCCGAAGGCGGGGATGCGACTGCCGTGGAAGTCCCGAGAAACGAAAGCGGAAGAACCAACAACGCGAGGATCGAGAAGACGACAGTAGTGAGCGGGACGGCATGTGCGAGGACTCGATGAGGCCGGCAGTTCTGCACACGGCCAGCCTAATCCTCAATCCACCGAAACGCCTTTGCTTCGCCAACGAGGTGCCGTTTCGTGCTGGCGGTTGACGCCACCGAAGCAGTGGAGGGCGGTCACGGGAGTGGCAACGAGACGCGTTCGCGGCCTGCGATCACATTCATCAACCTGGGTTCGGATCGGTCGGCGAGTTCGATCGGCCGACTGCACTTGCTCCATTCCCATTCCCATTGCCTTCTGGGTTCGCTCACTTGATACGACTGAAGAGCCTACGAAGACTCATCGGTTGGTCGGGCCTCGACGCGAGCACGGCCGCCGGAACGGCGGAGGATATGCCACTTCAGTCCGGGAGCACCCACCGCCCCATGAGGACGTGCGGACCGATGAGAGGATCGACCCACTCTTCGCCAAACGTGATGAACCCGGCGCGGAGATAGAGACCGATCGCCGGGGTCCGGGCGTTGCACCAAAGCAGGCCACCCCCAAGCGAGATGACATGATCGATGGCCGCTTCGAGCACGGCAGAACCGATACCCAGGTTGCGAATATCTGGCCGCGTCGCCATTCCCCGTAGCCGCCAGGCAGGCGTGCCGGGCGGGATGGAAGCGCCAATGGAAGACGGCGGTGCTTCTGGGCCGATCCGGGCCACCGCCAGCACGGCGTCTCCGGTGTCGAGGGCGGCAAAGGCGACGGTGGCCGGCTCGTCGTCTCCGGGGAGAGCGAGGTGCTCGTCCTTCTCGTGCTGCGGCCGGAGCACCGCCTGACGCAGGGCGATGGTCCGGCTGACAGGGACCTGCCTCACGGTGAACGCCACTGCCGGGGTCCTCGATGGTGGCTCGGAGGCCGCGACACCTGGATCTCTCGTTGGGCTCACCGACACACGGTGTAGCACTTGCCGTGCGGTATCGTCAGGATCCTTTCAGTTGAAGGCGGAGGAATGCGCGCCTGTGACCCATTTGACTCGGCACCCGGCATCCACCCAACCCGGGCTGACCTGTCAATGTTGCCCGGCCACGATTCACTCGCCGGGAGCTTCGACCACAACCGAGCGAACCAACCCCCTACGTCTTCGCAGATCGGTTCCAATTCGGTCCAAAGGAGTGCACGACGGCAACCGAAGTTGCGGTACGTTGCTGTCGTGTCCGACTACGTCATCCCAGAACCCGAACCCAAGCCGATCGACGAGAAGTTGTCGATCGAATTGCGCCATCTCGCCGACAATGCCGTGTTGAAGGGCAACCCGTCAGGTGATGAGAAGTGTGAGAACTGCCGGTTCTACCTCGAACCGTATAAAGAGATCTCGTACTGTTGGCACCAGAAGTTGCGCATCCTGGTCGGTGCCAAGTGGTGGTGTCAGTGGTGGGACCCGATCCCCGAAGACCAACAGTAGGGCGCGCGGCGGAAATCCGGGCGTCTCGGCACTCGGAACCAGGCCCACAGCGAAGGCGAGCCCAGCGGTCCCTCACCGCCCTGAAGCGGAGATCTTCAAATGAGGCAACGTATGGGACTACGCGGAGGTTTGCAATGACTCAATGCGGGCGGCGGGGTCATAGCGCGATGTTTGACTTCACCATGCACTGGGGCTGAGACATGTCCGTTGTTTCAGGGAGACGCCAGGGTCGATTCCCCCGGTGGCTGAAGCCACCGGCTCCCTCTCCCCAATCCCGGTGGAGCGTGACGCGGGTGGCTTGCCACTCCGTCAGGGTCAGCTCGGGCCAACCGGCGGCGACGCCCCGCGCCCCCGCCGGCGATATCACTGCTGGTAGCCCTCGACCACTCCCTCGGGGCGGACCGTGGCCTCGTCCGGATTTTGCCCCACCTCTCGGCGGGACCGGCGTTGCCGCAGCAAGTCCCAGCACTGATCGAGTGCCACCTCGACGGAACGGAGTCGATCCTTCTGTTCGTCCGTCAGGCCCTCGCCGGTGTGGGATCGCTCAAGTTGGTGTTCTTCGTCGGCCAACTCGCTGATCCGGTGCACGATCTCGACGTCGTCCATTCTGGGCCTCTCTTCCGATTCCGCACCCCATTATGCCTTGCTCTCGCGCCCGGGGGATGGGCGAAGTTGCGGCGTGTACCCGGACCGAACCAGGCCCTCTCCCGACTTTCAACGGGGAGTACCATCGACGAGAAGACACTGTTGGCCTCGGCATGCACGACGGTCGGAAAGGCTCCATGTGGAGAACCATGCTGTGTGCCGGAGTGACGGAATAGGGAGCACCCAATTTGTCAACTCCGATTGATGGTGCCACCCGTTTGTCTGGTTCCGTGCAATCCGATGAATCCCGGTGCGCTCTGCAGAACCAGGGCGCGAGACGTGTTCTGACCCCGCCCAATATCACCCGTTCCCGAATCGGCACCGCCGACCGTCCCACTGAAACCCAGGTGGATATCGCCCCTTACCTGATAGGAGACCTCTATGCCTGCTGTGACCGTTGACAATTTGGCGGCTCTTCCTCGGGTTCCCGACCCAGACTTGACGGTGATGACCGAGCGCCCTGTGGCATCAGTGACCACGGCGCCGAGCGGTTTCGAGGGTGAAGGATTCCCGGTGCGGCGGGCGTTTGCCGGAGTGAGCATGTCCGACCTCGACCCGTTCGTGCACATGGACCAGATGGGGGAGGTGAACTACGCACCAGGTGAGCCCAAGGGAACACCCTGGCACCCTCACCGTGGGTTCGAGACGGTGACCTATATGATCGATGGAACGTTTGCGCATCAGGATTCACACGGCGGCGGTGGCGTCATCACCAATGGCGCCACCCAGTGGATGACAGCAGGCGCCGGTATTTTGCACATTGAGACACCGCCCGAGGAACTCGTGGTCTCCGGGGGCCTGTTTCACGGCATCCAGCTCTGGGTAAACCTGCCGGCGAAAGACAAGATGATTTCACCTGCCTATCAAGGTCTCGAAGCCGGTGATGTGACCTTGCTGTCCTCCACGGACGGAGGAGCCTTGATCAGGGTGATCGCCGGCGAAGTCGGTGAACATGCCGGGCCCGGATCGACCCATACTCCGATGGCGTTGTTGCACGCCACAATATCGGCCGGTGCGCAGCTGCGACTCCCGTGGAACACCAGCTTCAACGCTCTTGTCTACGTCCTGGCCGGGTCGGGTCGGGTCGGGACCGAAGGACAGCCGGTGCAGGTTGGCCAACTCGCCAGGTTCGGAGCCGGGGACTGGATCACTGTCAGGGCTGACGACGCCGGGGTCTCTCGGCACAGCGAGCTAGAGCTCCTCATCCTCGGAGGGCGGCCGATCGGTGAGCCCGTCGAGCACTACGGGCCATTCGTGATGAACACCCGCGCCGAGATCCAACAAGCCATGGACGACTTCCACGCCGGACGCCTCGGCAGCATCCCCGAAAATGCGCTGATGCCACACGTGCCTGATCCCAATCCGGTTCGGGCCGAACACACCGGGATCTGAGGCGATACGGACCGGAGCCGAACGGAGCTCCTCGTCGACCTCCGGACTCTCGACCCGAAGGCGGAATTGCCTCATCGTAAATGCATAGGGCGCCGACATCTCCGTTCCCATTCAGCGCAGAGCCGGCGCCTGGGCCCCGACGACATCATCGGACGAGCCGGCACCTGCCTCCTCGGCGGCCATCGCGCCCACCGCGGCCAGGCTCTCCGCCGCCTGGGCGGCCAAGGTGCGCTGATGGTGAGCCTTCCCGCCCCCACGCAGCCACGAGAAGCCGGCCCCGAGGAAGCACGACACGGCGGCCATGTCGAAGGCCAGGTGGAGTCCGTGGCCGAAGGGCCCGGAGATCAGTCGGGGAAAGAAGCTTCGTCCCGTGAGGTAGGCGGCATGGGCGGGTCCTACCTGGGCCAGGACGTGCGGCCCGAGGAGTTGTTGGACGGGGTTCAGCCCGAGGAAGGCGGCGAACAGGCTGCCGATGGGCGGCAGGTTGGAGATCCCCTGAGCCGCGCTTGCCGGTACACCCTGGGCGGTCAGCCCACTGAAGAGGGTATGGGGAAGTTGCGAGGCCAGCCCCAGGGCGATGACTGTGAAGAACACGCCGATCGACAACACACTGGCCGCGTTCTGGAAGGTGTTGAGCATCCCGCCCCCCGCTCCTCGCTGGTTGGCCGGGAGACTGTTCATCACCGCGCTGGTGTTGGGGGCGGCGAACAGGCCCATGGCCAGACCGACCAGCAAGAGCAGCACCGCGAACCACCCGTAGGGGAAGTTCATGGGCAGCATCTGAAAGAGTAGGAAGGTCACTCCGGTGAGGAGAATCCCGGCGGTGGCGAACGGACGGGGGCCGTACTTGTCGGCCAGCTTGCCGGCCAGGGGGCCCGAAATGAAGAAGCCAACGGTGAGGGGAATCATGTAGATGCCTGCCCATAGGGGAGTGCGTTGGAAGGAGTAGCCGTGTTGGGGCAACCAGATCCCTTGGAGCCAGATGATCAACATGAACTGCAGCCCGCCTCGGCCCATCGCGGCCAGCAGGGCGGCCACGTTGCCCATGGCAAACGATCGGTTTCTGAACAGGGCGAGCTGGAACATGGGGTCCGACACCCGCATCTCGATGATGACGAAGGCCACCAGGATCACTGCACCGCCGAGTAGGCAGGCGAGCACGAAGGGGCTCGTCCAGCCCATGGTGTGGCCACCGTAGGGCTGGAGCCCGTAGACGATCCCGGTGAGCACCCCGATGAGCCCGACGGCAAAGGTGATATTGCCGATCCAGTCGATGCCGGCCTTGAGACGCAGCCCGTTGTCGCGCAGCTTGGCGTAGGCCCACACCGTGCCGAACAGTCCGAACGGTACCGACACCAGAAACACCAGTCGCCATTCGATCGGGGCGAGGAGCCCACCCAAAAGAAGACCGAGGAAGGAACCGCCGATGGCGGCCACCCCGTTGATGCCGAGGGCGAAGCCCCGTTCGTCGGCCGGGAAGGCGTCGGTGATGATGGCGCTGGCGTTGGCGAACAGGAATGCCCCACCCACCCCCTGACCCACCCTCATGAAGATGATCCACAGAGCGGCGGCCGGCCCGGTCATCCAGGTGACGGCCAACAGGATGGAGAAGACGGTGAACACGGCGAAGCCCAGGGTGTACATCCGGGCCCGGCCGTACATGTCGCCCACCCGGCCCAGGCTGACCACCAGCACCGAGGTGACCAAGAGGAAGCCCATGAGGATCCAGAGGAAGTAGGAGGTGTTGCCGGGGGCGAGTGGGCTCAGTTTGATGCCGCGGAAGATATTGGGCAGGGCGATCAACAGGATCGACCCGTTGATGGTGGCCATCAGGATGCCGATGGTGGTGTTGGTCAGGGCAATCCACTTGTACCGGTCCGAGTGGGGGGCGCGCCCCACCGAGGCGGAGGAATTGGGAGTGGGCAGGGTGGTGTCGGTCATCGAATGTCTCGCTGGTCCACATCAGGGTGGTACGGCGCCGTCAAGGGTGTCACAATAGTTGCTTGAGATCAACTAACTACATCATGAACGGCGCCTGAGCAGCGTGACGGCCGTCGAAGGAGATCCATGAACGCCCGGGGGGAAGAAGGAAGAGTGGTTCGGGCCGGCAGCTGTGATGTCGCCGCCGAAGTGGAGGAAGCAGCCGAGCTCCGGGTGGTCCTGGTCCGCTTGCAACGCCAGCTGCGGGCCCGATCGGACAACTACCTCACCCCGTCGCAGTCCTCGGTGCTGGCCCGGGTCGAGCAATGCGGCCCGCTGCGCATGGGCGCGCTGGCCGAAGCCGAGGGAACCTCCCCGGCCACCGTGAGCCGGCATATCGACGGCCTCATCCAAGAGGGCCTGATCGAGCGGGTGCCCGATCCGGTCGATGGTCGGGCCAGCCTTGTCCGGGCCAGTCCCGAGGGTGCCTCGCTGTTGGGCGAGCTGCGGGCGCGTGGCACCGCCGCCCTCCGCAACGCGCTCGACGGCCTGTCGCCGGGGGAGCGCGCCATGATCCGCCAGGCGTTACCTGCACTCCAAGCGCTGACCGAGCGGCTTCAGGGTGGCGATGCCGATGGTGATGGCGATGGTGAGCCGGCGGTCCCGGCGACAAGACCGCCGGCCGTGCCCGCCACGTCGTAGAAACCTCGACCGACAGAGAAGCGCGGCAGTGACCTGGTGTATCAGCGCTGAGCCGACATGCCCAGACCATGCAGTGGTGTGCCGACCAACCCCTGGTGCCGATGTCCCCGATGGCAGATACCTGATCGGACATACTCCGGAGACGGGCTCAGCCCAAGATGTTGACGGCTCGTGATATCACCAGCGAGACCGTCAGGAGCGAAGCCAGTGACTGGAGCATCATGAGCAGCTTCGCCCAGGCGGTGAGGGGCATGGTGTCGGTCGGGCTGAATGCCGTGGCGTTGGTGAACGAGGTGTACATGTAGTCGAGAAAGGTGGGGGTCCAACCTGGGGCGGAACCGGGGGCCGACTGCTGGGGAAAGAGAAAGTCGGGCGGAGGATGGGCGGTTGTCAGCCGTGCAGCCGGCCCGCCGCGATCGAGCTCCCAGTACCACAGACCGAAGACGATTACGTTGGTCAACCAAATCGGCACCGACGCGTACACCAGTGATCGACCACCGGCATGGGTCCCGCTCAGCAAGGCAGCGACCAATGCGCCCAACGCTATGAGGTTGGCGGCATTGATCACCGCAATGAGTCCGACCGACACGGGCCGCAGCTTCCGCGACTCGGAGGCGTGCCATGGATTCGCAATGAGGAGGGCGACACCGAGTGCCCCTTCGAAGGCCGGGATCAGCCACCGTGGTCCAAGGTCGTGGGTCAGCTTGTCGGGCAGCACCACCTGCAGGACGATGGCCGCCAGAATCGCCACCGACGCGGGCCACCGGGGCTCTCGTGGAGCGGGCAATCCCCATTCCACCCGGTCGTTCCGGGAGGCGCCATCCCCGGGAGGAGTCGAAGACCCACGGTAGGCGGGTTGGGAAGGCTTTCCCTCGCCACCCCGGGATTGGGTCATGCCCCACCATAACGCCGGGCCCGATCGATCGGCCGACAGGCCAGTGGGAGAGCAATGTTCTCCTGGTCGCACCAAAGCGGTCGGTGGGTCGCATCAACTCGGTTGTTGGGCGGTAGTCGAGTCGGATGTGAAGCTTGCACTACACTGTAGTGCACTGAGCTACGAGGAGCGTACTATGGCCCGACCGACTTCATTCCGGCTTCCTGAAGAGCTGCTTTCCCGACTCGATGACGAGGCCCGCTCCACCGGGACGTCCACCACGGCCCTCGTCGCGGCCATCCTCGACGAGGGCCTCAAGACGCGCCGATTTCCCGGGATCATCTACCGTGAGGGCCCAACCGGCAGGCGGGCCGCCCTCGTGGGCGGACCCGATGTCTGGGAGATCGTTCGAGGACTCAGTCACGCGTCGGGTAAGGGCGAACGCCGCGTTCGCTCCCTAGCCGGGGAGCTGGATCTGTCGGTGCAGCAGGTTCGGTTGGCCGTCGACTTCTACGCGGCCAACGCGCCGGAAATCGACGAACGGATTACCTTGGACGAGCGCGCCGCTGAACGGCTTCGCGACCGAATCCTCCGGCGCGAGGATCTGCTCTCGGCGTGAGATGGCTGTTGGACGAAATGCTCCCACCCGCCGTGGCCGTACGGCTGACGGAGCTCGGTCATGATGCAATGTCGGTTCATGACGCCGACCTACACGGTGCTCCTGACGATGACGTCTTCGATTTCGCGGTACGCGAGCAGCGGACGGTCGTGACGGAGAACTTCGCGGACTTCGCCCGGCTCCTCGAGCGCCGTCTCGGTCTCGATGAAGCCTGCGTTCCAGTGGTATTCGTCCGTAAGTCAGATTTCCCAAGGCGCGGTGCGCTTGCCGCTCATTTCGCTGCTCGTCTCGACGCGTGGTCGGCTGGACACGCGGATCCGTATGTCGGAGCCCACTGGCCATGAGGCGGTAGCCGAAGTCGTCTCGGGGGGGTCGTGGCCACGTGTAACGAACAAATGATCCGTCGCGCTTGCGGCAGCCCCCCTGTGATCTTGGTGTGAATACATGAACCGCCGCCGGTCGTCCAGTAGTTGGCCTCGCGGACCCGGTCAGGACTTGTTCGCAGGGCACCAGGCGTTGGCCGGGACTCCCACGCACGGGTTGGGCATGGTGGGCAGGCTGGACGGCAGCGGGTGCATGGTGACCGTGGTGGCCAGCGGGTACTTATCGGTGGACAGGCAGTACCCCGATCCGAGCAACCCAGAGTCGCACAGGACCTCTCCACCCAACGTCCCCTTGTCGAACGAGAAGTTGGCCGAGGTGGTCTTCGTGCCGCAGGTGGTGTTCGTCTGCTCCAGATCGGCCGGGGTGCTGCCGTTGGGGGCGACGTTGCCGGCGAAGCAGTTCTGCGGGATTCCCGAACTGAACGTCAGGTTGGCATAGTCACCGTTGGTCGGGTTGCCGAAGAACCCGTTGTTGGCGTACGTGTTGCCGACCAGCGCGTTCCCCTGGGCGTCGTACAGGCAGCCGAGGCTTCCCAACCCCGTCCCACCCGAACTTGCGCACGTCACCCCGGCCGGCGGAGTGTCACCGTCGACGAACGGGAGGAACAGGGTGCCCCAGGCGCCGTTGTTGGCGAAGGTGTTGTTCATCACCGTGTCGTTCTGGCCCCCGGAGATGGTCATCCCCGTCCCGACCGGGCCCGCCCCGGCGTAGCCGGACTTGGGTGTGTTGGGGTTGTTGTTGTCGTGCACGTAGTTCCCGTCGAACACCCAGCACGACGAGGTGTTGGTGAGGGCGCTCACCCCACTGCCCGGGCAGGCACCGTTCTGGGGGGGCGGCGGGTCGCTGGCGATCTGGGTGTTGGTGTTGAACCCGTCCTGGTTATTGTCGAACTGGGAGTGCTGGACGACGATGGTGCCTCCCGAGTTGGTGCCCGAGTAGCCCAGGGCGCTGTACTCCATCCAGGCGTTGTGGATCCACGCGTCGCAGAGCTGGAGGCAGGCCCCGACATACATCCCCGAGTCGTTCATGTTGCTGGCGTAGATCTGGTTCCACACCCCGGGACCGGCCGAACCCGAGGAGAAGATCCCGTAGGCCGCGGCGGTGGAGGTGTTCGTAGGGTCGTAGTACGTGGAGGTGGTGGTCAGGAAGCTCCCCCGGTAGCCGGTGATCCCGAGTTGGCCGGAATAGGGGTTCCCGTCCCACCACACCTCGTTGCCGGCGCTGCCGCTCCCGGAGAGGAAGTTGCACACCGTCATGTTCTGGATGCTGACGTTGTTCGCATCCCAGACCACGATGCCGTTTCGGCCGATCGGACCGGTCTTCCCCGACACGGTGGCTCCGAAGTTCTGGTCGGCCGGGGCCGCGCTGCACGGTGTTGACGCGCTCGACTTGGTCCCGTTGATGATCACCGAACTCCGGTTCATCCCCCGGAGGTGGAGGTTGGAAGTGGCGATCTCCACCCCCCCGAACCACCCGTCATTGGCGTCGGCCAGTGATGGGGCGTAGGTGGTGTCGGCGGTCTCGTGGTAGTCGCCGGGCGCCACCAGGATCCAGTCACCGGGTCGGGAGGCGTCCACCGCCGCCTGGATGGAGGTGTACTGCCCGGGGATCCCGTTGTACGTGCCCACCAGCAGCGCCCGCCCGCCCACATAAGCCCCGACCGGTGCCAGGCCCACGATCGGCTTGTTGAGGGGGACGCCGCCCATGGAGCCCTCGAAGGCGGCGTCACCGAAGGCGAAGACCCCGCCGTCGGAGGCCACCAGCTGGTAGCCGGCGTTGCTCGGCGTCGATGCGATGCCGGTGATCGGCGTGTTGAGGGGATGGCCGCCCATGGAGCCCTCGAAGGCGGCGTCGCCGAAGGCGAAGATGCCGCCGTCGGCCGCCACCAGCCAATAGCCGTTGCCCGTGGTGGTGGCAGCCAAGCCCACCACCGGCTGGTTGAGGTGGGTGGCCCCCATCGAGCCGTAGAAGATGGCGTCGCCGAAGCCGAAGACGCCACCGTCGGCCGCCACCAGCCGGTACCCGTTGCCGGTGGGGGTGGCGGCCATGCCGACGATCGGCTTGTTGAGCGGGTGGCCGCCCAGGGAGCCGTTGAACTTGGCGTCGCCGAAGGCGAAGATGCCACCATCGGCCGCCACCAGCCAGTACCCGTTGCCGGTGGGGGACGCCGCCATCCCGACGATCGGCTGGTTCAGGGGGGTCGACCCCATCGAGCCGTAGAACACCGCGTCGCCGAAGGCGAACACCCCGCCGTCGGAGGCGACAAGCCAGTAGCCGGTGCCCGAGGGGGTGGCCGCCATCCCGACGATCGGCTTGTTCAGGGTCAGGCTGGCGGTGGACCCGTGGAACCCGGCGGCGCCGAAGGAGAAGATGCCGCCGTCGCCCCCGACCATCCAGTAGCCGCCGACCGTCGCTGCGTGGGATGCCGGCGTTGTCAGACCAACCGGGCCGGTGGCGTTCGCCACACCGGGGAGCGTCCCGGCGATCACCGATGCGACCAGTACACCTGCAGACGCCACGGCCACTCGCCGCACAAGGCTTCGAACCCTCATGAGTGTCCCCCCTGTCTGCTGTCGTCAAATTCTACCACCGCCGAACGCCAAGCATTGCCAAGCGGTGGCTACTCGGAACTCATCAGGGTGCGATCGAACTCGACCATCTCCAGTCGTACCTCGACGAGTTCACGTTCCGATTCAACCGTCGGCATTCACGCTCGCCCGGCCTGCTCTTCTACCGGCTTCTCGAACAGGCGGTGGATCACGACCCTCTCCGCTACCGAGCGATTGTCGCAAACCCCGGTGTCGGATCGGACTGAGCAACCCACCCGCCGGGCGGAGGAGGTCGACCCGCCAGCCTCGAACTGGCAACGACAGCCCGTCATTGGCGCCGGTGATGAACCCAGACACAACATCTTGGGTCTACTCCGGTTAGCTGGAGACCCCACTAACTCAAACCAAGGGCTTCAGGATTCCCCGACCGATCCATTTTTCGTAACATGGCCCATTACCATCGTGCTGTGCCTGCAAACCAGCTGACCTCGGCTGATCCCTCGGTCTGGGTGAGTGCAACAGCTGCGCCTCGGGGGCGGCCAGGTCATACGCCGATCCCCGGGATCGCCGATGCGTTCGCTGCACTTGCCGGTCTCGGCTTTGGCGTCACGCTCGCTCTGGTCGTCGCCGGGGAGACCCGCGGTTCGCTCGCTGCGCCCGGGGGCTTGCTGATCGCCGCGGGCCGGCTGACCGGATTCACCGGCGCGTACCTGATGTTGGTCATGGTGGTGCTCATCGCGCGCATCCCTTGGCTGGAGCGGTCGGTCGGTCAAGATCGACTTCTCCATTGGCACCGCCGGATCGGACCGTGGTCGCTTTGGCTCATCGCCTCACATGTCGCTCTCGTCACGTTTGGCTACGCCCAGCTCGCAAAGGTGGGCGCGCTCCGACAGCTCTGGGACTTCCTCACCACGTATCCGGACATACTCGCCGCAGCCGCGGCTTTCGGCCTCCTTGTCATGGTCGGTTTCACTTCGATCAAGATCGCTCGGCGCCACCTCAAGTACGAGACCTGGTGGATCGTCCACCTCTACACGTACCTCGCGCTTGCTCTCGCCTTCGCCCATCAGATCGTCACCGGTGGCTCGTTCATCGGCCATCCGCTCACCCGAGCGTATTGGATCGCGATCTGGGTGGCTACGGCGGGAAGCGTCATTGTGTTCCGGGTCCTCCGGCCGATCGGTCGGAATCTTCAGCGCCGGCTCCGGGTCGTCGCCGTCCAAGAGGAGGCACCCGGGGTCTTCTCGGTCACCTGCTCGGGTCGACACCTTGGTCGGCTCGCGGTATCAGGAGGCCAGTTCTTCCAGTGGCGCTTCCTGACGAGAGGGCTCTGGTGGCACGCACACCCGTATTCGCTCTCCGCACTCCCGCGTCCCCCTTACATCCGGGTGACCGTCAAGGGGCTCGGCGATCAGAGCCGCGCGGTTGCCCAACTCAAGCCCGGAACACGGGTATTCATCGAGGGGCCCTATGGCGCATTCACCCGATACGCACGCACTTTCGAAAGCGTGGCGCTGATCGGTGCGGGGGTCGGTATCACTCCACTTCGCGCGCTGCTCGAGGACCTGCCCGAGTCTGTGCGGGTTACGGTCGTCGTCCGGGCGTCGACACCAGAAGACATCATTCACCGTGACGAGATTGCTACCCTCGTCGAGCAGCGCGGCGGTCAGTTTCACGAAGTCATCGGCTCACGCCACCAAGTTCGCATGGACGCCAACGCACTTCGACAGCTGGTGCCAGATTTCGCCACGAGTGATGTCTACATCTGCGGGCCGAAGGACTTCAACGAGAGCATTGTTGCTGCGGCCACAATGCTCGGGGTGAATCGTGACCGGATCCATCTCGAAGCGTTCTCGTTCTGATGCACGGAGGAATCGGGTACAAATGCGCGTGTTCATAGAGCAAGTTCCATGAGACGGACGCCGATAGTGATCTTGGGGACCGTGGCGGGGCTCGTTGGAGTCCTGAGCTTCCACACGACACCTGCTCACCTCACCCTCGGTGTGCTCCCCCCGGCTTCCGCGCCTCGGAGTTCTCCCACCACGTCGGTCGCGGCGGGATCACCTCCGGGTCCAGGCTCTCATGGCGCGAATTCTCCGCCGACCTCGACCTCGTCGACCACCTCGAAGTCGACACCGGCAACGACACCGGCAACGACACCGGCAACGACTATTCCGACTGCCACGCGAACCGCCAATGGCGCGGAGGTCAACTACAACTACGGCATCTTGTCGGTTTCCGTCACGGTAACCGGCGCGAAGATCACCAAGGTCGGGATCGCCTCGCTCGACGACGGTGGGAACGCTCGCTCCCAGTCGATCGACCAGCAGTCGATCCCGGTCCTCGAACAGCAGGCCTTGCAGGCACAGAGTGCGAATATCCAAGGTGTATCGGGTGCAAGCTATACGAGCGCTGGATTCGCCCAGTCGCTCCAGTCAGCGCTCACCCAGCTCGGTTTCTCATGACGTCTGCTCTGCGGGGCGCCGGTGAAGCCGCGGAGCGACCACAAGCGATTCACCACCTCGAACATGTGATGGGCACCGTTGTGACAATCGATGTCTATACCGACGCCGGTACACCGGGCGCCGAGGTCTATCGGAACCTGGTACGGGCCCGAGCCATACTCCAGCGAGCCGACACGGTCTTCAGCACATGGAAGGTGAACAGCCCGATCAGTCGGCTTCGCCGCGGCGAGATCACTTGTGAGCAGGCCCCGCCAGAGATTGCCGAAGTTCTCGAGCAATGTGAGACCGCACGCGAAATGTCCTGTGGATGGTTCGACCCGTGGGCGATGCCCGGGGGCGTCGACCCGACCGGGTATGTGAAGGGCTGGGCCGCGCAGCGCGCTCTGTCCGCGCTCGCCTCGACCGAGATCCGAGGTGCGATCGTGAATGCGGCGGGCGACATCGCGAGCATCGGTGGCCCCGAGTTCGCCAAACCTTTCAGGATCGGCATCGTCGATCCCTCTTCACCGGGACACCTCGCCTGCGTCGTCGAGCTTCCCGGGGCGATTGCAACTTCGGGCACCTACCAGCGCGGCCATCATCTGATCGACCCTCATTCCGGACAGCCAACAGCGCGGGTCGCCTCTGCGAGCGTCTCCGGGGCCGACCTCGGCCTCGCCGACGCGTTGGCCACCGCGGTCGCGGTCGCTGGAGAGGAGGCCCTGGCGTTGGTCGAAGGGCTCGATGGTTATGAAGCCCTCACTATTGCTTTCGACGGTACCTGGCGATGGACGGCGAACTTTCCGTTTGCCTCGACCAGCAGTTAGCGCGAACCGCAGCAACTAGTCATTGTTGTACATGTAATCGGGGACATCCCTGCCACTGGCTGTGTATGGTAATTGGTATGGCAACCAGGAAAGTCACGATCACCCTCGACCAGGAACAGCTAGATCGGATCCGAGCGCTTGTGGAGGCCGGCAGCGCACCGACCATTTCAGGGTTTGTACAGCACGCCGTGGGCGTGGCCCTCGACGACGTCGCCGGCTGGGGCGCGCTGCTCGCCCAAGCGCTCCGTGACACCGGCGGTGCTCTCTCGGACGAAGAAAAGACGTGGGCCGATGACATGCTCGGAAAGCCGGAGCGCCGCACTCGTTCGGTGGCCTGATGCCGGGCCTCACCTTCGATGCCGGGGGGCTGATTGCGTTGGATCGCAACGATCGTCGCGTCATCGTGTTGCTGGCCCGAGCGGCCCAGACCAGCGCGCCGATCACCATTCCGGCCACTGCCCTTTCTCAGGCGATCCGTCGACCGGAGCGACAGGTGCGGCTGGCACGGTTGATCCGGCAGCCGAACACCGACGTTGTCGCCCTCGACCGGGTCGATGGCACGAGTGTCGGGAGGTTGCTGGCTGCAAGTGGAACTGCCGACGTCGTGGACGCCCACGTCGCCATTTGCGGACGTCGCAGCGGCCAAAGGGTGGTGACTTCGGACCCTGACGATCTCAGACGGCTCGATCCCGAGATCCAGCTGATCGAGGTCTGAGCATCCGCTGCGAAGCGGTGCACACCGAGTCACTATCCCGGCACCCTTCCACCTGTATGTGAAAGACACCGGGATACAAGAAGGATCACACGTCTAGTAGGCGTTCGGGGTCACTTCCGACGGAAGTTGATTCTCGATGCTGATCACTCCGATTCGAGCGACGTCGGAAGGGTGCCGAAGGGTTCTTCAGCAACCCGCGAAACCTTCCAGAGTGAGTGGGGCGGCGGCGAGGTATACATGGCAATCTCCGGACCACTTGCTCGACGGAGTGAGTCCGTGTGCGGCGAGCGGATCATCAATCGAGCTCGGTCAGCACCTCACCGATGATCTTCGTCGTCTGGTGAGCGGAGAGCGGGTCGCGGCCTTCCGCCTCTGTGACCTCAGCGGCAAAGTCTTCGACTGAGTGAACACCGCCGACGAGAACATGGCGCAACGCTTCGCCGCTCGCTTCGGGATCGTCGAGCGCCTCCACCGCCGGCGCGACTGCATGATCGGGTGAGGTCGCCACCGTGTGCACAAGGTTCATGGCTTCCTGCCGGCCGGTTGCTGTCGAGACAACCGGTGGACGATCGGGGTTCTGCTGAAGGTCCCACTCGGCGAGCGCCTCATCGTATCCCTCTGTGCCGTATGACGCCCGCCCCTGTGCGGGATTTCAATTCGGATGGGTCTACCGGGACGGCCATGAGTTGGCGGGGACGGCCCATGCGATGCTCACATCGCCGTCCCGGTAGGTTCCTTTAGCGGTGACGGAACCCCCATGGGCCGGTGGGAACTCAGCATGGTGTAGCACATGTGATGCTACATTGTTGGGATGGAGCGCATTGGGGTTCGAGAGCTACGTCAACACGCAAGCCGTTACCTGGCCCGGGTGAAGTCAGGCGAGACGGTCGAAGTTACCGAGCGGGGGCAGTTGGTCGCGCTGCTCGTGCCGCCTGGCCCAGCACGCGATGCGCGTGAGCGCCTGATAGCGGACGGATGTCTGACTCCCTCCTCTGGAGTCTTGCGACTACCGAGAAGGGTCAAGGCACACAGGACCAGCGAAGCGGTGCTCGACGAGCTGAGGGAGGACCGGTGATCTATCTGGACTCGTCCGCATTGCTCAAGTTGCTCTTCGAGGAGAGCGAGAGTGCCGCGCTGGCCCTGTGGATTTCCGAACGGGCAGCGACGCCCATGGTGAGCAGCGAGATCGCGAAGGTCGAGGTGGTCCGCGCAGCGCGGCGCCTCGATGCCGACGTGGTTCCCGCAGCAAGGACGCTGGTGTCCCAGTTGGACCTGGTCCAGCTGAGTGGCGGCCTCATCGATGAGGCCGCGGACACAGGCGAACCCTCATTGCGCACACTGGACGCCATCCACCTCGCGAGCGCGCTCTCGATTCGCGGCGACCTCACGGCGTTTGTCGCGTACGACAACCGACTGATCGCCGCCGCCGAAGCAGCCGGCATCGAACCGATCCGGCCGTCTGCAGCCAGCCCCGGGTGATCAGGCCGCTGCCGTAGACCGATCCTCTTGCGACGACGATTTCAGGTCTGCCGGGATCGTCGTCCGGTGTACCGCTGATCGTTCCCGTTGTGGGATGCCCCGATGACCCGTTTTGGCCGATCTCGGAGATCCGCAACAACCGTCTGTCGCGACGCCCCGTGTCGGACGACCTGGCGTTCGGGGCGCCGATCTGCGCGCGGATCGATGCCGCGGCGTCGCCCCGACACGGCCCTTCGAGGGCAGTCGGCGGACGTGCTGCCTGACCGGCACATCCCCCGCCAACTGACCGTAGGGGGGGTGCCCCATCATTAATACCTCAGGTAGCATCAAAGTATGAAAGTGAGCGTGAGCCTTCCTGACGAGGATGTGGACTTTCTCGACGGTTACGCCAACGCCCAAGGCTTTTCGTCGCGCTCAGCTGTGGTGCACAAGGCTGTCCGGCTACTGCGGGCCTCCGAGCTTGGTCCCGCCTACGAGGACGCATGGAATGAGTGGTCGAGCGGGGACGAAGCCGAAGCCTGGGAATCCACGGTCAGCGATGGGCTGAGCTGATGCGACGAGGCGAGATCCGTCTCGTCAACCTCGATCCCGTACGCGGTGCCGAGGCCAACAAACGGCGGCCCGCGGTGATTGTGAGCAACGACGGAGCCAACAGCACGGCCCAGCGCCTCGGCTGAGGGGTAGTCACCGTCGTGCCTGCGACATCGAACACCGAGCGCGTCTACCCGTTCCAGGTGCTGCTTCGGGCGTCCGAGACCGGACTCGAACGTGACTCCAAGGCACAGGCGGAGCAGGTGCGATCGGTCGCAGTTGAACGCATCGGAGCACGCGTCGGTGTCGTCCCGCCGGAGCTGCTTGCGTCACTCGACGAAGCGCTGCGACTTCATCTCGCCCTATAGGGGTCGACGAAGCGCACACTCCCGTTAGGTGCGCTCAGAGCCCGGGATCGCTCAATGGCCCCGGCGGTGCGGATGGAACGATCGGTAACGTTTGCAGACAGCAAACACTCTTTGGATCGGGCCACGCATGGCATGCCGTGAACCGGCAGCGAGGATTGAGTTGGGCGTTGATTGATCCACCACTTCGGCGGTGGAATCGGTCGTTAAACGGGGCTATGCCCCCCAGGGTCCCACCCTCAAGAACTACCCTCCACGGCGGTGGCAGAACCTTACCCGAACACGGTCGGTACGGTCGGTAACCGCTCCGGGTCGTCCGCTCCAACCACCCTGGTCCACCATCGGGGCAAGGTCCTGGTCCAGACGATGCTGACAGGGGCACTTCATCGCCGTCGCCCGGCCGACGACCTGGGACATCTCGGGCAGGTCTGGCGTAGGCTTCTCCTGTGACGACAATGGCAGAGCGGCTCGAGGCAGCTCGGGTCAAGATCGACAGAGCGCGCGAAGCGGTAGTGAGTGACGAGGGAGCTTCACCGGTGCTTGTGGCGGTGGTCAACGAGTTCGCCAAGAAGGCGGACAAGGCAGCTGCGTCGCTCGACGAGCGCGTGGCCGTCATCGAGCTTGAGCAGGCAGGCGACAGCGCCAAGGCGGCAGCGGAGGCGGACCCGGGCGTGTCGCAGGCTACCCGGGACGCAGTCCTAGAGGCCCATTTGGTGATCTGTGTCGCGAAAGGCAAGCTCGATCTCTGATCCTCCAGAGGAGGCAGGGACAAGCGGCATGGGTGGCTGTCCCTCTTCCGATCTGGGGCACGCTGACTACTTTTGTCGTTCCTGAGCCGACTACAGGGCGGTGACGACAAGCAGAAGCACAAGTGCCACCACGATGACGCCAACAAGAAGAAAACGCAACGTGTGGCGCCCAACTGTCAGCAACGCCGAGCATCCCAACCCCGGGAGCTGAAACCTGACGCCCATGTGGCGGTGTCCCGTAGGGCACGCCCCTGCGGGATGCCGTCCCACCGTCCAGCTGCGAAGCCGTCCGGCACCGATGCTGTTGGGCTTACCGGGGTACCAGAACCCGTCGTACCGGCCCCCTCGGACGAGTCTTTGGGGTAAGCGTGGCATATGGTGTCCACACGTGGCATCTTGTGTCAATGGATGCCACATTGGTGCTCGGTCAGCAAGGTCGCGTAGTGATTCCGGCCGCTGTCAGAGCGGCGCTGGGTCTGGCTCCGGGTGATCGCCTTCACCTCCACCTGGTCGGTCAGCGCCTCGTGCTCGAGCGGCAGCAAGATGCCGTCGATGAGCTGCGCGGTCTGGCGTCGAATATTCCAAAGACGCGTTCGCTGGTCGATGAGCCGCTCGCCGAACGTCGCGTTGCCGCGACCGTCGAATGACGGTGCTCGACGCATCTGCCGTCCTGGCCCTGGTGCACGATGAGCCTGGTGCCGATCTCGTCGCCGCTGAACTGACTTCCGCCACTTTCGGCACGGCGAACCTGGCCGAGGTCATCGGCAAGTTGGTAGACGTCAACGCCGACGTAAGCCGAGTGCGCGAGCTGCTCACCGCAGCCGGGGTCACGATCGAACCCGTCCTCGAGGAGGACGCCGAACTGGTCGGTGCAATGCGCTCACTTTCCGGTGGGCGAACGCTGTCTCTGGGTGATCGTTGCTGCTTGGCGCTGGCCCTACGCAGCACCCCAGCAGAGGTCCTGACAGGAGACCGCGCGTGGGCCGACCTTGACCTACCCCTCCGTGTCCGCCTGATTCGATAGACCATCGGTCTACGGGACACTGAGAGCTGGCGCGGCTACCTTGGTGCTCCCGAACGTGCGGCGCCCGGAACGGCACATGCGGTCTGGAAGGAACCGCTACTCGTTCGGTGATCCGCTCCTTGATCGCTACTTGGAGTTCGTGGCCGGCCGGGCGCGGCCCAACACCTTGCCAGCGGTCGCCTTCGACTTGAAGCCATCCTTCAGCCGTCGGTGTTTCGCTTGCGCCAATGCACCCAA
This sequence comes from Acidimicrobiaceae bacterium, assembly GCA_003152015.1. Classification (GTDB taxonomy): domain Bacteria; phylum Actinomycetota; class Acidimicrobiia; order Acidimicrobiales; family RAAP-2; genus DASZIT01. The sequence continues at coordinate 724 of PLZF01000038.1, read as the reverse complement.
TACACAATCCCCATCACGACCACGACAGCCGGACCAGTATGAACGGCGAGTACTCCGGCGAGATGCGGTCCGCCCCAGTCCTGTTGGTAGCTGGCGGGTTGCGTGTAGGCGATGGTGAAAAGTTCCACGATGCCTCGAACGACGAGAAACAGAGCGAGCACGACTCCTAAAGCAATACCTAACCACCGCAGGGAACGCACTTCGAAATCATATTCGGGTGCCTCGCTGCCGGGAGCGGGGCATCTATCCGGCCGCTTGACACGGCGGACAATCTGGACTGCGGCGGCAGCCGAAAAGTAGATCTGAGGCTCTGGGCTCAGTTTCCAGGCGGCCGGTAGAGGGTCTTCTTGGCTGCTGCAGCGTCGGCCTCGGTCGCCGTGAGGAGCGCCACCGTTCGCGTTGTGGCACCACCACCGGCATTCACAGCCAACGTTGCCGCGGCTGCGGACACGGCGTCGGGCATGTCGGTGATGACATAGGCATCAGTCTCGCCCAACGCAAAGTGGAAGGATTCGACCGTCCCACCCACGCTCTCGATCAGTGCCGTGGCGGCAGCAACACGAGCCGATCCGCCCTCGGCCTTCAGGCCCTTGACGCCGTCCAGGGTGTACTTCACTTCAATCAAGTACTTCGGCATGATGCCTCCTCATCGTCCTTGGTTGCCGAAAGTACTCTGAATAGACGGGGCGTGCTCCGGGTATCCCCAAACATTCACACTGTCCTT
>PLZF01000112.1 GCA_003152015.1 Acidimicrobiaceae bacterium | reverse complement strand
TTCGAGCTCACTGGCGGGCCCGGCACGTGGCAATGGGTGCCGCCCGGTGCCGATCCGGTCAAGCCTCAGCCGCCACCGGATCGACCAGGACACTTCCCGAAACAGGAGTGAGGATCACTCCTCCCGGATCGGCCCGGATCAGACCGGATCGGCCCGGATCAGACCGGAAAAGCCCGTGCGATGCCCGACGGGCGCCGATCCACGCCAAGACTTCCGACATGCCGGTCGGCATTGACGCGCCGCCGAAACTAGCCAATCGAGCTCCTAGTTGAGTCGGGTGAGGGCCTTGCGCATGTTCCGAATTGCCTGGCCGGTCCGCTGCTCGTTCTCGATCAGCGCGAACCGCACGTGACCATCCCCACCGGGGCCGAATCCCACCCCTGGTGAGGTAGCTACATCTGCCTCATTCAGGAGGAACTTGGCAAATTCGAGAGAGCCCATCTCCTTGTACGGCTCGGGGATGGGTGCCCACACGAACATTGTCCCCCGAGGCGGAGTGATCTCCCACCCGATGCGATTCATTCCATCACAGAGCGAATCCCGTCTGGATTGATAACACTCGTTGATGTACTTCGGATAGTCCGGCGCTTCGTTCATGGCCACAATGGCGGCAATCTGGATGGGCTGAAACATCCCGTAGTCGAGATAGCTCTTCAGCTTGGTCAGCGCTTGCACGATCTCGGCGTTGCCCACCATAAAGCCGACCCGCCACCCGGCCATCGAGAATGACTTGGTCATCGTGTACAGCTCGACGGCGACTTCCTTGGCGCCGGGAACTTCGAGAATCGACGGTGGCCGGTAGCCGTCGAAGGCAATATCGGCGTAGGCGAAGTCGTGGACCAACACGATGTCGTGTTCCCGGGCAAACTCCACGATGCGGGCCATCCATGCCAGGTCGACGCATTCCGTCGTCGGATTATGGGGAAAGGACAGCACGATAACCCGGGGCTTGGGCCAAGCCGACTCCCACGCCTCCATCAGATTTGCGAAGAAGGCTTCTCCGGGTTGGTCATTGGTGGCATCCCCAGGCCCGTCTAGGCGGACGTGGCGAACGTCGGCACCGGCAAACAGGGGCGCGTAGATATGAATGGGGTAGGACGGCGACGGCACCAGGGCGGTGTCACCCGGGCCGACCAGAACCCACATCAGGTGGGACAATCCCTCTTTCGCACCAATGGTCGCGACCACCTCGGTTTCAGGATCGATGGCCACATCGAACTTGCGGAGGTAGAGATCAGAGATCGCCTGGCGGATCTTCGGGATGCCCCGGCTCGCCGAATACCGATGGTTGCGAGGGTTATGAGCGGCTTCCGCCAACTTCTCGACCGCCACGTCCGGAGATGGCAGGTCCGGATTGCCGAATCCCAGGTCGATGACGTCTTTGCCGTCGTGACGGGCTGCGGCCTTCAGGTCGTTCATGGTGGCGAACACGTAAGGGGGCAGTCCGAGTATGCGGCGAAACTCCATGCTGAGAGGCTACCCGCGGGTGTAGACCTCTCCGCCACGCTCAGCGCATCGCGTTGGCGGCCTCGGCAATCACTTCGAGCGAGTCGAGCGAGTCGAGCCAGGCGCACACAGCCCACGTGGCCCCGGCTTCGGCCAACTCGCGTAGACGCTCCTCGATCTGGACGACGTTCCCTGCCACCGGGCCACCCCAGGTCACTTCGTACCCGGCCGCCGTCATCCCGGCCACCTGCGTGGCCTCCGCCTCCCACAGGTTCACCGCTCCCCCGACGGTCCGAGCCAACTCGGTGGTGGATGGAAGTCCTCCCCCCACCCACACCGGTATCCCTCGGGCCTCGACGGCAACGGCCACCGCTCCCATTCGGACCCGTCTCACCTCGGCCGGTTCGAAGGGGATCCCGAATGCTTGGTTCTCCGCCCGGCTCAAGTGGTCTCCAGTGCCCAGGCCGGCGATCAGTCGCCCATTCGAGATCGCGTGCAAGCTGGCCAACTCGTCCACCAAGACATCGTCAGGGAGCAATCCGATGCGCGCCACCAACGTGCCAATGTGAATGACAGAAGTCGACGCCGCCAATGCCCCAAGAAGTGGCCCGGAGGAGAGGGCGGGGCGCCCGGGTTGACCCATCGGCCACAGGTGATCGAAACAGAACACACCATCGAGACCGACCTGCTCCGCCCGGAGGGCAGCGGCAAGAGCACTGTCCGCCTCGTCGCGGAACTGCGGAAGTGTGGTGCCGACCTTCATGCCGCCCGTGAAGTAAGTCCGGCTCCTGTCCCGATCACGCTAACGACTCAACCCGGACTTTCAGATCCCGGAGGGCGATGGACATGATGCGGCTCTGAGCCCGCATTTTGATGAAGCCCGGAAGTGGCACCTTCATCTCGACTTCGAGGTGATAGGTAACTTCTGTCCCCCCGTCGGCTGTCGGCTCAAAGACGTAGCGCCCATCCAATTTCGAAGTGATATCACCGCGTGTCTGCACCCACGACAATACGTTCGGCGCCGCGCTGTAGTCGTAGGACAGGGTGTAGCTGGTGCTCCGGCCAAAGGCGGCGGCGCGAAACGTGACCAGCTGGGGACGACCTTGATCGTCACGGTCGTGGACGGTGACCTCTTTGATATCCGCGGCCCACTGTGGATAGGCGTCGATGTCACTACTGACAGCGAAACACCGTTCTGCGGGCGCCGTCACGAACATGCGCTCGGTGGCTAGTTCCGCCACGTTCATTCCTCCTGCTTGGGTTGATACGTCTGATGCGACACCGGGGTTTAGCCTTCCACGTCTGCAAGTGCCGCGGCCAGCCTAGGGGCGAGCTGGTCATAGTCGAAGGATGCCTCCGCCCTACGCCGGGATTCATCCCCCATGCGACGTCGCAGTTGATCATTGTCCAGCAGTTTTCCAATTGCCCGCACCACCGTAGCGACATCGGCGGGCCGCTTGACCACCGACCCGGTCAGCCCGTCCAGGACCGCTTCTCCGGCTCCCCCTGAATCTCCGGCCACCTGGGGAACTCCAGCGGCGGCGGCCTCGACGAACACAATGCCGAAACCCTCTCTTTCGAGGCCGAGCCACCGGTTACGACAAAGCATGGCAAAGACGTCGGCTGCTCCGACCAACCTGGGCAGATCGTCATCGGATACACCGCCGAGCAGCCGGACCGGGGCCTGCCGCTCGACAATCTCGCCGGCCAGGCGATCCCGATCCCGGCCACGTCCGGCAATTGCCACCACCAGGTCGGGAACCGCGGTGCGTAACTCGGCGGCCGCGTCGATCAGGATGTCCATACCCTTACGGGGCACCAAGCGGCTCACGCTCACCACCAGGGGTCCGTCTGTCGGTAGCCCAAGGTCGATACGGGCGTCGAGTTTCTCGGACTCCGACAGGGGGCGGAATCGTTCCAGATCGACCCCGGGAGGGATCTCGATCACCGGAGGCATGCCTCGGCCCCGCACCGCCCGAGTGGCTTCGGCCGCCGGATAGCCGCCGGCCGACACGGCCAGGACACTGTGTCGCAGCGTGGAGGCCAGCAACTCACGACTGGCCGGGAGCCGTCCCGGAATGGCCACCTCGGCACCGTGGAGGACCACTGCGTAGGGGATGCCGAGCCGGGGCCCGATGACCCCGAGTGGAAATGCCGGGTCGATCACCACCAGTGAGGCGCCAACCCGTTGGGCGGTAGCCCGGATGCGGCGAACCAGCCCCGGGGTCGGAACCAGAATCCGACCCGGAACCCGCTCGATGCGGATACCTCGGGCCGCCTGCTCGCGGTCGAACTGCTCGCTACCCGGGTCAGACGAGGCGGTAATGACCACGAACGTCTCGGGATCCATCCGCCGCCATAGTTCCCATAGGTAGGCCTGGATCCCTCCCACCTTGGGCGGGAAGTCATTGGTGACGAGAAGGTGGGTCACGCCACTCGACCAACCAGATCATCCCGTCCCAGCTTCTGTGCCGCCCACGCCGCGTGCTCGGTGATCATCGGATCGGGGTCATCGAGAGCACCTCGTAGTACTCGCTCGGTGGCCGGGTCGTTCCCATCTCCGGTGTTACCCAGAGCCACCAGGGCATTCCTCCGCAGGTATCGGGGGTCGCGGCGGGCAATGTACCAACGGCCATGCCGTTCGAGCAGTTCGGCATCGCTCGACTCGAGCAGGCCGAGCAGGTCGACATCGGCTTCACTCTCCGACTCGGAGGGCGCGGGTGGGTCTTTGCGTTCAGCCAGCCGGTTGATCGGGCATACCTGCTGACAATCGTCGCATCCATAGATGCGGTCGCCGAGTGCGTCCCGGTACTGCACGGGGAACGAGCCCGGTGCCTGTACCAACCAAGCCAGGCACCGACGGGCGTCGAGAACCCCGGGAGAAACCAGCGCCCCGGTGGGGCAGGCCGTGATGCAGCGAGAGCAACTGCCGCAGCCACTGCCATGGGCATCCGGTGTGCGGCCCTGGTCCAGGGCAGAGCCGGAGCCGTGGGCGGAGCCGGATCCGGAGCCGTGGGCAGAGCCCAACGGGGCATCGGTGACCACGCTACCGAGTACGAACCACGATCCAAGACCGGGAAGCAACAGCAGGGAATTTTTGCCGAACCAGCCCAGCCCGGCCCGGTGTGCGGCCGCCCGGTCGACCAATGCATTGTCGTCACTGATGATGGTGGCCCGCCAGCCATCTGCCTTCAGCCGTTCCGCCACCGGGGACAGCGCCTGGCGCAACGCGGCGTAGTTGTCCTGATGGGCATATCGGGCCACCCTGGCCAGGGGGCGTGAGCGAGAGCCCCGTTCCACGTCGGGGGCTGCATCCTCCCGGCGGTATCCCCACGCGCCCACTACCAATGACCGAGCACCAGGAAGGATCCGCTTCGGATCGGTGGACCGCTCCGGATTTCGATAGGTGAACTGCATCTGCCCGTTGAGGCCCTTGCTCCGGCGATCGAGGAGGTCGTCGAGAGTATCGGTGAATACATCGGCGTCGGCTACGCCAACCGCTGCCAGTCCATGGCTGCGGCCGATAGCCACCAACTCGTCGGCCAGGCCATCGCCGATAACGGCGCTGCTCTCTTCGGATGGGGCCGGTTGGGGCATGCACCATGCTGGCACGGCACCCGATAGGGCGTGATCGGAGTCCGGACCCGACCGTCTCGGGTGGGATCAACCCACCCGACGGGAGTGACGGACACCTGGAACCAGGCCGGCCTGCTCGAGCAGGCGCACGGCTCGGGCTTCGTCGGCGTCCACCACTACCGCGTCCTCGGGATGGCGATCCACGATGAAGCTCACCACGCAGTCGTCGCACACCGAGGTGGATTGATGTTCGCAGTCAGCGCAATCGATGGTGAATGCCGTCGGCGGAGAAGGCCGGAGTGTCCGGACCGCCGGGTGGGCGACCCAAGATGCTCTGGGGGTAGGGGCGATGGGCACGATGCGGCCTCCTATGGTTGACGATGCTGGGGTGTGTTCCATGTCCGGGCCATCCTGACCCGAGGGTGTGACTCCCCCGGACATCTCCGGGTATCCAGCATTTCCCCTGGTCAACAGCTTCGTTGCCCTCAGCAGGGATCTCGTCAGTACCCCTCCACCGGGTCAACCAGGCCAATGAGCTCCCGGCCGGCCGCATACCGCTCCACGTTGGCCCGGATGCGCTCCCCCAACAGTGGGCGGATCATCTCGATGGTGTCGGCGGTATGCGGAGTGATGATGCAGTTGGGCAGCTCCCAGAGGGGATGGCCGTCGGGCAATGGTTCGGGTTCGGTGACGTCGAGGGCGGCGCCGGCGATCGATCCCGATGTGAGAGCCGCCACCAGCGCGTCGGTGTCCACGTGGCGCCCACGGGCCACGTTCACCAGCCACGCCCCCTCGTCCATGACCTCAAGCTCTGGCGCGCCGATGATCCCGGTCGTGCTCGGGCTCAACGCCAGGGCCAGAAACACCACCAGGGCGCCAGGAAGGACCTCATGCAGCTCCGACATGGTGACTGTGCGAGCCGCCCCCGGCACTGGCTCGACCTGCCGCCTGACCACTGTCGCCTCCACCCCGAACGGAGCCAAATGCTCCAAGAGGAAGTGGGTGATTCCGCCTCCACCGAGGATGGTCACTTTTTGGTCATACAGGCTGGTGCCGGCCGGAGTCCCCCATGATCGCGCCTCAACCCGGGTCCGGAGAACCCGCAAACCGGCCAGGGCGAGTGCCAGCGCGTGCTCGGCCACCGGTTTGCCGTAGGCGCCCTTGGCGCTGGTCCATTGACGTTGGTCGCTGAGCAGTCCGGCTTCGGCCACCCGCTCGACGCCGGCGAAGGGGAGCTGCACCCACTTCGCCTCGGGAGCTGCCTGCAAAGCGGCAGCCAGGCCGGCAACGTCAGCGGCATCGAGCCAGATCAACGCGTCGGGCTCATCCCCGATGTCGACGACCGTTCCTCCACCTTTTTCGACTGCGCTCACGGCGAATGATCCGGCGCGGGGTCCAACGGCTATGCGAGGAATAGGCATGCCAGCACGTTACCGAGTCCCGTTCGTTCCGCCGTCCATGACAGCAGAACCGACCCGATAGAGCGCATGCCCCCGACATTTGGTTCAATGGAGGCAAATCGGCGAGACGAATCGGCGAGACGAATCGGCAGGGTGAGTGAAGGCAATGAAAATGAAGGCCAATGAAGAGGTGAAGAGGTGATCGTTCAGTTCAACGTGCGGGACTTCCTCGATCGCGCCGAGTCGGCGTACCCCGAACGTCAGGCTGTCATCGATGAGCCTGACCAACCGGCATCCTCGTGGGGAACGTTGACCTTTGCCGAGATGGCCAGTCGGGCTCGGGCCCAGGCCGCCGGACTCGACGCGTTGGGCGTGGAGCCGGGCGAGCGGGTGGCCATTGTGTCCCACAACTCGGCCAGGCTGCTGACCGCGTTCTCCGGAGTATGCGGGTGGGGGCGCACGCTGGTTCCCATCAACTTCCGCCTGGCACCGGCGGAGGTCTCCTACATCGTGGAGCACTCCGGTGCATCGGTGTTATTGGTCGATCCCGAACTCGAAGACGCCTTGGCCGACATCACCGTCCCTCACCGGTTCGTCATCGGCGCCGACAGCGACCCGATCCTTTACCCGTCGGGAGTGGATCCTCGGTCCTGGGGCGGCGACGAAGAGGCCACCGCCACCATCAACTACACCTCGGGCACGACGGCCAGGCCCAAAGGGGTGCAGCTCACCCACCGAAACTGCTGGGTCAATGCCAGCGTGTTCGGATGGCATACCCAGGTCTCCGACCGCGATGTCTATCTGCACACGCTGCCGATGTTCCACGCCAATGGATGGGGTATGCCGTGGGCGACAACCGGTATGGCCTGTCCCCAGGTGGTGCTCCGCAAAGTGGACGGCACAGAAATCCTCCACCGGGTCGAGCGACACGGGGTGACGCTGCTCTGTGCGGCGCCGGCAGTGGTCAACGCCGTTCTCGATGCACTGCCCACCTGGGAGGGACCGGTGCCGGGTCGGGACAAAACCCGAATCATCGTGGCCGGCGCCCCGCCCCCCAGCCGTACCATCGAACGGGTCGAAGCCGAACTCGGATGGGAGTTCATCCAGATCTACGGGTTGACCGAAACGGCGCCGCTTCTGACCATCAATCGGCAACGAGCCGAGTGGGACGACCTCTCATCGGGCGAACGGGCGCGGAAACTGACGAGGGCCGGTGCGCCGGCCCTCGGGACCGAGCTCTCGATTAGTGCCGATGGCGAGGTACTGGCCCGCAGCAACACGATCATGGAGGGGTACTGGCAGCAGCCGGAAGCTACCGAAACGGCCTTGGCCGATGGGTGGTTCCATACCGGGGACGGCGGGTTCTTGGATGACGAACGCCACCTCCAGATTCTCGACCGCAAGAAGGACATCATCATCACCGGAGGAGAAAATGTCTCCTCCATCGAAGTCGAAGATGCCATCTTCTCGCTGGCCGGCGTGGTAGAGGTGGCGGTCATCGGCATCCCTCACGACACGTGGGGCGAAATGGTCACTGCCCTGGTGGTGACCAACGACGGCGTCATCATTACCGAAGAGAACGTACTGACCCACTGTCGGACGCTTCTGGCCGGTTACAAGTGTCCGAAACAGGTGGAGTTCCGCGACCAACTCCCGCGTACCGCCACCGGAAAGCTTCAGAAGTTCCGACTGCGGGCTCCGTATTGGGAGGGATACGAACGACAGGTCAACTGATCGCCACGCCAACCGATGGCCCATGGCCCATGGCGACATTCGGCGGCAGCGCCATTGTCGCCAGGTATGAGACGAGGCAGTAGATTCCGGCGCATGGAGGGTCCTTTCGCAGCGCCGGCTGAACACTCGTGGACCCGGGTGTCACCGCGTCTCGCCCGGATGCGCCGCACCATATTGGTGCTCATCGGCATCCCGGTCATCGTCGGCATCTCGGTTGGACTTTCGTTCGTCAACACCCTGATCGGCGTGGGTGCAGGGATCATCGTGGTGGCCCTCGTGGTGGCGGCATGGTTTTCGATCGGCCGCAATTTGAGGTCGTGGGGATACGTCGAGCGAGACGAAGACCTATTGGTCACCCACGGCGCGATGTTCAAGAAGCTCACCATCGTGCCGTACGGACGCATGCAGTTGGTTGACGTCGAAGCCGGACCGATCGAACGGTCCTTCGGGCTGGTCAGCGTCAAACTCCACACGGCGGCGGCGACAACTGACGCCAAGGTCTGTGGACTGACCCCCGACCACGCTGGAGCTCTTCGTGATCGGTTGACCGCCCTGGGCGAGGCTCATGCCGCCGGACTCTGACGAGTGCCCGATCGATTCACCTCCGACCACGCCTCCCGGATCATCAACAACAACGCCTCCAACCACGCCTCCAACAACGCCAACCGGATCACCACCCGACGAAACATTCCGGTTGCATCCGTTGACACCTATCGCGCTCGGTGGACGGATATTGGGGATTGTCATGGTCTTTACCCTGTTCACACTGTCCGAACGGAGTACCGGCCTGGGGGGAGGGTTGCATTGGGGCACGTTCGCCGTGTACGCTGCCATTGGGATCCTCGTCATTGTCCGCGGATTGATCACGGTGGCGGTCACCCGTTATCACCTGATGGGCGGAGAACTCCGTATCGACAGTGGCCTGTTACAGAAGCGTTCGAAGCGCATTCGACTGAACCGTGTGCAGAGTGTCGACGTGCTCGAACCGCTGGCCGCCCGTATCTTCGGCCTGGCTGAAGTAAAAGTGACCACGGCCGGAAGTGAGCGTTCCGCGGTTCAACTGCGCTACCTCGCGCTTTCAGTGGCCCAGGCTCTCCGCGCTGATCTCTTGGGTCGATCAACCGGGGTCGGTAATGGAGCAGTCGAAGCTCCGGAGCGGCCGCTCATCGTGGTACCCCATGGCCGACTGGTCGGTGCGGTACTTCTGGAAATGGTTTCGTGGCGATTGCTGCTTTTGGCCATCGGTCCGGTCCTCACCGCCGTCGGTCAGCAGAATGGTCACGGCGCAACCATCGGGGTTGACATCGCCGTCTTCGCCGGGTTCGCCATTGTGCTGGGGCACGCCGCCTGGCAACGGGTCAACTCACTGTGGGAGTTCACGGTCTCCGAGTCTCCCGATGGCCTCCGCATCCGGCATGGGCTCCTTTCCACCAATCGCCTGACGATGCCACCGGGCCGGATTCAGGCCATCCTCATCCACCAACCTCTGTCCTGGCGTCCGTTGGGTTGGGTTCAGGTCCGCATGAACGTGGCTGGATATGGAGGAGCCACCTCCACCAAGAGCACCATGTTGATTCCGGTCACCAATCGTGCATTTGCCGAGTCACTGGTTGGCTGGGTGCTCGGAGGCATCGAACTCAACGCCATTCCGCTGACACCGCCGCCTGGTCGGGCGGCACTTCGGGCTCCATTGTGGTGGCGAGCCGAACTGGCTGGATCCGACGGGCGGGTCTTCGTTGTCCATCATGGATTGCTGTCTCGCACCGTTGACGTGGTTCCCCACGCCCGCACCCAAAGTGTGCGGCTGACCGCGGGCCCATTTGAGCGTGCCCTCGGACTCGCCACCATGCACCTCGATTCCACCCAGGGTCCGGTGAAGACCCGGGCCGCCCACCGCGACGGTGCCGAGGCCCGCGCCATGCTCGACATGCAGGTTCTTCGGGCACAGGAGGCTCGTCACCATGGTTCGACTCCGGCGGCCTTCGGTCTGCTTCTGCCCCGCTGAAGACATCCCGCCGTCGGCGGGTCACACCCTGCGGGTCGCCTCCGCCGATATCCGCGCCGCGTCCGCTCCCGCGAGACCGAGCCAACGTGTGATCCGGTCGAGGGTCCATTCCGGGACCTCCATCATGGGGATATGACCCACACCCACGGCGATATCGAACGTCCACTCAGGCTTTGCTCTGCTCAACTGCCTGGACGCTGCCAGAGGCACCAATCGATCGGCATCGCCATGGAGCAACAGGGTGGGTTGGCAGACGCCTCGGAGTTTTTGAGCGAAGGCTCTCGGGCGAAGAAAGATCTGAGACAGAGAACGTGCCGAAGCAAGATAGGCATTGTCCAGCGCCACTCGATCCGCGCTCATCAAGAAATGGACTTGGGCGGCAACGAGGCCAGGAGGCACACGGGACGAGTCGGCACAGCAGGCGGCCAAAACCCGATGCACGCTCTGCTCCGCTGACAGATACTTCCTTCGTTGCGACAGGAGAGACTCCCCCAGGCGCGGCGTGACACCAAGCAGAAATCCGGCAATGGCCCTCGGGTGGGTGTTACCCCAGTGGGAGGTGGGTAACGCGGGGTCGATGAGGATCAGCCCAGAGACAGTGTCCGGTTGCTCCGCCGCTTGCAGCGTTGCCACCAATCCCCCCATCGAGTTACCCACGAGGATGACCGGTCCGCCGGCAACCTCACGCAGAAATCCGCTCAGGAGTCGGCGGTGGCCTTCGATGTCGACGATTCGGCTTCCGGTCGGGGTCCTTCCGTGGCCAACGAGATCGAGTGCCAGCACCCGGGCATTGAGGGCTAGCGAGGGAGCGAGGGCCATCCAATTGAGATGGGACCCACCCAGACCGTGCACACACACAATGGTCGGGGAACCCTTCGGCCCCTTGAATTCGGTATAGCTGACGGGGCCGTCGATGTCAGTGGTGAGCAACGCTGGAAACGAGACTGGGAGCGAGGTCACGGACGTGACGATATCGGGTGTCTGCTCTCTGTTGGTCTGCCTGATGCCTCGCCCTCGGCCATGCCACCAACGCCAGCAGCACCATCATCGGTCCGAGGCCGGGGTCGGTGGTGTCAGGAGTGAGGATGCCGCCCATCTGCTGCCCACCACCCAAAAGAACAGCGAGAACCCGATACCGAGCCCCAACCACATCCGTTGGTGTGTCGGGTCGAAGAGCCAACTCAACCCGATGGTGAACTCGAGAACCACCAACCCCATCACGACCGCCAACGTGTGGTGGGAGGTGAGTCCGGCAAACCAATGGCTGGTGTCGGCCAGATACCGCGGTGACCCATCGGAGGTCATCGACAGGATGGCGTCGAATGCCTGTCGGCCCGAATACACGAGGGAAAGATCGAGAAACGCCCCCCCGGTCCACAGTGTCGACCAAAGAGCGAGCCAACTGCGTCGGTCAATGTCAGGACGGTGATGGCGCGGCCACGCCATCACACCGAACATCGCATACAGCAGGGCCGGACCGGGGGCGCCTCCCTAACAGCTCGATTCCGCTGGGAAGCATCTCGAAGGATTCGCCGAGCCACCAGATCACCAGGGCCCACGCCATCGAAATGCCGAGAGCCGGGCGGGTAAAGGCCCGCTCACCAAGGCGGCCCCGATAGCCACTTGCAAGAGCACGCTGCCCAAGTTCGAAAGTGGCCAGTGGGAGACAAAGGAATGAATCCCCGCAACTACCGACTGGTTCACCCACATGGGTGCACCCATGACCGATTGGGCCAGGGTGCCAAGGGGATAGTCCCGGGAAAACTTCGGTCCTTCGGCCTGCAAGAGACCCTCGAATACCCAGATCACGCCAAGCGCAATTTGGAGTCCTCGCTGGCTCACCAGGAGCGATGAGACCGCGGCGCCCGCTCCGGCGGCACCTTCTTTCCCGACTCGTTTCATAACTACCCATTGGTACGAAGTCACAGGCGAGATGAATGAGGTTTATGTAGCTGATGCTGGGCAATCTCCATCGTTGTGGCTTCTTCATGCCATCATCAAGGCCGTGACCGACCCACTCGACGAGTTCGGCGAGACCGTCTGAATCGACATGGCCGCCACTCGCCAAGTTCTTGCCGAAGCTGCCGCGTCATTGAGCCAGCGCGACCCGATTCTGAGAGACCTCATTGACCAACACGGCAAGCCGCCGCCGCGACCCCACATTCCCGCATCACTGCGGTTCGCCTCCCTGGCTCGCTCGATTCTCTACCAACAGTTGGCCGGCAATGCCGCCGCCGCCATTCACGCCCGGTTGGTGAGCGCACTGGGAGGGGTGATCACCCCCGATCGGATTCTCGCCCTTTCGCCCGACATCCTGGCGTCGTGCGGACTGAGCGGAGCCAAGTCCAGGGCTATCCGAGATTTGGCCGAGAAGGTCTCGTCCGGGCAGGTCTCACTGGATCGGATCGGCCGCCTCTCCGATAAGGCGGTGATCGAACACTTGGTGCAGGTCCGGGGAATCGGTCCGTGGACAGCTGAGATGTTTCTGTTGGGGACATTGGGCCGCCTCGATGTCTGGCCGGTCGGGGATTACGGAGTACGGGCCGGCTATGCCCTGAGCTGGCGGTTGCCCGACATTCCATCGCCGAAGGAACTGATGGCACTGGGCGATCCCTATCGGCCGTATCGAAGTGTGGTGGCGTGGTACTGCTGGCGGGCGTTGGACACCCGCATCTAGTCAGGGGTTCATCCGCACTGGTCCGGTGATCGTTCAGCCATACAGCAGCTCACCAATCGGTATCGGGGATCAGTTGCCCTTCCCAGATTTGCCATTGGTCCCGTTCCCCTTCACGGGACCAGACGACGTGGTGGGTGGCGGAGTGGGGAGTGTGCTGCAGCGCTCAGTCCCAGCGCTGTAGCAAGGGCCGACAGATCCGCCTGAAGCACCGGTCCCTGGGGCTGTTCGATTCACCCGTCCTCCATGCCGTGGACGATCGCCGTGGCCGCCTGCTGCAGGTCGCTGGCTGCCTGATTGGGTTTCTCGGCCGCTCCGTCAGTGATAGCCCGCTCAGCCAGGGCGGAAATGGTCTGGCCGGTATCGGGGTCGATGGTCCCTGCGGTCACGCCTGATGCCACATCCCGAGCGAAGGTGGCGAGCACCTGGGTTGCCGTCGGAGCGCTGGTGGCCAGCGCTTGTCGCGCCAGAGCGGGCCGGTGCGCGCCGTCAGTTTACGGGCGGGGAACCGGGGGATAGACATGCACTATGAGGACCGGTCGCGGATTCGAGTGCCGTCGATGACGGCTGCACCTTCGGGCCACCAGTTCGAGATCGTCCACGGCGATCAACGGGCCACCATCGTTGAAGTGGGGGGCGGGGTCCGCACCTACGTCGTCGGCGATCGGGATGTACTGGATCCGTATCCACTCGGCAGCATGCGCGACGGCGCCCATGGAGCCGTGCTCGTTCCCTGGCCCAACCGGCTGGCCGACGGCCGTTATCGATTCGACGGTGTCGACCATCAGGTCGCGTTGACGGAGCCGTCGAAAGACAATGCGATTCATGGATTTCTCATGTGGCGCTCGTGGAGTGCTCTCGAGCACGAATCGAGCCGGGTCGTGATGGGGACACGGTTGCACCCGATGATGGGATACCCGTTCGACCTCGAGTTGCGGGTGACCTACCAACTCGACGATGGGGGCTTGACAGTGACGACCGACGCCACCAACGTGGGTGCCGAACCGTGCCCCTACGGATGCGGCCAGCATCCCTATCTCTCCCCCGGTTCCGGATTGATCGACGACTGTGTGCTCGAGCTTTCTGCCGATACTCGGATCGTGACCGACGATGTCCGCCAACTCCCTGTTGAGACCGAAGCAGTTGACGGCACCGCATTCGACTTCCGAAGGGGCAAGGTGCTCGGAGCCCTACAGATCGACTTCCCGTTCCGGGAGTTGTCCCGGGACGAGGAAGGCCGAGCGTGGGTTCGTTTATCGGCCCCTGATGGGAATCGCGCCGAATTGTGGGTAGGTGAAACCTACCCGATCATTGAGATCTATACCGGCGACACTCTGGATCCGAAGCGCCGTCGCCGCGGTCTGGGCACCGAGCCGATGACCTGTGCCCCCAACGCCTTTTCCAGCGGTGACGGGCTGGTGCGGCTCACACCGGGTGACACGTTCACGACAACCTGGGGCGCCCGCCTGGCCTGATCATTACCGCAAGGGACTACTGGTCGCCTCCGTCGCTTCTTTGTTCTTTGCTTCCTCGGGGCCCCGTGTATTCGACGCCGGATGGGGAGATGCAGTGTTCGCGCGGGGACTCGCTCGGCAGAAGGCTGGCGCGGGCATCGTCCGGGCTATCCCGTGGGATCATTCCTTGGTATCTGATCGCGTGACATGGCTCACCGAATCTCCTCCCGAGACGATCATGGTGGGAGACATCAATCTGACCCGAGCCTTGTTGTCCGACGCTGCAAAGTTGATCGAGGCGGTGAACACAAGTCCCCCCATCTTCGGCCGTGGATGCCCTGGGCCCAGGAGCCGGTGGCCACCGAGTCGATCGGGGCCTTCCTACGCGAGGCTGTCTCGGATTGGAAGACGGGCCAGGCGTTCCAGTTCGCCATACGCGACACACTGAAGCCGGTGTCATGCATTCCCAGCGGGTCGAAGATCCGTTCCCGAAGGAATTCCTCCAATGGTTCAGCGGCTGCCCGCTCGAGCAGCACGCCCAGCACCTGCGCCACTGTGTTGTACATCCACTGCTCCCCCGGCTGATGCATCAGCGGCAATGTTCCAAAGAGTCGGATCCATTCGTCAGGGGTATGCGGCGTCGGTGTCCAGGGCTGACCGATGGTGGCGAGTCGCAGTTCTGCCTCGGTCCTCTGGATCGGATACGAGTTCGGCGCGGCCAGGACGTTGCCGAAACCAAGGCGGAACGTGAGCAGACCCTCGAGCGTGATCGGACGGTTCGACGGGACGGTGTCATCGAGCTCGGCATCGAGGCTCCTCAGTACCCGTCGATTGGCCAGCTCAGGAAGCAGGTCGTCCACGGCCGAACCACCCGCAGGATGCCATCGTCGACCCGGACCATGGCCGCTGCTGCCGCGATCGGTTTGGTCAGCGAGGCGATTCGGAAGATCGCGTCGCGCTGCATCGGCTCGGTGTCCCCGAACGCCTTGGTCCCGATCACCTCCACTTGGGCCCGGCCATGACGGACGACCAGCGCGATGAGTCCCGGCATAGCGCCCTGTTCAACGTGGCCGGCCAAGACCTCCCGCATACGTCTGAGCCCCTCTTCGGACTATCCCGCAGTGGGTATTCGCGACACTCCTCTCGCTCGCTTCGGATGTAGTGGTGCTTTGGTGTGTTCGACTGACCGACAACGCAGGACTCATCGCCAGCCATGGCCCGTATGGGCCGAGATGACTGCGACGTGGCATCCGGCGGCAACATGGCGATTTCGGCCCGGGCTACCGGGATACCTCCCCATCGGCCCAGGTCAGGGGCACTTCGAGGGCTCCATCAACCTCCACCCGGTCATTCGGTTGGCAGGATTGGTGGCCTGTTGTCAGGCGACCTGCTTGTCACCCCTAGCATCCGTTGGATGTCCGATGACTTGAGCGCCGCATCAGTAGAGCAGGCCGCGGCCCGTCTGGCGCCCATCGTGCGCCGCACCCCGCTCGAGATCAGCGAGCGGCTGACCACCATCCACGGATTCCCGGTGTGGCTGAAGCGCGAAGACAGCCAGTTGTGCCGGTCCTACAAAGTGCGGGGCGCCTACAACCTGATCTCCTCACTCAGCGCGAACGAGCGCGAGGCGGGCGTCGTCTGCGCCAGCGCCGGCAACCACGGTCAGGGACTGGCGTTTTGTTGCCGCCAGCTACGCATCCGGGGTCGGGTCTTCCTCCCGGCGAATACCTCGCGCCAGAAGCGTCAACGAATTGCCGCCATCGGTGGAGACTGGGTCGAGGTGGTCATCGTCGGCAGCTCGTATGACGAGGCCAGCGTCGCCGCCCTCGCCAATACTGCCCGCACCGGCGCCGTCTACGTTCACCCTTTCGACGACCCCCGGACCATCGTGGGCCAGGGCACGGTGGGCATCGAGCTGGCCGAGCAGAGCGAGGGTCCGATCGACACGGTCGTCATTCCAATTGGCGGAGGGGGTCTGGCCGCCGGGATCGCCCTGTGGTTCCGGGAGCATCACCCCCGCACACGCCTGGTCGGCGCCGAGCCGTCCGGGGCGGCCAGCATGCGAGCCGCGTTGACCAGGGGCGGACCGGTGAACCTCGAGCACATGGACACCTTCGTCGACGGAGCCGCGGTGGGGCGAGTGGGCGACGTCACCTTCCCCATCGTGCGGGATCTGGTGGACGAGGTGGTTGCCGTGCCCGAGGGGGCGGTGTGCACCGAGATGCTCGACCTGTACCAGTCCGAGGGCATCATCGCTGAACCCGCTGGCGCCCTCGCCAGCGCTGCCCTCAAACAGCCCTTGGCCTGCCGGCCCGAGGGCCCGACCGTGTGCATCATCTCGGGGGGCAACAACGACGTGAGCCGCTACGGCGAGGTACTCGAACGGTCGTTGCTGCACGAGGGGCTCCGTCACTACTTCCTCATCACGTTTCCTCAGGAGCCAGGGGCTCTGCGCCACTTCCTCAATGAAGTGCTGGCTCAAGGGGAGGACATCATCGTGTTCGAGTATGTAAAGAAGAACAACCGAGAGACTGGCCCAGCCCTGGTGGGCATTGAGGTGGAGCGGGCCATGGACATCGATCCCCTGCTTGCCCGCATGGCGGCCAGCCCCCTGCAGATTGACCGTATTCCTCCCGGTTCTCCGCTGTTCTCATTTCTTATGTAGGTCCGCCTTGACATGGGTATCCCGACCAGCCTCCGGAAGGTGCCGGCTGCATTGCTTGGCGTCGACGACTACGAATCAGATCGGGAGCGATCGGAGTGAATCGGGCCGGATTGTCGGCCTATTTCCAAGAGTGACATTTGATGTCATCTATGTTGACTCGGTGAGCATTACATGGTCCGCTGGTACCTGCGGATAAGACACTGACCCACCAGATAATCGACACCTTTGGCACGGTGGCCCACTCGGACCTGTCATGCACCGAAAAGGTGTGGGTGATCGCCCATGCACGCGACTGTTCCCTGCAGGTGGTATTCGGAATCGGGAAGTACATCAACCGGGGTGTGTTGGACGGCTCCGGTGGAGTGTCACGAGGCACCGAACAGTGGACGGTACGGGGAAGTCGCAGGCTCTCGGCTGATCCGGGAAGTCTGTCTGTCTGCCCATTGCACTGAACGTGGCTGATCGGCTCCATTGCCGGTGACCAGTAGCACAACCTCTGAGCGGTCAACCGTGCCATTGGGTTGCCCACTCCAACATCGCAGCCAGAGCGCTCGATGATGCAGCGTGTCCCAACCCGCTGCCATCGGTTGGTGACCAGCCACTAGGTTGACCCCGGCATGCGCAAAATTGGGGTGGCACTAGATCTCGCCGCGATTCTTCTGTTTGTGGGGATCGGCCGGGCCTCCCACGCTCACGGCCTCACTTTCGCCGGATTGGCCTCGACTGCGTGGCCATTCTTGGTGGGCGTGGCCCTCGGCCGCCTCGCGTTGGTGGTTATTCGCCGCAGCGGAACATCCTTCACGGGCGGCCTGGTGGTGTGGATCTCGACAGTGGTTCTCGGAATGGCATTCCGGGTGGTTTCGGGTCAGGGCATCGCAGTCGCCTTCGTCGCTGTGGCATTGGGCTTCCTCGGGGCGACAATGCTCGGCTGGAGAGCCCTAGTGGCGGCCATTCGGCGCTGGCGGCCGGTGAGTCAACCCCCTGACCTCGCACCCTCATCGGGCGGTCGTCAGCTACCGTCGAGTTGATGGAGATCGTTCCGAACAGCAAAGGCTGGACGTGGGTTCTCGATCGACCCTGTCCCGAGTGCGGGGTGGACACCCGGGAAATCCGGGCTGAGAACGTTGCCGACATGGTCCGGGCCAACTCGGCAGGTTGGGCTGACGTCATCTCCAACACTCCGGACGTGAGTTGACGGCGCTCCCCGCAGGTCTGGTCACCCCTGGAGTGCGCCTGCCACGTTCGAGACGTATCCCGACTCTACGACGAGCGCCTCCTACTGATGCTGGCCGAGGATCATCCTCTCTACCCAAACTGGGATCAGGACGAGACCGCCGGGGAGCAACGATACGGGGAGCAGGACCCGTCGACCGTCAGCGCTGAGCTGCACGAGGCAGCCGCGACACTCGCGCAGCACTTCGACCAAGTCGACGAGGAGCAGTGGCAACGAACCGGGCGCCGAAGTGACGGGGCACACTTCACCCTCAAGCCGTGCTCCCGCTACCTCATCCATGACCCGATCCATCACCCGATCCATCACCTCTACGACGTCACCGGGGCGGGCGCCCGATAGGGCCCCATCATGGGCTTCGACGACCTGTTCGCAGCCTGCAACTACCTTGACTGTCAATGCCCATGACTACTGGAACGCCGCAAGGCACCTTCCTTGCATGCCGTCTCCACCCGATGCCAATGAGGTCGTGATTCCCGCACCTCGCAGGGCGGCACGAGGCACCTACGCCCAGGCCATCCGCGCCCGCCTCGCGGATGCGGGATTCGAGGACACTCCCCGAAACGGCCGTACGTGTTGGGGGGAATGGCCAACCACGGCGGATCGGCAGTCGACCTGATACGAGAGTTGGGATCACCAAGCAAGCGGCCAGTCAGCTGATCGACACCCTCGTCGTACGCGGGTACGTCGAGCGCCAGGACAATCCCGACGACCGTGGCCGGAGAACGATAGAACTCACCGACCGGGGTCGTGCCGCCGCCACTGCGGTCCGCTCCGGGGTCGAGGCAGTCAATGCCGAGATGGCCCAGTTGCTGTCTCCGGCCGGGCTGGTCGGCTTACGAGCCGGCCTCGAGGCATTGGCCGATATCCGTGCCAGGACGGAGGAAGGATCTTGAGCTCAACCACCCGCCTCACAGATTTCAGCCCGATCTTCCCCGTCAGGGACCTTCAACGGGCGCTGGCCCACTACGAGCCGTTGGGCTTCCACACCAAGCCCTATGCAGACGGCAACGAATACGGATTCTCGGACTCGGTGCGGCCTGCGTCTTACCGGCGGCGCCGGTCAGACGGGCTGTAGGGAGCGGTTCTGTGTGCCTCCGCGACCTGGCCAGGCGGCCTCGGTGCTCGCGCCAATTGCTGCGCCCCTACCGCCGGTACCGTTCGGTACTCCTGAGCTATCCGATGCGCCGAAGCTCAGCAGCAAGGTGGTGAGTAAGCGGCTGCCCGACGGCCGACATCCGGAGTGAGTACCGAAGAGTCTCGCCGTCGATGAAGAGATCACGTTCGATCGCCGTGACTTCCTTGGCTGATCCGGTGCGCGCAACCACGGTCGATCGGAGCTGAATGGTGGAGCCTTCGAAGGTGCCTTCGGCGACCTCCACGATGCCGGTTGGGTGCGACACAACCAGTTCGACCCAACCTGGACGCGCCATGCGCCAGAAGCCAGCCTCCGCGTGGAGAGGGCGGCCGTCGGCAGCGTCCTTGGCCCGCTGGCTGTAGACGAGGAATGGTTTGCCGACGTGCGAGAAGCCGATGGTCTCCTCATAATCGAATGACTCGATTGTGGGGTACTCGCCATGCCCTTGCCCCGACCAGGTCCCAAGTAGCACGGCGAGAGCTTCAACATCTGGGTGCAGAGGAGTCGTCACATTCCAAGCGTGGCACTCCGACAGATCCTGCGCTTGAGCATCCCCGTATAACAATGACACTGTCCCGTAGGGTCGCGGCGGAGCGATGTGCTATTTGGCCGCCTAAGCACGCGGAGAGAACGCTCCCGAACCGAACCTCTGGCAATCCTGGCCAGTCGACCGGCGGAGCGGAGGACGTCACGCCGCATGATCGCGCCTGGCTACCACTGGTGACACATGGCCGTCTGATTGGGAATCCGCGGATTCCCAGCTCAATCGGCCCAACTGCTGTCCAGATCGTGAGTCGCCTGAGGGATTCTGTTGGTTCATTTGCGATTCGAAGGCAATCCATCGGGTCGACCGGACGATCCTCGTGCGATGCTGGCACAATGGCTACCGCACCCGAGTACGGCGACTTCGCTCTGAAGCACTTTTTGGGATTGGAGATCGAGACGGTTGCCTCGGGTCGCGCCCGTGCTCAGATCACCATCGCTGATGAGCACCGGAATCCCAACGGAGTTGTCCACGGTGCGGTCTACTTCGCCATGGTCGACACCGCCATGGGCGCAGCAACGATGTCGGCGCTCTCCGACGGGAGGTTCTGTACGTCAGTCGAAGTGCAGTTGCGATTCATCCGGCCAGCCGCCGACGGAGTCCTGATCGCCGACGTCTCCGTCGTCAAAATGGGGCGAAATATCGTGCACCTTGAGGCGCGAGTCCACGACGGCGACGAGCGGCTCATAGCTACTGGTGGCGGGACCTTCGCCATTATCGGGTCATAACCGCGGGTATCAGATCGCTGGCTCCCGCCGCTCTCTCCCAACTGCGCCATGCATTCACTATCGACACGAGGCCGGAGGTTCTTCAGACCAAAGATGCCAACCGTGCCGTTAGGGAGTACACCCCGAGCCGGGATACCAATGCAACCTCGGAACCGCCGGGCGGTGGCGGATCCACCGCCCGGAGTCCATGACATGAAATCCGAAGAGCCACCAAACAGGGCGTGCCGAGAGACCAGCTCACTCTGCACTCGGATCGAGGATCACCGATGACCGCCAAGCCGGTGGCCCATCTGCTAGCCAACTCGGGGTCACCAAGTCGCACAGCCGGCCCCATGTCAGCAACGAGAATCCATATTCCAAATCACAATTCCGGACCTTCAAGTACCGACCCGACGTCCACTACGGACAAGCCGAAGAGATCCGAGATCGACGTGGTGCCGTCCTCCTCGATGCCTACGCCGAGCACCCCGAACGCTTCGTTCGCAAGGTCCACACTCCACCGGCCCTTCCGGCCGTCACGTGGATCAACCAACCGAAGGAGAAAGCTACCGACTCTTCAAATCAGTGAACAATCTGTCTCGGAAAGGTTGACACGCACCGGCCCCGGAATCTGCCAAGCCCAATGAGACACATTCTGTTCACGAGCGGTTGGAGCCCACCGTCCTGCAATGAGCACAGACACGGACTTTCCCAAAAGGAGCTATTCATGTGAGCGGAGTAGTGCCCACATTTTGTGTCCAGGCCGACCTGATACGCCCGAGGCACCGCAACTCGTTGTGGCCGTTCCGGTTAGATGGACACCCCTTAAAATTAGTTCACGTTTCGGTTATCGACCTATGTGGTCATGTAGGCAGGGCCCGCGGTTCCCGACCGGGCGGCGGCCGATGTCGCCGGCAACGGGATTCTGCAAGCTCTCCGTCGATTTCGAAGAACAGCGGCCCTACGAGGTCGATGTCGGACTCGGCGAGTGCCCTGGGGCGTGATCGGCCCGACCCGACCGCCGGGTCCGAGCCTGGCTCGCACCGGCGGATTCCACACCCGACGCTTCGGCACCCGGAGACTCACGGAGTGCCAGAGCCTGATGGGGGAACATCGGCCAGGTGGTTTGCGCCGATGTCCGCCTCTGCTCCTCGGGCCAGTTGGCGCAGAAATGACCGCATGGTCGCCTGCACCAGCCGTTCGCTCATCGCCGGGTCGGGGGCAGATCGCGCTCCGCCAACACCCGGAGGACGCATCCGCCCCTCCGCACGGACCTCCGTTCGCTGATCGTCCAGTGAGCGTACGGTCAGCCGACCTTCGAAGCGCGAAACGAGCGCCACTCCCACCGGGGCCGACGCCTCCCAGCACAGCGGCACCGTTGCACTGTCCGGATCCTCTGGATCTCCCGGATCCGGCACCCCCAGTTGCACCCGCCGTCGAATTTCCGCTCCGTCTGCGGCCAGGCTGACGGCGACCGGCCCTGCGCTCGACCAGGCCAGTCCTCCCGGATCAAGCCGGTGACGGATCTCGTCCGCTTCCCCGTACGCGCGTGCGATCATCGCCGGGAACCACGATTCCCCACGGCCGACCCGGGCAGCGACGGCATCGACGGGACCTTCGACCAGTACCAGGTCGTCGACATGCACCGCCGAGAACCCATGACGGTGGGAGTCCGGCGGTTCCGCGTAGTCACCCGATTCGATCGCCCGGTCGGTCACTGCGAGCTCGCTGAGCAACGTCTGCGCCAACACGGATCGCAGAGCCGCCGTCGCTGCGCCCCACGTTTCGTGCAACGGGCAGACGGACTCCCACCGGCATGGGCCCTCTCCCAACGCACAACGCTCGGCACGGAGAATCCCCTCTCCGGCTTCCACCACCTCGAGCACGCTGATGTCCTCCGGCGCCCGGCGCAGCCGGTATCCCCCGCCCTTGCCTGCTTTGGAGGTCGCCAGATCCGCATGGACGAGGTCGGCCAGGATCTGCGATGCGAAGGTCGACGGTACGTCCATCTCGGCCACCACCTCGCGGATCTTCCGGTAGCCGCCAGACGGGTAGGCGCGCGCGAGCGCAAGGGCCGCCCGAATCACGTAGTCGCCCCGCTTGGAGAGCGTCAGGTTCACAAGCAGAAGTGTACCCAATGGCTTGACGTATTGGCGATGACGCTCTCCGTTGACTTTACGCATGGAGAATTACTCCATGTATGGACAGGGCAACGCCGTCGCTCGAGGCGGACCGATGTTGATCGCCACGCTGATTGACCACCAGCAGGGCAGCTGGCGACACGGAACATGGATGAGCAGGAGGGCCGACGGCACTTCTCCACGACCTCGATCATGCAAGTGGGGCCGACGACCCCATTCCGGCATCCATCCACCTGCGACTACCATCGGCAACCGGGCTCGTGAACACTTCAACCCGAGCGACCTTCCGTCGGGCCGGGACGTGGCCCGGCACCCAAAAGTGGCGCGCATCCTGGCCAACCGGCGCATGCGATTCTTCCTCATCCTCCCTAACCAGCTCGTCTGTTGGGCGGTGATCCTGCTCGGCCTGCTCGGTTCGGTCGTCCGGGGGTTGAACTTCGGCACGGCGATCACCTGGTACGTCTGGTTCTGCCTGGTCTTCGTGATGGTGGTCGTCGTGGGGAGAGCATGGCGCTCGATGTGCCCGTTCAGCGGCTTCGGCGAGCGGATCCAACGACCCGCCGCCCGCCGCCGCCCGCCGCCGTCCGGTCGGGCGGACGGCACTGGATCGAGAAGTGGTAATCGAGGCGGCCGAGCTTCCCGAGGTGGATCGACTGTGGGTGGCCGGCGAGCAGCGTGGAGCCGCTCCGGGTGGTGGTCGCCTACGAGAGCCGCAGCCGGCATACCGCCGAAGCCGCGAACCGAATCGCCGCCGCCTTCGAGACCTATCGGGCGCAGGTGGGAATGGTACCGCTCGGTTCGCTGGCACCCGAACGGCTGGTGGCAACGGACCTCCTCGTCATCGGGACATGGGTCGAGGGTCTGGTGCTCGCCGCCGTGGGGCCGGCCAAGGCGGCAATGGCGGCCATCGAACGGCTCCCCCGGCTGGCCGGGATGCCCGTCGGGATCTTCTGCACCAACTTCAACCCCGGCGGCACACTCAAGACGTTGCAGTCGGTCATCGAGGCAAGAGACGGTCAGGTCATCGAGACTGCAGCGTTCGGTCGGTGGCGGCCGGTGACGCCGAGGTCGTTCGCCGACGGGTGCAGCTGGTCGTTCCGTTCCGTCGGCCCTGCGCGGTAACACCCGCCTCCACAGGCTTCCCGGACGCGGGCGTTCGAGGCTCGAGGCGGCTCTGGTGTCGGGACAGCCGAGTGGGTGGCGGCCGGAAGCCTAGGACACGACCGGGGCAGCACCAGCCACCATCATGGCGACGGCCTGTGCCAGCGCCATGATGGTGACCTGCGGGTCCACCTCGGGACAGGAAGGGACATTCCCTCGTCAACAGCCCTCGCGACCGGCGGTCGACAAGACCGTTCTCTCGACGTCGCGGGAACCGACGGGAGCAGTGCGGTCCCTGGTGCCCCTCGCCGACAGATAGGCAACCGCGACAACGACAGCCCACAGTGCCGAGGCCAAGGCGAGATGCACATCCGCAAGAGCCGCTGGCGCATCGAGCAACGCGTCGAATGCGCCGACAGTGACCTGCGCTGCGAGCAGCGCCAGGCCGCTCAACGCCAGTAGGCGCTGCGCGTGGAGGGCACTTCCCTTGCGGAGGAGTGTAATGAGGTAGACGACAACGAGCGTCCCGCCGATCAGGACCATCGAACGATGGACGAGTTGGAGCGCGACGAGTCCCCCGGATGCCCGACTTCCGAAGCACGCTGGCCATGACCCACACGCCGATTGCGCGCCCCCGTCGACCACGAGCGAACCGGAAATGAGCACGAAGAACAACCCGGCGACGGTAACCCAGGCGAGGCGGCCCGGTTGGTGAGGCAGCGGCCACGACTGCTCGGGCCCGATGAAGGACGCGACCGCGGTCATCGTCACGATCCCGAGGAACAACAGCCCGACCGCGAGGTGCAGTGCGACAGTGACCGGTGCGTTGTCGGTAAGCACCGTGATAGCACCGAGCACGATCTGCACCGCGATCGCCCCCACGGACACCAGCGCCGGTCCCCGCACATGCCGAGCCTTCGGGCCGGTCCGCCAGGCGAGCGCGGCGAGCGCGAGGATCAAGATGGTCACGAGCGACGCGAGATATCGGTGGGACTGCTCAATCAACGGATGCAATTGGGCGATCGGACCGACCTGTCCGGCGCACAGCGGCCAACCCGGGCAGCCCATCCCGGAGTTGGTCACACGGACGGTACTCCCGAGCACGACAAGGCCGTAGGCCGCGACCACCGTTGCCAACGAAAGCACCCGGATCCAGTGAACACTTCCATCCTGTCGACGAGAACCTCGGCTCCGACCATCTCTTCTTGTACCCGGGCCATTCATAGAGCGCTAAACTACACGTTTACAATAATGAAATTGAAATGGAAGCTGCCGGAGCCGAGGTCTCGCGTCGTGCGCCAGCCGCTCGCCAGAAAAGAGATGGGAGTTCGATTTGGCGCGTCCGATCGTCGATGCGGAAATGCGGCCTGTGCCTGATGGAGCACAGACCGATGGAGCGCAGGGGCAGACGCGAGCCAATCCACTTGGAGGGGCTCTCCGCCGGGATTTCTCCCGAGCTCCGATGACGCTCGCATGGGAAGTCACCCGTGCCTGCCCACTGCGGTGCGTTCACTGCCGCGCCGACGCACAGCACCACCGCGATACTCGAGAGTTGTCCACAGAGGAAGGTGCCACGCTGGTGGACGAGGCCGCCGCGATGGGCACCCGGGTCTTTGTTCTCACCGGCGGCGACCCACTCGCCCGGCCCGACATCTTCGATCTCGTCGCCCACGTCGCGAGCACGGGGATGTACGTGGGCTTCTCCCCATCGGTGACGGGACGGCTGCGGTCCGGAGCGCTCGAACGGGCAGTCGCGGCCGGCACGGGGACCATCCACCTCAGCCTGGATGGTGCGACG
Source organism: Acidimicrobiaceae bacterium (assembly GCA_003152015.1). Classification (GTDB taxonomy): domain Bacteria; phylum Actinomycetota; class Acidimicrobiia; order Acidimicrobiales; family RAAP-2; genus DASZIT01. The sequence continues at coordinate 15,603 of PLZF01000112.1, read as the reverse complement.
CCTGCCACTCACGACGCATTCCGCGGGGTCGAAGGGCACTTCGAGCGGACCTGGCGAGCGATCGACGCGGTCTGCGCACTCGGAGCCCGGTTGCAGATCGCCACCACAGTCTCGAGACGGAACATCACGGAACTCCCCGCTATCGCCCGGCTACTCGACGGGCGGGTGGCCAGCTGGACCCTCTTCTTCCTCGTCACGACCGGTCGTGCGCAAGCAGCAGACATGCTCACGGCTGACCAAGAAGAGCTCGCGCTCCACTGGCTCGCCTCCGGTGAGTTCTCCTTCACGGTTCGAACGGTCGAAGCTCCCCAGTACCGCCGGGTGCGAGCCCAGCTCAACCTGCCGGTGGCACCCGGAGTGACCGACGGGAACGGCTTCTGCTTCGTCTCACATGTCGGTGAAGTCCAGCCGTCGGGGTTTCTCCCGCTCACCGTCGGGAACGTACGGGACCGGCCGCTCCGTCACTGGTACCAAGACCACCCCGTGTTCCGGGCGCTCCGAGACCCCGCTCAACGCGGCGGCAAGTGCGGACGGTGCGAATTCCTCGAGATCTGTGGGGGGAGCAGAGCCCGGGCGTGGGCGGCGACCGGTGATCCGCTCGCCGCCGACCCGACATGCGCCTACGAGCCAAGGGGGGATCGTTCGGATCCCGTCATCACCGGTCGCGGAATGCAGGCCTCAACGCATAGAAGCCACCAGTCACCACCGTGACCCCTCGCCGTGCATCCCATCGATGCGGCGCGGGTACCAGCGCGGCAACAACGGGACACACCGGCAACGCGAGTGCGCCCGCCCGGTCGACGCCGCAGGCGAACGGACCGGTGAAGACCGGCCATGACGTCAGCGGCCGAGGCGCCCTGTCCGCTACGTCCCGTCCTGGACGCGGGGCCGCTGCGGGACGTTCGGGCCACCCCGTCGCGGCGGCGCCTCGGCCTCGCGAACCCGTCGACGCCGTCCCCACCGCTGTGAGCTGCCCGGCGGGAGGCGTGGCCGGCGTCGCCCTGGCCCGCACGACGTCGCCCAACGACAGCGTTGGCCCGTGCGCCAACCTTCCTGCGGTCGGGCCGGACCACGCCAGGGCGACGGCGTGACCGGGGCGACGATTGCGGTCGTCGGCGGCGGCATCACCGGCCTGGCCGCGGCCTACGAACTCAGCCGGGGGGGGAACGCGCCCGGCGTCGTCCTCCTCGAGGCCGGCGACCGCCTCGGCGGCAAGATCACCACCACCGAGTTCGCCGGCGTCCCGGTCGATTGTGGCCCCGACGCGATCCTGGCCCGCGTGCCGTGGGCGGGCGAGCTCATGCGGGAGCTGGGCCTCGGGCCTCAGATCGTATCGCCCGCCGCCGCCGGGGCCAGCGTGTACGCCCGGGGGAGGCTGAGACCGCTGCCTGAGGGTCTCGTTCGCGGGGTGCCCTCCCAGGTGCTACCGCTACTGCGCTCCGGGATCCTCTCGCCGTCCGGGATCGCCCGGGCTGGCCTCGACCTCGTCCTCCCGCGACACAACCACGGCAGCGACCCCACGATCGCGCAGGTGATCGGCGGGCGCTTCGGCCTCGAGGTGGTCGACCGGTTGGTCGGCCCGCTGCTGTCAGCCATCAACGCGGGCCGGGCAGACAGCCTGAGCCTGAGAGCCACCGCGCCCGACATCGAGGCGCTCGCGTCGGGCAGCCGCAGCCTTCTGCTCGGCCTGCGGGGCCACCGGCGCAAGGTCCCCGAACCGTCGTCGCTCGGGCCACTGTTCATCTCGCTGCGGGGAGGCCTCGAGCGCCTGGTGGACCGGCTGGTCGAGGAGTTGCGGGCCGCGGGCGTCGAGCTGCGCACCGGCACCCCGGTCACCGAGCTTGGCCGCGACGGCCGTCGCTGGCGCCTCGACCCGCTCGACAGGCCCGTCGACGGCGTGGTCCTCACCGCCCCCGCATTCGTCACCGCACCCCTCCTTGCCGAGGTCAGCCCCGTCGCGTCGCTCGGGCTGGCGGGGGTCGTGTACTCCTCGGTCGCGGTCGCCACCCTGGCCTACAGGGAGGCCGCGCTCCCGCGCCCACTCAGCGGCAGCGGCTTCGTCGTCCCGCGCAGCGAAGGATGGCTGATGACCGCGTGCACGTTCGTGTCATCGAAGTGGCCCGCGCTGCACCCACCCGGCCGGGTGATCATGCGCTGCTCGGCCGGCCGCCACGGCGACAACCGCCCCGCCGCCCTCTCCGACGATGATCTCGTCGACCTTCTCCACGGCGAGCTCAAGCAGGCCGTCGGCGTCACCGAGGCCCCGGTCCAGTGGCGGGTTGACCGGTGGGATCGCTCGTTCCCGCAGTATGGCCCGGGCCACCTGGCCCGGGCCGACCGCATCGACGCCGCGCTGGCGGTGGGTGCGCCCGGCGTGGTCGTGACCGGCGCGTCGATGCGCGGCGTGGGGATCGCCGCCTGCGTGCGCCAGGCCCGGGACGCGGGCCGGAAGGTCTGGCCTGGCGCCCTACCTCACTAGTGGTGCCGCGCAGAAGTCCCTTGAACATGGATCATGCGGCTTTGGTCTTGGCGTCGTAGACCCATTTGAAGGGCGTGGCGGTAGTGCCGTAGTGGTCGATGAACGCCAGCATCTTGTCGACGAGTTCTTGTCGTGACTCGAACTCCCCTCTGCGCAACCGTTTGCGGGTCAGGATCGAGAAGCACGCTTCGACCTGATTAAGCCAACTGGCGTGAACCGGTGTGTGGTGGACGACGAACCGTGGGTGGTCGTCCAGCCAGGCTTTGGAGGCTTTGGTGGCTTTGGTGGTGTGAGAACTCCCGTTGTCCATCACGACGTGGATGGCGAGGTCAGAGTTGATGCTCATCTCGATCTCTTCAAGGAACGCGGTGAAGGTGATCGAGTTGTTGCGCTCGATGCCGGTCGCCATCACCTTGCCAATTGCAACGTCCAAGGCGGCGATCAGTGAAGCAGCGCCGTGACGGACGTACTCGGACTCCCGCCGTGCTGGTCGACCGGATCGGACCGGCTGGGTCGGGTGCTTGCAACTCTTCGCTTGTATGCCTGTCTGCTCGTCGATGGACAGCACCACGGCGTTCTTCGGTGGTGCGAGGTAGAGCCCACAGACGTCGGCGGCACGCTCCCAGAACTCGGGGCTGTCCCTTCTGGTCAGCCATCCATCGACCCGGTGCGGCTTCACGTCGTCGGCGGCAAGGATCCGACCGATCTGGGATGCCGAGATGTCGATCCCTGCGGTAGTCATGGCGTCGGCCAACTCGGAGTGGCTCCATTGCGAGGAGACCTCGGGGGTGCTCCTCGGTCACCTTGGCCATAAGCACCAAACGATCTGTCGGTCCGTAGACGAGGGGGCGTCCCGAGCGAGGTGCGTCATTGAGCCCCTCGATGCCAGCCTCAAAGAACTGGCGCCGCCACTTGCACACCGACTGTTCGGAGAGCCCCACCAATGGTGCGATCTTCGCGCCCGGAACTCCGTCGGCCGCCAGCAGCAGGACCACTTCTGCTCGTTGTCGATCCCGATGAGGGTTGTCTGCGCTCGCACCCGTCGTTCGAGCTGGTCACGCTCTTGGACGCTCACTACCAAGGGTTCCACGATCCACATCTTGACCACCCGGGCCGACGATATGGATCAGCTCACTATGTTCATAGAACTACTGCGGGGAGGCACTAGGGCCGAAAGCCCCGACTCGGAAACGCCGCTTTCCCGTAACTCCGCTCGTGGCGCTTCCTTCCTCCCCCGCTTCTTGAGTTGAGTCCAACAGAGTGGTCTACAAGGGGTAGCCCGGCCTGAATAGGGCCGCCCGCACCGCCCGTTGGCGTCTCGCGCCCGCTCGAGGCGGTCCGGGGGCGCTTCGCCGGTGACGGGCGGTGGCTCGCGGTCTCCGCTAGCGCGGTCGAACGGGACAGGGACACGCTTCGCCTGCGGATCGGACCGTCGTGGGCGGCAGGGCGGATGACGAGCGCGCTTGCGCACGTATGCCATTGAGCATAATGTTGACTTATCTAGTCATGATTAGTGCCAGTGTCTGGGAGGGCAGCGATGCACCATCGGATCGTCATCGTCGGGGGCGGTAGCGCGGGCATCAGCGTCGCCGCCCGGTTGCGCCGGGCCGGCGAGGAGGACGTCGCCCTCATTGAGCCGGCCAGCGTGCATTACTACCAGCCGCTGTGGACCCTCGTCGGGGGTGGGGTCGTCCCCGTGGAGCGCAGCCGGCGATCCGAGGCCGCCGTCGTGCCGAAGGGGGTGCGCTGGGTGCAGGACGCAGCGGTCGAGCTCGACCCCGACGCCCGCCTCGTCGCCACGGCGGGCGGCGCCCGTATCGGCTATGACGTGCTCGTGCTCTGCCCCGGTCTCGAGCTTGCCTGGGACCTGGTGCCGGGGCTCGCCGAGGCGATGGCGACACCGCACGCGACGTCGAACTACAGCGCCGAACTCGCCCCGAAGACCTTCGAGCTCGTCCGGCGCTTCCGCGGCGGCGAGGCGGTCTTCGCCGCCCCGGGCTCGCCGATCAAGTGCCCGGGTGCCCCGCAGAAGGCCGCCTACCTGGCCTGCGACCACTGGCGGCGCACCGGCGCCCTCGATGGTGCGCGGGTGACCTACGCGACGGGCGCCGGCGGGATCTTCGCCGTGCCGGAGTTCGCCGCCGTACTCGAGGGCGTCGTCGAGCGCTACGGGATCGAGACCCGCTTCGGCCACGAGCTCGTCGAGGTCGACCCCGACGCGCGCCAGGCGACCTTCGAGACGACCGGCCCGGGGGGCAAGGTGCGCGAGGCGCTTCGCTACGACCTGTTGCACGTCGCCCCGCCCCAGCGCGCTCCCGCGTTCGTGCGCGAGAGCGCGCTCAGTGGCCAGAGCCCGTTCGGCTGGGTGCCCGTCGATCGCCACCACCTCGTGCATCCCCGCCACCCGGAAGTCTTCGCTCTGGGTGACGTCTGCGACGCCCCGACGTCGAAGACCGGTGCCGCGATCCGGCGCCAGGCCCCGGTGGTCGTCGCCAACGTGCTCGCCTTCTTGTCGGGGCGCGGGCCGTCCGCCCGCTACGACGGCTACGCCGCCTGCCCGTTCACGACGGCCCGGGGCAAGATGCTGCTTGCCGAGTTCGACTACAGTCTCGCTCCGCACCCGACGATCCCTGTCATCGATACAAAGCGCGAGCGCTACGACATGTGGCTGCTGAAGCGCTACGGGCTGCCCGCCTTCTACTGGAACGTCATGTTGCGCGGGCTCGGCTGACGCCATCCGCTCCCCGGCGGTTCCTCGAGCACCTGGGCGGGATGAGGAGGAAGGAACGAAGGGCCCGACGGGGACCACCGACACCTCCGCCTCGAGGCGGCTGCCCGGGCCCTGTGGGTGCCGAGAACCCCGTCCCACCAGCTCATGCGACGAGTCGGTACTCGTGAATGAGGCCGCCGAGCTCATCGCTCCTTCGTAGTCATGCTGGATCTGGGTCGCCGATCCGCAGTGGCACCTTCTCCACCACGAGCGGTGCCTGCTGACCGAGAGAGCGGTGCGGACGATGTCGGTTGTAGTGATCGATGAATTCGCTGAGGACCGTTTCGAGCTGGCGGCGATGGAAGACCAGTATCCGGTCGAGACGCTCGCCTCGTGCCGTGCCGACGAACCGCTCGGCGAACGCGTTCGCACGAGGGGATCGGATCCCTACCTGTCAGGATGGCGTGAGACGCCCGTTGCTGTGAATCTTCCCGCGTAGGGCAAGAACGGATTACCAGATCCTCGAAGAGGACAACTCGGTCGGTCTGGCCGTGCTGACGTGCGTGGTCGCACGAGCGCGACGACTACTGGTGGGAGGGGAGCTCAACCCGCTACGCGACGAAGCTCGGCGTCCCTGAACTATCCCGCGAGCCCGTCAGCGCATCGGTGGCTGACATGGCGAAACGAACCCAATCGGAGTGGTCCCGTGTGACGCTGTCACGTCAAACTCAGGGTAAACAGACCGAGTCGGACGGGCCCACATTCGGCATCCTGGGGCTGGCGCCGCTTGAGTCGTATGACGCTCTGACCAGCACTGACGCGCTCGCCCCGTCACGACCCCTAACACGTGGTTCGGGCTCGGCCTCCGATAACCCGAGCTTCCACCAAACAGTACAGTTCACACCTCACTCAAGGGTTGTCCGGTCCAAGTTCGGTTCGGGTCTGTACTTCCGTGTTCACGGTCTGGCAGCATGGGCTTCATGAACCTCACTGGTCGTGATCGCCCGCTCGGGCTCGCCCCGGCCTCGGTGCGCGATTACCGCGAGCTAGCGCGTCGCCGCCTGCCTCGTCAGCTGTTCGACTACATCGACGGTGGCGCCTACGAGGAGGCGACGATGGCCGCGAACGTGGCGGACCTCCGCCGGATACGCCTCCGGCAACGAGTGTTGCGTGACGTGTCCGAGCGGAAGCTGGGGACCACGGTCCTCGGCAACGAACTCTCCCTCCCGGTCGTGCTCGCGCCGGTCGGTCTGGCCGGCATGTTCGCTCAGCGGGCCGAAGTCCAGGCCGCCCGGGCCGCTGCCGGTATCGGAGTTCCCTTCTGTGAGTCCACCGTGTCGATCTGTGGGATCGAGGAGGTCGCCGCCGCGACCGACCGACCGTTCTGGTACCAGCTGTACGTGATGCGCGACCGCGCTTACGCCGAGGATCTCATGCACCGTGCGCAGGCGGCGGGTTGCAGCGTGCTCGTGCTCACTGTTGACCTCGCCGTGGTGGGCGCCCGCTACCGGGATGTCCGCAACGGCATGGCCAGCTCGCTCTCGACCGCGAAGAAGCTGCTGCGTGGCCTCGACTTCGCCCTCCATCCGGCGTGGGTGCGTGACGTCGCAGTCGGGGGCAAACCGCTCACGTTCGGCAACCTCGAGAAGGCGGTGCCGGGGGCGTCCACGCCCGGCGCCTTCCGGGAATGGGTCGACAGCCAGTTCGACCCCAGCGTGACCTGGGATGACCTCGCCTGGGTTCGCGAGAACTGGGCCGGCAAGCTCGTGCTCAAGGGGATCCTCGACCCGCAGGACGCCCGCGAGGCGGTGACCCGCGGCGCGGATGCGGTCGTCGTCTCGAACCACGGTGGACGCCAGCTCGACGACGTGCCGTCGACGATCACGGCCCTCCCAGCGATCGTCGACGCCGTCGGCGATCGGGCCGAAGTGCTCGTCGACGGTGGCATCCGCAGCGGCCTCGACGTGGTGAAGGCGCTCGCCCTCGGCGCCCGGGCGTGCCTGATCGGCCGACCATGGGCCTATGCCGTCGCCGCCCGAGGGGAGAAGGGCGTCACCCACGTGCTGCGCATCCTGCGCAGCGAAATGGAGGTGGCGCTCAGCCTCACCGGCGTCACTGACGTCCGGGGCCTGGATCGGTCCGCACTGGTCGACGTCGACGACGCGGGCTGATCTTGAGGAGGGCGACCCCTGCAGTCGAGGCCGGGAACCCAGGGCCGGCGTAGGCCTCGCCACCACCGACATCGCAGGTCAGGGCAGGTGCGACGACACCGCGCTACGGCATCAGCCGACGACCGTCTGGTTGGTCCACTTGCCACGGGTCGAAGGTTCTCCTTGATCGCCCACGCCCGAGGCGTCTTGAGATCGGCGTTGCGCAGGGCGGCGAAGCGCTCGTGGTGGCGCTCGGGAAGGTTCTCCTCGGAGTACAGCCACAGGTACTTGGATCCGACCAAGGCCTTGTCGCCATGGGCATGAAGGACACAGTTCTCCCGTTTGCGAACGGTGTCGAGCGCCTTGGTCATGTATTCCATGATGTGGAACCGGTCGAAGACGATCTTGTCATCGGCGGCGCTGAGGTGGGCGCTGAGGTGGACCTTGGGTCACACAATAAGAACCGGGCGCTTGAAATTCTCGGACCCTGCATTGCACTCGCCTGACGGATTTACGAACAACTCATCGATAGATCTCACGTCTGTGACCGACCTTGACAACAAGCACGACGAGTCGTCCCTTGTCGATCTCATAGATGATCCGATAGTCACCAGTCCGAACTCTCCACTGTCCATCGCCTCCAACGAGTTGCGTTCCAGCAGGGGGCCGGGGATTTTCGGAGAGGATCTCGATCGTTTTCAATACGCGGCTTTGTGCGGTCCGATCGAGCTTTCGGATCGCCTTGGCGGCGTGTGCGGTGTATTCAATTTCAAAACGATCCGCCACCTACGCGAGCCCCAACTCGCGCATGAGTTCTTCGTGTGAGATCGTGGGTTCAGTGGATTCCTTTGCGGCTCGCGCTGCTGCAAGATCCTCGGCATCCTCAAGGGCGTCTACGGCACGCTCGAAAAATTCTGGACTCACCAGAACCCCGACTGGACGACCTCGTCTCGTGATTTCTATAGGTTCGATTCGAGCTTGGTCGAGCATGACGGACCAATTGGTGCGTGCGTCATTCGCTGCGATAGATGTCATGAACTAACCTTACGAAAGATACGACTCGTAAGCAAGTGATCCAGGAAGCTTTCTGGCATGGTTCGCGCACCATCCCATTCGGATTCAGGAAAGCGCAGGTCAACAACTCGGGTGACCTTGGGTCACACAATAAGAACCCAGTGCCGCATATTTCGTAACTGTTCACCCCCGATGGGTGGACCCAGCAACCGGCCAGACCAGGTGGGACCGCATTGCAGTGCCCGGCACGTTGTGTCGCTCAACCGCTGTCGGGAGCAATCGGCATCCACGGGTCTGCGGCCATGAGACGCTGCATCGCCCCGAGCGGGTTCTCGCCGTTCTTCATCACGGTTGCGAGGTAGCTGCGGACCGCGAGCCATGCGGTTGCGCCCTGTGGGGCTCAACAACTTCAGTTAGACCCTCAGCAGGCCGTCTGGGAGGATCACGCCGTGTTGTTGTCGATCGTCTACATGCTGGCCCAGCGTCTCTTTGGCCTGATCGCCCTACGAGGCCGCGGTGGAGCCGCCAAGGACGTCGAGCTGCTCGTCTTACACCATGAAGTTGCAGTGTTGCGTCGTCAGATCAAGCGTCCTCGCTTGGAGCCGAAAGACCGACTGGTGCTCGCCGCACTGTCTCGACTTCTCCCCAGGGGCCGGTGGCATGCCAGGATCGTGACGCCGGCCACGCTGCTGCGCTGGCACCGCGAACTGGTGGCAAGCCACTGGACCTATCCGAGCCTTCGGGTACCCCATGGCGGTCGGCCGCCAACAGCGGTTGTGATACGCAAGCTCGTTGTGCGGCTGGCTCGAGAAAACCCAACCTGGGGCCACCGACGAATCCATGGGGAGATCATCGGGCTCGGCTACAAGGTGTCGGCCGCAACAGTGTGGAACATTTTGGATCGGGCCGGAATCGATCCCTCACCAAGGCGTTCCGGTCCCACCTGGCGGCAGTTCTGCTCTATACAAGCGAAGTCCATGCTGGCCTGTGACTTCGCCCACGTCGACACAGTGCTCCTGCGACGCGTCTACGTCTTCTTCGTCATCGAGGTGGCCACGCGCCGAGTACACATCCTCGGCGTGACTCGTTACCCAACCGGCGCCTGGGTCACCCAGCAGGCTCGCAACTTCCTCATGGCCCTCGACGATCGAACCGAGAAGTTTCGGTTCTTGGTCCGAGATCGGGATGCGAAGTTCACCGCCAGCTTCGACGCCGTCTTTGCCGGTTCCGGAATAGCCGTGTTGAAGACTCCCCCTCGGGCGCCCAGGGCAAATACCTACGCTGAACGTTGGATCGGGACGCTACGTCGCGAGTGTTTGGACCGACTGTTGGTCGTCGGCCAACGTCACTTGTGGGATGTCCTCGCGACCTATGTGACTCACTACAACGGCCATCGACCGCACCGTTCCCTGGGCCAACGGCCACCAGACGCGCCGAACTCCTCTACCGATCTAACAACGATGCCGATAGACGCTCGGGTCGACCGGAAGCAGATCCTCGGTGTGCTGATCAACGAATACCAGCGTGCGGCGTGACCCATGAGAATACGGCTGGGAGCGTCTGAATCGAGGTTCTTGAGCCCCACAGGGCTCCTTTCTTGATTAACCGGTCTCGGGTGGTGGCGAGCTGTTTCGGGGTGGGCTGCATGCCGTCGGCAACCGCTTGACCAGGAGAGTGGAGCACGACGGCCGACGACCGTCGATCAGCGGCATTTCATGTAGGAGAGTAGGAAAACCGGGGAAGGGCTTCGGCCGAGCCTAGATCGCGAGATAATGAGGATTGCCGAAGAGGGCGTGGTCAGGCTGCGACGAGAGGATTGAGGCATGGACTTTGAGTTGTCACCAAAGGCGCAGGAGCTGAGTGCTGCCATGTGGGATTTTATGCGCGACGAGATCTTCCCGGCCGAGCCGGTGTATGCCGCCTACTTGGCCGAGCGTGGAGAGCACGAGCATCCACCTGTGATCGAGGACCTCAAGACATCGGCCCGCAGGCGCGGCCTGTGGAACCTTTTCCTACCCGAGCTGTCCGGCCTGTCGAACCTGGAATATGCCGCGGTGGCCGAGATTTCGGGATGGTCGCCGACCATCGCACCCGAGGCAATCAATTGCCAAGCCCCGGATAGCGGCAATATGGAGACGCTGCACCTGTTCGCCACTGCTGAGCAGAAGCGACAGTGGCTGGAGCCGTTGCTAGCCGGGGAGATCCGCTCAGCATTCGCGATGACTGAGCCGGACGTGGCATCCTCGGACGCCACGAACATCACCACCCAGATCGTTCGCGATGGTGACGACTATCTGATCAATGGCCGTAAGTGGTGGATCAGCGGAGCGGCTGACGAGCGCTGCCAGGTGTTCATCACGATGGGCAAGACCGACCCGACCGCGGAGACGCATCGCCAACAGTCGATAATCCTAGTGCCGCGAGATGCCCCGGGACTGGTCATCGAGCGGCACCTACCGATCTTCGGATATCAGGATCAACACGGACATTCTGAGATCGTGTATCGCGACGTTCGTGTGCCAGCCAGCAATCGTCTCGCGGGCGAGGGCGACGGGTTCATGATCGCCCAGGCGCGCCTCGGCCCCGGCCGTGTCCATCATGCGATGCGTGCGATCGGCATGGCTGAGCGTGCGATGGCCCTGATGGTCGACCGGGCGAAATACCGCGTAGCATTCGGGAAGCGTCTGGCCGACCAAGGGGTGGTACGGGACCTGATCGCCCGGTCGCGTATCGACATCGACCAGGTCCGTCTATTGGTATATAAGACCGCCTGGCTGATCGACACATACGGGGCTAAGGGGGCCCGTATCGAGATCGCCGCTATCAAGGTGGCGGCACCTACGATGGCCACCCAGGTCATCGACCGGGCCATCGAAGTGTTCGGGGGCCAGGGAGTCAGCGATGACACTCCACTGGCCTATTTGTACGCGTGGGCCCGGGCTCTCCGCATCGTGGATGGGCCCGATGCAGTCCACCGTGAGTCCATTGCCCGCCAGGAGCTGCGCAGGGTACGGCCCTATGTCGGCTAGCCGCAATACCGTTCGTAACTGTTCAGGTCCCCTGACCACCTGATCCACCACCAGGGGGAACACCGCGCGTACCGTGGGGAATTCCGACCCGCGATCCCTCCCCCGATGCTCCCTCCTACGAGCAAGTTGTGTCCGGGAACGCATTGCTGCGGGCCCAGGTGGCGATGCTCGAGTCGAAGCTGGCCGACTTGGAAGAACGCCTCGGTCGCAACCCTCGCAACTCGTCGATGCCGCCTTCTGCCGAAGGGTTCACCAAGCCTCCGGCACCGTCCCGTGCCGAACGTCGTGCAGCGGCCCCCGCAAGCGGGGAAGCAACCCGGTGCCCCGGGCAAGCACCTGGCCCAGGTCTCAGAGCCCGACAAGGTGGTCAACCACGCGCCACCCTCGTGCACGTCGTGTGAATCTGACCTGGACGATGCCGAGGTAGTCGACACCGAGCACATAATCAGTGACCTGGAGCGCCTGCAAACCGAGATGGCCGGGTGGTGGCGGCGGGCTGAGGTCGCTGAAGCAGTTGCCATCGAACGCGAACGGACTATCGAGGTTCAATCAGTTGCCATGCGGATGCTCGATGTGGGTCAACCCACCCTGGAGTCATCACAGCAGAGCCATCGGTGATGGAACCGAGACCACAATCGGCGATAGCCACATCCGAGCCGATCCCCGCCACGTCGCCATCGAAGGATCCTGGGGTTTCACCGACCCGATAGCAAGTTGGTGTGCGCGCTTGATATCGGGCGATGCACAACCTGGCGATGAGCCGTCCGGCTCAACGGTAGGAGCGTCGTCCAGCTCGCTCGGCGAAGTCGTCCAGCTCGGCCAGGACCTCCGGTGACCGCCACACCCGCCGTCCCCGGATCGCAGACCCCGAGGCGACCAGGATTCCGGCATCCTCGAACGGGCGAAGCACCCGGTTGACGTTGTTCTGGCCGACCCCCAGCTCGCGAGTGATGAGGTCGCTGGTTACGACCGGTTGTCGGATGAGCATGTCGGCCAGCCGCCACGCATCAGCCCCCTTACGGACCCGAAGACGCTTGTCCCAACCTTGACGCACCGAACGCAAGTCCGAGACCAGCTCCCGCCCGTTGGCGACGGCCCGGACGGTTGCCGACGAAATCATGGAGATGATGGGCTCCGCCTCCCCGGAGCGGTACCGGGTGAGCGCATCGAAGTAGGCGTCCGTGTCGGTAAGGAGGCCAGCCGAGACCGGAACCGTCGAGTTGACCGTCAACCCCCTATTCCGGAGGACGGCGTGGACCAGGGCACGGCCAGTGCGCCCGTTGCCATCGACGAATGGATGGATAGTCTCGAACTGGGCATGTGCCGCTGCGGCTAGGGCCAGCACAGGAAGGTCGGTCCGACGCATGAACGCGGTCAGGTCCTCCATCAGTTCGGGCACTCGATCGCTGGCAGGCGGAACGAAGTCGGCGATGCGAGGCCCAGCATGCCCCGGGCCAATCCAGACCTGCTGGTGTCGCCACTTTCCGGCGATGTCCGGTTCAGTCGCCATGAGGGTCCTGTGCATCGCCAGGACGGTATCGCCGTCGAGGGTCTCGGCCATGTCGATGGCCGCTTGCATGGTGCGGGTGTTGGCGACGATCTCGTTGGCGTTACTCGACGATGAGTCGACGCCGGTCTCGGCGGTTGCGATGGCGCGCGACGATGCGGTCAGGCGCTCGATCCGGGAGGACGCTGCCGACTCGGACCGGAGCAGCACAGCGCCATAAGGCTCCAGCTCCGGCCCCATCTCTGCATCGAAGCGGACGATCTCGTTGCTCGCCTCCTCGATCTCGGCGGCCAGGGTCGCTGGGATTTCCAGGTCGACGCCAGCGATGTGAGCCGGGACCGCTCGCTGGTAGGGGCCGGTCTGGATTTGGCGTTCTCTGTTGCTGTACTGGTTACGGGAGTCGGGTACCCAATGGGCCTCTTCCCATCCCACCGCTGGCCAAGGGTCCTCGACCCCGACGGTCGTTAGCTCTAGGTCGATGGCCAACTCAGGGTTGGATTTTCCCGCGATCCGGCCACCGAGGGGCGATCCTGCCAGTTTCCGGTTCTGAGTGGCCATGACTCAACTATACCTCACTTACTGAGTAAGTGAGGTATAGCGGCTCCGGTACACGCACTAACCGGCGTTGAGCGGCGGGATGGTGCTCCTCGCTCAGATCAGATTCAGATGTGCGGGATCAGATCTGGCGGGAACACGAGAGCCCGGACATGCACCGCTTCCCAAGAGCCGGGCCGATGCCGAACCAGGCCCCCAGCCGCGAAGTCGGCATCCTCAGGATTGCCAGCGTCGTCCAGATCCAGGTCGAGATCCACGGCGGCCAAGCCGAGGGCGTAGGACAGGGCCTCGGGTAGGTTTCCGCCGAAGCGGATCCCGGTTCCCGCTTCAACCCCGGCAGCCTCGCAGACGGTCCAGACCCGGACGAGAGCGTTGGCGAGGTTCTTGAGGGCGTTGTCGTACGCGGCGGTTTGGGCGGAGGTGAGTTCATCCATCGCCGAACAGGAGTCTCTCGGTCTCGGCCGCTGCCAGTTCATCCTGCGCCACCAGGACGTGTCCATAGGTGCCCGACGTAACACGGGCCGATGAGTGACCCAACTGCCGGCTGACGACATGGAGAGGTTGGCCGCCGACCGTCAGCTGCACGGTGGCGAAACTGTGCCGCAGGGTATGGAGCTTTCGGACTGGGACTTGCGCTGCCCTACACAGATCCGAGAAACCTCGGCTAATCGCCCTCGGATCAAGCGGGGATCCCGACGCCGGGTGGCAAAAGATCCAGTCCCGGTTATCCCAAACGCTGGCGGCAATACGATCCGTTTGCTGCGTCGCCCGGTGGGCCAAGAGTTCTTCTGTGAGCGACGCCGGAAGGACCACCGTGCGACGGCTCTTGGCGGTCTTCAGAGGCACTATGGAGAGACCGCCGTAACCGACCCGCTCTGGGCAATCGACGCCACGTTTCCGGCACTGGCTCGGGTCGGCGCAACCGTGCCGCCAGTACCCGCGCTGGAGCTGTTGCCGGAGGTTCAAGGCGCCAGGCGGTCCTGGATGGAAGTGCATCCATTGGAGGCCGACGATCTCGGACCGGCGTGCTCCGGTGGCCGCCAGGACCATGTAAAGCACCCCGTTGGGGAATCGCCCTGCGGCGTCGAGGATCCGACGCATTTCGGCCACGGTGTAGGGCTCGGGCTCGTCGGGTGAATACCGAGGAGTCCTGGCTAACGGCACCGGGTTGCGGGCGAGCAGCCCGGCCGCCACTGCGTCATTTAGGGCCGCCGAGAGGGTCCGCCGGCAGTGATGAATCGTCGCCAGCCGATCGGCCGCAGCCATCGTGCGCCAGAGATGTTCGATGTGCGCCGGAGTCAGGTCCGAGAGACGCACACCACCGATTATTCGGTTCAGGTGCGGTTGGTCAGTCCGATACCCACGCAGAGTGCTAAGGGCCACGTAACGCTTGTTTGTCAGCGATCCAGTCGGCCAGCCACTCGCCAACTGCTATTCGGTTCGAGCGGGCGGCAGGCTTGCCGCTATCGCGCTCGGCCTCCAAAAGTTTCACCTTCTTGGTCACCAGTGACTTGTTTTTGCCGGAGACATGCCGCCGGACGGCGGTGCCGTTCATGTCCCGACCCATCGAAACCTGACCGTGCCAACGACCGCCTTTGCCTTCGTAGAGGGTCGAGCGTCCGTTGGCGGATCGGCCTGCCATCAACTTGCCTCGACGGCCATTCGGATATGTGCCTCCAAATCGACCCGAGCAACAAGCCGCCGACGGCCCTCGCAAAAACTGCGGAGGCTGCCGGACCGCAGCAGCGCAAATACGGTACTGCGGGACACCCGCAATTCGTGGACACACTCCTCAACGGTCAGCACAGCGGTCGGAGCGGGCGTCGAAGCCTGTTGCACCACCAGACCCGCGAGTTCTCCGATCTCGTCATTGAGTTCGGAGCACCGCTGTCGGAGGTCGCTAGTTCGGGCGGCGATCTCGCCGGTCAGTTCGCCGCCGGCAATCAGCCGCAGATTCGTCATGTTGTTTTCCATGACGAGTATGAGGGCGGCGAATGCGCCAGTTCCCAGAACCCAGGTCCACCTGAGTCCACCAGAGTCGACCGGGTGGAGACCAACTGCCACCAAGCTGCCACCAGGATCTCGGAGCGGGGGTGGACCAAGGTACAAAAGTCCTGGTCAGGGGTGGGCGCTGAGGTGTCCGGTTCCACGAGATAGTG
>PLZF01000114.1 GCA_003152015.1 Acidimicrobiaceae bacterium | reverse complement strand
CTTGACACGGATCACCCATATAACGACGGATCGGTACTCGCAAGTCCCGTTCTCCCAAGGGCAGCCCTACTGTGCACCGGATGATGATTCGGCCCCGAGCGGAGGTCGGCGCGGACTCCAGTTCGAGCGCTCCTTGTTAGTGGGCACGGAGTGCGGTGGTGCACACCTCTACAAGCCGAATCCATCATCGACGCCGCGATCGAGGTCCGGTTCATCTGGCCAGAGCAACTCCGATGACGGGGTAGGCGCCCGCGGCGCACCACGGTCGTCGTCTCGCTGTCTGGCGACGGCATGGATGCTCTCCCATCGGGTAGCCAGCGAATTCCGCTCGGATCTGTCTCCGCACGTTTCACCGGGAGCAAGGAATCCGGCCTCACCCACGATGGCGACGGTCTTTTCCCAATGGCCGCGCTGTTCGGGTTCGGTCGGTTCGGGACCCATGGTCACCGGTTCCGTGATATTCCAACGGGTGCGGTACGCCTCGATCGCTCCGGCGGCAGCCTGCCACCGTTCGACTTGCGTGATGCGTTCGGGGAGTGGGCCGAGCAGTTCCGTCACGTGGTCGGGTTGGGTGTAGCCGGCGGCCTGGCCGAGCCGGTACTCATACCGCCGGACATCTCTCTCCAGGCGGGACCAGGTGGTGATCTCGTCTTGGTGGCGGGCAACCCATTGGTTGCGGCGGCGTTGCACTGTGACAAGAGCTGACACGTCGGCCTGGGCGCTTCGCGCGTTCCGACCGGCAACGCGAGCGTGGTGCGCCCGATCAGAGGCAGCCGCGAGCTGATCGCTGACGTCTGGCGGCGCATGTTCGGTGAGCCATCGAGCAAGGTTGGCGTGCTGGCGGTAGGAGGCAGCAAGGTCCTCGGATGACAGGGCTGGCCAGTTTGGGAGGCGGTCCTGAGCCATGGTCTGTTCCCGGTTCCGGGAGAGGGCGTCGACGAGGGACTTGAGGGCGTCTCGCTGTGCGATGTCCTCGGCAACGTGGCCGATCTCCCACCTTGGGTTCTCCGGGGAGGCGACATACAGATTGTTGGACAGTCGGCCACGGGACAGTTGGGTGTAGCCGGCTTCTTGGTAGAGGCTGTCCCCACCGAGGCCGAAGGTGTGGTCGACGGTGATCCCCTGGGATCGGAACACGGTGAGGGCATATCCCAGGCTGGTAGATGTCTCGGCGTAACTGCGGGGGAGCACCGCACGCCGTCCGTCATCGAGCTCGACAACCAGCGCGACAGCCACCTCGGCCCGGACCTCCAATGCGTCGGTGACAACAACGTCACCCTGGATTCGGGTTACGTCACCCTCCCTGGTCACAGGTTTGGTGGCAGGGTCGATGATGCCGACGACGGTGCCGAAGGTGCCGTTTCGGATCTGGACCCGTGAAGGCCGCCCAGTACGGTCCGACTGGGCGGCGTCTGCAACCCGCTGGTTCTTCTCGAAGATGACCCGGTCGCCGACGCTGAACGCTTTGGCACCAATCCGGATCTCCTTGCCGAGCTCACCGCCGGCCTGGCGGCGGGCTCGGACCATGTCGTTCAAGGCACTGACGTCGACCCGACGGACAGCCAGGATGGCTGTGGTGTGGTCCCGGTGGACAGCCCACCAGTCCTCGACGATGTGTTGCCTTGCCTGGTCGATGGTGTTGGTGATCGTGACCCGACCGTGTTCGGCGTAGGCGTGAACGGCCGGGGAGACGTTGCCGTCCCTGAGCGCCAAGAGGGCATCGCGTTCCCACTGCTGGCCGGAGGTGCTCTGCCGGCGGTTGGTGGTGAGGGTGACGACGTGGGGTCCAAGTTCACTGGACAGAGATCGGAGCGCTCCACCCGCGTCGATCGAGGACAGCTGGCGGTTGTCGCCGACAAGGACCAGCTTGGCGCCTGCCGCGTCGACATAGTTCCGGAGCTGGTCGAGGGGGCGGCTGCCGATCATCGACGCCTCGTCGACGACGATCACGTGCCGGGTGGTGAGCCCACCCGCTTCCCGGAGATCGGCCAGGAGCTGGGTGAGCGACGAACTGGGGATGCCGGTGCCCGCTTCGAGGTCGGCGGCCGTCCTGGCTGCCACCGCCGTGCCGATGACCTTGTAGCCCGCCTCTTCCCAACCGACCCTGGCAGCTCCGAGCATGGTCGACTTGCCCGTGCCGGCCTGGCCCATCACCAGGTCGTAGCCGTTGCCGGAGGTGAGCAGCGCTCGGACCCCATCGGCCTGTTCGCCGTCGAGGTGGGAGTGGAGTTGGAGGACCTGGTCGAGCGTGCCGGGGGCGACCCGGCCGGTTCCCTCGCCGATGCGGGCAGCGGCAGACCGAATGACCCGCTGTTCAGCGGCCAGAAGCTCGGTGGTGGTGTAGCGCCGGTCTCCGCTGGTGGCGGATATGAGTTGACCGCTTTTGGTCCGGATCTGGTCGGGGCCGCCGTCGGGGTCGGCGAGGACCCGGACCACGCTCTCCCGATCGAGAAGTTCGGTGGTGAGCGCCAACGCTTGGTCGGGGGTGACATCAAAAGCCCTGGCCACCGCGCTGATGGCATCTCGACGGGTGAAGGTCGACCCGAGCAGGGTGACAGGCAGTGCCCTGATCTCGGGGGCTGCCTGTGCCTTGGAAGCCGCCTGTGTATCGAGAGAACCGTGCTCATCGATGTCCCAGTCATCGAGCGACACGCCGGATTCTCCAGCGAGAACCCGGAAGACTGCCTCGACCTGATCGGGTCCGGGCGGGATGGCCACGTCGTTGCCGAGGGCACTGGTGAGGTCGTCAACACCGGCCGGGCGGAGGCCACCCTCCCCGTCGGGGAGCTCTATGGCGGCGAGCTGTTCGTACCAGCCTGCGCGCAACACGTCGGGGTGCCCTACCTCGGCAGGTTTGTGCTCCCGGGTGGCGAGAGCGGCCTTCTCGGCGGCTTTGGACGATGTCACCCCGCGTTCGTCCATCGCCGCTTCGATGTCAATCCGCCGTTTGGAAAATGCACGAAGGACCGTCTTCGGGATGTCGGACAGCTCGCCCAGGCCGTTGCGCCGGACGTACCAGGCGAGACCGAGTGGTGCCAGCTCGGCCCGGAGTGCGGACTGGTACAGAGTGCCGGCGGCCTTCTGCCACATGTAGAGGTGGCGACCGTCGGGAGCAGACCACCGACCGTCTGATCCTTGGACCAGGTTGGGGACGACGACATGGGTGTGGAGTTGGGGGTCGCCGGCTCTACTGGTGCGGTGGCGGAATGCCGCGCCGACGAACCCGTTGGCCTCGAGGAGCCGGTGGCCACCGGCTCCGCGACGCACGTAGCACGCCTCGGCTGAAAGCTGATCGAGCACGGCGCCGATCGCCCGGTCGTGGGCATCAGAGATCGCGTCGCGGACGTCACCGGGTCCGAATGCCGAGAGAAGGGAGACGCCCTTGGGAGCCGAGAACGTCAGGTCGTAGCCGGGACGTCGTTCGTTGGACAGCCTGGCTCCCAGGTCATCTCCCGAGGCGGACGTGCCGGCAAGCAGGTTCCTGAGGGCCTCCGGATCGACCTGGCCGACGAGCCCGAGCCGTTCGGAGGTCGCTCCGATCCACTGCCCCGGAGCCTCACCCCGGCCGAGGTAGTAGTCGTCGACATTGTTGGCGACCTTGTCGAGGTAGTAGTCCGCGCCACCGGTGGTGCCGAGCCGCCCTATCGACAGCATCGAAGAGCCCAGCGGCGGGTGTTCGGGGACGGGTCCATGCCCTAATCGTCCGGATGGGCGTCACCCTGAACGTCACCCTCACCGAAACTGGTCATCTACCAGGGAGAACGTGACCCGGGAGCGGCTGGATTCACGCCCGAAGGGCGGCATGTAGCACCCCAGTGCAGGTGTGTGGACTATTCGTACCGGTCTGGCGGAGCCGATGGGTAGGCACGACGAAGGCCCCTTCCTCGATGGAAGGGGCCTTCGTGCGGGGGCGGTCCGAGCGGATGGAGCCGCGTCGCTCACTCTGGGTTGTCACGCGAGGTTGGTGGCCCCGGGACAGTGACGCCCGGGACCACCACGCCACGCGGTCAGACGGTTGTCGCCTCGTCGACGGTCTCGTCGTCAGCGGTGTGGCGCTGGACCTTGTGGATGTCGGCGGTGGCGAACCGGAGACTGGCGCCGATCTCATCGGCCACGATCTCGACCTTGGACCTTCGGTCTCCCTCGTCGGTCTCCCAGCTCCGTTGCTCCAGCCGGCCCGTGACCAAAATTCGGGCTCCCTTGGTGAGACTGAGGGCGACGTTCTCGGCCAGGTCCCGCCAGCAGATGACGTCCAGGAATGAGGTGGACTCCTCCCATTCCTTGGTCTCCCGGTTCTGCCACCGGCGATTGACCGCGAGCGACAGAGCCGTGGTGGCNNGTGGTTGTGGTTGTCATGGTTTCTTTCTCCTTGTGATTGATGGCGGGTGGGGCGCTTTTCGCCCCGCCTGGTCCGTCATCAATCGCTGAAAGCCGATTGCCCACGCCGGTGCCGGCGGTCAAGGGAGCGAGCACAGCGAGAGTGAGAAGCGAAGGCCGGATGGTGAGGCGAGGGACGAGCCGGGCCCTTTGGGTCACCTTCGGTGCCGGCGCCTCGCAACGTCGACCTTGACGGCCAAGGCGACGGCGTGAAACCAACAGCCCGGTGACCAGGGAGGGTGACGTTCCAGATCCGAGGGTGACGTTCGGTTTCCCCACACGCCGAGCGCCGAACGGCGGCGGCAGACGCTCTAATGGTGTCCAATCAGCGCGGCGCTCAACACTTACCTGCACGAGCGGGTTGGGGGTGCTTGATGCACTTTGAAAGCATGCGAATGTGCTCACCGATGTGATTGAGCCAGCGCGCCCGCAGGTGGTGGCGAATCCTGGCGACGGACTCGACTGGCCAGCGCATTCGGTGCTCGGCCAGCTATCCCATCCCGAGTGGCTCGAAACGGGGGATACTCTCAGCGTGAAAGCCCAATGGAACTTCGACGACATTGGCGACGTCATATCCACCTACTCTGGCGGACCGGCCGTAATAGGCACCGCAGCCGGCGCCCGACCTGAGGGGAGGGAGTTTGAGCAAGCGGTCAGGAAAGCCTGGATCGTCTTCACCCGTGAGATCGGAAATATCGCCACAATTCACGTGGTCGAGCCTCAGCGCGATGGGCAGCGTCAGTGCCTCAAGGTACAAAGCAAAAAGGGCCCGTGGGCCATCTACTGGGACCACTCTGCAGACATGGCTAAGTTCGCTGAATCGACAATCACCGAAGACGTTCCGCCAGGCTGGCTCGCAAAGAAGTTCCTGTGCTCTGACCTGCTCCAGGAACAGCTTGGCTCGGGGCCCTACAGCTTCGCGCCAGCTACGCCTCAAGACTCAGCTCTGTACTACGGGAACAACTACCCAGGACTCTTCGCCGGAATGACGACAAGTTTCGATTTCAGTGGAACTCTCGTAGTCAATGGATCCTTGAAGGAAAAGATGCTGTTCGAGTACAAATATGGAAAGAGCAGCAACAATGACCGGATCGATGGAAATGCGCACGAGCGTCTGGGATTTCAGATCCTCCAGTACCTGGAAATCGCTCAGCGATTTCCGTCATGCTCTCTGAACGTCATTGCAGCGCAAGCCTTCTCAGAATTTCGTAATAAGTATCATCCTGGGTTCAACCAGCAGGCCGCGCGGTTGAACGAAATGTTTCAACAGGTACAATTTCGTTTCGCATCTTGCCGGTCTGAGTACATTGCGCTTTTCGACTGCTTCGCGAATTTCCTATTCGAAGGTCGTCTTCCGCCGCTGGATTACCGGACTGTCAATCGATAATTGCAAGCAACCAAGCATTACTCAAAAAGCAAAGCTTGGGCCGCGGCTGCACCGGTCGCTCCGTTGTACGGCGCTGCAATGGCTTTGACCTCGTCCTTCGGCCCTGCGATGACCACATACTCCAAGTTCCGAAGTCGGGAGACCTCTCCCACCTTCTCTCCGCTTGGATTGTAGATCCCAATTTGTGCTCCGACGTATCGTTTCGAGTCGAAGGCGAGAGCTTCAACGTGACCCTGCGAAGAGCACCAATCCATTAGCTCTTCGCGCGTCGCCCACGATTCGTCGTTGTAGGACAAGATGATGATGCGCGCTTGGACGCTCTGGATCACGTCCCGGAGAGCGATCGGCATTTCCCGCTTCCGATTGAAGACACTCTTAGTTTCAGGATCTCGCGAGTCAATGCGTTTGCACGCCACTCCATAGTGTTCCGGAGCATCCCATGCGACCAGCGTTTCCCAGATGTGATAGTTGGTGAAGTATCGGTGTTGGTTGTACGGCGGGTCAAGGTACGCAAGGTCGAACTCCCCGAGGGTGCCGGCCACTTGAGTTGCATCGGCTCGGACTGCATGGCCCGGCCCCACAAATAGCTCTGGGGAGCGCAATTCAAGCGGATTGAATGAACGTGGTGCCCAAGCCTTGACGTATGCCATTTGAAGACCGGTCGTGGAGTCCACTCGATCTGCCGCATCGATCAGACTCGTCAGCAAGATCGGGAACAGTGAGCTGTTCTTAAACTCTGTCTCCAGGCAATCGCGTATCGCATCAACACGTTCTCCGTTGAACGGCTGGAAGTAGCGAGACTTGATACAGAAGGTTTCAGTGAAGTAGCCGGGCCACCCCGGAAGGTCGTTCAGATATTGAAGCGCTTCTCGTAGGTCGTCTTTGTTGACCGTGTTCGCATCAGTCTGAATATGGCACTGCGAGAAGATCTCAGAATACCTCGCAGAGTCGACGGCGGTTACGTGCGCGCCTCGACGCTTGAACTCCTGGGCGACCCGCGTGGTTCCCGTAAACAAGTCGAGAACGGTTTCAGCCTTGCTCGAACTCAGCATGTCTCCAAGAACCGGAACGAGCCTTCTCTTTGAACCGATGTACTTGATCACCTACCGGGCCACCTCCATCATTTGGTGATGGTCGGGACGCTACCAGTCGGGCGCGACGTTGACGGGGTAAGGCGGCCTGGGTTTGACGGAGGGCCCATCTAACAGAAGGTCGCCGGGGACCCCGCTGGGGTCAAGGGGCACCCGTTGGGTGAACGAGGACACGAAGGCCGGATGGTGAGGCGAGGGACGAGCCGACCACCGTCACCCGGAGAGTCTCCTTCCGTGCCGGCGTCCCAAAGTCACCCTTGACTCCGGTTGGGGTGGCGGCAGACTGGGAAACCCCAGCAGACCCCCGAATGCGCCAGTGCGTTAGACGGACGACTCGATGTCCTCCGGACGACGAAGCTATAGGACCGAACCGGTGGGCTCAGTCATGCCGGGACCACCTCCTCCCCCGACTCGTTGGCCTCGAGAATGGTCCGGGCACAGGTGAGCACCTTGTTGGCGGTTGCCGTGATGGCGGCGACGTCTCCACCGCTCCATCCGGCCAGGTAGCCGGTGGAGTAGCTCGAGGTGTCGAGTCCCCAGGCGGCAGAGACGATGAAGGCGACGGACTCGGCCTCGACTTCGACCGTGCCACGGTGTTCGTAGAGGCGGTGCTCGTGCAGCAGGACGTGGGCGAGCTCATGGGCGAGCGTCTTGCTCGCTCCGGCGCGATCGGCGGTGCTCTTCACGGTCACGGTTCGCTCTGCGTAGTGAGTGCGGCCCCATGCGGCACCGAGCAGTTCATCGTGGTCCGGAGCGCACCTGACGGTGAACCCGGCCTCTTCGACCCGGTGTACCAGCGTGTCCCACATGCCGTCCGGGGCCACCCCGACCGGATGTTGGACGTGGATGCCATCGTCGGGGAGATCCTCACCCTCGGTATCGGCCAGATCGAAGACGTAACCGATCCGGAATCCGCCAACCCGGGAATGTGTGCTCGTCTCTCCGCTGTCGGCGTCCTTGACGGTGGCCCGCCGCACGCAGGGACAGAGGATGGCGATGCCCTTGGCTCCCTTCTTCACGCTCCGGCCCAGGGACTTCCACGTGTGGAACCCGGCCACCCGGGTGGCATCCGGCCGCTGCACCATGATGAGGAAGGTGTTGTTGGCGCTGTAACGGGTGAACCTGGCAGCGACCGCCAGGTAGGTGAGCCATTGGGCCGAGGTCGTGAGCGCCTCGACTCCGGCAATCAGTTGATCGTGTGCCATCTCCGGTGTGAGCTTGGGTGAACGTCGAGCAGTTGCAGTAGCCATGTCGGCCTCCTTCGGTTGAGCGGCGATTGCCGCTGGGTACCGATGAGGAGGTCGCCGGGGACCCCGCCGGGGTCATGGTCGAGCGCCGCGAGAGTGAGGAGCGAAGGCCGGATGGTGAGGCGAGGGACGAGCCGACCCGGAGGGCCACCAGCCGTGCTGGCGCCTCGCAACGTGCCATTGACGCCGGAAGGGGTGGCGACATGATGAGAAACCCCAGCAGACCCCCGAATGCGCCAGAGCGGTGGACGGGCGACTCGATGTCGTCCGGGCGACGGCGCTACTCATGTAGGTGCCGGCAACTTGAAGATTGGAAACGGGAGCGATGCCGTGGACTCCCGGCTCGATAGAACACCAACGTCCGACGTTGTCGACAGCCCGAACTCGCGTGCGGTCGTCAGCCAAAAAGCTCCGTCAAGGCCGGTTCAGAGTGCACCGATGGAACACCCTGGCTGTACCGTCTAATTCATGAAGATCGGCCAGCTCCGCGATGGCACCCGCTCCTGGTTGGACGTGGAAGTGACGAACCTCAGTATCCTGGGTCGTCTCGCACCTCGGCTCCAGCTCGTGCTCACCATGCGCACTCCAGGCGAGCGGATTAAGACGCTGCTGAAGGTCATGCAGGTCGATCTCCTGTGGAACAACGAGCTCCTGGGAACGGGCATGCTCCTCGAGGAAGCGTTCTCCCAGTTTGACTCTCCTCGTGGCCTCGAACTGCCGGTGTCTCGACGCCTCATCCAGGAGGTCACTGACCGAACGGGCCAGCAGTCGCAGATCGGCTTCCAGGTCCGGTTCAACGGGAGCGCGGAGGTGACATGGCAACCGAACGAGGAGGATCCGGGCTTCGTGGGGGGAGTCCTACCGGATGTGCCAACAACGATCCAGGTCAATGGCGGCCAGAACACCATGAACTTCTCGGTCCCGCGTAGTGACTGGTTCTCGAAGGTCGTGGCTGGGCTCGGGGAGGTCGACTACATCCCCCTCGAGCTATTTGTCCCGCGGGGGGTCGGGGACCATGCATGGCGCAAGACGCTCGGGCACCTCGGCTCCGCTGAGAAGGCGTACGCCCTCGGCGATGACCCTTCGGTGTTCAACCACCTCCGGGGAGCGTGGGATGCTCTACCCGGAGCCAAACTGAGTATCTTCGATGCACTCGCAGAGCCCAAGCGTGGCGAGGTGGACACGCTGGCAAAGTCCCTCGCTGGATATTTGCACGCCGGCCGGCACATCAGCGAGCAAGGCGCCGACCCGGGTGGATTCCCGGTCGACCACATCGATGCGGGATTTGCTCTCAACATGATGAAGGTGCTCCTCTCGTACACCGCCCGAACCCTGGAAGCTGCACGAGCACGATAGGAAGCTACGTGCGAGAGGTAGGTTGGGTGGAGCGGTGGGATGCCTGAGCGCCCTCCAGGAGGGCAACTGCCGGTCCATCGATGATTCACCCCACGTTGCCAGTACGATCCTCGGTGATGACCACTCCGAGATCGAACTCAGAGACGCTTTACCGGCTGCTCAGTCGCTCGAGGGCTGTGTCCGTGGATGGCCCACCGGACACTGGACTTACAGCGACTGTGGAGACCATCGACCGCGATAGCTCCCTCGAGTTCCTCGGCGATCAGGCACGCTTCCCATGACGGACGCTGTCCTCTTGGATTTACATGGTGGCCTACGGGAGATCTACTTCGCCGGTCGTGCTCCATCTCTGTACAGGGTGCTCGGGTGTCCAGCGCCCGACCGGGGCTCCGAACCGCCGGATACGCTCACGACGAGGACGATCGAAACGATCGACAACGACTGCGGAGCCGGGCTGTTCTTCGGTTCAGGCCTGCCACCGGCGTAGTGGGCCCGATGACCAGAGAATGCGGCGCGGTGGGAGGCTATGAGCACAATGCACCGCCTCCATCGGACAGCCTCTACCGCCATCTCGCCCAAGTCCTTGAGACAGATGATCTCGGGCCTCCCGACACCCGCATCACCGAGGCTGCGGAGACGACAGACGGAGACGTGACAGCATCGTTCGGATCCGGTCTTGCCCCCTCGTGACCGGCCCATGCTGGGCCGTGGTTGTTGGGAGCACCGCTGACCCTCACGTCGAGGCGGTGTTAGCTGAAGCAGGTCGGACCGATGCGATGGTCTTCGATGCTGGCAACGTAGAGGGGCGCAGCTACAGCCTCTGCAACGGGTCGTTCACGCTTTACGGGGAGTCGCAAGTCGGCGATGCACTGGTGTTGGAGCCTGGCAGATTGGTCCGTGGGTGGATCCGGCGACTTGCTCCGCCGGATTGGCAGCGTGGGGTCGTTGTCGACTCGCACGATGCGGCAGTCAAGACGGCATGGCTTTCGCTGGTTGTGGCTGTGATCCGGACGAGCGAGGTGGAGTGGCTCACCAACCTCGATGCACTCGTTTCCGCTGAAAACAAGCTCGTCCAGCACGCGGTGGCGACAGGTCTCGGTGTCCCTGCGCCTGAGACGATTGTCTGCAGCGACGCAGATGTCGCTCGCGAGGCACTCGGATCCGAGATCATCCTGAAGCCGCTAGGGGTGGGTCACTACTTCGAGGAAGAAGAGCCATTCGTCGTCTACACGACTGAAGTCGACCCGGGTGGGGCAGAACTCGAAGCGCTCTCGACCGTGCCGTTCATCGCCCAACGCCGCTTGCATGCAAGGCAACATCTGCGGGTTGTCACGGTGGGAGGGGATGCTTGGGCGGGAGCTGTTGATGCCGACCAGCTGACATTGGACTGGCGCCAGGAACCTATTGCCCACCGCTCGTTCACGGCGACCATCATCCCGGTCGAGGTGCGGCGGGGCGCGATCGAACTCGCTGATGCGCTCCACCTTGGCTATTCAAGCCAGGACTGGATCGTGTGCGACGACGCCTGCTACATCGTTGACGTGAACCCGGGCGGCCAATGGCTCTTTCTCCCCGAACCGATCACGACAGAGGTCAACGCAGCGATTTCTGGGTGGCTGACAGGCGGAACACGATGAGTCACTCGGACGAGGCCAGTCCAGCCTCGGCAGCGAAGTTACCGAACGAGGCAGTGGTCTACCTCAAGCACCTGTGGGGACTGGTACCAGGGCGAAAGGTGCCAGTGTTCCAAGTCCACACCGCCCAGCAAGGCCCCGTCGACGACTGGACAGAACCGGAATTGACCTTGGCGGTTGAAGAAGGACGCCGGCAGCTCGATCGCTTGTTTGGCGACGTTGAGCGAATCCGTACCCGAGCACAGTTCCTGTTCACGACCTGCCTGGGGTTCCTCGTCGTGATCTTCGCAGGGCGTACCACGATGATGAATGCCAAAGGGAACATGGCCATGGCGCTGTGGTCACTCGCTCTCACACTCTCTGGATTCGGGCTGTTGGGTTCCGCCTCGGTCATCGTCGCCAGCAAGGACCTGCGCGCCGTGGACACCGTGCTGCTGACCTCGACGGATCGACCTATCCTCCCGGCACTCGTCGAGTCCTACGGAAGGTGCGTTCAGGATTCCACCAACACGGTGGCAACCCAGTTGACGGTGTTCCGGGATGCGGCGTGGCTCGTACTCGTCGGAATCGTGGTGTACGGGTTGGCTTGGCTTACCGCGGTCGTGTGACCGCAGTGACCTACGCCCGAGCGTGCACAATGACTTCTGAGCCGGGGCTGTCCCGTCTTCACGGCTGGTCCGGTTGGCCTGTATGACCGCTGGTCTCCATTCGAGACAACGGGTGCATGGACTCAAACCCCCTCGGACGCGCCTCGCTGGGCGTACTGAATTGCCGGAGCGGGATTCCGCCTGGCACTGGTGTTCACAGAGGGTCGGGGCTCGCGTGACCGCTTGAATCCCGGTCCACCGATTGAGTCCAGGATCGCCCCGAGCGCGAATGGGGGGGGAGAGGGGCCTCACCGGGGGGACGGAACGGATCCGCCGCGCTCGTGACCGGGCTTACTCGTGGTCCATGCGCCGCCGGACACCGGACGGCGGGGGGCCGCCACTCGAAACCGGAGCGAGGGGGGCGAGGAGGGCTGTTGCCTCCCCGGCTGCCTCGATAAACGCCTCAAAGCGGGCGATTGGGGAGGCGAATCAGGAGTTAGAAGGTAGAGCGTCCCGCCGGGTCAACTTCAGCCCCGAACCTAGGGTGTTGTCCTCCACGACCTTCCGGGATGCTTGACAGGAGTATCCCAGGATGAAGTGTTCTAAGGAGTCGTGGGTTTCCCGAACTTCTCCTCGACTTCAGAGTCCTTGATGTCGAGGCGAGCTTCGATGGTCGCTGGTTCCGGGAAGTTCCGCCATCCAGCGAACTCGTGACGCCCGAGTCGCTTTGCAAGAGTCTCTGAATACCACTTGGCGATGGTTGCTGGACTCACTGAGCCGTCACCTCCTTTGCTCTTGACCGATCCAGGCTAGAAAGGGCCTGGTCCCCGAAGTAATCCTCCCACACCCAGATGGGCGTGCGAAGCCAATATCTTAGGTAGCTTGACCGGTACCAGTGAACGAGGTACCCGATCGAGATTCGGATGGCCACCGACCATGCCACGAGGGAACAGCTAAACCACCCGTCCTGAGCAACTCGACCGCCGACCTCAAGGGCAATCATCGCCGCACAAGAGACGCTCGCAAAGGCTGACGCCGCGAGTAGGAGGCGCGGAAGTGCGAAACATCGGGCTGCAATTCGGTGACCGTCTCGTTGGGTGATGAGAGTGACGACGGCTGCTGGCATCAGAAGGATGAATGCAGCGGCGACGTTCGAGTCGACGTGCTCATTCGAGGGAACAAATCCACTCGAACTCGCTCGGTTGTAGAACAACTGAACAATTGCCACTAGCAGCCAACTGGCGATCAGGCTCTCCGTCAAGAATCCGATCTTGAATGAGTAGATACTGGCCATAAACCTCGCGGACTGGATCGGTCTGCCTTGAGAATCCACAACTACGTGTGCTTCCGACGGAAGTCTGTCGCGATCTCGGTACCAGCGCGGGATTGGAGCATCTGGATCGTCGGTCCGATAGTCAATCCGAAGTGCAGCGCCGACGACTCTAAAGCCTGGGGGGGCCGCCAAGGTCACATGTCCGCTCTCGGCATCCACAACTCGTCCCACAGGAATTCGAAAACTCATAGAAGCCAATGAGCCGAACAGGACCCGCCTCAGCGCCACGAAAGCCTGCTTTATGCCGATTCTTCGATCGTCTTCGAGCGTCTGCTCGTATCTCAATGTCACGACGATGCGATTGCTGTTGAGAAGACTTGTGGGCAATTCAACAAGCAGGAGGTATTCCTCTTGCCATCGAACCAGGTCTCTCTTGTAGTCCTTGAGGTCCTGGCCAGCAAGTACCGCTTCTTGGGCAGCCCTATCGGCGCGCTGAAGCTTGGCGCTAAGGGGTTCCGAGATGTGTAGTGAGTCGGCGAGTTTCGGGGCCCCAGACGTCGGATGACTTATGCACTCTGAAACGATTTCAGTCAGGTCCGCGCCAAAGGCCGAGTTCTTCCGCCGCCAACGCGCCTCCAGCCCTGCAGCGACGAGTGAGCGTTCTACGCCTGCCACCGGCCTTCCGAGTTCCCCGAAGTTGTCCACCAGTGCTTGGGTGTTGGCGTTGGCATGGCGATTGAGTCTGTGGAGTGGAACCAACATTGTCTCGGCATCGAGTAGTGGCAGATCATCCGGTGGAATCTCAGTGAAGTCCAAGAAGAACTTGACTTCTCGCGCTACCAGGCGATCGTCGAGCATCTCCATTTGCTCAACACGACGCTTCACCCAAGTCCGATTGACTGGCCGGCTGCACAGCTTCATAATCCGATCGCCTAGCTCCCCATGAGTCGGCACCACCACTGAAGTCGTCACGGGAGTCAGGCTAGAAGATTTGGGACATTCTCGCGTGTGGGATTGACCTCAGTGCACTCTTTCACCATGTCGAAGTGGATCATTCTGAGCTTCGCAGCACTGGTGCCACCAATGAAGGCATTGATTCCAGTAGCAACGAGTACGTCGAAAGGGACGACGGAGTCAGGTAACTCGTCAGCGAAGCAGTCGTACCATTCGAACTCGTCGGTCAAGAACTTCGACAGCCGGTCAAACGGCTTCTCCACCGAAAGCCCACTCGGAAACGTGAGCACATTGAGGTTGGCCCTTCCCGCCTCTCGCTCCTAGCTTTCTCGGTGAGCCTACGTCCTGTGGTGCATGTGGCACATTGCCGATCGGTGGCGGGATATCCGCATGCCAAGACCGTACGGATATCCCAAGAAGTACACGTCCTGCGTGAACACCTCTCCATCTCATGTTGGGTGAAGAGGCGAGGTGGGCGTCTGGACGAGTCTCGGCGACGGCCTTAAGCCGAATGGCGGTAGGGATTCCACCCAAGAGGACTGTGATGTCTAATGTCTCGCTGCTCGCTACAACAGGCCGAGCCCTGATCAAGCACTGGCATTCGTGGCGCGTGATCGTGATGCTCGACCCTCGGTCACTCGGAACATTCACCTGCACCGTTCGTTACGAGCACTGTAGCGATACAGCTGATGTTCCTCGGATCCAGTCTGTCTCTTCGTGTTCACCTTTAGTTCAGTGTCGCGAGATTTGATCATTCGCAGAAGTAGGCGTCAGTCAGTTCGGAACTTGGAGTGAGGTCATTGTAGATGAGCGTGATTTCTTGCGACCCCATGCTGCGCGCTTCGTCCTCATGGCCAATCCGGTTCACGACTTCACACTGCTCTGCGGTCAAATAGAAGGACAGTTCTCGGATGGCTCTTAGGGCATCCGCTACTTCGGATCGGTTGTCTTCCTCGTGGCCACGAAGGAGGTGAGTAATGGAGTCCGTGACCTGTCGACGCTGGATCTGACGACGAAGGGGTGGGATGAGGTTGACGTTCCCATCCTCAGAAACGACCACGACTACCACCGTGGAAGGTGTAGCTGAGGCTTCGTAGCGAACAGCCGAGTTGTAGCGGGACCCTCGGGCGGGATCACCTTGACCCTCCGCATGACCGTCAAGAATGACGCCGACTGCGTGACACACTGCGTCAGGGTCTACCAGGAGCGCCCCATCAATTCGTGCAAAGTGATCAAGAAGCTCTTCGCTTAGCACAGCAGGTTCCACCAGTGTCGCTTGACCAGAGAGTCTCTGAGCTTCCTCTGTTGCGTGAGCCGAGATTACGAGAGTGGTGCCGTGTCCGCCACGTGTCGCTGCATCGATGAGGCGAACCAGTCGCTCCACTGATTCTGGATCGGGATTCAAAGTTCGCTTGATGATGTCCGATGCCCAACTGGGGCTAAATGTTGGCCTCGGAAGGGTGGCAGTCCCGAAGCCGGCTCGTAAGTAGGTATCGCCACCGCTTCGAAGCTCCCATGTTGCATGACCGGTTACCACGATCTCGAATGCATCCGAGGTCTCCACGTGGCCGCTAAAGCGTCCAAGGCCGTACACGCCTCCGCTATGCACCAAGAGGGCAAGTGTACCGTCGGACGTCTCTAAGAGCTTTCGCACCGCCCGGGTGGAAGTCATGTCAATGGGCACGACCAACTTTGCCGCGATTTCTAGGCGCTCGTGGGTCGGCGACACGAGGAGCAGGCGACCAGCAGCTCCCGCACGCTCATACGTTTGGGAAGTTGCTGCGTTGAGAGCAGAGAACGGGTCACTCATGTCGAAATTCTTGGTGCGGTACAGACAACCCGAGCAGAAGTGCTTTGCTGCTTCTCGGATCAAATCCTCCCCGCTACGCCGAATCGCGCCCATGCTCGGATTAGCCAATCCGAGAGAAATGTCTGCCTCAACAAGAATGAGTTCGATTAGGTGTAGTGCAAAGGATGACGGGGTCACTACCCCGTACGTATACGAGTGGGGAAGCACAGGGAGGGCATCGAAGCGCTCACGATTAACTGCGACGCAGGTGTGGACCTCGAAGCCATCGATGCGACCTCCAGTACTGACTACGAGCCGCTGTCCGGGCATAGTGCCGCTTGTCTCGATTGCCTCGACCAGAGCAGCAGCGCGAGCGCGACACAACCGATTCGCACGTCGCGCTGCATCATGATCAGCGTTCGAGCTCCACACAGCATTCTCGGGGTCCTGCTCGTAGATCTCCTGTGCTCGATTCGTGACCTCGGATAAATGATTGCCTTGAAGCGGTCCTTCCTCAGGTTCTATACACACGGCGTGTGGGGACTTGGCGGGGTCGACGGCAAATCCCACGAGGATAACTCTGGGTTCTAGGTACGCATGGATGAGTTCAAGGGCGGACTTGATCCGCGAGTAGACACCGATCCGAAAGTGCCCTTGGTAGCCCCACATGAATTGCTCGATGACGTAGGAGCCATCGCCCCTTTCGGAATTCTTCGTCATTCCGACAGCATGCCACCGACGTGACTCGGAATCCCTGCCAGCGGCGTAGCCTCTCTTCGTGTCGTTCACCAACCTCGGCGGCGGGACGAGCTTCCTGGCAGCGGCGATCATCGCCTCGATCTCGGCGGCGGCGTAGATGTGGGGCGTCGGCCGGGTACTTCCAAGCCGGGAACAGCTCGGTTGCCAGGATCTCGGCTCCGGGGTCGAGCGTTTGGAGATAGCGGCCAACGACCGGACCACTCGCATCTTCCTGGCCAGATAGGCATGACTCCCATCTGTCGCCAACCTGGTCCAGGCATCGGCGAGCGCTGTCGTGACCGTCGACGTACCGGACTCCTCGGCGGAGGTGACGAATCCGGCGAGCAGGTGTTCCTCCCCGATCAGCCTGCAACCGAGGCGCGCCGGACTGTGATCTATTCCTCACTCCATTGGCGAAGATCGCTCATGCCACACCTCTTGATCACGGCCGCACTACAGCGATCAACGAACGCTGGTCGACCTTGGGTAGGTCGAGGGGGTGTCGTGGAATCGGTGTCGGAAGATCCGGCGAACCTCGGCAAGGCTCCCGTCGGCCCGGAGTGGCAGCCCCGGTATGCCCGATGCGGTGACGGGTAGACCACGTCATCTGTTCGTCGGTGACCGCTGCCGAGGGTGATTCCCAGCCGCGCCAGATCGGTTCGGGATCGACAGCGTCGGAGCCACATTCGCATGCCGAAAGTGGCTCAACTCGTGGAAGTGGCCACTGGCTCTCGTTCGGCATGGCGCCAACGGCCCAAAGTGTGACAATGAAGATCGGATGAGAACGGTCACGCGTGACTCAATCGTGACTCAATATCTCATGCGGCTCGCAGGAACAACGTGACGTGGAATCATGAACATGCAGGTCAGGGCCTTGTGTGCCACTCGGTGTGACTCCAGAATCGCACTCTGCTGAATCCCGCCTACAGACCGGCACGAGATGGTGCCCATAGGGCTGAGGTTGGTCTCAGTGCAGTACTGGAAACAAGCCTCCATCACGGCGAATCTGGCCATGATTTACTTCCCAAGCTGAGAGCAGTCACCCGCGCCGTTAGACGGCTTGGCGGGTGGGGATGACGGCATCGTCGTCGTCTTGAAGGACGACGACTTCGGCGGCCCAGGGTTTCGCTGTGTTGAGGGCGTTGTAAAGGTCGGCGGTGCCGGGGTCGAGGTCGGCCGTGGGATCGCCGTCGATGGCGAGCAGGTCACAGAGCTCTTGCCGTGTCCTCTGGAGGCTGTTGTTGTCGCTGGCTGCCCGCAGAAGGATGCGCCAGAGGCCTTGGTCGTAGCGGTTAGCAAGCTGTCCTTGGCGGGCGGCCCAGGTGGCAAGCTGCGGTTCGCCGAAACCGAGGGTGTGTTCACCGAGCCTGGCAGCGGCATCGGTGATGTCGTCGACAATGACATAACAGAGGCCGCCGGCCGACGTCCACGGTTCGGGGTTGCTGCCGAAGGGTGCGCCGCGGACGAGCGACAGTGCTGATCGCAAACCTTCGGGCTCCCCACTGGCTGCGAGGGACCGGAACATGGTCCAGTCGGTACAAATGCTCTCTGCGAGGGTGAGTCGCTGGGTGCTGCGGTCGTAGGCCAGGAGGTCGGGTTCGCCGGTGACCGCTTCGAGAGAGCGGCGGGTAAGGAGAACAAGGTTGCGGATGTAGCCGTCGCTCAGAGCCTTGTCAGGGGAGACGTCGGTGAGCCATTGCCCTCGGGAGGCGGATCCGTCATGAGCGGCGAGGTAGACGAGGAGTTCGACAACCCGTCGGGCTTTGGTCCCCGCGGTCGGAGAGACGGCATCGAGGAGGTCTCGGGGTCTGCTGTCCCCGACGACGATGGTGGGCTCTCCGAGGAGCCCGAGGACGATCGGGCCTGTAGGTAGGGCATCGAGCGGTGTGGCCGCCATGTTCAACTGGTTGTACGGCTCGTCTTCGGGCCGGGCCTCTGCGGGGGCTTCGGCGAGGTCGAGTAGGGCTTCGACGTCGGCGAGCGTCTCGTGGGTGACGTGTGCCGCCTGGACCGGGCCGGGATGGTGGCCACCGAGGGTCGCGCTGGCCGGGTCGACGATGAGCCCGACGCCGGTCGGTGCGACAGGGCCGGCAGTGACCAGCCGGAGAGCCGTCGTACCGGCGGCCAGGTCGACGAGCTGGCCGGTGACAGCGTCAGCGTCGAGGAGAACGACCATCTTCTCTTCTGGCCGTATATGAGCGAGAGCTGCGCCGAGGTCGTCGGTGACGATGCCACCTTGGAGCCTGTCGATCACTCCGTGACCGAAGCCGACTGCGACAACCGTTGTGATCGACGACGCGGTGGAACCGGCGAGTTCTGTGCCGATGGCGGCGAGGGTGCCACGAACCTGGTCGGATTCGACGTGGATGTGGACGGTGCAGAAGTGGTCGAGGTTGACAAGCAAAGTGCCGTCAACGCCCTGTCCGACGGTGGCGAGGGTGAGGGAAACCGGTTCGGTCACCACCGCGTTCTCAAATGCGGTGTCGGCGAGGACATCCGAATCGGTGGTGTACGGCAGGTACCAGACCGTTGGCTGGCCGGGCCGGCTCTCGAACGGGAAGGGAGGTCCTCCGGCTTCAGGGGTGACGAGCACGTCGAGACCGTGGTGACGGACGTGGACGCCGAGGACCTGGGGACAATGCGTGCCGGCGCCGTCGGCGGCACGGGCGAGAAGCTCCGCGAGGCGGGTGAGCCAGAACAGGCTGTCGGCTCGGGCGTAGTGGCGGAGCTGGAGCTCGAGGTCGGAGAGTGGGCTGTGGTTTGCGGGCAGGGGGATCCGTCTGCCGGGGGTACGCCGACTGCTCTGGCGGCGCCGGCGTCGGTCGAGAGCGGTGACCAGGCCGATGGCGGCGAGACCGAAGATCCCCGTGCCGATGGCCAGTGTGCCGGTGTCGTCGCCGTGCCCCGTCACTGATGCGTTGCGAGTCCCATTGGCTGCGTGCACACCGGCCGGGGTGTGTGGGGCAGCTTTGGGGTGGATGGCCGGCGTGGTGTGTGCTGCCGGCGACGGGGCGGCGGCGGCTCGGGAGGTGGTGTGGCGGTGCCCGTAGTCGGGAGCCGAAGGGGTCTGGACTCGGTGGGCGATGGGGATGGGGGTGGTGGAACTGGGGGCATCAGAGCCGGGGACATCGGAGCCGCGGCCGGCAGGTGCCAGCTGAGCGATCGCGAGATGGCTGGCTCCAATGGCCATCGGAACGACAGGTGCTGGCGCAGCCGGGCTCGGCAGTGCCGCCGGAGTCATGGGCGGCGCCGGTGCGGTCTGGGTGACGTCGGGGATGACCAGGGTCCAGCCGGGATAGATCCAGTGGGCGTCGCTGAGGGAGCCGCCTCCCGGTTGGGGTACGCCCGCGTTGGCCTGGTAGATGGCCTGCCACCGTGTCCCGTCGCCGTAGTAGGCGGTGGCGATGCCCCACAGGGTGTCGCCCTCCACCACGGTGTGGGTGACCGTGGTGAGCTGTGCCGTGGTTGCTGGCGTGGTGGCTGACGTGGTGGCCGCGACGAGCTGCAAAGCGGGCAGAGCGGCTACGGGAGGACTGCTGCTTGAAATAGCGGTACCGCGGAGCTGACCGAGGACCATGACGGCGGCGACCAGGGCGGCAATAGCACCCGAGGGGATGAGCCGAGGGTGCCGATTGCGTCGGTGACCTCGGAGTTGGGCGACCAGTGTGGTGACAACGGAGAAGGTGAAATACGCCCACGCCAGCCAGGCGAGGACGGCGAAAAGGCGCGGCCAGAACGAATCCGGGATCGAGGTACCCAATGCATGGGTGACCAGGCTTCCGGTAGGGAACTGGTGCGGGAGCGGCCAACCGACGAAGGCAGCCAGGACGGCGGGGATGCCGACGAGACCCGCGGCGAGCACGGCCAGGGCGCCGAGTCCTTCTGCAATCTGTCGGCCTATTGGTCGACCACCTGGCCGGGCTGCCGGGCGGGCGGTCGTAGTCCGAGTTGTTGTGGGCATTGTCATCCTTTCGAGGTGGTTCCACTCACGTTGACGGCTGATTCGGTGACGTTGATCTGGAGGCTCCCCACCCCGATGATGCTGAGAAGCTGGGTGGGCTGGTGGTAGCTGATCTGGGCGTAGATGGTGTTGCCCACGACCCAGGCGGTACCGGGGTGGCCGGCGAAGGCCATGTAGTTCTCCGCGGTGGTGACAGCGGTGGCGGGGTCGAGAGCAATGGTGCCGGCGCGGAGCTGGCCGACGTCGAGGGAGCTGGCCCCGGCCCGGGCAGCCTGTTCGGCTTCGGAGGCTGCCGCCTGCTTGGCGTCGAGGTAGTGGCCGCCGTCGGCGACCAGGCCGGTGAGAGCGAGGAACATGGTCATGAATACGACGGTCATGGCCAGGAGCTGGCCGTCCTCGGAACCGTTGTGGCGTGCAAGCCATCGGGTCCGGAGATGGTTGCCCCGGCCGTAGTTGCGTTGGAAGTCATTGCTCTCGATGGAGTTGCACTGGATCGAGTTGCGCAGCGCGGTCACGACACCGCCCGGTACGGGTCGATGTGGGCGGTTGACGTGGCGGACAGGGTCTTCGAACCAGGTACTCCCGGGACCGACACGTCGGCCAGGCTGGTGATGCACACGATGGTGACCGACACCCATCCTCCGGCTACGAAGTTGGAGGTGTCGGTGGCGATCTGGGGTGACGGGCAGGTGAGCCCGGCAGTGGCCAGAGTGCTCGTCACCGCGGCGGTGGCCTGGGCTTGAGCGTTGTCCGGATTGGCCTGGACGACGGCGGCCTGGACGCCGGCCCGGGCGGCGGACTCGACGTCGCCCTGGGCGGAGTCGACCCGCCCG
Organism: Acidimicrobiaceae bacterium; assembly: GCA_003152015.1. Lineage (GTDB taxonomy): Bacteria > Actinomycetota > Acidimicrobiia > Acidimicrobiales > RAAP-2 > DASZIT01. Next base: position 14,293 of record PLZF01000114.1, on the reverse strand, counting down.
ATGGCAATCATGAGGAGTACAACGAGCAGGAGGACCGGGGCGACGATCACCAGTTCGGCGATGGCCTGGCCCTCTTCGCCGCGTACCCGCCTTCCTCGCTCAGCCACTGGTGCGGTATTCCTGGCGCGGGGCGTCGCTGGTCGCCGACACCGTGAGGGTGAACCATGGGATGAGGGCCTGGGCGCGTCCGGTGACCGTCACCTGGGCGACGTCACCGGACAGCGTGGTGATCGCCACCTGTGGCTTGGTGAGCGTGCCGGGACCGGTCGTGTCGATGAACTGGTAGGCGGCCTGGGAACCCGCTGTCTGGGTGGAGCCGTAGGCGGAGGCGACCTGGCTGCCCTGTTCTGCCGCGGCTCGGGCCAGGTGGCTGGCGTGCGACCACAGGGCGAACTGGATGCCACAGACGACGAGCAGGAAGAAGACGGGGAGGCAGACGACGAACTCTGCCAACCCGTCATCTGCCCGGCGACGCCCTTTCACCTCTGCCTTCCGCCCGTCCACCGGGACGGGTGACATCACGAAGGATGCTGTCACGGTGTCTGGATGTTGTTGGCGGTGGTGGTCAGCTTGCCGACGACGATGCCGACGATGGCGATGGCTGCGACAACCACCAGTGCGGTGACGACGACCCACGAGGCGATCTCACCGCGTTCGTCTCCCAGGACCGGGGTGAGCCGGGCAGCGAAGTAGGCACGGAGCACGCTGATGGTGGCCTTGACGGATTCGAAGGCGGACCGCGCCGTCGCCTTCATCTGCTGGGTGACCTTGCGTTGCGCGGTGACGTTCTGGGTGTGCATGGGATTCCTTTCGGTTGGGTGTGTCGGTTCGGTCGGGTGCGGCGGTTCAGATATGGGAGCCGGTGAAGGCGGCGAGCGCGGGGTAGAAGACGAGGACGCCGTAGCCGGCCATGAGCAGCACGCCGGGGAGCAGCATCTTCTGGGTGACGGCCTGGGCGGAGTCCTCGAGGGCGGCGGTCTCCTTCAAGCGCAGGGAGTGGGCTTTGGCCTCCAGGGAGTCGCGGATACGGGCGCCGTCGCCGGCCTGGGACATGGACCGGGCCAGGTCGGCCAGGTCGGGCAAGTTGAAACGCAGCGCCAGCCGCTCAAGGCCTTCATACGGTTGTTTGCGGTAGGCCTGGGCCCAAAACAGACTTTGCGCGATCTCGTCCATGGCCCAGTCGGTGGATGACACGCGGGCGGCTACCTCCAAGGCGCTGGACCAGCCCATGGCACCGGCCATGGCCATCGACACCAGCGACGAGTAGGTGGACAGCGAGTGGCAGAAGTGGCGTCGGCGCCGAACCGCTGCCTGGTGAAGGTCGACGAAGGGGGTGGTCGCCCCCGCACCACCGAGGACGAGAACGCCAAGGGCGGGGACCTCGAAGCTGAGGTGGACCCCGATGGCTCCCATGGCGACCCACAGGACGGGGCCGAGCAGCGCCAGGCCTGCGCCATAGCCGACGACCTTCACGGCGAACGTCTCGATGGGGGTGCCGGTGATGGCCAGGTCGGGAAGGACGATCTCGGCGAGCCGGGGGACCTTGCTCACGTTGACCTCGACCAGGTGGCCACAGACCCGCCGTGCGCCACCGATTCCCTGGGTGAGGACGTCCGAGGGGGCGGGGACGTGTTCGCCGGTGAGGCGGGCGAGGGCAGCGCGCAAGGTGAGCGGTGGTGGGAACAGGCCCCAGACGACAGCGGCGAGGCCGATGCCGACACCGAGTCCGGCGACGATGACGAGAACCATCTACTTCCCCTCCCACTTCTGCACTGGCTTGGAAACGGTGTCGAACAGCTGCTCAGTTGTCGTGAACCCATCGCCCTTGTCGAACAGGCGGGGCATGGGCTCTGGGCGCGAGAGCCGGTTCATGGCGGCGAACCCGGCTGCGAACAGACCCGCCACCGCTAACAGGGCGATCTGGCCGGCCGGGGTGCCGAACGGAGCGAAGTAGCCATGACCGATGACCAGGATGCCGAGGGTGAACACGAGGGTGACGGCGATCACGAGGCGCATGTCACGCCGAGGCTTGGCCCGCGCCACTTCGGTGCGTTGCCACAGAGCGATCTGGCCACGGGTGTTGGTCGCAGCGGTGGCGAGCAGACCCTGGAGGTTCGATCCGCCGAAACGGCTGGCGAGGATGAGCGGGGCGATGGCCTCGTCGACCGCGGCGTCGCCAAGCTCTTGGGCGAAGGCGCAGAGGGCCGCATCCAGCGGGGTGCCGCCCTTGATGCGGACCACCAGGGCGGCGACGTTTCCCTTGATCTGTGGCGGGGCGGTAGGCACCGTCGATTCGATGGCCGCGAGCAGGCCCCGGTGCGCGGCCACGCTGTCTCTGAGCGCCTCGATCCACGTGGCGAGGGCCTCCAGGCGTCCGGTGACCCGGCGGGAGGTGGCAGGCGCAAGGGCGGACCGCAGCGTCCAGCCAACGGCCCCGCCGATGGCCGCACCCACCGGCCAGTGGGTGACCAGCCCGACGGCGGCAGCGCCGGCCACCGCACACAGTGCGGCCTGCCGGTTGGCCGGGTCGAGCCGCTTTGTGATCGACATGCGCCCGACCGGGGACCCGGTTGACCAGATGCCGCCGATGATAAGGGCGAGGCCCACCCCGATGCCGGCGCCGAAGAGGACCAGGACCGGGGTCATCGCCCGTACACCTGGAGGGGGGCTTCGTAGCCGAAGTCCGAGAGCCGGTCCCGGAGCCCGGGGGGCATGCCGAGGTGGTGGACGGCCGGGCCCCCTCTTTCGGGCTCGGCGAATATCTCGGTGGAGATGACGTGGGGGCCGTCGGAGTCCTCGACCACCCGGACCGACGACACGTAACGGCGGGCAAGGCCAGAGGAGTCGGTCCGCTTGCGGACGAAGATCACCAGGTCCAGGGCCTGGGCGGTGAGCTGTGCGGCAGCAGAGTCACTCAGATGCTTCGGTGACTGGGATGCGTACGTCTTGATCTTCCCGAAGGTGCCTTCGGTCGAACCTGCGTGAATGGTGCACATGGAGCCGGCCTTGCCGGCGGTCATGGCGTTCAGCATGGGAACGATCTCGTCGCCGAGGACCTCGCCGACGATCACCCGGTCGGCATCATGCCGGTTGGCCCGCTGCACCAGGTATTCCATCGATACGGCCCCCTGGCCTTCGGTGTTGGCCTCTCTGGTCTCCCACGCCACACAGTCGGGATGGCGGTGAGGCAGCTCGTGAAGTCCGAGCTCGTAGGACAGCTCGATGGTGACGATGCGGTCTGTTGGGTCGGCCTCGGCGGCGAGTGCCCGCAGCAGAGTGGTCTTGCCCGCGTCGGTGCCCCCCGAGACGATCATGTTGAGCCGGGTCCGCACGGCTGCAGCTAAGAAGCAGGCCAGCTCGTCGGTCATCGAGTCGGCCAGTTGGTCGAGGGTGGCGTCGACGAGACGGTGGCGCCGGATCGACACGCACGGTCGGTTCGACACCTCGATCATGGCTGACAGCCGGTGACCCCCGGCCAGGTGTAGGTCGACGATCGGCTTGGCGCTGTCGATCCGGCGCTCGCCACCGGTGTGGTGGGCCCGGGCAGCTCGTTGGACCAACTCGATCAGGTCCTCGTCGGAGTCCGCGATCGCCTCGACCTGGTCTTTGGTCCCGTCGGCCCGTTTCACCCACACGGCATCGCAGCCGTTGATGTTGATGTTCTCGATGTCGTCCTCATCGAGGAGAAGCTGCAGGCGCCCGAGACCAAGCTGGGCCGCTATCAGCCGGCGGACGATCTGTTCTTCTTCTTCCGTCGTCGGGGTGGTGACCGCACCTTGGACCATGGTGCGCGCCACTTCGTCGATGGCCTCCCGGGCGAGCTTCTCGACGAACGAACGACGCTCGCCATCGCCCATGCCGGCCGCGCCGTAGCGGATGATCCCATCGGCCACGTGCTCTGCCGCGTAACTCTCCAGCTCCCGGCGTTCCTGGTCGTTCAACGGCCTGCCTCCCATTTCGATCCGACTCCCACCGGTTCGGCCTCGTCTGCGAACGGATCCAATGACCGTGCCCGAGAGTCGGCATCCTCCGGCCACAACTCGTCGACGACCGGCACTGCCACGACGGGCTCCACCGTGGCCGTCTCTTGCGTGGCCGACTCTTGCGTGGTTGCGGCGGCGGTGTCGGTGGCGGCGTGCCCTACCATCGGCACCTCTTCGATCCCCAGCTCGGCGTCGATCCCCAGCTCGGCGATCACGACCGATGCCCACTTGAGAAGGCGGGTTCTCTCGAGCTTCTTGACGCTGTGCTTGTTGCCCAGAGCGGCAGCCGCAGCCGGGTCGTCGGGCATTGTTGGGCCCACCGCTATCTGGAGGGCCTTTTCGATGTCGGCTGGCGAATAGCCCGACGAGCCGGTAGGGAGGACGAGGAGCCGGCGGCCACGCATCACCGCCAGTAGGCCGGGCAGGGCGGCTCGGAGATGGACGATCGCCTCCAGCGTCGGATCGCAGAGGACAACCAAGGCGTCGGCCTGGTCGAGTACGTCGCGGACACCGCCGGCTAGATGAGGAAGCAGCCTGCCGACGTCGACGACAACATCGGCGTCGAGCCCGGCCAGGGCCTTGGCGATCACCGGCCACGCCTTCTCATTGGCGACAGCCTGGTGGACACCGGTGAGGCCGAACAGAACCGGGAGGCCGCCGGGAAGCTCATGGACGTGATCCCACACGGCACCCGTGGTCAGGGTGCGCCGGGCCGCGGCGAACAGGGAGGCGAGGCCGCCGGTGACGGTTACGCCGTAGCGGGGTGCGAGGTCGCCGCCAAAGGGATCGGCTTCCACGAGGAGGACACGCCTACCTGCAGGCCAGCTCGCCGCGATGGCGGTCGCCGCGGTGGTGACCCCCGGGGAGCCCTTGATGGAAGCGAGGGCGATGAGAGTCACTTGGCCCCCTCGGTGACGAGCGACAGGCCTATCTGGTCGGCTGCCGCGTAGGAGGTCACAGTGGCCGCGTCAGCACCAGGCACCTCCAGGGAGACGGACGCCTGGTACTGGGTCTGGTTGGGAGGGGCTGGGCCGACGGCGAACACGGTGGCCGAGGCCACGAGCACAGATCCGATCGTTCCCCCGACCGTCGACCCCTGGCCCGGCTGGGGAACGGCGATCACCTGGACGGTGTCCCCGGCAACGAGTGGCACCGATGGGACCTGGTCGCCTTTCAACAACATGCCGACAACCTGCTCACCGGAGGCGAGCTGGGGAGCAACCGACAGCATCTGTCTGACCATCACCTGGCCGGCATAGATCGGGGCGTCGAGTTGCTGGCCGACGACGGCAGACGAACCGGTTGCCGACATCGCCGTGATGTTCCCCGAGGCGGGAAGGGATGCGGTGGCGAGGTCGTTGGCGGTGAGGACGGTGCCGGCGGGCAGGTTCTTCGCGGCCACGAGGACCGATACCCGCTTGGCCGAGGACTGGAACACCGTCCCCGCTACCGCCGCGCAGACCAGCACCAGCGCGATCCCGAGGCCGATCTGCCAAGGCCGGCGCTGGTAGGTGCCGGCCGAGAGACGCAAGCCGCTTCGCTGCTCGGCAGTCGGCGGGGACGTGAAGGTGGGCCGGGTGGATGTGGTCGATGTGGCCATAGGGACTCCAGTTCTCATTTGTTCACGGATTCGATCTGGGCGACTACCAGCGAGGTCGATGCGCTGGTGGTGAGGCTCGGCAGCGCGCCAGCCGATCCGTCCGGACCCGACCAGGCGACCGTCCACGTCACCGTGGCGGTGATCGGGAAGGCAGCGTCGTTCGGATTGCCATCAGGTGTCGGTTGACCTGCCGAGGTGGTCGTGTAGGTGTGCGAACAGTTCGTCGACTGCCCGCTGGCACCGAGGGCGGGGTTGTAGGCGGTGCCCGGACCGTTGCACGTAACGGTGGAACCATCTCCGGTGCTCCAAGTGACGTATGCCGGAGCGGCGCTCGCCGTTGCGGTCACGCACCCACCGGCGTTGCAAGCCTGCGCAGAGGTGGTGAACCGGTGCCAAGTCGACGGTGCGATCCAGTACCACTCCGCCAGATTTGCGTAGCCCTTCGTCGACGGGCTGAGAGTCAGCGAAGGACTCGGGAGCCGGAGTTCACTGGCTGCTTGGGCGCCGACGACGGCAGGATCAGGCGGTGGGACGGTAGGCGCCTGGCCGGTGGCGAACCAGGCGACACCGAGCCCCTGGGTGATCGCGTTGCCTGTGGCGCACAGGTTCACGTACCAGGTGCCCGGTGAGGTGACGCCTGCCGGCGGCGGTCCCCCCTCGCTCCCGGGAAAAACCGTCGAATAGAGGACGAAGTTGGGACACGCCGGCGTCGACACCGTGGTGGCACCCCCGGTCGTCGGCGCAGACCCGCCACCAGTTCCAGAGCCCGTCCCGGGAACACCGGAGACGCCAGTTCCACAGCTCACGGTATTGCCGGAGTCCGTGCAACCACCATCGCCACCGCTGCCGCTCGCATGCGCCGGGCTCGCCAGGATTGTCGCAGGCATCGTGGCCAGGGCCAGCAAGCAGACCATGACCCGCGGAGATGGCCTCAGCATGTGGGAACCGAATGGGTCTGGAATGCGGCGATCTTCCAGGAACCGGATACGAGTTCCAACGTGTAGGACCCCTGCCCGTATCCCGCTCCACCGTCGAGCGTGGTCGGGCCAGGCTTCCCACTTGCTGTCGTTGTTCCGCTGTCGTAGATACAGCCCGTGACGGTCGCGGTCGTCCCAGTGAGGGACGAGACGGCAGGATGGCCGAGGTTGTACGTCGTCGGACCATTCAGTTGACCCATCTTCACCCCGACCAGGAGCGTGGCAACGGTGCTCAACGCAGGATTGACAAAGTACAAAGAGAGCTTGGGAAAGAGGTCGCCGCTGGTCTCCCCCGCCACGAGGCCTGCTCGGTCTTGCTGCCATGGTCGCTGGTTGTATTCGTAGACCGTCTGCTCGGCGGACTCCCATGCATTGATCACCGCTGTCGCCGCGGCGCTCTCGGACCCGGTGGTCGTGGTCGTCGTTGTCCCACCCGGCCTCGAAGTCGGAGGACTTGGGCGGGTAGTTGCCGGGTGTCCCGACGAGCCTGACCCGCATCCGGCCAATGCCACTGCGGCCATCACCGCCGCACACCCCGGGGACCACTTACGCACTTTGGCCTTCTGTTCACGGCTGCTCATTCGGTCCACCTTTCCTCTCGCAATCGTCATTGAGACGACGTCCTGCATCTGGTTGGCATCGGCTCGCCAAAGCGGTGGAAGTGTTCATCCAATAAGACAATGAGCGGTCGATGTCACCCTGAACGTCACCCTCCCTGGCCTGATTGGAGATTTTTCGTAGTTTCCGCCGGCGGATTCCGCCTCGGTTGTCAATGCTCAAACGGTCTCTCCGAGGTGATCTCCAGTGGTCAGTTCGATGTCACCCTGGATGTCACCCTCCCTGGTAGGAGGAACAATTCGAGAGGACCCGAGACGTCGGCTCGCCCGCTCGGTGAAGTGCCCGCTCGGCTGCGTGCCACCTCCAGGGTGACGTTGGGCACCGCCGACGACGGATCGCTGCTCACCTTGAGCGTGGCTGATACCGGGATTCATCCTCCATGGTCGACGGCCCGTCGAAGTGCTCCGGCAATGAACTGGGTGACGCTCAGGCCGCGGGCTTTTGCCGCAGTGCGCACTTCCTCCCGAAGTCTCCGGTCCAGCCAGAAGGTGACACGGATGTTCCGGTCCTCCCACAGCTCTCGCTCGACAACCGGGCGTTTGGGACTTCTGCGACTTGAAGGGCCTCGTGCTTGTTCGGTCACCACTGATCCACCTCATCTCACCCATTGGGTATTGCCTGGCATCCGCCCCCGTCAGTTGCACGACCATCACCCTAGTGCAATTGCACACGGTGTGCTGCACACGGTGTGCGGTCATACCAGCACGCTGAGTGGAATAGTCGACGTTGTGCCATCGATTGCTGTCTGCGGGACAGCCCCGGGGATGGCAAATGACTGCACGAGGGTGACGTTCCCGGCCCGAGGGTGACGTCCCGGACCTCTGCTGCAGCAGAGGAATATTCGAGCGGGTGACGTTGAGGGTGACGTCCATCTGGACCATGGGAAGGGACCAGGACGCGTTGTCCTGGCAGCGAGCCAGGAAGGTGCGGTACCCATGCAACAAGGGATGGTCAATCCAAAACCGCTTGCCGTCGCCGACCTCATCACTATCCCTGAAGCCGCCCGTTGCCTCGGGATTCATGCCGAGACCTTGTACCGCCATTGCCGTAATGGACAGTTCAGCCCAGCCATCCAGATCGGTAATCGGTGGCGCGTTTCAGTGCCACGGCTCGAGCGATACCTCCACGGCGATGCTTCGAGCTCCTGAGCTGGAAAAACGCCCAGCCATCTAAATCCAATTCTCGACGCAGACACCCCTAACCGACCACCTTCGTGTCCAATTGGGCGGCTGGTGAGCAGAGCGCATCGTCAGGGCTACGGCCGCCGACCGTTCGCGCTCAGGCATCGCGTTGCTACAGCAATTCATCGTCATCGTCGGTGGGCATGACCGGGCGCTCCGCTCGGACGAAGAAGACCCACGCCCTCGCCACCGAGCCTGGGCACGGATGGTGTGCCGAAGCTCAACTCACTCCCACTGAGTCCGAATTCTGTCCTAGTCCTGTCCTAATGTTTCGGCATTTTCGCAGTCACGGCCGTATGAACCCTGTTCAAGAATTGCCGTCTTACCTCGTCTTTTGCCGTCTGATGCTGTCTGGCTCGAGCCCCTGGATCGCATTAGCAGTGAGTCCGATTCGGCCGCTCTCGCACCTCTCCTTGCGACTCAAGCCTATAACGCGCCTATATTTTCCGTATGCCTCGTGCGGAAAATGGTCGGAGCCAAGACCGTCGTCGCCGAAAGGGTAGTGGATCGATACAAGAGGTGGCGCCGGGCAAGTACCGGCTGCGCGTCTTCGTGGGCACCGACCCGGTCACCGGATCACCACGACAGGTCACGCGCACTGTGCAGGTGTGAACACCTGCTCGAGCTCGCTTCGGATGCGATCGAGGAGTCAGGCGCCACTCGTGCCGAGCCCATCGACTACGAAGGCATCCGGGAGCGCTACCTGCCGGACTACCGGTTCAGCGGCAGAGCACAGCACAGCACCACAAGAGCCACTATGCGCTCTCAGCTGCTGCCATGATCCGAGGCGGGGTGTACCCGGACTTGTTGGGTGAGGTCCAATGGTGGCAATCGGATGACTCCTGGACCTACGCCTTCTACGCGTTCCTGGCCTACGTGCGAGATGCCGCCGAACGCACGGAACGATCCGTCGGAGACGTGGCGCGTTCAATCGCCGGCCGCCGAGGAGTGCCTCTCGACCTTCCGGATACGTGACGTCCTATCCTCCGGCTACGAACGCCACCACGACATAGGCGGCATGGCGGTCGAAGTTCTCCCGCCTGTGGTCGTAGACGGTCGTCGTCCTTGGATCGGCGTGGCGGGCAGCGATCTGGACGTCCCGGAGCGGGACCCCGGCATCCAAGGCCGCCTGATGAACGCTGCCCGGAGCATGTGGCGATAGACGACGCCGAGCCCAGCCTTCTTGCCGATCGAGCGGACCCAGCGATGGGCGGTGCGCCGATCCAGGCGCACCCCCATCCCGACGACGGAGGATGGGGCCTTCTGACCGCTCCCCGATGACCAGGCGATCGTCCGGGCTGCCCTCGGAACCAGGGGGATGACCGCGGGCTTGCTGCCCTTGCCGAGGATGCGGAGGGTCCGGTGACCGCGATCGAAGGCGATGTCCTCGATGTTGGTCCCACAGGCCTCACTCACCCGGAGGCCGTTCAGTCCCAGTAGGACGGCGAGGGCTGCATGGTCGCGATCGAATCGCTCGGCGGTGAACAGGAACGTGCCGAACTCCAGGCGATCCAACCCCCTACCCTCTGAAGGGTGGACCGTCGGCCGACGGACGTACTGGGCTGGTTTGGCGGCTACCCGGCCGTCGATGTGGGCGAACCGGTAGAAGCCGCAGACCGTGGAGAGCCGACGGTCGATGGTCGAGGGGGCGAGACCCTTCTCCTCCATGGACGTCCGGTAGAGCTCGATGTGGGGACGCTTGGCGTCGAGCACCGCCAGATGGGCGTCGGAGGCCCACTGGAGAACGTACGGAGGTCGTAGCGGTAGGCATCGAGCGTCCGGCCGTTGTACCTGGCCAGAAATGCCGCCGCCGCGACCTCGGCCTCGTCGAAGAGAGGGTCCTCGATGACGGTGGCGAGCACGGCTGGGGGCGAGTCGAGAATGGACATGGTCTTCCTCCTAATCGTGGGAAGGCCAGCCAACACCTGTCCCACCGAGACCCGAGGCTCGGCGAAACCGCCCGACCAGGCGTCAACAGGATTCGGGCGACGCGGAGGTGGGGTGGCTTGACGCTTCGTTCAGCTGGCGCGACGAATCACCGCGTGGCCGTCTCGCACGAGCCTGGCGATGCTTCGGTCATTCGAGAGATTCTCACCAAAGCCGACCACGAGCTCATTGCCGACTGCGGTCGCCAGCTTCTCGAGAGTCTCGAGTGTCGGTCGGGACCCGCCCCCTTCCATTCGGGCGATCGCCGACTGCGTCGTTCCCATCCGCTCCGCCAGCTGTGCCTGTGTCAATCCGGCCTCGGAACGGAGGCGGTAGACCATTTCTCGGAAGGCGCTGATTCGGGCTTCATCCTCGTACGCGTCTCGCCCCTCTTCGGTGACGGGGTGCTCCGCTCTGGCTTCGTCCCAACTCGCCCGCTTGCTCATGATTCCCAATCCTCCTCGTCAGTGGTGTGCTCTTCGGCCACGCATCGATCCATCGCCTGCCTCGCTCGTTGAATTTCTCGCTTCTCCTGGCTTGGGTCTTCACGAACACCGTGAGAAGAATGATCCGTCGTCCGGGGGCGATCCAGTACGTGATCCGTGTTGGACGGCCTGCCAGATAGAACCGAAGCTCGCGTAACTTGCCGTCCCGTTGGCGAGTGCGGGCTCGTCAAGCAGTGGACCCATCTCGGCCAGTCGGTCAATGTGAAAGCGCACTCGGTCAGCGTCAGTGCCCCCGAGGGCATTGAACCAATCCCGGACTTCAGGCTCGAGCTCAACGGAACCCCACATAGCGTCTATGCTATATGACGAGCGGACCCCGTCAACACACGACAGCGCTGGAGGACTCGCTTGTTGGACGCAAGCACGTTCTTCAGCGACCGGTCGGATGTGGGCTCATAGCCATTGTTCAGGGACACTCGGTCAGCGTCGTTCTGGCCAAGCACGGTTGACGCCGCTCACGCTATACAGGGATACCAGCGTCGCATCTAAGCCGACGCCTTCGTGGCAGGAGTTGGAATGCCGAAGATAGTGATCACCCATGGCGTCGCTGACGTCGAGACCTGGCTGAGCTTCAAGGCAGAGCGAGTTGAGTCCATTGCCGCAATAGGTGGCCGGAGCGCAGTGGATCTGCCCGCCCAAGATGGCAGCAAAGCAGTCGCCGTCATGGCTGACGTTGATGATCCGGCGGTCGTGATGGCAGCCCTTGCCTCACCACCCGCTGAGGTGGGCGCGGCCATGGAACGCCATGGGGTCCTACCGCCGCTGACGATCTATATCGAGAAGTAATTCGTCACTGGGACCCGCGGCATCGCTTTGGGTATCCCACCCAACCGATAGGGGGCAGGATCAGATGGGACTCGACGGTCGATACCGGACACCGTCACTTGAGTAGTAGCCGGGACCAGGCGTCGCCCAGCCACTGCTCGTACCTATCCAGCGACCAGTCCCGCTCTCGGGTGAGCATTACGAACACTTCCGGGCTATTGGTCATCCACACGACATCGGCTGCCTCGTCCACCGAGAGTCCTGACCGCAGCCCTCCCACGTCACGTAGGTCGCTTACGAGCCTCCGCATATTCGCCGCTCGACGATCGCTGATTTCCTTCCAAACCTGGTCAGCCTCAGGCTCGGTGGTTGAGGCTTCCCGCAATGCCAGCAACAGCGGGGCTAGACGCTCTTGGGTCTCCCGAATGGCGTGGGCATAGATGATGAGCTTCTTGGCCGGATCAGGCTCTGCTCGCATGGCCAGAACGTAGTCACGTTCCTCAGCGACCACCGCGTGGTCAGCGCCTGATATCGCCTGTTCGATCAACTCACGCAACAAGACAGGCTTGCGGCCCACCAGCTCGTAGACCGTGTCCATGTTGACGCCAGCGCGGGTAGCGATGTCGGAGACCTTGGTCGCTCGGTACCCACGCTCGATCATGAGATCGCGAGCGGCATCGACGATTCGCTGTCGCCGTATGGCAGAACGTTCCCGACGCAGCGAAGCGTCATACTCGTGCCCCTTGACTTCTCGGACCATGAGGATCAGTATTGCTCCGATACCACTTCGGATCAAGTCTCGGAGGCCGCCGCCATGACCTATGCGTTCACCCAGGATGTGCCGATCGATGCTGCTTTCTACAAACGCATCGTGGAGGGACTGGGTGACGCGCTGCCGAAGGGCCTGATCGCCCACATTGCCCTGGAGCGTCCCGAGGGTGGGCTCCGGTACATCGACCTATGGGAGTCAAAAGAGGACTGTGACAGGTTTGGTGAGGAACGCCTCCATCCGGTTGTCCACGCCCTGCTTGGTGAGATCTTCGGTGATCAGTTGCCCGACGAGCCCGAGCGACTTCCACTGGCCGTCATCCATGTCTGGGGTCCTCGGCAACAGCTCTAGCCGGGCCTTGGACGACGGTCGAGGGCAGTAGACACCTGAGTGAGCAACCTGGACCATGACCCTCTCCCGGCGTTGAGGGATACCCATCAATGTCCGAAGATCCACGTTTGTCCGACATTCGTGGGATCGCACTTCATCACCAACAGTTCGTCGCCGCCAATGATGGTCTTGCCTGTGATCGTGAGGCACCGAGACCCGCTCACATTCTGAATCTGTGATGACGACGTGAAGACGAACTGCTCATGATTCTTGAACGTGCAGGGCACAACCTGGACGGCTGAACCAACCGTGTTCGTCGCGTCCCAGCAGTCGCCTCCGGTTCCCAGTGCCACAAACGGACCGCTCGCAGTGGCGGCCATCAGCCAGCGTTGGGCATCGACGGCTCCGTTGCAGACCTCCGTGAACAGCTGGGTACCTGAACTGCCGGTGATCGACTGAAGGCAGAAGTTGGAGTCCACTCCCGACTTGACTACGAAGTTGGCGCCATGAGGTTGATCAATGACCACCTTGCCCTCGGTGGCTGCGGCACCTACGTGGCTCGCAATCGTGGCTGCACCTCCGGCGACAAGACAAGCGACGATTGCAATGCTGAGCGCATTCCTTCTTGTCCGCATCTGCTTCATTCCGTGGACCCCCCAGGTCTGATCAATGAGACCAGGGATTCCACCGGGTACCGCCCAGGAGGGCAGGTGTGCGAGGTGGGAGCCAGAGGCTCATTGCTCGCGTCGTCGGCTGTTGGTGACCGAAATCCAATGGTACTGCGCCTTACCAACGAGGCGCTACTGCCCCAACCTCCCAGAGAAGGTACCCGTTGGGAATCCCACGGACCCGGCAGCGATCTGGGGCACACTGGCCGCGCAGCTAGGGCTACCGACTAGGCCGGGTCAACTGTCACCGTCAACGATTGGTTTGCCTGGGGAGGGACAGTGCACGGAGTCGTCTCACTTGGGGCACAGGTCACCTGGAACGAGGTCACGACAGTGGCCATGCCTATTCCTGCCGCCCTGAATACCGCCGTAGCCGTCTTGCCCGAGGACCGCCACGAGATCCCATGCAAGACCGAGCTGTCGGAGATGGTAGGTGGCCAATGGCCCCATTGACCGTAACCGCTCCACCCGCCACTGGAGACGAAGGTGACCGTGAGCGTGGAGCCGATCCTTAGGCAAAGCGAACCGGTATCCGCAGACTCCGAGAACGCAACACTTCCAGATACGCAAGTGGACGGAGCGACTGGCACTGTAGTGGGAGTCGATCCGCCATCAGATACCGTCAGACTTACCGGCGCCCCAGTCGCAACCGATACTCCAGCTGACGGGTTGGATCCGGTCACCGTGCCCGCGGGGAATCGAGAACTTGGCATTCCTCCCATCGCTTGGGGGGAAAGGCCAGCATCACTGAGGCGACTGGTGGCTGCATCTTGGCTCATACCGATGATGTTCGGTACAACGACAGAGTGCCGGGGGGCCGCAGAAGTTGTGCAGGCCGAAATGACGAGCCCAATGCAGAGCAGTACCACCGCGCCAAGTCGACCCTTCAACCCAGGCTCCTATCGTTGGAACCTACCGTAGCTTCCAGGATTCGGCCCGGAGCAGCGCACCCACCCGGCGACGCTCCTAT
>PLZF01000083.1 GCA_003152015.1 Acidimicrobiaceae bacterium | reverse complement strand
ATCTACCCAAGCAACCCCATGATGAAGCTTCGGGGCCGTTGTCGTCGGCGCAGGCACCTCACAAACCGCCCGGGTCACCACGACCGCCACCGCTCTTCGAGCTGGAGTAGCTCACTCTCCGTTGCTGTCACCACCAACGGGTGGGTCAGTGGCGCGCATGGGTGCTTGGGCGACGCAGGCGGGTTGGGGCGGGCAAACAGAGCGGGACGGGGACAGTCCATCCACTCGGTCCCGTGGCTCAGCCGGCCACCACCTCGAAAATTGCTTGAGAAGCGACGTCCACCGTTCGTTCGAGATCGCCATCCGTATGCGCCATCGAGGTGAACGCGATCTCATACGGTCCTGGCGCCAGCGCCACACCGCGGTCGAGCATGGCCCGGAAGAACCGCGCGTACAACCCCGTCGTGGCTGAGCGCACCGCGTCGTCGTAACCACGCATCGGGCCCGAACCTTCCGGGACAAAGAACAGACCCAGCAGAGGCCCGACCACCGGGACCCGCACCTCGAAGGCAACATGTCCGTCTCCGGATCGAGCCAATCCCTCGTTCAACACCTTCTCCAGCGCCGCGCCGAACGAAGCCACCCGATCCGACAGAGCCGTGTACGACTCCGCATCCACAGCACCCAGGACTGCCAGACCCGCGGCAGTGGCCAGTGGGTTCCCCGAGAGGGTGCCGGCCTGATACACCGGTCCCTCGGGAGCCAGTACCTCCAATACATCGCGCCGCCCACCGAACGCCCCCACCGGCAGGCCCCCTCCGATGACCTTGCCGAAACACCACAGGTCGGGACGCACACCCGACCACGCCGACGCGCCGCCCGCACCGAGGCGGAACCCGGTGATCACCTCGTCGAAGATCAGCAACGTACCTGACGCATCACAGGCCTGGCGCAGACCCTCTAAGAACCCTTCCACCGGCGGGATGAGTCCCATATTGGCCGCCACCGGTTCGACGATCACGCAGGCCACCTGCTCGTTGAGTTCGGGGATCACGTTGTAGGGGACCACGATGGTCTCGGCTACGGCGGCAGGCGGCACGCCGGCTGAATCGGGCAGACCGAGCGTGGCCACACCGCTGCCGCCTCCGGCCAGGAGTCCGTCGGAGTGACCGTGATAGCAGCCGGCGAACTTTACGATCCGGGACCGGCCGGTATATCCACGGGCCACCCGAATGGCACTCATCGCCGCCTCGGTACCCGACGACACCAGCCGAATCTGTTCGCAGCCTTCGACCCGGGCACAAATGGCCTCGGCCAGCATTACTTCGCCTTCGGTCGGCGCGCCGTAAGTGGTCCCCCGGCCGGCCGCAGCGCGCACCGCCTCCACCACCACCGGGTGAGCGTGACCCAACAGCGAGGCACCGTAGGACTGAACGAAATCGAGCAGCTGATTTCCATCCGCGTCCCACACCGAAGCACCTTCACCCCGGGCCACGAAGTAGGGGTGTCCGCCCACCGAGCGGAACGACCTGACCGGCGAGTTCACCCCACCCGGGATCACCCGTTGGGCGCGATCGAACAACTCTGCAGACCGGGAGTGCTCAGCCACCGAGTGCCTCGGCCAACTGACCGGCGAAGTAG
Source organism: Acidimicrobiaceae bacterium (assembly GCA_003152015.1). Classification (GTDB taxonomy): domain Bacteria; phylum Actinomycetota; class Acidimicrobiia; order Acidimicrobiales; family RAAP-2; genus DASZIT01. Next base: position 31,998 of record PLZF01000083.1, on the reverse strand, counting down.
GTGAGGATCACGTCAGCTCCGGCCCGCTTCACCGCGCCGATCTGTTCCAGTGCCACCGCCGGGCCATCGATCCACCCGCGCTCGGCCGCCGCGCACACCATGGCGTACTCCCCACTCACGTGATACGCCGCCACTGGCACCGACACCGCCGCCCGGACGTCGGCGATGATGTCGAGATAGGTGAGTGCCGGTTTGACCATCACCAGGTCGGCCCCTTCTGCGATGTCGAGTGCCACTTCGGCGAGCGCCTCCCGGCGGTTGCGCGCATCTTGTTGATAACCCCGTCGGTCACCGCCGTCAGCAATGGTGACGTCCACCGCGTCCCGGAACGGCCCGTAGAGGGCCGAGGCGTACTTGGCGGCGTAGGCCATCACCGCGGTGTCGACCAAGCCCGAGCCGTCCAGGGCCGTGCGTATGGCACCCACCTGGCCGTCCATCATGCCGCTGGGGGCCACCACATCGGCGCCGGCGCCGGCCTGGGACACCGCCACTTGGGCATAGAGCGGCAGGGTGGCGTCATTATCGACGTCGCCGGTGAGCGGATTGATGACACCGCAGTGGCCGTGGTCGGTGAATTCGTCCAGGCAACAGTCAGCCATCACCACCATCGAGTCGCCCACCTGGTCGCGTACGACAGCCAGCCCCCGCTGCACGATGCCATCGGAGGCGAACGCCTGGCTTCCCACCGCGTCCTTTTGCTCAGGTCGGGGCAGACCGAAGAGGATGACCCCGGGTACTCCGAGGGCGACGAGGCGGGCGACCTCCTTCGACAGCGAATCGAGGGTGTGCTGCACTACCCCGGGCAACGACGGGATCGGTCGTGGATCCTCGAGCCCATCGGCCACAAAGAGGGGGGCTACCAGGTCGTCGACCGACAACCTCGTCTCGGCGACCAGGCGCCGGAGGGCGGGCGTGCGCCGCAGACGCCGCATTCGCGTGGTGGGGAATGACTGCATGGGCGGAGTGTCGGGCAACACGGTCCCCAAGCCTACGGCAGCCCGACGCCGCTCACGCCGGGCCGTTGTCGGAGCCGTTGTCGGAGCCGTTGTCGGAAGCAACGTCGGCAGCAACGTCGGAAGCAACGGCAGGTGAGAGAGCGACGACCACTGCAGCCACCAGTCCGTCGATGGTGGACTCGATGGCCTCCGCCGTCACATTGAGACCGTGGGTTCTGACCGATGCCGACGTGACCGGCCCGATGGAAACGACCACCGGTGGCACCGCACCGATACCCAGAAGGTCGACGGTGCGTTCAACAGTCGACGACGACGTGAATGCCACCGCGTCAGCGGCACGGGCGGCGACAACGGACCTGGGATCGGGATCGCCGGCAACTGTGCGGTAGGCGACGACCTCATCCACCTTCCAGCCCTTGGTCTCGAGCCCGGGCACCAGAACTCCCCGCACCGTCTCGGCCCGGGGAAAGAGGACCCTGGCACCGGCACCACCGGCACCACCGGCACCACCGGCACCACCGGCACCGGCACCACCGGCACCACCGGCACCGGCGCCACCGGCTCGGGGAAATGCCTCGGCCAGTGCATCGCTGATCGTCACCTCCGGTACCAGGGTCGGAGGGAATCCCCCCTCGGACAGCCGGCGCGCCGTGGCCGCCCCCACCGCCGCCCACCGCGTGCCGTTAGGGACCGCCCGCCCACCGAGGGCGGCCAGAAACCGCGACACCGCGTTGGTCGAGGTGAATGCCACCCAGGCATAGGCCCCGCCGACCACCCGATCCGCGGCCTCGGCCAATCCGGCCCCGCCGTCGATTGGATCCTTAATGGCGATGACCGGCAACTCGACCACCGTCGCCCCCAACGCCGCGAGGTTGTCCACCAACGAGGAGGCCTGTGCCCGGGTGCGGGTCACCACCACACTTCGGCCGGCCAACGACCCAGACGGCGTCACGGTTGATCCCACCTTCACCATCACACGTCGAGCGCGGCCACCGGGCCGATGACGATGGTCGACGGCGCGGGGAAATCGACATTGGCCAACGAGTCGAGGGTGGTGCGCACCACCCGTTGCCGGTCGGTGGTCCCCCAGTACACAACCGCCACCGGCGTAGTGCCAAGCCGACCGCTGCCCACCAGTTCGGCGGCGATGGTAGCCCGCTCCCCCATGCCCATGAGGACAACCAGAGTGCCGCCGGCCCGGCCCAGCGCATCCCAGTTGACGCCTCCGGGAGCGGACGGGTCACCGGTATGGCCGGTAACCACGGTGACCGAGGTTGACATTCCCCGGTGGGTGACCGGAATCCCGGCGGCGGCGGGGGCGGCGAAAGCGGCGGACACGCCCGGGACCACTTGGTACTCGACGCCGGCGGCCCGCAATGCCAGCGCTTCCTCCCCGCCGCGCCCGAAGACGAACGGGTCACCACCTTTCAGCCGCACCACCTGACGACCGGTCTTCCCATGGGCCACCAACAACTCGTTGATGTCGTGCTGGCGCCGGGGCAGACCGGGTGTCTTGCCCACATCGATCACCTCGGCACCGGGCGGGGCCCACGTCAGCAACTCATGGGCAATGAGGCGGTCGTGAATGACGACATCCGCCCCTCTAAGGAGGGCGGCACCGCGCAACGTGAGCAGCTCCGGGTCACCGGGGCCGGCACCGACCAGATAGACAGTCACCGGTCCCCGACCGTCCCCAATGAGCTCCCGCCCGCGTCGTCGAGCAGGTACCGGGCCACAGCCCGACCGATCTGCTCGGGATCATCACCAGAGGCGGTATGGCGCAACACCACCCGACCGTCGTCGCTGCCCATGATGCCGGTGAGGGTCACCGTCCCCCCATCGCCGTCACGACCCCCGTTGTCCGTCAGCGTCGCATAGGCCCCCACCGGCAGCGTGCACCCGCCGCCCAGCTCGGCCAGGTAGGCCCGCTCGGCGCTCACCGCCCGGCGCACCGACCCGTCGTCGATGAGTGTCAGTGCCGCCCGAGTCCGCTCGTCGTCGATACCGCACTCCACCGCCAACGCCCCTTGACCCACCTGGGGAAGCATCACCATGGGATCGAGTACTTCGGTCTCCACCCCGTCGGGAGGTGACCACCCCAGCCGTTCGACCCCAGCCGCCGCCACCACGACCGCGGTGACATCGCCGGCACCCGCCACCGCCAAACGGGTGGCCAGATTCCCTCGTAGGTCGGTGAACAACAGGTCGGGCCGGAGATTGGCCAGCTGCACCCGTCGTCGGGCCGAGCCGGTGGCCACCCGGGCTCCGGTACCAAGCGTCTCGAGGGTCGCGCCCACCAGCAGATCGCGTGGGTCCGCCCGTTCCGGGAAGGCAGCCAGGACCAACCCCGGGACCTGCAACTCACTGGTGGCGGGAAGATCCTTGGCCGAGTGCACCGCGGCGTCGGCCTCACCGCGGACCACGGCGGCCTGTACCTCTTTGACGAACACACCCTGCCCGCCGATGGACTGGAGTGGAACATCTGTCCGGCGATCACCTTCGGTCTCCACCGTGACCAACGACGTCTCCACGCCCGACGCTTCGAGCAGGCGGGCGACCCGACGGGCCTGCCACAGGGCCAGGGGTGACCCTCGGGTGGCCAGTCGGACGACTGGTTGGACGGTCACCGGCCTACAGGTCGAATAGTGTCCGGAGCGACTCGATCAGGCGCTCGCCTCGCGGGGTGCCGACGGCATCCTTCAGTGTCATGGTCGGTTGATGCAGCAGCTTGGCCACCATGGCCCGGGTGACCGCGTCCACCTGTTCCCACTGCTCGTCGGTGAGATCGGACCGTTTGGCCCGCTGCCGATCGAACTCGGCCCGGCGGGCAAGTTCGGCCTGGCCCCGCAGTGCGGATACCACCGGCGCGGCTCCCCGGGCCCGGGATGCCGCCCGGTACCGTTCCACCTCGTCGCTGACGATCTCTCTGGCCTGGGCCACCTCGCCCTGGCGACCGGAGAGCACCCCTTCGACCGCGGCGCGCAGCGCGTCCATGTCGAGAAGGGTCACCCCGGCAATCTCCGAAGCCGACGGCTCCACATTGCGGGGGACGCCGAGGTCGACCACCAGCAGGGGCCCACCGGCGGCCCGGCGGCCCATGGCCGCCTCCAGCAACGAACGCTCCACGATCGGGCGAGCGCTGCTCACCGAGGTGAACACCACGTCGGCGACATCGAGCTCTCCGACCAGGTCTTCCAGCGGGACCGACCGGGCCACCGCGGCCAGCCCATCGGGGAGTCCGGCGATCACTGCATCGGCGCGGGTGGGCGTGCGATTCGCCACCACGATTGCCGCCGGCCCGTGGGCAACGAGGGCTTGGGCCACGCCGTCGCCCATCTCCCCGGCTCCGACCACCAGCACCCGCGACCCGGCCAACCCACCGGGCCCGGCCAACCCAACGGGCCCGGCCCCTCCATCGCGAAGATGGCTGGCGGCGAGGGCCACCGCCCCGTGGGACAGCGAGGTGATGCCCCGGGCGATGGCCGTCTCGGAACGCACCCGCTTGCCGGTCTCGACCGCATGCCTGAACAGGGCGCCGAGCACCGGACCGGATGCCCGCTCGCGCTGGGCCTTCTCCCACGCCCGGCGCACCTGGCCGAGCACCTCGGATTCGCCCAGCACTGCCGAGTCGAGCCCGGAGGCCACTGTGAACAGGTGGTCGGCCACATCGTCGTCGAATCGGATGGTGAGGTAATCGGTGAGCGCGTCGACGGTGGTGCCACCCATGAGGGCGAGGAACTCCTGGAGCTCGGCCACGCCGTCGTGGAACCGTTCGACCACCGCGTAGACCTCGGTCCGCAGACAGGTGGAGACGATGACGGCTTCGGACAGGTTGGAGTGGTCCCGCAAGGTGGCCAGCGCCTTGGGCAGGGCGCTCTCGGTGACCGCCACCTGCTCGAGCAGGTGCAGCGGGACCTCACGCTGCTCGATGCCTACGACGATCACTGACACGTTGTCACCGCTTCGGTCGCTCGGACGCTAGGACGTTCATTGACTCACTACTTGTTCTGCCTCACTCGATCCGACAAGCCGGACCATCAAGCATGCCGGTCCGGTCGCCACGTCGCCAGTTGCGACAGCGACGGTGGGAGCCTCAGTCTAGGTTGGCGCTGGTCAGGCCGATCGAACGGATGACCGGCATCACGTCACTGCCCGGTGTCGAGCGCCTCGACTGATAGAAGCTCATGATCTGCAGCTCGATGCTGAGATCGACATACCGCAGCAGGATCTCGGGGCCCACGGTGAGGACCTTGGGGGCGAAGTTGAGGAGCGAATGGACTCCCGACTCCACCAAAAGATCGGCCACGCCCTGGGCCGCCGATGCCGGGGTGGCGATCACGCCAATGGCGAGGGGTTGGTCGGCGGCGATGTCCGGAAGGGCATCGAGGTGGCGGACCACCACATCACCTACCTCTTCCCCGATGATCTTGGGATCGGTGTCGAGCAGGGCCATCACCTGAAACCCGCGTGCGATGAATCCCTGGGAGTGGGCCAGGGCCCGCCCCAGGTTTCCGATACCGACGATCACCATCGGCCAGACATAGTTGAGGCCGAGCTCGCGGTCGATCTGCGCGACGAGAAAGGCGGTGTCGTACCCGGCCCCCCGGGTGCCGAACGAGCCGAGCAACGAAAGATCCTTGCGCACCTTGGCCGCGTTCACCCGGGCCAGCGAGCCGAGCAACTCCGAGGACACGGTGGCAGTGCCGGACCGCACCAACTCCTCGAGAATGCGTTGGTAGACGGGCAGGCGACCCACGGTGGCCTCGGGGATCCGCCGGTGGGGATCAGAGGTCGGAGATGGGCTTCCGGTGGCATCCGGGATGCTGGGTTCAGGTGACGTCGGCACTGGGACGGATCGTAGGACGTTCGACCTCGGGGAGGAAAACTGAGGTCACCCCAAGTGCCAAATCCGAACCTGGATTCCGGTGGTGTGGAGGCGAAGTTGAGCGGCCGCTGACGCCCGGTCGAGCACCAGGGCCAGGTGGTTGTCGCTGTCGAGCAACACCCCGAACTCCCCTCGACCGAGGTCGCCGAAGGCCGCCACCCGTCGGGCCGTCAGGGTGACCGTGCGGCTGGGCACCAGCTCCACCTCCATCACCGAATCGGCGATCACTCCCAGTTGGTCAAGGGCGGCCGGCCGGGCTCGGAGCTGGATATTGCCGAAGGCGTCGATATGGGTCACCGAGGTGACCAGGATTGCCCCGTCGAAGTGGTCGGGGGGTAGGTCCGGGGCGCCCACCAGGGACTCCGGGTCCACCTGAGCCCCGAGTGAGCTCGGGTCTCCTCCTCCCACCAGGTAGGCGACGGCCGGGGCGAACACGTCCCGACCGTCGAAGGTGGAGCCGGCCTCGGTCGCCAACGCATACACCGCGGCGGGTCCGCCCAGTCCCTCCACCGCCGGCAGCAACAGGCCATTGTCGGGACCCACCCACCATTCGGGTCCGAGGTCCCCTTTGCCGGCCCCGCCGCCTGACCCTCGATCCGCCACTCGCCCGGCAACCCGAATGGCCACCCCCAGGCGGGAGGTCCCCACCCCCGGGTCGACCACTGCCAACACCGCTCCTGGTCCCAGATAGGGCGCTGATCGGACCAGGGCAGCGGCGCCGGCGGTCACATCGAACGGGGGCACCTGATGGGTGAGATCGATGACCGGCACTCCTGGCGCATCCCGGTGCAGGACAGCCCGGACCACACCCACAAACTCGTCAGAGGTGCCGTAGTCGGACAGGAAATAGATCGCCGGCGGCGCAGACGAGGTGGGCGATGGGGACGAGGTGGGCGAGGTGGACGAGAGACCCGTCACCGGATCAGTCCTGGTCGGCCGTTCTCAGTCGGTCCCAATCGTTCTCAGCCAACCTGAGCCGGGCTCAGCCGGCCTTGGTGTACTGCTGGACCAGGTACCGATTCAGGTCGTCTTCCCGAATCCGGAACGACTTGCCGATCCGCACCGCGGCCAGCGACCCGGTATTGATCAGCCGGTACACAGTCATATTGGATACCCGCAGCGTGGCCGCCACCTCGGTGACGGTCAGAAACCTCGAATCCTCATGTTCTTCCATCGGCGATCGACTCTCCTCCGCTTGTGGCGACTGTACGCCACTGTGGCTGATGGGGAAAGTGGGAATTTGCTGACTGCGTGGGGCCAGCCCCGCCAGTTCAGAGCTTGGCCACCACTTTGGCCGCCAGCTGGGCGAACCACGTGGTGCTGGCCGTGGTGGTCGACCACCCGAGGAAGGTTCCATTGGAGCCCTTGACGGCGTAGAGGATATCGAGATAGCTGGATTGAGCGCCCTCGGTGAGGATCATCTGGGCGGCAAACCCGGCATCTCCTGTCGATCCCACCGAGATCGCCTTGATCCCGATCGTCGCCTTCACCTTGCCGGAGCTGAGGGTGCCACCGTTACAGGATTCAAAGGTCGATTTGAGCGTTTTGGCCGATGCCGCCGCCTTCCCCGGCGAAAACAGACCCACTGTCTGGATGATCGCGGTTGGACTCGACCCCGCATCGGCGAAGACCACGCTGGAACGGATATTCGAATCCTTGAGCAGCACCAGGTCGGCCACACACGATGGCGTCCCCTTGGTGCCGGCCGCGTCCTTGGCGGTGTCCTGGGCCCAGCCTGATGGGAAGTCGGATCCCGTCAGCAGCAGCGGCTTGATTGCAGCCTCCTGGGTCCGAGTCAGGGTGGTGGTGGGAGCCGCGGCGGTGGAGGTCGTGGTGGAGGTGGCCGTGGCCGACGCGTCGCAGGCCGCCAGTCCACCGGCCATGGCCAGCCCCACGCCAAGGGCCAATGCCGCCCTGGTGCCAGCAGCCGCCCTCCCTGTCCTCCCCGCCCTCACCGGCCCAGCTGTCTTGAGCGCTCGACGGCCGCCGCCACCGCCTCGATGAAGGCCGAGCGCACCGCCTTGAACTCCAGCGTGCGCAACCCCGCCGCGGTGGTCCCGCCCGGCGAGGTCACCGCCGCCCGGAGCTCCGCTGGATCATCATCTGTCTCACTGAGCATGCGGGCCGACCCCAGCAAGGTGCCGACCACCAGTTTGTGACTCACATCACGGGGCAACCCGGCTGCCACCCCGGCCTCGATCATGGCCTCAGCCACCAGAAAGATGTAGGCGGGACCCGAGCCCGATACCCCGGTGACGGCGTCAAGTTGCCGCTCGGGGAGCCGCACCACCGTTCCCACCGCCGAGAGGATCCCCTCAGCCCAATCGAGATCGCTCGATCTCGCTTCGCTACCACCCGACATCCCGGCCACGCCGGCACCGATCAACGCCGGGGTATTGGGCATGGCTCGCACCACCACCGCCCCCGGGTTGAGGACGGCTTCGAGGCGGGCCGTTGGCAACCCGGCCACCACTGACAGGACCCGGTTGATCCCTACCGCGGCTAGGGCCCGGCACACTCCTTCGGCGACTTCGGGCTTCACAGCCAGAAGGGCGCTCCCGGCCGCCACCGGTGCGTCCACCACCCTCAGGCCCGGATGGGCGGCGACCAGCCTGTCCCGTTGTGTTGCATCGGGGTCGCTCACCGCGAGTTCGCTGGCCGCCGCCCATTCGCCGGCGAGAAGGCCCGTGAGCAGGGCGGAACCCATCTTGCCGCCACCTACGAGCAGAAGTTTCAGTGCCATATGGAAACGCTAGCAGCGGGCCGATGGCAGGCAGGAGCAGGGGCACCTCCTTCAACCGAGCCCGGTTCGGCCCCGATCAGCTCAGCTCCGCGCCGACTGTGGCCGGCGACGGTACATGCCCTCGTAGCCCAGGGTCATCGCCGTCGGGAAGCACTCGTCGGTATAGGCCAACGACGCTCCCATCACCCGATCGAGCTCCTCGTCGTCGACCCGTTCCACCGGGACCCGACCCATCAGATAGATGGCTGCCTCGGGGCCCAGGGCGAAGCTCATGCCCAGCAGGTCGGCGTTCCTCTTCAGGAGGTACTTCCAGGTGGCCTCCACGTTGGTTTCGGGGGCGGGCATAAATTGCGCTTCGTGATGCAGGGTCCGCTGGCGAAGCGTGAGCCACACCGTCACGTAGTCCTTCTCGTCGCCGCGCATCCTCAAGTACCAACGGGGAGCCCCGGTAACCGGGTCCCCACCCTTTTGGCGATCGGCGGCCACCAGCGCACTGGCTTCGTCCGCCAACTCCCGCTCGGCCCAGCGGTCGATCACCGCGCACACGGCTTCCCGCTCGTCTGCGCTCAGAATGCCGCCCCATCGGTCGACGCCCGCGGTCATCGGCCGGGCATCGCGAGCACTCGACCCAGCGTCACGAGCACTCGACCAGCCGCCCGACGGTGAGGTCTTCATAGATGTCCCGCAGCAGGGAGGCGGCCCGAGCCCACGTGTAGCGCCGGGCTCGCAGCACCGCACCGGTCCCCAGCCGCTCGGCCAGCAGCGGCTCGGCCAGGATCTGACGAATCCAGGCGGCGAACGCCTCGGGTGTCGGGTCTTCCACCAGAAATCCGGTGCGGCCGTGATCGACCAGGGTGCGCAAACCGCCCACATCCGAGGCCACCACCGGAGTGCCACAAGCGGCGGCTTCGAGAGCCACCAGGCCGAAAGACTCGGAACGGCTGGGCACCAGGCAGACATCGGCCGCCCGGTAGTAGGTGGAGAGCAACTCGTGGGGGCGGGGCGGAACGAAGACCACCCGATCCTCCAGACCCAGCTCTCCGACCAGGGCCACCATCCGGCCAAGTTCGATGTCGCCTCGGGGACCGCTGGGGCCACCCACGACGGCCAGACGGGCGTCAGCATGGTCCGGGCCGAGAACGGCGAGAGCCCGCACGGCCACCTCGACCCCCTTCAGCGGCTGAATCCGCCCCACGAAGAGCAGCAGGGGACCGTCCATCGACAACCCCAGAGCGGCGCGAGCCTGCGGCCGGTATCCCGGACCAAAGAAGGCGTGGTCCACCCCCGGCGCCACAATGCGGATCCGGGACGGGTCGGCGTGGTAGAGCTCGGAGATCTGCTCCGCCTCGACCGAACACGAGGCGAGCACGGTGTCCGAACAGTTGATGGTGGCCGCCTCTGCCTCGGCCCGAAGATGGGCGGAGTCAGCTTCGACCTCCTCGGGGCTGAACTCGGCCTTCACCCGGTCGAGGGTGTGGAAGGTCGACACCAACGGCAGGTTCATCTGATGCTTGATGGTGTGCCCGGCCAGTCCGCTCAACCAGTAGTTGGCATGGACGGCGTCGAAGGGCACGTCTTCGTCAGCCGAGGGGCCACCCCTCTCCCGAGGACCTGACCCGGAGCCCGGACCTGACCCCGGACCTGACCCTGAGCCAGCCGACTCCATGTACTTGAGGACGCCCTCGGCGAACTCTCCCACCACCCCAGGAAGCAGCTCTTTGGCCATCGGGGTGGGCGGCCCGGCCGAGATGTGGTGCACCCGAAACCCCGGCTCCACCGTGATGGTGGCGGGAAGACTGTCGGACCAGGCCCGGGTGAAGACGTCGCAGACCACTCCGGTCCGGGCCAGGGCGGAGGAGAGCTCGCGCACGTACACATTCATGCCGCCGCCGTCCCCGGTTCCGGGTTGAGCCAATGGCGACGTGTGCAACGACAGGACAGCTAGGCGTCTCATGCGCCGCCGATCCTATCGGGATGGCCCGATCTGTCAGCTACCGGCCTAATCAGCCGGCGGCGGGGCCTTCATGGGCGGCGGTATCCGCTCCGGCCCGCTCACCCGCACCCGCACCCGCACCTGCGCCCGCACCTGCGCCCGCCTCCCCGGAGGATGCCCCCTCTGCGGAGGATGCCCCCCCGTTGGCAGCGGTGACAACGTCATTGTCTTCGTTCTCGTGCCGGAAGGACAGATAGATCCTCATCAGCGCCTGCTTCTGCTCTTCGGTCAGATTGCTGTCGCCGAAGATGTGGCGGCCGAGATCGGTGTTTCCATCGGGCTTCTCGAGGATGCCGGCTTGGACGTAGAGGGTCTCGGCCGAGATACGCAGCGCCTTGGCGATCTGTTGGAGAATCTCCGCGGACGGGCGTCGCAGCCCCCGCTCGATCTGACTCAGATACGGGTTCGAGATCCCGGCCAGTTCGGAGAGTCGTCGCAACGACAACCGGGCGCTTCCTCGCTGCTCGCGAATGAACGAACCGAGCTCGTTCAACCGATCCGGTAGCTCTTTCACGATGGGAATTCTCTCGACATGGGAGTCCTTTTTGGTTCTCACGACAGCAGACCGTGGACCGAGGCACGCCCCGACTTGTAGCGGCTCACCAGTTCGGCCTGAAGCGCATCGATACGTTGGTGGAGGCCACGGCGGTCGACCGATACGCGATGTTCGATCTCCTCGAGCCCGGCAGCCATGGCGCCGAGCCGCTCCTGGCTCAGGTCACCGAGATGACTGATTTCATTGAAGCTCACCACCGAGTCGAGCTCCTCGGTGAGGTCGGACTCCTCGGTATCGGGAGCCAGCACTGTCATCGGACGACCTGGTCCGGGTGGCCGACCCGGTCCGGCGGTGAGGATGGCCGGAAGCCCTTCGACCAAAGCGGCGAGATCGGGGGGCTCGGCGGCCGAGGCGGCATCGTCGCCGGTGCGGTCAGCGCGGACCAGATAGGCGTGGACGATGTCGAGACGGCCCTGGGCCAGCCGACGGAGGTAGGACAGAGTGACTTCGGCATCCTGACACTCGGCGCGCAAGGCCCGGATGTCGTCGAGCGACTTGGACTCGATACCGCTGAGGTAGGAGTCGGTAAGAAGACGACCGAGGTCAGCCTGAAGACTCGCCATTACCGACGATCGTACTCTGCGGCCCAGGGGCCACGGCCCGTCCGTCCGTCCGGGGCATATCGGTAGACCGCCCGACCCAGGACCGACGAGAGGGGAACCGGCCCGAACGTGCGGCTGTCGGTGCTCGCCTGGCCGGCATCGCCCAGGACTTCGAGGGTGCGGCCCTTCCGGTCGACGGACGCCACCCGCTTCACCAGAATTCTGGCTGGATGCCGAGGGTCGCGTACCGCCACCACCTCTCCCGACTTCAGCCATGGCTCCTTTCCGAATAATCGCGATCGCAGCAATTGTGGCGGTTTGATCACCAGGAGCCGGTCGCCGGGAAGCAGGGCCGGCGTCATCGATCCACCCTCGATGTTCACCCTGTGCACCGATCTGGCCAGCCACATTCCGCTCCCGATGAGAATGGCAATGACGGCGGAGAGGATTGCCCGGGCCTTTTTTTGGGTAGGAGTAATGTGGCGGACCGCCATCAGAAGAACCTGGGTAAGGTGGACGGGACCTGCATCTCACCCACTTTGCCCTATAGAAACCATAAGGAGCGTTGCCCCATGCAAATCGCCGATCGTCTGCTGACCACCCTCGACCATCTGGCTACGCCGGTGGCCGGTCACGCCCACTGCGACCTCCCCTGTGGCGTCTACGACCCAGCCCAGGCCCGCATTGAGGCCGAGTCGGTGAAGAACACCATGGACAAATACAACGCCTCCGATGACGAGTCGTTCAAGACGCGGGCCATCATCATCAAGGAAGAGCGCGCCGAGCTGGTGAAGCATCACCTGTGGGTGCTGTGGACCGACTACTTCAAGCCCGAGCATCTCGAGAAGCATCCTCAGCTTCATGATCTCTTCTGGAGGGCCACCAAGACGGCCGGCGAGGCGAAGAAGACCAACGACGTGAAGGTGGGCGAACGCCTGTTGGCCGAAATTGCCGAGATCGACAAAATCTTCTGGGAGACCAAGAAGTAGTCAGGTCGGGCAGGTGCCGCACGTGCGTGCAGTGGGGAGTTCGGCAAGCCGGGCATCATCGATGAGTTCGCCGCACTCCCCGCACTTCCCGTAGGTGTCGGCGTCGAGACGGGCCAGTGACTGCTCGACCTCGTCGAGGAGGGCGTCGACGGCGTCGATATCGGCATCGGTCACCGCACCGTCTTCGGAAGGCGCATCCGTCTGATCGAGGTCGGTGTCCATCCCCCGGATCGTACCCGTAGGGTGAGCACTGTGACCGCCGCCACCCCCACACCCGACGCCAGCGCATCGCCGGCCGACCCGGTGGCCGAGTTGATCGGCTCGGGTCAACTGGTGCCCTGCCTCGACGGGGTCGACCGCCCGGCCGTCGAACTTGACCAAGCCGCCTCCACCCAGTCGCTGCCCGAGGCCGCTGCCCGGGTGGCGGAGTTTCTGCCCTGGTACTCGAGTGTCCACCGCGGCGCCGGCTTCCGCTCGCGCCGGGCCACCGCCGCCTACGAGAATGCCCGCCGGGCTGTGCTCTCCTTCGCCGGACGGGATCCCGACGGTGACGACGTGGCTGTGTTGTGCCGCAATACCACCGAGGCGGTCAACCACCTGGCCTACCGGCTACGGCTGGCTCCCTCCGACGTGGTGGTGACCACCGTGGTCGAACACCACGCCAATCTGCTTCCCTGGGGACGGGTGGCCGAACGCCGCTACGTCGAGTGCGCCACCGATGGCACCTTCGCACTTCAGGACGTGGAAGCCGCCCTTGACGCCGGACCGAAACCCGCACTGTTGGCGGTGACCGGGGCGTCGAACGTGACCGGTTGGCTACCCCCCATCGACGCCATCATCGAGAGCGCCCATCTCCGCGGCATTCCGGTGGCAGTCGACGCCGCCCAACTGGCGCCCCACCGCCCCCTGCCGACCAAGGCCGACTACCTGGCCTTCAGCGGGCACAAGCTCTACGCCCCCTTCGGATCGGGAGCCCTCATCGGTCCGCGGTCCACCTTCGAAACCGGCGATCCGTTTCTGGCCGGCGGTGGAGCCGTGGATCTGGTCGGGCTGGATGAAGTGGTGTGGACGGCGCCCCCCGACCGGGAGGAGGCTGGCTCTCCCAACGTCATCGGGGCGGTGGCGCTCCATGCCGCCATCGACGCGCTCGAGGCCATCGGCTGGGAGCGCATTGCCGCCCACGAGCACGCTCTCGCCGACCGGTTGCGACAGGGATTGGCCGCCATCGAAGGTGTGCACCTGTTGGGTCCGGCGGTGGACAGCGGTATCGAGACACTGCCGGTGGCCGCCTTCACCATCGAGGGAATGCACCACGCGCTGGTGGCGGCCCGCCTCAGCGCCGAGTACGGGATCGCGGTGCGTCACGGTTGCTTCTGCGCCCATCCCTATGTGGTGCGACTGCTCGGACTCGGTGACGTGGCCGTCGACGCCTACCGCAATGAGGTGCTCCACGGGGACCACCGCAACGTTCCCGGGGCGGTGCGGGCCAGTGCCGGACTGGGGACATCGGGTGAGGAGATCGACACCCTGTTGGCCGCGGTGGCCGACCTGTCGGGTGGCCTCCCGGCGCCAGTTGCCTATGAACAGGACGTCGGGACCGGTGACTACTTTCCGGTCACCGACCTGCCGGGGTGGCGCGACGCGGCCCTGGAGCTGGGCGCTTCGTGCGCCCGCGGGTAAACGTCGGTGCCGATGGTGAGAAGGGTGGGCGAGGCTGAGTGGGTGGCGCCGATGCCACCGCGACTGGGTGCTCGGCTCGGGAGACTGTCAGCCGCCATTGTGGCCTTCGCTCTTGTCGGCTCCGCTTTCTTGTTGGCCGGGTGCGGTTCTCCTGCCGTGTCAGGGTCGTCGGCCGGACCGGTTGCCTATGTGTCCACCGTGGCCGGGAGGGCCCACCCCGGCAACACCCTGGCGCTGGTGGACACCGCCACCTCCAAGGCACTGAAATCAGTGGCCACCGGCTCGCTCCCGGCCGCCATGGCCGCCACCCCGGACGGTGCCCACCTGCTGGTGGCCGACAAGGGCGACAACCAGCTCACCGAAATCACCATGTCGACCGGCAAGGTCACCCGCCAGCTGGCTGTCGGCCTCGAGCCCGATGCGGTGGCGGTAACCCCCGACGGCTCCCTGGCTTTGGTGGCCAACTTCGGCGACAACACGATCACCCCGGTCTCGCTCCCATCCATGAAGGTAGGTCCGCCCATCCCGGTGGGCCACCAACCGGTGGCGGTGACGATCTCTCCCAACGGGAAGATGGCGGTGGTGGCCAACTACCAGGACGGGACCGTCACTCCAATCGGCCTGCCCAGGCTGCTTCCCATGACCCCGCTTCCCGCCGGACCCGAGCCCGACGCGGTGCTCATCGGCCCGGACAACTCCACAGCCCTGGTGGCCGACTTCGAAACTACTGCGGTGACCGCCATCGACCTCTCGACGATGACGGTGCGGAAGATCATCCCGGTGGCCGGCAATCCCACCGGCATCGCCCTCTGGAAGTCGACCATGATCGCCTACGTGAGCGGCGGAAACAGCGTGACCCCTCTCGACCTGCTTCACCTTGACGCCGGGACTCCTTTCCCGGTCGGGACCACCGCCCAAGCCCTGGCCCTGGCCGACAACGGACGGACCGCCTGGGTGTGCGGCGGGAACGCAACCTTGGTTCCGGTGAATCTGGTCAGCGGAGCCATCGGAAAAGCGGTGAACGTGGGGGGTCAGCCCACCGCGGTGGTCATCCCGGCGCCTCCAACAACAAGAACACCACCGGGCGCCGGATCGTAAAACCCAACGACTCATACAGCCGGATGGCGCCGATGTTGGTGGTCGAGGCGTGGAGAAACGGAATGTCGCCGCGCCGGACGATGCCATCCGCCACCGCCAGTACCAGATGCCTGGCCAACCCGCGGCGCTGGTAGTTCGGGTCGGTGGCAACCGCACTGATCTCGGCGTATCCGGGTGGGCGTAGGCGCTCACCGGCCATGGCCACCAGACGCCCGCCGATACGGATACCCAGGTAGCCGCCGAACTCGACGGTCCTCCGCTCAAACGGACCCGGCTGGGTCACCTCGACGAGGGCCAGCATCTCGGGGGCATCGACGGGGCCGAGCGGCATGGGTACCGGTAACACTGACTCCGCCGAACCCGGTGGCGACGAACCGACATCCATTCCCGGTATCCGTACGTCATCACCCACCATCTGCACGCCGGCGAAGCGGGCGATGACCGTCCATCCCGGAGGTGGATCGGGTGGATCTCCGGTGAGTGACACGGTCCCGTTTGGACCGACCAGTTGGGCCAGGTCTTCCCAGACCGAGTCGGTGACCGCCCCACTCAACAGTGCGCCGAACGGAGCGACATCCGAATCGAATCGACCTGTCAACTCGGTGGTGCGGCCGAGGGCGCGTTGGGGACCGGTCAGCGCGTGCCACACCGGATTGTCGAGCACGTGCACTGGTCATCTCCTCGACCGACGGGAATACGGGTCAACACAATTTAGCTGGGCCGGATCGCCGGCAACTCCCGGGGACTCGACGCCCATACCCAACACGATTGAGCTCGTCTGCGGCCATCCGTTGGCAGCGGGCAGTGCCTGTACTTACGCCGCCGATCCTCAAAAACGGCTGGATCCGAACGAGAAGACCCTGATTGTGCACGGCCAGCTGACAATGGCGACATGGCCAGTACCGGGCATTTCAGAGGAGTACCTCACCCAGCGGACCCGCAGCCGACGCATCAAAAAGGAATGTGGCGCCATCAGTTACCACGATCCTGCAGGTTGTCACCAGGGGTGGCCAGGCCAAGTAGTTTTCCCTGTGGGCCGTTAGCTCATCGGGTAGAGCAGGGGACTTTTAATCCCAAGGTGGCGAGATCGAGACTCGCACGGCCCACCAGGTCAGAGCCACTTTTTGCTCCCGAAACACCCTCCAGATAGGGTAAACGCAACAGCTTGCCCAACAATTTTCAAGGGTCTGGAGGGTCCCATGCCGGGGAGCATGCGCGAACGACAGCCGAACGTGTGGGAACTGCGGGTGTTCCTCGGCCAGACCAAGAAGCAGTACGTGGCCGACGCCGTGGCGTACTACACCGACCTCCGCCGCGGAGAGATCGAAAAGGGCGTTCGGGCGTCCCTGGCCACCCTCGACGGTGGTCGAGACAGCGCCGTCCGGCTACTCACCGGTATGTCCGACAAGCAGACCGAGGAGCTCGGCGGGATCGGCTGAGCTTGCTGGAGCCGGTACGTCCGACGATCCGCTGCATCAAAGAGGACCTCGGCATTCGGAACTCGGGGTTGCCCCCGGCGGCGACGAGGCGAATGGCGGCTACGTCCGGGCCGACTCCCTTCGCCGCTCGCAGCGCCGGATCGGCCAGTCAGTCGAGGGACAACGCGAGGTCTGGCATCTCGGTGGTCAGACTCTGGTGGCGACGGGCGAGGCTCCGCAGTGCGTACCTGGTTGCCTCGGCCGGATCAGTGATGTCCCGGGGCGGAGCCGGGCGCAAGTGACGGCCCTGGCCTCGCTGGTCAGGGACCCGAGCACTGCACGCAGTTGGGTGGAGCCGGTCAGGACCAGGTCACGGATCTGGAGTGTGGCCCGGGGTCCGAGAGTTGTGCGCCGAGGTGTAGGCGACCCTCAGGACCCGGATCGATTCCACCAGGCTGTCCGTACTCTTCGGGACGACTGTGGCCTCGTCGTTGAGCGCATCCTGGGCAGCTGCCTCGGCGTCGACAGTGTCGGGTTTGCCCCGGCGCTAGCGCATCTGACGATTGGGTCGGTTGATCTCCACCACCGAGATACTGACTTCGGCGAAATAGCGAGCCAGCCCGGTAGCGAGGGTCCGTTGTTATCTCTATTAGCGATCGTCGGAATCTTTCTTAGCTGTTTGACAGATTGAACACCAGGGGTCAGTCTGGCGTGGAGGATTGCGAAAGGAGACTTCAATGCGTTTACCCAAGGACGATCTGCGCGAACTAACCCTTTTCTCGGACACCAGCCGCTCAGAGTTGGCTCTCATCGCCCAGCAGCTCACGCGGATCGACCTCCCAGCCGGGAAAGAGCTCATGCATGAAGGGGCAAACGGCGACGAGTTCATGATCATTCTCGAGGGCAAGGCCGAGGTGAGCCAGGGTGGCAAGATGATCGCCACGATCGGCCGAGGTGACCTGGTAGGCGAGATGGCCTTGTTGCACGAGAATGGGCGAGGCAAGCGCAACGCATCGGTGACAGCCGTCACCGACATGATTTTCTATGTCGGCACGCCAACCGAGTTCCGCCAAATCCTCAACGTCGCCCCTTCGGTCGTCGAGAAGGTCCAGCGAACGGTCGCTTCCCGAACTCTGGAAGCCGCCTAATACGACAGTGGGACCGCTGTGATGGCTAGCTAGTCGATTGTCGGTTGGACACGGTCCCGTAAGAAGGCGATCACGGCATCGGAGAAGGCGTCATTGCGGTCACCGGCGATCATGTGGGCCGCCCCGTCGACCCCGACGACCGTGGCGTCGGGGATCCGTGCCAGCAGATCATCGACGCCTTCCTCGGTGACGACGTCGCTGAGGAGTCCTCGGACGAGCATCGTGGGTACGTGGATATTGCTCAGCGCAACGTCGAGAAGTCCGGCAAGACGGTCAGGCACCACCTCGGTGCGATCCTGGTCGATGACCCTCGGGTCCCAGTGCCAGTACCAACGGTCGTTACGCTGGCGCAGCACCTTCTTGAGGCCCGCAGGGTTGGCTCGCCTGGTTCGCTCGGGGGTGTATGCGGCGATCGCCTCCGCCGCTTCTTCCAGCGTGTCGAACCCGTCGAATCCCGATCGCATGAACGTCGTGATGCGCTCGATCCCCGCGGGGTTGGCCTTGGGTGTGATGTCCACCAACACCAGGCCAGACGAGACGGTTCGATCACTGGTTCCCTCGGCAAGCATCGCCGCCATGCCCCCGAGTGAGGCCCCTACCAGAACCGGTGGCCGTCCCAACTGGTCGACCACTGCGACACAATCCGCGCAGAACGCCGTAAAGGAGTAGTCGCCGTTGGGTGCCCAGTCGCTGTCACCGTGGCCACGCAGGTCGAGCGCAATCGTCCGCCATCCTTGGCTGGCGACCTTCTCGGCTGTCGAACCCCATGCATGCCTGGTCTGACCACCCCCATGGAGGAAGAGCACGGGCCAGGCGTCGGAATCCCCGCGCACGTCCGCCACCAACTGCAATCCCTCGAAGCCTTCGAAGATGACCCGTTCAGCGTCCATGATCACCATCGTCACATAGACGACGGTGCACGGCGACACTCCTTGGTGAGTCACCGGTTCGGATCTGTCGGACCAGACCTGGCAGGCGATCAGCTGGAACAGCATCGCCGGCGGCATCCGCAGCTGCGGGAACCCTGCAAGCGTCCTGTCGGCTGTGCCGGGCATGCGATCACAAGTCAATGAGGAGACACGGACGACTCTTCCAAGCTCACCTTCGCAGATTGTGGTGCAGTTGGCGGCTCGGTCCGACGCGCTCCTTCAGCGGCACCTTCCCCAGTCGCATCAGTGCCTCGGGGAGCGATATGGCCGGTTTCAGCCCATGAGCGCCACGTCGCTACCGCCCCCTACTGATTGAGGCACGTAGGGGACTGAATACCCACACAACCTTACCCACACAACCGCGAATCGGCGATATCCAGCGGTGGGAAACTCTGAACTGATTTGCCACTGCTGTGGATGCCACTCCGAACCCTCCCCCAAACACCTTGCTCGTGACTACAACTCCTGGCAAAGCCACGCGAGCGATGGTAAACGCTGGGAACATAGGTGTAGGTAATTGCCAATATTGGCGCACGCCGACGAACGGTGGGAAGCATCAGTATGGACTCGTCGTCTCATCATGGTGGGGGTCAGCTCCGCCATTACCACCGAGTCTCCCATCCGCGGGCTGGTCACGCTGCGACCAGAAAAGCCGGTTCAGCCAGCGACTGACACGGGGGCTTCTGCCTTGCTGGAACCGCTGAGGCACTAACTCTCCGAGGTGATCCCGGAACTCTCCGGACGGAGAGTCACCGGGGACCACGCGTTCAGGTGGCGATGTGGATGGCAATGCCGAGTTCTTCGGCAGCGTCGGCGAGCAGCCTGCCGACGTTCCGCTCCGTTCCGAACCACAAAGCATTCCCGTTGTGGAGACCGGCAGCGAGCGTCTCATCGATGAGCCATCCGCCGCCAAACCGCGCACCAAGCCGAGCTGCTTCGTCCAGAAGGGGCCGGGGGTCGAGGATCTGAAGGACCTCGGGGTGTGGGAACCGGAGCGTGTCGCGTTCTGCCGGCGCGAGCGCGGCAAGTCTCTGGGAGAGCTGCCCGGTGCCGGGTCCGTGGATGCGCTGCAGGAGCCGCCAATGCCGGCTTGCGGGAAGCACAAGATCCTCAGTATCGGGAAGATCCGTTGGCCATCCGTCACTGGCGAACACCACGCGCATGGCCAAGTACTCGTCGATAACGATCATCGCTACAGCCGGATGATCAGGTCAGTCGGCGTCGGCTTGGCCGCCGAGGAGAGGATCGGCGACAAGATCGGCGTCGAGCGCTGCCTGGAACTCGTCGGCCAGGTCTCCGGTGGTGATCCGGGAAATGATCTCGCGACCTGCGTCGGTTACGCGAGGGTCACCCGCGCGCCGGCGAAGGCGCCTCTGCTCGATCAGGTCCGTGACTGCCATGCCACCCATTATGCCTCCTCGGCCCTCCACCTCGCTACGGGATCAAGGACACGATTCGCGACTACAACGCGACTACAACTCCCGATGACAGCCGGTGATCGATGATGAGCCGTGATGAACGACGGGAACATACATGCAGCTCACAGACACATTTGATCAAGGATCGTGAGCCCTGAAATGCCCGAGGAGTGACACCTTGATCAGCACTTCTGCGACGCTGGCGTCGCCGGCGTTGCCCGCGCTGACCGTCGTTGCGGTGATGATCTCGGAATCGAGGTCGATGGCGATATGGCCCTTGTGGCCATCAAAGGACATTCCCAGCTGCCCGTATCCGGGAGAGTGCACGCACTCCACTGTGAACTGGAACACGGAACAGGACGCCATATCCTGGGTCACCGTGAGACGCCCCGTCGTAGTGAAGTGGCCTCATGCTGGTAGCGGCTGACACTGTCAGCAAGGATCCGAGAATTGCGCCCATCGCTATAGGCAATGTTTTGTTGGTATCGCGCTGTAGATAGCGCTTTCCACTAGGATAGACACGTGAGTGACATTGCCGTGCGACGAGCAGAACCTGGTCCCCCGGCCCGCGAGTTGGCGGACTGGCTCATTTCACACGGGCAGCACTGGGTGACTCTCGCACAGGTATCGGAGCTCCTCACGCTGCCGCCCGAACAAGTTCCCCCCATCATGGCGAGGCTCCGCCGCAACGGAAAGGTGTTCTCGCCCCTGCGCGGTGCCTACGTGCCGATCCCGCCGGAGTACCGCTCGTGGCGGGCCGTGCCTGCGAGCCATTTCATAGACCCACTCATGGCCCACCTGGGCCACAGCTACTACGTGGGGTTGCTATCGGCAGCCGAGATCCATGGAGCTGCACACCAGCGCCCACAGATCTTCCAGGTTGTCACGACCGGTCGGCTACGGGACCGGGGCTTCGGACGGGTCAAGATCGAGTTCGTCTCTGATGCCCGATCCGACAAACATCCCGTCATGCGGGTCAATACGCCTACCGGGACGATGAATGTCTCCACTCCGGAGGTGACTCTCCTCGATCTCGTCGCGTCGCCGCCGCACGGAGGCGGCCTCTCCAACGTGGCGACCGTGGCCGGCGAATTACTCCAGGAGGGAAGACTCGACGCTCGGGCACTAGCCGATGCTGCGAGCACCTACCCCATCTCTGTGATCCAGCGAACGGGCTGGCTCCTCGACGAGGTGGCTGCAGTCACCGATACGGACATCGACACCGAAGCACTTGCTGCACTTGCTCGGCGACGAGTGGAGCCGACGCCGCTCTCGGCGAGCGGGAAACGGGCAGGGCCGATCGACGAGCGATGGAACGTCCGCCTCAACACGACAGTGGAGCCGGACCTGTGATCCCGGACGCGTTCATCGTCGAGTGGTCGAACAAGGTGGGATGGCCGACACCCGAACAGGTGGAACAAGACCTCGTCTTATCCCGACTCATCTTGGAGATAGCCGGCGACCCGTACCTCGGCGAAGAACTCGTCTTCCGGGGCGGCACCTGCCTCCACAAGTTCCATTTCTCGCCTGCGCTGCGCTATAGCGAGGACCTCGACTACGTCCGTCGAACCGCCGACGGGATCGGGCGCGTCTTCGATGCCGTCCGGACCATAGGCGAGCGCCTTGGAATGAGGGTGGACACGAGAGTTACCGAACATCCAAAGTCCATCCTGCGGGCTCCATTCGAGTCAGGGAACGGCGGGATGCGGGTGAAGGTGGAAGTGAACACACACGAACTCTTGCCCGCCCGTGACGTCGAACGATTCCCGTTCGGTGTCGACTCACAGTGGTTCAAAGGCCAAGGCGAAGTCCAGACGCTCTGTCCGGAGGAACTTGTGGCCACCAAGCTCCGCGCGCTGTACCAGCGCTCGAAGGGCCGGGACCTGTTCGACCTGTGGCTCGCACTCACGCATCTCGGGCTGAAAGCGTCTGACATCGTGGAGCGCTTCGGTCCCTACCAGCCCAGCGGCTACACCGGACGTCTCGCCGAGGCGAACCTCCGTCGGAAATTGGGCAACGGGGACTTCCGTAACGACCTTCGACCACTCGTCGCAGAATGGCCATCCGGGTACGAGATCGACTCTGCTGCTGAACTCGTCATAGCGGACGTGTTCACCCTGCTGTAGCGAACTCAGCCTCAACTATTTGCTGCCGGCAACCACTCGCTGCCATTCCACGCTCCCTCCGATGCGACCGTGTCGACGTCATGTCCGACCTGGCTCGAC
Source organism: Acidimicrobiaceae bacterium (assembly GCA_003152015.1). GTDB lineage: Bacteria > Actinomycetota > Acidimicrobiia > Acidimicrobiales > RAAP-2 > DASZIT01. The sequence continues at coordinate 9,418 of PLZF01000083.1, read as the reverse complement.
GATTCGAAGGCAGAGTGCCCAGGTTCTCGTCGAGCTTCAGTCTCACGCCATGTCGACGAAGCGTCCGTTCGAAGCACGGGCCCCGAAGGCAAGGCAGGCCCGAACGTCGTCCTCGGAGAGCGACGGATATTCCTTGAGGAGCTCATCCACGGACGTGCCGCCGGACTGCGATCCACCTGGGCCAGTGCTCCGCTGTTCAGCTCTCGGGCGTGATCAACGTCACCCCACGACGATCGGCGATCGAGCGAGCAACCTCTTCGACGGATTGTCCCGTCCGCTCGGCGGCGACTCTGATGTAGAGGAGAAGTGCGAAGTACGAGTAGGTCCACAGATCATCGGCCTGCCACCATGCGGCGTCATCGAGGAGGTCAGGATAGACACCGCCGTGGATCATGGCGGCGACAGAGATTGCGTACTTGCTCTTGTGGTGCTGCGTGTTGCCGGAGAAAAGATGCTCGGGGAGGAATCGCTCCCGGATCCCCTCACAGTCGATGGGATCAGCTGGCGTGGCACCGGACTCGTCGATGGCGTCGGAGGCGAGCTCAAGGAGCTCTTCGGCGGGAAAGGTGTTGTACCGGATGTGTAGAGCACCGAGCTTGGAGAGAATCTCATCGGACTCCTCCCCAGACGCCAGGCCAGCGAGGGCGATGCGAATCGCATCGCTCCGATCCTCCGGTGTGGGCTGCTTGTTCGGCGCCATCGCTTCAACGGTAGATCGAAGAGACCGCGCCTGCAGATACTGACCTCGACCCGGCGTTGTGGGACAGGTTGCCGGAGGTACGGAGCTCACTGGAATCCCTCTCCTGATCGCCAGCTATCTATGCCGGAACAGCATGCCGCACGAAGTCGGACCACACGCCTACCCATTGATCCCAAACCGCCGTAGGGTAGTCGTGACCCATTCCCTCGATCTCCGCGTATCGAGCCCCCGGGATCATCTCAGCAGTATGCCGTCCGCCGCTCGGATTGATCAGCGTGTCCCGGCTTCCATGAATCACGAGCACGGGCAGGTTCACCTTCTGCAGCTGCTCGTCACGTGACCCGTCGGCCAGCGCAGCTTTCATCTGCCTACCGACTCCAGATGGACAGAAGCATCGGTCGAAGGCGATGCTGGCTCGGGTCCGGATGGCTTCGTCGTCGAGCCATTCCGGCTTCGATCCGTACACATGCAGTCCGGCGACCTGACGCTCGATGTTGTCCGCACGGGAAGCGGGAAGTGGTGCAAGCAAGAACTCCAACGCGGCTTCCGAGCTGTCGCCGTATCCCGGCTCCCCCGTGCGCGACATCACCGACGTGACAGAGCGCAGTCGATCGGGATGATCGATCGCCAGGCGTTGGACGATCATTCCTCCCAGCGAACAACCCATCACATGCGCCCGCGAGACTTTCACTTCGTTCAGGACGGCGACAGCGTCATCGGCCATGTCTGCCAATGAGTAATCACCACCATCGAGCTTTGAAGACAGTCCGACGTCGCGATTGTCGAATCGGATCACCCGGAAACCCTCGTCGCTGAATCGCCGACACCACTCCGAGTAGTAATTGACACACTGTGAGCCGAGTCCGTTGACGAGCAGGAGGGTCGGCTTGTCGGGATCACCGAGCGATTCGAAGTAGATCTCGACCTCGCCGTTTCGCGCTGCACCCACTTGGAAGTCCATCAACCGGAGCGTAGTGCCGGCGTTCGTGGCGGCGCCGCCTCAACGTCTGGCTGGGCGGCCAGATGACGGCTCGACGTTGGTGCGATCTGCCTCGGGATACCGGCGAATACGGAGCCGCCATCGGTGGTGCGGAGAATGGCGCCGCAGGTCCCGGATCCGGTGAGGCATCGAGCAGTCCCGAGCATCCACCATGCATCCAGGCTCACCGCCGTGAACGAGGTGGCCTGGAAGCCTGTCGGGATCGGGCTCCCCGGTGGACCGACGACAGGCACAGGGGCCGTGGTCGTTGCGGGACTCGTTGTGGAACTCGATGGTCTCGTGGTGGTGGAGGCGACAGTGGTCGCGGAAGTGGAAGGTGGGGAGGCCGTGGTGCTGCCGCACGCGGCACCGGTCAGGGCGAGAGCCGTCACGGCGACACCGGCCAGAGCGCCAGCGAATGGAGTGCGATTCCTCTGTCTGCCCGTGGTGGCTGGGTGCATGGAATTCCATTCGGCTGGAAGCGAACGATTCTGTTTACCTTGTGTGCACCAGGTAACCCGAACGCCAGTAGGGCCGGGCTTCCTTCTCTGCATTCGGCGGCACACCCTCTGGGACGCGCCTATCCGCCTCTTTCCCAATGGTCAGGGGCTGAGGCGCACTACCTGGGCTCACCGGGCCAGTCACCCGGCCCGTTCCTCGTCCTCCCGATGACGATCGATGGCCTCTCTGCGATCCTGACGGGCGTTGGCGACCACGTAGCCGAGCCCGAGGGCAAGCACGACGATGGCGACAATCCAAAGAACGTGGACGGCGAAGCCGACCAGGCCGGCCAAGAGTGCGACCGAAAGGATGATCACCATCACGACGTCCGAAACCCGGCGCTGACCGAGCAACGAGTGAATGCGTCGAGTCTCCGATGAACGAACTGGCATGAGGAAACCACCTCCTTTTGGTTGACTCGTTTTGCCCCCGGTGCCGCCAGCCGACGAGGACTGGAAGGCAGCGGACTACTTCGGGTGAAGCACCCCCTTGGCCTTGTCGATCANNCGGTCAGGTCTCCGACGGCCTCTTTAGCTTTGCCCTTCATCTGATCAGCCTTCCCAGCCATAACCTTCCTCCTTCTTCGTCGAACTCCGTCCCGGACCTGGCCGGGGCCACACTTTCCAGTGTGGCCCCGGCGGCCAAGGCCTGTCAGAGGCAAAGGTCATCATTTGCGAGAGTCCCGCGCCTGAGCCAACCCGAGTGGAGAGTGGATCAGCCCGAAACTGCGCCGAAGGGTCGCCTCAATGCGCCAGTCAGGCCCGGCCGATAACCGCCTCCGAGCCGGCGTTGTGGGGCGGGAGCGATCAGAGTTTCCGGAGCATCGTAGTCATGACCAGTTCATTCTGCGTCTCCGAGAGACCGGTGGCTGAGAGTGACAGGACGTAGCCATTCTTCTCGGCTGACATCAAGGACGGGTACGTAGAGGTTCCGTTGATCGGCAGAGGTTGATGTGCACTCCAGTACGCGATGTTTCCATCGGCTGTGATCTTGGTGAAATGCGAGATTGGGATCGTCTGACCTGACGGCAAAGTGCCCGTAGTCATCGTATAAGAGGCGCTATGGACCTTCTCGAAGGTGTTCATCTGGCTATTGGACCACGTTAGATTGGCGATGAGCGACACACCTGCCGCCGAGCCGGGATATACGCAATAACTCTGCTCGTTCGTCGGGGGGTAGTGCTGCAAGTCGTAGTTCCCGGTGGGGAAGATTGCTGCGGCTTCAACCTTTGACATGAGGGAGCAAGCACTGACGGGCCGAGGGGGGGAAGTCGTTGTCGCCGACCCACAGGCGGCCAGAGACGCTGCGCACAAAACGCACACCAGGGTCCAGTGGCGAGTCTGCCGGTGCATCGGCCAAGTATTCCTCATCCCGAAGGAGAGCGTTGCTCATTCTGGGGTGTCCCCGACGTGCCGTTCGGGGCGCAGCAACAGGAGCAAGCACGGTGGCCGCCCGCCCCGACTGCAAAGCTACAGAACCGCGCTCGGCAGCCGGTGTTGTGGGTGCCGCCGACCGCACCCGAGTCGGCGATCGAGCGCACCCGCTCGGGCGCCGAACAACGCGCCAGATCGACGGCCGTCGCCATCCTGGCCGCAGCGCGGAACGGCACCTACGCGTGCGCTCACGGTCAGCAAGCACTCTCGGCGTCGGGCAGTTCACGGTACGCAGTAAACCGCTGATAGGGGGCAGGCACCAGCCGACCTCCTTCCCACCGTAGAGTCGGTCTATGACCGATTCCAAAGGGGTGGTCGTGGTTACCGGCATGGGTGGCATGGGTTCGGCGATCGCGCACCGGATCGGGACCGGTTCAACCCTGATCCTCGCTGACTTCAATGAACGGTTGCTCGAGAGGGAGGTCGAGTCGCTGGCGTTGAGCGGCTACGACGTAGTGAGTCGCGTCGTAGACGTCTCCAAGCAGGACTCAGTCGAGGCGTTGGCGGCTGACGCCGCCGCTCGAGGTTCAGTGACCGCCGTCGTTCACACGGCTGGACTCTCGCCTGTGCAGGCCCCGATCGACGCGATCATGCGGGTGGATCTTCTCGGAACGGCACTCATGCTTGATGCATTCGGCGCCGTGATCAGTTCCGGAGGGGCGGGCGTGTTCATCTCCTCGATGGCTGGGATGATGGCATCGCTGGACCCCGAGTTCGAACTCCGATTGGCCACCACTCCGACGGAGCACCTCCTCGAGCTTGCCGAACTGGCTTCGGGCGCCATCTCGGACCCCGCCACGGCGTATGTCATAGCTAAGCGCGCCAACCAGGTCCGGGTCAGAGCGGCCTCGCTCGCCTGGGGACGGCGTGGCGCAAGGGTCAACACCATCTCTCCCGGCGTCATCTCCACTCCGATGGGTGCCGCGGAACTCGAGGGTCCGAGCGGAGAGATGATGCGGGCAATGATCGCAGGTAGCAGCACTGGTCGGATCGGCACTCCCGAGGACATTGCCGGAGTCGTGGATTTCTTGATCAGCAGCGATGCCGCCTTCATCACCGGAACTGATCTGCTGGTCGATGGCGGGGTCGTCGCTTCGCTCCAGGCCCCGCATTCTTGAACGAGCCGATCACTTTCAGCGTTGGGCTGTGATCTCGGGCGAGGAGTCTTGCGTGTAACGAAGAAGATTGAGGGCGGGATGCGGACAACCCAACAGTTCTGCAATCTGAAGGTCGAGAGTCGGCGTGTTGCAGGATGAACGTTCTGGTCAGCCCGCAGCCGCAGCAATTGATCCCGCCAACACCTCAGGGTGAGCCCAGTGGCGCCAGTCATTGGCGGTTGAACCGCCGCCCACCCGGCGATCAGGAGCAGGCACGGCCGGTAGGTACCTTGACCGTGGTCGATAGTGGGCCAAGAATCGGATCCAGGCCCAGTGCCGACATTGACGCATACAGGGCAGACCTCGAAGAGCCGAAACGATCCACATTGCGGCGCTTGCGCCAGACGATCCTTGAAGTGGTCCCTGAAGCTGAAGAAGGAATCTCCTATCGACACCCTGCCTTCAGGTTGGAAGGGTAAAGTCATCGCCGGATTCGGAGCTTTCAAGAACCACCTCAGCTACCTGCCCCATAGTGGTTCCGTATTTCCAGCCCTTCGGGACGACGTGGCCCACTACCAGACATCGAACGGGGCGCTTCAATTCCCAATCGACTCGCCGCTGCCGAAGCCTCTCGTAGAGCACCTCGTCAGTGTGCGAATCGCCCAAGCGTTTCGGGAGGATAGGACCGATCAGTCGACCGACGATGGTCAATAGTCGCCGCCGACCCTGCGTTCAGTGACAGGCGGGCGAAGGGGTTGCCTGGTGGAGTGCCTCGCCCGATAGCGCCTGCCTTTTCGGCTGACCGTGCAGGCCCGGATGGCTAGTACTACAACGGCGGGACAGGTCCAATGCCCGTCAGCTCACCCCTTCAGTTGCAGTACGTGATAGACGACGAACGCCGGCCACACGAACGCCTTCGAGAAGGCCAAGACCACAAGCCAGAAGGTCCCAGAATGGAAGTGCAGGTAGTACACGAAGGCGCCAATGAAGCCAAGAAACCAGATCCCGCCGACCCCGCTGTTATTGACGGCTCGCCTGTTAGTTCGGTCCTTGTCGGTATCGGCCATGGGATCGGCCCCTCTCAGTCTCGGATCGACTCATTGAGAATCTCTCAACTTCCGGTACGGTCGGACAGGATCGCATTTCGCATCGCCCGGGATTGGCAGATGCCGAGCCGGACCTGTAAGCCTCGTTCCTTCCGTACTCTGCAAGTCTCATGCGGGGCAGTTGTCGTTCAATAGGGCCGAAGGACCAGTTCGCGTAACGAGGTTCTCCAGGGCTGGGCCACGGAAGGTTCCCTGCTGAAGGGGCTGTCCCACAGGTGCCGGTCGGTGACAGTTAGCACCCGGCAAGCGCACGTCCGTCGATAATGCACCCACAGCCGTCTCCACCAGTCAATCCCCCGACGTACAGTTGGATGGTGGCGCCGTCGATGAAGCGCGGCTACTTGCAATGGCTGGGGATTGTGCTCGGCGGAATTCTCGCGCTGTATCTCGTCGTTCGAGGCGTTGTGGAACTGTTCACCATCGACTACTCGAAGCCTTCCAGCTACCAACAAGATTGGGGTGGGCCTCATCTGGCGGGGGTGCTCGCCGTGCATTGCGGTCCTGCTGCTTTGGTCGTTGCTGGCCTTGCGTATTTGCTGCATCGGCGGAAGCGACAATCGGCGAAGGATGAATGACTTGTCGGCCACTTCCCGATGTGCCAGCCGCTCACGGATCGTCCCAGATGTGCGTCGGTCACGGTCGATAATCGCCGTCGAACCAGGCGTTCTTGGATGCTTCAGCACACCCTCCATTGGAGTGCCATGCTCGGGATGTGAAGACTCCCCTGAACCCCGATGTAGAACCTTTAGCGGTCCTTCTGGGAATCTGGTCGGGGTCCGGCCACGGCGAGTATCCGACAATCGATGACTTTGACTACGAGGAGACCATCGATTTTTCTCACGTCGGTAAGCCATTTCTCTCCTACACCCAAGTCAGTAAGCACGCTGCCGATGGTCGCCTCCTTCACGGGGAGAGCGGCTTCTGGCGTATGGCGAATCCAGGTTGGGTCGAACTCGTCGTGTCGCACCCAAATGGAATCGTGGAAGTCGCAGAAGGCACTTTCCAGGACTCCACCATCCTGTTGCGATCGACCTGCGTTGCCCGCACGAGAACCGCCAAGGAGGTTACAGCGGTCGAACGTGACTTCACTATTGAGGATGAGGTTCTCCGTTACTCGCTTCGGATGACAGCAGTCGGGCAGCCACTTTCTCGCCATCTCACTGCAGAACTGCGACGCATTGGATAACCAGGAGTGGGTCGCCGATCCGGCGTTGGGGGACAGGCCAGCAGCAACCGGTGTCATGCCCTGATTGTTAGGCATCACCTATCGAGTAGATCGATAAGCCATCCGGGACTAGCCACCCTTGCCCCCAGAGCCTCGGCTCGCTGTCGCAGCGCACGATCTGCTGACACAAGTGTTACCTGACTAGTGGCGTCAGTAACCACAGCTATGAGCATGTCGTCACCACTGCGCGGTGCATGGAGAACTCTGACGCCGTCGGCGATGCCCTCCTCTATGCCGCTGCGAGCNNGTTCCACGAACGCTCGGGCTGCTCCTGGTCGATCGCGCCACCACCCCGTCGGCCGAGACCCAACCACGTTCGCCGCATCGATAAGAAGCACTATCCCAGTCTCGCCGACCCGGCGTTCGGCGACTTCTGGTAGATCGGTTCTTACCTGCGTAACACTGGGCCGATGTTAAAGCAGTACAGCTTCTGATCGGGCTCGGATCTGCAAGTACCGAATGGCCGACTCCTACCCGAGTGGTGGTGGAGATCTCTCAATCCCAGATATTGGAGCTGCTCCCATCCGCAGCTTCGATTCATTGGCGACGGACGGAGGCCCCGTTCAGCGCCACAGCCGCTCGGATGAGAGCCTTGAATGCCTCCTTATCAATCTCCTCGCCCTCATGAATGTCGATGGCACGGCGGGCTTTGCCTTCGAGGCTGGAGTTGAATAGGTGTGAAGGATCCTTCAGGGAGGCGCCCCTGGCGAAGGTAATCTTCACGTAGTTCTTGTAGGTCTCGCCTGTGCAGATCATGCCGTCGTGTGACCAGACCGGGACACCTTCTGGACTTGAAGGCTTTCTCCACTTCTGCTCCTCAACCGCTCCGGGATCGGCCTGCTTGATCAATTGGCGAATTTGGGAGAGCGTCGCGCCCCGCCAATCGTCAAGCTGGGAGGGATCCTCGCCCTTCAGTGAGTCGCTCTTCTTCATGTCGTTGGATCGCCCTTCGTTGCCGTTCGGCCTGCTTGGTGAGGCTACTGTCGGGATGACTAGGCTGCCCGATATTGCCGGTTATCGAGCGGCTCCACTGGCAACTTGGGTAGTCCACAAGTGCCGGTAGGGGACGCTTTCACCCGTGTGGTCGCGTTATCGGGATCACGGCGACCATGTCCCACTTTCTGCCCAACATTTGACCCAACAATTCCGTCCTTCTGCGTCGCAAGCCGATGGGCCGCGTCCCAGCCATCTTCGTACTCACTGCCAATGACCTGGGAAAATAGGACGCGCTGCGACACGATTGGAACCGTAGCGACATTCGGGAACGCCCTTTTAATCCTAAGGTGGCGAGATCGAGACTCGCACGGCCCACTGTATTTTCCAAGTTCAGAGTTACCGCCTTCGAGGCCAACAGCACCCGGCATACGCCTCACTCCACCGATCGGCGATCTGAGGAGGCTCGCAGTGAGTCGATCGGCGAGTGGACGGGTCGTTGGACTCCCCAGTGAGTACTTCAACGGCAATCCAAAACGTGTCGGCGCCATCATCTTCTTGGCAGGTGTTGTGGCCGTGTCGCTCAACGGGATGGTCGGGGGCTTCTCGACCAGAAGGAGAGAGAGGCCACCAAAGGGGGCTGCCGATCGAGCGGTAGGTGAATGCCCGGCAGGGAGCGCCACATGACCTGGCTGGCTTAGGTTGTATCGCACGAAGGCAGAAAGTACCCCGATGGCCACAACTCTGAGCAGAAGTGGCACCTATGCCACCGTCGCTCAACGCGCCGCCAGGGGGAAGGCCGCCCGGAACGTGAGCCCGAGGTCCGGACACGCCAACTGGTCCTCGGCCTTGCGAACGCTGGACCCTCTACCCCTCTTGGCAGAGCAGGGCGCTACTCGGGTGCCCGAACTGGATCCCATCCGCTACGGTCGCATGGCCGCTTCGCCCTTCGCCTATTTCCGGGGGGCCGCCCTTCCCATGGCCGCAGACCTGGCCACCGTGGCCCAGACGGGCGTCCGGGTCCAATTGTGCGGTGACGCCCACCTCTCCAACTTCGGCAGCTTCGCCTCCCCTAAGCGCGATCTCGTGTTCGACGTCAACGACTTCGACGAGACCCACCCCGGGCCGTTCGAGTGGGACGTCAAGCGCCTGGCCGCCAGCCTCGAGATCGCCGGCCGCAGTCGGGGCTTCGACGCCGCCACGAACCGAAAGATCGTCCTCCAGGGTGTGCGCACGTATCGCGAGGCGGTCCGCCAGCTCTCCCAACTCCCCAAGCTCGACATCTGGTACGCCAAGCTCGACGTACCCGCCGTCCTCCCATTTGGGGCAACGACATTGGCAATGCCACTCTGGCCAGCCTTCAACGGGCTGTCACCAAGGCCGGTTCCAAGGATCGCCTGAAGGCATTCGCTGCCTTGATGGCTCTGCTGGCCGCGTGTGCAAC
>PLZF01000102.1:26445-26696 GCA_003152015.1 Acidimicrobiaceae bacterium | reverse complement strand
TACGCCAAGGAACAGGGCATGTTCCACCTCCCCGATGGAGCGGAGCCCGTCTTCTCCGAGACGATCGAGTTGGATCTCTCCACGGTGGTCCCGAGCATCGCCGGTCCCGCCCGGCCCCAAGATCGGGTCCCGTTGTCCGACGCCAAAGATGCCTTCCACACCGCCCTCGGACGCGAAAAGAAGTCGGCGCCGGCCACCCTGTCCAACGGATCGACGGTGACCATCGAGGACGGTCACGTGGTGGTGGCCGC
>PLZF01000102.1:0-26428 GCA_003152015.1 Acidimicrobiaceae bacterium | reverse complement strand
CCTGCATCGGCAACTCCGGCCCCCTGCTCACCGGTGTCTCCGAAGCCATACAGGGTGGTGACCTCTCGGCGGTTTCCGTGCTGTCGGGAAACCGGAACTTCGAAGGACGGATCCACCCTGACGTACGGATGAACTACCTGGCCTCGCCGCCGTTGGTGGTGGCCTACGCCCTGGCCGGCACCATGGACATCGACCTCGACAACGACTCGCTGGGCGCCGATACCAACGGCAACCAGGTGCACCTCGCCGACCTGTGGCCGTCGGCCGAAGAGGTGACCGAGGCCATCCGCACCTCGTTGACCTCGGAGATGTTTCGCGACAGGTACAGCTCGGTATTCGACGGCGATGAGCGCTGGCAGAATGTGGAGACGGCCACCGGCAATACCTTCGCCTGGGACAACGACTCCACCTACGTGTTGCGCCCACCGTTCCTCGAGGGTCTGGCGCACGAGCCGACGCCGGTGACCGACATCAGCGGTGCCCGGGTACTGGCCGTCCTCGGCGACAGTGTGACTACCGACCACATCTCACCGGCAGGAAGCATCGGCCCGTCGACACCGGCGGGACGCTATCTGGCCGACCATGGGGTGGAACGCGGAGATTTCAACTCCTATGGATCTCGCCGGGGCAACCACGAAGTGATGATGCGTGGCACGTTTGCCAATATCCGTCTGCGCAACCAACTCGCTCCCGGCACTGAAGGAGGTATCACCCTGCACCTCCCTGATGGTGTGCAGACCACCATCTTCGACGCCTCTGTCGAATACGCCACAGAGGGCATTCCGTTGGTGGTACTGGCGGGCAAGGAGTACGGATCCGGATCGTCCCGTGATTGGGCGGCCAAGGGAACTGCACTGCTGGGCATTCGCGCCGTCATCGCCGCCAGCTACGAGCGCATCCACCGATCCAATCTCATCGGCATGGGCGTCTTACCGCTGCAGTTCGCCGACGGTCAGAGTCCGGCATCGCTGGGCCTCACCGGTCACGAGGTGTTCGCCATCTCGGGAGTCGAGTCCCTCAACCGCGGCGAAGTCCCCAAGGATGTCACCGTGCGCGCCACCGAAGGCGACCGGGTGGTGGAGTTTTCCGCCCGGTTGCGGATCGACACCCCGATGGAGGCCGAGTACTACCGCCATGGCGGGATCCTCCCCTACATGCTTCGCCAAATGGCGGATTAAGTCGCCAGGGGCAACACGAACCAGGCGATCACCACGAAGTGCACGATGGCGCCCACGATGGTGAAGGCGTGGAAGACCTCGTGGTAGCCGAACACTCCCGGAATCGGGTCGGGGCGCTTGAGGGCGTAGACCACTGCCCCTGCGGTGTAGGCAAAGCCACCGAGAAAGAGGAGGACGAACCCGGTCACGCCCAGAACATGGAACAACTGAGGCAATACCGCCAAGGCCGACCATCCCACCACCACATAGGGGACCGCGATCACCGACTTGGGAGCGTTGAGCCAGGTTTGGCGAATGGTGATGCCAACCACAGCACCACCCCAGACGATGCACAAGACGGTGATGCGGGCCCAACCGCCCAGGGCGATTCCGGCGACCGCCGTATAGGAACCGGCGATGGCGACGAAGATGGTCGAATGGTCGGCCCGGCGCATCCGGCGTCGGCCCACCGGCCCCCAGGTATGACGATGGAAGAGCGCACTGACACCGAACAACATCGAGATGGAGATGGCATATATCGCCGTCACCGCCTTCGATCCCGCGGTCGGAGCCGCCCACACCAGGGCCACGCCCGACACCAGCGAGACGAAGAAGCCCACCTCGTGGAGCACGCCCCGGAGCCGGGGTTTCACTGTCTCGACAGGTTCGTCCATCACCGCGCCGCCCCCAGGTCGACGAAACGCCGCAGGATGCGGCGCCCTGTGATTTCCACTTGGGACAGGCTGGATGCCCCGAGGACGGTCCCGGTCGGAAGATGGGGGCGCCACTGCTCGGCGAGCGCGGCGTTGACCTCCACGTGAAACTGAAATCCATAAGCCCGGGCACCCACCCGGAATGCCTGATGGGGAAACACCCTTGTCGCCGCCAGGTGCTCCGCCCCCGCAGGCAGGGCGAAGGTGTCATGGTGCCAGTGCACGCAGGGAATGGCGGTGTCGGCCAGTCCTCCGTACTCCGGGCCCAGCACCCGGTCCCGGCGCCCGGAAGCAGTGAGGGTGACAGTGCCCACTCCGATCTCTGCGCTGTCTCCGGTGGTGACCTCAGCCCCGAGGGCAGCCGCCAGCTGCTGGGCTCCCAGACACACGCCGAGAACCGGAAGTCCGCCGCCCGTTGCCGCCGCCAACAGCCGACGTTCGTCAGCCAACCAAGGAAACTGGTCGGTGTCATGGACGCTCATCGGCCCGCCCAAGGCAACCAGGCCTCCGATCTGGGCGACGTCGGGCAGGTCTTGGCCGAGGTCCGTCCGGATCATGTCGTAGCCGTAGCCGGCCGCGGCCAGCACCTCTCCGACCAAGCCGGGTCCTTCGTGGGCTACGTGTTGGATGATCGCCCACGGACGGGGATCTCCGCCGGTCCGGGCGGTGACGACCGGTTCGGTCACTCTGTCGGTCTACCTGGTCCCGACGACATGGAAGGCTTCGGCGAATCGACCCTCAGGCAGACCGGCCGACTGGGCGGCCCCGGACATCCACGGGCGAATGAGGCCTTCGATATGGGCACCGTCGCCGACCTGGCTCCGGTGGGACCGGAGGGCGGCCAGCTTCTTGTCGAACTGCTCGGTGGCATCGACCACCCGGTTGGCCCGTTCGGTGGCCATCACCCAAAGTTCCGACACGATATGGGGCTCGAGGCCCTCTTCGAGGAGCTCAGGATGGGCAAACGGATTGCGGGCGTCCGGGTACACCGCGCAGGCGGCTGCCTCGCCGGCAGCCAGGTGGTCGGGATGGCTGGCATACAGGCGCTCCCAGTACCGCTCGGGAGACTGAGCCACCACCCGGTCGGGTCGGAAGCGTCGGATGACCCGAGAGATGTCCCGGCGCAGTTCGATGCTAGGGACCAGGCGACCGTCCGGGAATCCGAGAAATGTCACATCGGATACGCCGACCTTGGCCGCCGCTTCCCGCTGTTCATCGCGTCGGACCGCGGCCAGGTCGGCCCGGCTGATGGTCCGGTCCGATCCCCCGGCATCGCCATCGGTGACGATGCAGTACGCCACCTCCACGCCGGCGTGTGTCCAGGTGGCCACCGAACCTGCCGCCCCGAAATCCACGTCGTCGGGGTGAGCGGTCACCACCAGGATGCGCTCCACATCGACGGGTCCCGGATCAACTTCCAACATCGGGAGGGATTGAACCTCTGACATCACACCCGGACCGGATTCCACGAGGCCAGGTTGGCCAGGCGCGAGTCGTTGGAGAAGATCTCCACGATCGGGATCTTCAACCCGATGCGTTGTTGGATCCGCTCCACTTCGAGGACCTGGTTCCACTGCACCAGGGTGACGACCACCCCTGTCTCGCCGGCCCGGGCCGTGCGACCCGAGCGGTGGAGATATGCCTTGTGATCCTCGGGCGGGTCGAAGTGGATGACCACGTCGACCGCGTCGATGTCCAATCCTCGGGCGGCCACGTCGGTAGCCACCAACGTCGGTAGCTTGCCCATCCCGAAATCCTTCAGTGTCCGCTCCCGGTTGGCCTGCCGCAGATCGCCGTGAATGGCGTCGGCGTTGACCCCCTCCTTGCGAAGTTGCTCGACCAGACGGTCAGCGCCCCGCTTGGTCCGAACGAACACGAGGGTCTTCTCCGAGTGGCGGCAGATGGTGGCGCACACCTTCACCCTGTCCATTTGGTGCACCTCGAGGAATCGGTGCTCCATCTCCTCGACGGTGGTACTTGGCGACGCCACCTCGTGGTAGACCGGGTCGGTCAAGTAACGACTCACCAAACGGTCAACGGCACCGTCGAGCGTGGCCGAGAACAACAGGGTCTGGTGCTTCCGCTCCAATCGCCGGAGGACCCACTCGACCTGGGGCATGAAGCCCATATCGGCCATGCGGTCCGCCTCGTCCAGCACCAGCGTCTCGATGTCGGCCACCGAAAGCTCGCCACGGTCGCCCAGGTCGATGAGCCGTCCTGGCGTGGCGATGATCACGTCGACACCCTTGCGAAGCTTCTTCACTTGACGCTCGATATCGGCGCCGCCGTAGACGGCTACCACTCGGAGACCGACTTCGTCGGCCAGGGTTTCGAGGACTTCGCTCACCTGCACGGCCAGCTCACGGGTAGGTACCAGCACCAGGGCCCGGGGCCGGCCGGGCTCGGTGGCCCTCGTCAGCATGGTTCGCTGCAGGAGCGGGAGTCCGAAGGCCAGGGTCTTCCCCGAGCCGGTCTTGGCCTTGCCGCAGACATCACGACCGGCGAGTGCATCGGCCACCGTCATGGCCTGAATGGAGAATGCGGTGGTAATTCCCTGGACGGCGAGGGCCTTGACCAGTGCCGGGTCGACCCCGAGCGAGTCGAAGGTGGGAGCTTCGTCCTCGGGACTGCCGCCGTCATGTTCGAGTGTGCGGGCGCGGCCCGATTGCTCGGCTGTAGTTGTCATGGGGTGTGTTGCCTCTCATCTGTTGGGTGACGGCCGGGGGCCGGCCATCGGTATTCGTGGGACTCACGGATACAGGCGGGCCCGCCTCGGGCCGGCCATCTGGTCCACGGCTGCGGACCTGACAAACAGAATGAGGAAGACCCCGGTGGATGGGCACCGTGCCCTACCACAGCCACCAGTCTACCCCTGAACCGACCGGGAACCGGGTTCATCCGTCCCGGCCATACCTTGGTCAGGTGGTCGAAGGCTCCCGATAGACCTCGGACCCGGCGTCACGGAACTCGATCGACTTCTCTTTCAGGCCCAGTTCCACCGCGGTGGTCAGGTCCAACTCCTTGGCCGCGGCATAGTCCCGCACGTCCTGGCTGATCCGCATCGAACAGAACTTCGGACCGCACATGGAGCAGAAGTGGGCCGTCTTGGCCGGCTCGGCCGGCAGAGTTTCGTCGTGGTACGCCCGGGCCGTCTCGGGATCCATGGCCAGGTTGAACTGATCCTCCCACCGGAACTCGAACCGGGCCTTGGAGAGGGCGTCGTCCCAAGATTGGGCCCCGGGATGACCCTTGGCCAGGTCGGCGGCGTGGGCAGCAATCTTGTAGGCGATCATTCCCTGCTTCACGTCGTCGCGGTTGGGGAGACCGAGGTGCTCCTTGGGGGTGACGTAGCAGAGCATGGCGGTCCCGGCCATGCCGATCACCGCGGCCCCGATGGCCGAGGTGATGTGGTCGTAACCCGGTGCCACATCCACCGTGAGTGGGCCCAGGGTGTAGAAGGGTGCCTCGTGGCAGACCTCCTTCTGCAGGGTGACGTTCTCGACCACCTTGTGGAGGGGCACATGGCCCGGTCCCTCGATCATCACCTGCACATCGTGGCGCCAGGCGATCTCGGTGAGCTCACCGAGCGTCGACAGCTCGGCGAACTGGGCCTCGTCGTTGGCGTCGGCGATCGAGCCGGGCCGCAACCCGTCTCCGAGGGAGAAAGCGACATCGTACGCGGCCATGATCTCGCAGATCTCCTCGAACCGGGTGTAGAGGAAGTTCTCGGTGTGGTGGGCCAGGCACCACGCGGCCATGATCGATCCGCCCCGGCTGACGATGCCGGTCATCCGCTTGGCGGTCATGGGCACGTACCGCAGCAGCACCCCGGCGTGGATGGTGAAGTAGTCGACACCTTGCTCCGCCTGTTCGATCAAGGTGTCACGGTAGAGGTCCCAGGTCAACTCCTCGGGGCTCCCGTCCACCTTCTCCAGGGCCTGATAGATAGGCACTGTGCCAATGGGGACCGGCGAGTTCCGCATGATCCACTCACGGGTGGTGTGGATGTCCGGACCGGTGGAGAGGTCCATGACTGTGTCGGCACCCCAGCGGGTGGCCCAGGTCAGCTTCTCCACCTCCTCGTCGATGGACGAGGACACCGCCGAGTTGCCGATGTTGGCGTTGACCTTCACCAGGAAGTTGGAGCCAATGATCATGGGCTCGGACTCGGGGTGGTTGACGTTGGCGGGGAGGATGGCCCGGCCGGAAGCGATCTCGTCCCGGACGAACTCGGGGGCCATACCCTCCCGGACCGCTACGAACTCCATCTCGGGGGTGACATCCCCTCTCCGGGCGTAGTGGAGCTGGGTGACCGCGGTGCCCTTCGATCGCAGCGGCTGGCGACCGGTCGCCGGGAAGAGCTCGGGATCCGGCCCGGTGCGCCGCACCGCGGCCCGACCGTCGTCGCGACGGCCCACCGGACGACCCTGGTACGCCTCCACGTCGCCGCGACCGGCGACCCAGTCAGCCCGCAATGACGGCAGCCCCACCGTGGGGACGGAGCCCGGTCCCGAGGTGTCGTAGAGATGGACCGGCGGATTGGGTTCTGCGCCGTTGCGACCGGGCGAGTCGGACAGCGTGACCTCGACGAACGGAACCCGTACGCCGCCCTCCCCGCCCACATAGACCTTCCGCCGGTTGTGGGGCGGGCGTTCCGGTGGTGACGTGATGGTGATCGGCTCGGTCATGGATCTGTTCCCTTCACACTGCGTTCTCCTCCAAGTCTCCCACGACAACGCGGCTCTCGTACCACCGGAGTGTGCCAAGGTGGATAAACAAACGAGCGGAAGGAAGTGACCCATGGGAAAACTGGCGCCAGGCGACCGAGCTCCGGCGTTTACCCTGCCAGACCAGGACGGGAAGGAGATCTCGCTCAAGGATTTCGTGGGCAAACAGGTAGTCATCTACTTCTATCCGAAGGACGACACCCCCGGCTGCACCAAAGAGGCGTGCCAGTTCAACGAAAACCTCCACGCCTTTTCCAAAGCCGACGTCCCGGTACTCGGCATCTCGGGCGACCCCGCCGAAAAGCACCAGGCGTTCCGTTCCAAGTTCGGTCTCACCTTTCCGCTGCTCACCGACGCCGACCACAAAGTGGGCGAGGCGTACGGAGCCTGGGGCGAAAAGACCCTGTACGGGAAGAAGTCGATCGGCGTCATCCGGTCCACCTTCCTCATCGGGGCCGACGGGAAGATGGCCCGGCCCTGGTACCACGTGAAGGCCGATGGCCATGCGGCCAAGGTACTGGCCGAGATCGAAGGCTGACCGAGGCGCCTCCGGCGCAGACCGGCACGTCCCCGATGGGTCATTGCTGATGGGTCGGGCACCACCACGTGGTTCGACCACCGATGGTCGAACGGGTCAGCTCCTCTCCGTCCCTCGGACAACGACCTCCCGGGTGGCGCTCCTCCATCAGATCGCCGAGGTGGGATCCGCCCCGTTTCATGAGGAGACCCAGGGTTCGGCCCACCCGGCGGTGGAGCCGACCGACGTCGGCCGGCGACAAGGACCGGGCCGGACGTTCCGGTGAGAGGCCGGTCCGCCAGAGCACCTCGTCGGCGATCAGGTTCCCGATGCCGGCCACCTTGGACTGGTCGAGCAGTCGGGCCTTGAGCGGGGCGACCGATCCCCCGAGGGCGGCAGCCAGCTGGCCCCTGGTGATCGACAGGGCATCAGGACCCAGGTGGGCGAGGCTCGGATCGACCACAATGCCCCCCAGGCGTCTCGGGTCCCGAACGGCCATGGCACCCCCGTCGTCGAAACGGACGATGCACCTGTCCCACGCCGGGTTGTCCCGCCGGGGGACAGAAATGAGTTGACCGACGCTCGATGCGCCGTCGACGGTCAACAAGCCGGTCATGCCGAACCGGATGCCGACGACCGGGCCGCCGTCGGTGTCGAGCAGGAGCAGCTTTCCCCGGCGTCGAGCCGCGGTGAACCGGTGGCCGACCAGGAGGCGACGTAACGTCGGGCCGGTCGTTCCGCTTTTCAGGTACCAGGCATCGGGGGTCGCCACCGAGGCGATGCTCCGGTCGACAGCGGTTTCGGCCAGGCGCCGATAGGACTCGACTTCGGGGAGCTCGGGCACATGACGAGGGTACCGAAGCGGACCCATGGGGCGTCCCGAAGGCACCACGTAATATGGGGGCCCGAAGCAAAGACTCGTCAACGACTGACCAGTACAGGAGAGAACCGGATGCAGACCGAAGTGCGCGGTGTCGTGGCTCGAGCCAAGGGTGAACCGGTCTCGCTCGAGACCATCGTGATCCCCGAGCCATCGCTTGGCGAGGTGGTGGTGCAGGTCCAGGCGTGCGGGGTGTGTCACACCGACCTTCACTACCGGGAAGGGGGGATCAACGACGAGTTCCCGTTCCTCCTCGGCCACGAGGCCGCCGGAATAGTCGATGCTGTCGGGCCGGACGTGACCTCGGTTGCGCAGGGCGATTTCGTGGTCCTGAACTGGCGGGCGGTCTGCGGCGAGTGCCGAGCCTGTCGCCGGGGCCGGCCGTGGTTCTGCTTCGCCACCCACAACGCAACTCAGGAGATGACATTGCTCGATGGGACTGCGCTCACTCCCGCCCTGGGTATCGGTGCCTTCGCCGAAAAGACACTGGTGGCCGCCGGGCAGTGCACACCGGTCGACCGGCGGGCTCGGCCCGAGGCCGTGGGACTCCTCGGCTGTGGGGTCATGGCCGGGCTCGGCGCGGCCATGTTCACCGGCGAGGTCGGTCTGGGTGATTCGGTGGCCGTCTTCGGGTGCGGCGGAGTGGGCTGCGCCGCTATCGCCGGCGCCGGGCTGGCCGGAGCCACCATGGTGATCGCGGTCGACCTCGACGGCGGAAAGCTCGATCTGGCCCGCTCCTTCGGCGCCACCCATGTCGTGCACGCCGACATCGAGGATCCGGTGGAGGCCATCCGGGCACTGACCAACGGCCACGGCGCCGATGTCTGTATCGAGGCAGTGGGAAACCCGGCGGTCATGGAGCAGGCGTTCTACGCCCGTGACCTGGCCGGGACACTGGTCCAGGTGGGTGTCCCGACGCCCGACATGCGGATCGACCTGCCCATGATCGACTTCTTCGGGCGTGGGGGACAATTGAAGCCGAGTTGGTACGGGGACTGTCTCCCCTCCCGCGACTTCCCCATGCTGGTCGACCTCTATCTCCAGGGGCGACTCGATCTCGATCGATTTGTGTCCGAGACGATCGGCCTCGGCGACGTCGAAGAGGCCTTTCACCGGATGGAACGGGGAGAGGTGCTCCGCTCGGTCGTCAGGATGCCACAGTGATCGGACACGTGGTCACCTCGGGGACATTCTCTCTCGACGGTCAGGACTTCGCCGTCGACAACAACGTCTGGCTGGTCGGCGACGACCACGAGGTACTGGTCATCGACGCCGCCCACGACCACCGCCCCATCGTCGAGGCCATCGGCTCACGCCGCACCATCGGGATCGTGGCCACCCACGGCCACAACGATCACATCAACGCGGCGACATCCCTGGCCGACCACGTCGGTGCACCGATCTGGCTCCATCCCGACGACCGCCCGCTGTGGGATCAGGTCTACCCCTCTCGGGCGCCCGATTCTGAACTGGTCGATGGTGCCGACCTGGAGGCCGGGGGGCGGGTATTGCGGGTCATCCATACCCCGGGCCACACCCCCGGTGGCTGCTCCCTCTTCGGTGCCGACCTCGGGGTGGTCTTCACCGGCGACACCCTCTTCCGCGGTGGTCCGGGGGCAACCGGAAGGAGCTTCTCGGACTTCCCCACCATCATCGAATCGATCCGTCACCGCTTGCTGACCCTACCCACCGACACGCGGGTGCTTCCCGGCCACGGCGACGGGACCACGATCGGGGAAGAGGCGCCACACCTCGACGAGTGGATCTCCCGGGGTCACTGACCCCGAGGCCCGGCCAGCCCGGACGGAACAGCACAGGCACACCAGCCACCAGGGGACGGGACGGAGCCCCGTCCCCTACGCTCGGAGGCGTGCCCCGAGACTCCACCCATCGACCAGTGCTGAGAAGAACACCCACACGGCGGATCCGGCGACCCCTGTCGGTGGCGGCCGCGGCCGGCACCGCCGCCCATCACGGCTTCGAGCTCGGCAACGGCGTCGGTCTGGTCTGGCAGCCCGAGTTGGGCCTCACCGGGTCCGGGGCCTTCTGGGTTGTGGAGCTGGGTCTGTGGTTTTTGGTGGCCGCCCGAGGCAGCCGGCGGTGGGACGGCGTGCTGGCCCTACTGTCGGGGGCGGGTCTGGCCGGTGTCATCGTCCACTTCACCCTGTGGCCATGGCGGCGGAACCGGTTCGGCATTCCCGTGCTCACCGAAGCCGAAGGGCTCCTACCCTCTCGGCTGCCCGCCTACAACACCATCCTCGGCCTGTGGGGGCTGGCCTCGATCCTCTCGTTGCTCGAGTTGTCCCCCTCCCGGCGTCGCTGGGCCCTGGTCGGGCTGGCCGGGCTCCCCCTCCTCCGCCGATCGGCTCGCCACCACTTCGCCTGGGCCACAACCGAGGCCGACGTGCATCCGGCGTGGTGGAACCGGGGGTTGCGCTCGGGCACTCCGGCCCGATCCACCCTGCCTGGCTGAGCTGTCGACGTGGCCACACCCACCGTTCCGGTCACCATCGCTATGGTGTTCCCATGCCTCCCGAAAAGCCACACTGGCTCGAACTCTTCCCAGAGGTCGTGACCTCAGGACTGTGCACGGGCTGTGCCGCATGCATCATCGCCTGCCCCCACGATGTTCTCTCCTACGACGACACCGGCGGCAAGTACAAGCCGTTTCACATCGATGCCGACGGCGGTGCCGAGAACTGCACCCACGGCATCAAGGGCTGCACCATGTGCACCCGGGCGTGTCCCCGGTTCAGGCTGTGGGAGCCCGAGATCGACACCCATCTGTTCGGACGGGAGCGGACCCCTGCCGAGGTGGCCGGAGTCTCTTCGGACATCCTGTTGGTGCGAGCCACCGATCCCGACGTTCACATGGCGGGACAGGACGGGGGCCTGGTGTCGGCCCTCCTCATCTGGGCGCTCGAGCACGATGTGATCGACGCCGCTCTCGTCTCAGAACTTGAGGGTGACGGGTCGACCTGGAAGGCAGTACCCGCGGTGGCCACCACCCGCGAGGAGGTGCTGGCGGCGGCGGGGTCCCGGTACACCTACTCGGCCAACCCCTTGGCCTATCCCCAGGCTATCGAGGCCGGCGCGGAGCGAATCGCTCTGGTCGGCATGGGCTGCCAGGCGTCGGCGCCTGCCATGATGGCTGCCCGCAAGGCGGGAAAGATCGCCCGCCGGCTTTCCCTGACCGTCGGCCTGCTCTGCTCCAAGACTTTCGACGACGCCATCTTCCCCGAACTGTTCGAGGCCAAGTACGGCATTGCACGCGCCGAAATCACCAAGATGAACATCAAGGGCGTGTTTCAGGTGTGGACGCGAGACGGCAAGTTCCACGAAATCCCACTCAAAGAGGCTCAAGCCTGGACTCGCGAAGGATGCAAGACGTGCCCCGACTTCGCGGCCGAGCACGCCGACATCTCCACCGGAGGTATCGGCGCCTTCAACGATTGGACATTGACCATCGTACGAACCGACAAGGGACGGGATCTGCTCAATGGGATGATCGCCGACGGTTCGGTGGAGACCCGTCCGGGGGATGATGACCCGGGAGCCATCGCCCTCCTGCACCGGTTGGCCCGGGTGAGCCGTAAGCGGTGGCCGGAGACAGCGGTACCCATGCCCCGGCGCCTTCCAGACCCGGTCTGATCTCGACCGGGATGAACCGCAGTCGGGGCGGATCGGTGTCCGTTCGGACAGAGTACGGTTGACAAGCGTGCCCAGCCGACGGACTCCAGTTCCCCAACCGACGGTGGTCCTCATGGTCCGTCACGGGACGACGCCGACCACCGGGAAGATCCTCCCTGGTCGGGCGCCCGATCTCCACCTGTCCGAGGACGGTCTGGCCCAAGCCGACGAGGTCGCGGCCCGCATCGGCGGCGTGACCAGCCAGGGGCAGGGAACCCCGGTGGCCGTCTACGCCTCACCGCTCGAGCGCACGTTCGAGACGGCCCGACCGATTGCCCGGCAGTTGGGGCTCCGGGTCCGCTCGGATCGGGGTTTGCTCGAGTGCGACTTCGGCGAATGGACAGGCGCCCAGTTGAAGGTGTTGGCCAAAAAGCCCGAGTGGACCCAGGTCCAGCAATGGCCCAGCGGCTTCCGGTTCCCCGGAGGCGAGTCCTTCTTGGAGATGCAGGCCCGAATCACGTCGACCATCGCTCGGCTGGTCCGACTCCACCCGGGTGAGACCATCGTGGTGGTCTCCCACGCCGATCCGATCAAAGCAGCGGTGGCGGCGGCGGCCGGCACCCATCTTGATCTGTTCCAGCGCCTGGTCATCTCACCTTGTTCGATCAGTGCCCTTGCCTACAGCGAGCACGGACCCCACGTGCTCTGTGTGAATACCACCGCCTCCCTGTCCGGATTGGTCATGTCGTGAGCGAGGGCTATGACCTGTCCACCCCGGATCGCTTCACGGTGGGGACGGTGGGTCCGGTAGGTCAGCGGCTCTTTCTCCTCCAATGCCGTCAGGGACCGCTCCTGCTCACCCTGAAGATCGAAAAACAACAAGTGTCGGTGTTGGCCGACTACCTGGCCCAAATCGTCCGGGATCAGAAACGCCCCGAGCACCTTCCTCACGACCTCTCCCTCGAAGAGCCGTCGGAACCGGCGTGGGCCATAGGAACCCTCGGAGTCTCCTACGACAACATCGATGACCGTGTCGTCATCGTCATCGAGGAACTCGTGCCCGAAGACGAAAGCGGGGCCATTGCCCGCCTGTCGGTCACCCGGGAACAGGCTGCCGCCTTCGCCATACAGGCCACCACCCTGGTGACCTCAGGTCGGCCCCCCTGCCCGCTGTGCGGATCACCCCTCGACCCCTCCGGACACGAATGCCCACGGACAAACGGCCACCGGCCTCCGACAACCTGAACGGATGGCGACCCGATGACGGTCCCAGTCTCGGAGATGCCCTGGTCGAACTGGCCGATGCCGAGCTCACCATCGAGGGCCGACTGCCCTGGAGCTCCAACCTCACCTTCCTGGTTTCGGTAGGCACCGGTCCACTCCGGGCCGTGTACAAACCGGCCCGTGGCGAGCAGGAGCTCTGGGACTTCCCCGGCGGCCTCTATCGACGCGAGGTGGCGGCTTACGCCCTTTCCGAGGCATTGGGGTGGGGCCTGGTGCCACCCACTGTGGCCCGGGACGACGGGCCCTTTGGAGCGGGATCGTTGCAGCTCTTTGTCGAGGCCGACTACCGGCAGCACTACTTCACGCTGTTCGAGAGCGGCGACTTCGACAGCCAGCTCAGGGCTATCTGCGTATTCGATGTGGTGGCAAATAACGCCGACCGCAAGAGCGGTCACGTGCTCAGTAGCGGTGACGGGCGCCTGTGGAGTATCGACCACGGGCTGTGCTTCCACTCGGATCCCAAACTGCGCACGGTGATGTGGGACTTCGCCGGAGACGACGTCCCCGAGTCGCGCCTGGCCGACCTCGAGGGACTGGCGCTCGAACTCCCCGATCAGGTGGCCCGTCTCCTCACCCGGCCGGAGCGACACGACCTGGTGGACCGGATCCGGGCACTGCTCGACACGGGGACATTTCCCGAACCGGAGGGCGACCGCCCGCCCTACCCGTGGCCGCTCGTCTAGTCGCGGGTTTGGAATCACAGGTTGTCAGCCCGGAAGGGCGATCTTCAGAGTTCCCCGGATCGAGTTCATGACCGCCTGGGACAGGACCTCCCCGCCACCGAGGGTCAGATGGATCCCGTCGGGAGCCCGGATGTTGACCTCGGAACCCGACCCATTGGTGAGATAGGCGGTGTAGTTGCCTTGCCCGTCACCGAGCACGTTGCGCGAGCTCAGGTAGGTGACACCCGCCGGCCGAGTCGCCGCCTGGGACTGCACCAGTCCATTCACCACGTTCATCTCCCCATCGAGTTGCGACCCGGCCATGGGTGGCATGCCAACCCACAGCATGTGGGCTCCAGCCGCATTGGCGGTGTCCATGAACGCCCCCACCCGGGCCGAGTAGGCCGCGTTCCACCCGGCGGTGCCGTAGGCTACGGCCGTACCGTTGACCTCCAGGCTCTGGGGGTCGTTGGCACCCATCATCACCACCACCAGTTGGGGGTGGTGATTGGCCAGATCAGCACGTAGCTCGGCCGGCCAATCGAAGTAATCCGGTCGCGACAACCCGGTGTCGATCTTGCCATCCAAGATGGCGGCCACCACACCCGTGCCGATCAGGTCGTTGGTCAGCGGTGGACCCAGGTCGATGCCGATCGAGTCCCCGATCATCACCACCTGGAGAGGATTGGCTGCGGTCGGGTGCTGGGGAAGAGGCGGCAGGGTGGTCGGGGTGGGTGCCGTGCTCGCGGTCGGGGTGGTGGTTGGGGTGGTGACGGCCAGGGCGGGGCCCTTACCGTTACCGTTGCCCTTGGTCACCGGGATGATCGGGGGCGTGGCGATGCTCAAGGACGGACCGCCGCCGACCGAGCGACCGAGCAGGTCGTCGGTCCAGCCCACAACATGAGCCAGTCCCAGTCCTCGGCTGACGGCGGCGACGGGGCCCACCACGTCCAGCGACACCGTGCGGCGCGAGCCGAGCGGTGACGCCTGGGCCGATTTCTGGAGGCTCGGGGCATCGAGGAGTAACCACACGGCAAAACAGATGGCTCCGACGATGAGAATACGGGTCCACGGAAGTTCCATGGCGCCGGGAGCGTCGCGTGGCTTCACCACCCCGGCGCCATGGGCGTCGGTCGAGCCGGTGGGGTCGGGTGCCGAGAACCCGGGCTCCGGCGGAGATGTCGACGGGGTGTCAGGGAGGATGTTCACGTCAGAACCGGTAGTAGATGAACGGGGCGACGCCCTGGGGTCCCAGCGTCGTGATGGCCAGAAGCACCACGCCCAGTATGGCTCCCTGGACGGCCAGACGCCGGTCGGCAAAGGCTCTTCTTATCCGGTCGACCCATCCGTCGGGCATGAACTGGGTGGCAATGCCGATGGCGACGGCCAGCACGGCCAAGGGGGTCACCAACGGGGACGATCCCCAACCGTGGAAGAGCCGGCCCACCATCGACCAGGCATTGGAGAAGGATGGGGCACGGAAGAGCAACCACCCGATACACACCAACTGGAACGTCATGAATTGCGCCACGGCAATGCGCACCCGGCCACCGGGCTCAAGGGGTAGCCCGTGGGCCTTTCGCCACAGACGCCGTTGGCGGCCGACGATCTGACCGACCCCGTGGAACAGGCCCCATCCGATGAACGTCCACGCCGCCCCGTGCCAGAGACCACCGAGAAGCATGGTGATGAGGATGTTGACCGAGATTTTCCGCTCGGAGCCCCGGTTGCCGCCCAACGGAATGTAGAGGTAGTCCCGAAGCCAGTTGGACAATGTCATATGCCATCTGCGCCAGAAGTCCTGGAGAGAGACGGCGGTATAGGGACGGTTGAAGTTCTGGGGAAAGCGGAATCCGAGCAGCAGGGCGACCCCGATGGCGATGTCGGTGTATCCACTGAAGTCCGCGTAGATCTGTACGGCGTAGCCCCACACCGCGAAGATGACCTCCAGCCCTGAGTGCTGACGCGGGGAGGCGAAGACCGGGTCGACCACGTAGGTGGCCAAGTAGGAGGACAGGACCACCTTCTTGGCCAGTCCGGCGCCGATCAACCAGATCGCTTCGGTGTAGTTGATGTGAGCCGGATCGCGCCGTCGACGGATCTGAGGGAGTAGTTCCGTGCCCCGGACGATGGGGCCGGCAACCAGATGGGGAAAGAACGAAAGGTAGACGGCCAGGTCCATGGGTCGGGCCGTTTTCAGTGTTCCCCGGTAGACGTCGACCACATAGCTGATGGCCATGAACGTGAAAAACGATATGGCGATGGGAAGGGACACGTTCAGGAGGGGCAATGGACGATCAAATCCCATGAAGTGGAAGAGATTGTCAGCATTGACAGTGAAGAAGACGTAGTACTTGAACCACGCCAGTAGCCCGAGCAGCAGCGCCAGGGTCACCCAGAGAGCCAGCCGCTTGGCTTGCCCCTCCAGTCGATCGAGAATGCCGCCGCCGGTATAGGCGATCACCGTTGAGGCCGCCAGCAGAAACATGAACCGCCAGTCAGCCCATGTGTAGAAAAAGTAGCTGGCCGCCACCATGAAAATCTTCCATGGCACCGAATAGGGGTTCAGAAGCCAGTTCACCGTGAACACCACAGCGAAGAAGATGGCGAAATCGATGGTGGGAAAGAGCATGGTTCCGTCGTTCGAAAGGTGCGGACGTTGGATGGCGCGACGAGGCGCCGCAAATCCTGACGCTACCCGTCACCCTGCCAGTATTAGTTGATGCATCCCGCTGCCGCTCGGTAACGCTCCGCTCGGTATCGGGAGGTATGCCAGACGGGGTGGCGGCTCCGTCTGTTCGTCGGTCAGCCCCGCGCCTTCAGCGCCTCGATGAGCTTGGGGAGGACCTTATGGACATCACCCACGATGCCGAGGTCGGCAACGGAGAAGATCGGAGCATCCTGGTCCTTGTTGATGGCCACGATGTTCTTGGAGTTCTTCATGCCCACCAGGTGCTGGGTGGCCCCGGAGATCCCACAGGCCACGTACACCGTCGGCTTGACAGTCTTCCCGGTCTGCCCGACTTGGTGAGAGTAGGGAACCCACCCGGCATCGACGATGGCGCGGCTGGCACCCGCCGCCCCTTTCAACAATGACGCGAGTTCCTCGATGAGGGCATAGTTCTCTTTTTCCCCGAGACCACGTCCGCCGGAGACCACCACATTGGCTTCGTCGAGCTTGGGACCGGTGCGCTCTTCCACATGACTGGCCACGATCTTGGCGCCGTTGGTGGGACCGCTCTCGGTCGCGGCTGCCGCCACGACCTCCGCCTGGCCGCCTCCGGACGTCTCGGCCGGGAACGACTTGGCCCGGACCACGAAAAGCCCCGGTCCATCGCCGACAAATCGGGCGGTGGCAATCTGGGCACCACCAAAGACGGCATGTTGGGTAATGAGACCACCATCGCCGGCGACCAGCCCGACCACGTTGGTGAGAACCGGCCTGTCGATCTTGGCGGAGAGACGCCCGGCAATGTCCCGACCGTCATAGGTGGCAGGAAACAGAATGGCGTCGGGACCGTTGCCGGCCTCGATGGCGGCGGCGATAGCGTCGGCCACCGGCGCGCCCGGCAGCGAACCGCCGAGGTCGCCCACGTCATGAACGGTGGTGGCGCCGTACTCGCCGAGGGTTCCGGCGATAGCAGAGGTCTCTTCGCCATAGGCGACGGCCTCCACTGTCCCGGCCAGGGACTTGGCGTGGCTGATCAGCTCGAGGCTGGCGGTGATGGGCTTTCCGTCGGCCACTTCGGCCAGGACCCAGATTTTGTCAATTGACATTGTGTGTTCGTTCTCCCTACTCGGTCCCTACAGGACCTTCAGCTGCTCGAGGAACTGGATGACCCGCTGGTAGGCGTCACCTTCGTCGACGACTATCTCGCCCGACGCACGTTCCTCCGAGGCGGACACATCGGTGATCTCCTGGCGGGCGCCGGTGGCTCCCACCTGGCCTGCATCGATGCCCAGATCGGCGATGGTCAAGGTTTCGACCGGCTTCGACTTCGCGGCCATGATCCCCTTGAACGACGGGTAACGGGGCTCGACCACACCGGCGGTCACCGTGACCAGGACGGGCAGCGGGCTCTCGACCTCGTCGTAGCCCGCTTCGGTCTGGCGCTCCACCTTCACCGAGTTCCCGGTGATCTCCACCTTCTTTGCGAAGGTGACCGAGGGCAGGCCCAACAGCTCGGCGATCTGGACCGGGGTGGTCCCCGTGTAGCCGTCCGAGGACTCGGTGGCGGCCAGGATCAGATCGGGCTCCGCCCGCTTGATGGCGGCGGCCAACACCTTGGCCGTGCCCAGGGCATCGGTGCCGGCCAGCGAGTCGTCGCTGACCAGGATGGCCTTGGCTGCGCCCATGGCGAGGGCCGTGCGCAGACCCGAGGTCTCCCCGTTCGGAGCCATCGACACCAGGGTCACCTCGCCCCCGCCTGCGGCATCGGCCAACTGCAGGGCCATCTCCACGCCATAGGCGTCCGAATCATCGAGGATGAGTTTTCCCACCCGGACAAGGTTCTTTGTCCCCGGATCCAGTGCCGGCGGTGCGGCCGGATCGGGGATCTGCTTCACACAGACAACGACGTTCATGGGCGTGCATTGTTGACGAAATCCGCCCACTCGACCAATCGGCCCGTGATCCCAGGTCAGAACACCCGACGTCCGGGGCCTCGTCGGGCCCAAAGGCGCCCGTGGTCCGGGCCTATCCCAGCCCGAGGACCGACCGGGCGAACGTCACATCGTCGGTGATGACGGTGTCCGCGCCCGCCCGAGCCACGGCCTCGAGCTGGGGTCGGTCGTTCACCGTCCACGCGGCAACCGTCAACCCGGCACGGTGTGCCTCGTCGACCAGAGCCGGGCTGACCAGGGTGACGAACGGGTGGAGCGCCGTGCAGCCACGGCTGACCGCGGCGACGACCGCATCCGCCGGGTCGAACCAGCCGGCCAGCAGAAGACCGGTCGGGATGTCCGGGTGGGCGTCGTGCACGGCCACCAGGGTCTCCGGCCAGAACGAGGAGATCACCACCTCCTCGGCGCGCCCCATGGTGGCCACCAGGTCGGCCACATCCCGTGTCACCTGCTCATCGGCGTCGAATCCGGGCTCACCCGGCAGGTTCTTGATCTCGATGTTCACGATCAGGCCGTCGCACGCCTCGAGGGCGGCCGGCAGCAGGGGTACGTACTCGGGGAGATCCTCTGCCGCCAGCTCGTTCACCGGCCCGGCACCGTCGATGATCGGATCATGATGGATGGCCAGCGCCCCGTCCTTGGTCATCCGCACGTCGATCTCCACCCCGCTGGCGCCGAGTCGACGGGCCCGCCCGAACGCCTCCAGGGTGTTCTCCCGGAGGCCGGTGGCCGCATCAGGGGATCCCCGGTGCGCCTGGACCGCAATCGCTGGCATCGCTCTGCGCCTCTCCTCGTAACGTACCGCCCGACGGCCGGAATTCCGCCAAGAGCCGTGCAAATGGCCACAAAACTGCTTGCAACCGTGTGTGCCGGTGATTACCCTAGTGAACGAACCCTGAACGGCCGGTGACACTTTGGCGCCGAGCTATGTGAAACGGATCACAAACAGGCAATCTCGGGAACGGGAGCGGAGGAATCAGCGTGGCTCTTATGTGGAACCGCACAGTCGATTGGGACGACGGCGACTGGCGACATCTCGCATCATGTCGGAGCACCGAGCCCGACCTCTTCTTCCCCATCGGCACGACCGGACCGGCCATCGACCAGATCGAGGCGGCCAAGCGAGTCTGCCTTGGATGCGATGCACAAGTGCCCTGTCTCGACTTCGCGCTGGCCACCAATCAGGAGTCCGGGGTATGGGGCGGCACATCGGAGGAAGAGCGTCGCAAACTGCGCAAGGTATGGCTGGCCGCTCGTCGTCGGGCCTCTTGAACCCCTCTCCCTGACCCCGGTCGGCTACTCACCGATCGGCTGGACGTCCTGGGTCGGCAGTTCGATGGTCACCATGGTCCCTCCCTGTCCGGGGTGGACGTCACGGCGGTTGCGCATGGTGATGGTGCCGCCCAGCTGACTGCGGATCAGGTCCCTCACGATGGACAGCCCGAGGCTCTGGCTGGCATTGAAGTCGAAGGTGTCCGGCAGGCCCAAGCCGTCATCGATCACCTCGAGCCGGAGGGTGGTCCCGTCATTGAGCAGATGGACCCGGATATGCCCCGGCGGCGGCTCCTCGGCTGCACCGTCCCCGGCGGCGGCTCCGGGCCCGGAGTCTCCGTCCTCGGGCTCGGGGAAGGCGTGCTCAATGGCGTTCTGCACCAGTTCGGCCAACACTACGGCCAGGGGCGTGGCCACATCGGCCGGAACCTCGCCGAGCGCCCCGGTCACCTCGAAGACGAGTTCCCGGGATGACACCACCGAGTCCTTGGCCATCCGGATCAACGAGGCGACGATCTCGTCGAAGGGGACCTGATCGCTCGGCTCACGCGACAGGATCTCGTGGACGATGGCGATGGATCGCACTCGCCGCTCCGCCTCGAACAGGGCCACCCGGCCGCCACCCGGGGGAAGTCGTCGGGCCTGCAACCGAAGCAGGGCGGAGATGGTCTGCAGGTTGTTCTTCACCCGGTGGTGCACCTCCCGGATGGCGGCGTCCTTCGACAGCAGCAGGCGGTCGAGCCGGCGGACGTCGGTCACATCGCGCATCAGCACCAGGCAGCCGGTCACCAGGTCGTGCTCGATGAGGGGGATGCAGTGGAGCAGCACCGTCACGTCCGGCCTGCGTTCCACCTCCTCAACCACCGGCAGGGCGGAAGCCAGTGCCCATTCGATTGCGGACTCCTCGATGCCCAGGTCGGTGAGCCGACGGCC
Organism: Acidimicrobiaceae bacterium; assembly: GCA_003152015.1. Classification (GTDB taxonomy): domain Bacteria; phylum Actinomycetota; class Acidimicrobiia; order Acidimicrobiales; family RAAP-2; genus DASZIT01. Next base: position 6,030 of record PLZF01000102.1, on the reverse strand, counting down.
TTCGATCTGGGAGTACATCCCCATCCGGTGCAGGGCGTTGGTGGCATTGGGGGAGGCGTACCGGACCCGTCCCTCCTCATCGACCAGGACCACGCCGTCACCCACCCGCGGTGCTTCCTCAGTGGCCACTTCCTCGCTGGGGAACGGGAAGGTGGACTCGGAGAGCATGACGGCCACCCGGTTGAACACGTCGCGGTAGGTCCGCTCGAGATGACCGGGCCGGCGACCGACGCCGGCGGACAGGCGGGCCAGCACGGCAACGGTGGTGCCCTCGCACCGGACCGGGATGCAGTGGAGGCGCACCGGTCCCTCGCCCGAATCGAGCACCACTTCGCCCCGGGTCACCTCTCCTGAATGGAAGGTCTCCACGGCCAGGGGGTAGTCGGCAACCCCGGCGGTCTGGCCCACGAGGTCGTGCTGCACCACGGTCGCGCTGTTGGAGGGACGCATCTGCCCCAATATCACCAGCTCCGTCGCGTCGTGCTGCTCCTCGGCGGCCACTGGCGCCATGAGCACCAGGTCTGAAAACGACAGGTCGGCCAGGATGCCCCAGGTGCCGAGCAACCGCTGGAGGTGGGCCAGTTGCACCTCGTCGAGATTGGTGCGTTCAAAGGCGAGCTCCGCCGGAGTGGCCACGGTCAGTCCCCGTCCGCCGCGCCCACGGCAACCTCGTAGGGCTTGCGTTCGCGATACCCCTGCAGCCGGGTGACCCCGGCTCCGAGGAGCAGGTCCCGTATGTCGTCGGCACGGTCGGCCACATCGGGCAGCTGATGGGCGTCGGACGCGGTGGTGAGGGGGACGCCACGCTCGACGAAGCGCCTGAGGAGTGGTGGTGCCGGATACTCTTCGCCCACCGGCTTCCTCCACCCCGCCGAGGACACCTCGGCGGCCATGCCCGAGCGCACCGCCGCCTCGGTGATCCGGTCGTAGAACTCGTCGGGGACCGCGGGCACCCGGCCGGCGATCTTGACCAGGTCCGGATGGGCGAAGACATCGCACACCCCCGACGCCCCCAACTCCTCCATGGCCCGGGTGTACTCGTCCCACACCGCGTCGATGTCCCGCACGTCCCACTCGGCCAGGACCAGGGGCTCACTCAGCACGTCGAAGCGCCAGGTATCCAGCCAGTGGACCGAGCCCAGCAACACGTCGAACGGATAGCCGCTCAGCAGGTCGGCGACGTCGTCCATGCGGTCCCGGTAGTAGTCGACCTCCAGCCCGAGCACGACCGGAAGACCGGCGTCCTTCACCGCCTGGACCACCTCGACGTAGGCATCGAGGTCGACCCGGGCATGATGGTCCCAGTAGGCGGCCATGCTCGGTCGGAGGGACTCACCGGGGAGGTGGTCCCAGAACCCACCGAGCACGTCCTTGGCCTGGGTGAACCGGAACAGGTGCTCGGTGACCGCGATCTCGGCCACGCCGGCTGCGGTCGCATGCTCGCAGTAGGCCGCCACCTGTTCGACGGTCGTCTCGGCGTCACTCTGCGAGTGGGGCCACAGGTGGAGGTGATAGTCCAACACGGTCGTACATGGTCCTTTCGTTCGCCTCCTTTCGGATCCGACCCCGCCGGAGGTCGGCACTGCGATCTGCCTACTGCGCCCTCCGGATGAGGGTGACCCCGTCACGGACCGTGGTCTGCACCACGACCACCCGGGGGTCGACGGCCAGCGCATCGTTGAACCGGCGGAGGGCGACCGTGTCCTCGCTGGAGTCGTCCGGATCGAGGATCCGTCCACTCCACAACGTGTTGTCGGCGGCGATCAGGCCCCGGGGGGCGAGTTTCTCGAGCACCGCCTCGAAGTACTCGTGGTACGCGGCCTTGTCGGCGTCGATGAAGACCAGGTCGAACGGGCCGGGGAGGTTGGCGATGGTGTCGATGGCCGGTCCCACGATCACCTCGATGCATCCGGCGAACGGGCTGGCCGCGATGTGACGGCGGGCGAACTCGGCGTGCACCGGGGAGATCTCGCACGTGGTGATGTGACCGCCGGGGGCCAGTCCCGGCGCCATCGCCAGAGACGAGTAACCCCCGAAGGTTCCGATCTCGAGCACCGAGGTGGCCCCCAGTGCGAAGGTGAGCATCTCGAGGTACCGACCTTCCAGGCGCCCGACCATCATGCCGGGGGCCTCCAAGGTCACCCGTAGCTCGGAGGCCAGCTCCTCGAGGTAGGCGGGCGGGGCCGTGGAGTGCGCCGCAGCGTACTCCTCCAGCACGGGATCAACGATGTCGGCCATCGCCTCATCGTAAGGCAGCCGGAGCAGGGGGTCGGCGGTCGCGGCGTAACGGGCGCCTAGTCCCAGATCTGCTCGCCCAGCCGGACCAGACCGGCCAGATCGTAGATATCGGTGTCGAAGAAGGGCACGGTGGCGAGAACGTCGGGCGTTACCGAGAGCATGGACCGCTCCTCCATCTCACGGAGGGCAACCACCTGGAAATTGAGAAAGCTGCCGGCCACCTCGGTCAGCACCCGGGCGATCTGATCGGAGTCACCGAGCACGGGATCGAGGGCAGCCAGGTTGGGAGCCATCTGGTCGGCCAGGTCGTCGGCCCGCTCCCGCATCGATTCGGCCACCGCCGCGCCGTCCGAGTCGCGCAGGTAGTCCGGAAGCACCTTGTTCAACACGATGGCACCCAGGTGGAGCTTGCGCGCGTTCAGTTGCTCGGCGAAGAACTCCGCCTCCCGGAGGGGCACCGCCTCGAGGGTGGAGATCACGATGAACGTGGTCCGACGGTCGGACAGCAGCCGGCCGACCGACTCGGACCGTTCGACAAACCCGTCGTACATCGATTGGAACAAGACGAAGAACTCCGAGATGTCCGCCAGAAACTCGGTACCGAGGATCCGGTCGGCGACCTGATAGAAGGGCTTGGTGGCCACATTGACCAGGCGCGACCGGTAGGGGACGATCAGCCAGCGCAGCAGCCGGGACGAGAAGAAGTCCGCCATCCGCTCCGGCGCGTCGAGAAAGTCGAGGGCGTTCCTGGTCGGCGGGGTGTCCACCACGATGAGGTCGTAGTCACTCTCGGAATGGATCTCATAGAGCCGCTCCATGGCGATGTAGTCGTGGCTCTGCACGAAACGGCCCGAGATGTTCTGGTACAGCGGATTGGCCAGTATCTCGTCCCTGGTCTGCTCGTCTGGGGCCTGCCGGCGGATCAACGCATCCCATGACTCCCTGGTGTCGAGCATGGCCGCCCACAGCTGGCCCCGGGGCTTCAGCCCGGCGGCCCGGAACGCCTCGTCGGGGACCCGGTGCTCGGCGTTGCCGATGCCGTCGAGACCCAGGGCGTCGGCCAGGCGCTTTGCCGGATCGACGGTGAGCACCAGCACCTTGCTGCCGTGCCTGACCGCTGCCAGCACGGCCGCTGCTGCCGCCGTGGTGGTCTTGCCCACACCACCTGGGCCGCAGGCCACCACGATCTCCTTGGTGGCCAACAGGCCGTCTATCGTCCCCCGGCGGCCCGCCGGCGCCTGGGCCCGTTCCCCCGGCGGGTTCCCGCCGCGCCCCTGGTCCGATCGCCCCGACGCGGCGGTACGTGCCGTGGCCATCAGTAGCCCAGCTCCTCGCCCAGGGACGCCGCCACCTGGCGAGTGGTCCGGAGCCCGTGCGAACGCGTGAAGAGATACGGGAGATAGAGCATGGGAATGGCCTCGTCGATGCTCTGGCGGAGGTGGTCGAGGTGGGTGGAGCGGGTGCGTCGCATGGTGACAGCCAAACGGGCCGCGTCCAGCACCGGGCCGGTGTCCCCGCCCACCAACCCGTTCAACTGGGCCAACGGCCCCACGGTGGTCAGAGCGTCGAACACCTCTTCCTCCTGGCGACCGAAGAGCTCGGGGAGCACCCGGTTGACCACCACGGCGGAGAACTCGACGGTGGTCTCCTCCCTGACCCGGACCGCCAACTCGATGGTCTCGTTGACCGGCATCTCCTCGGGGGTGCACACTGCGACCAACCCGGTCTGGCTCGGATCGGACAGGATCTCGAGCATCCAGTCCGTCTGGGATCGGATGAGACCCACCTTGACCAGATTGTTGATGGCCTGGGGAGCGGCCAGCTGGCCGATGATGTGTCCGGAGGCCGGTGCGTCCACCACCACCAGGTCGTAGTTGCGCTCGCGCACCTCGTAACAGAGCTTGCCCACGGTGAGGATCTCCCGCACACCGGGCGCAGCGGTGGCCACGAAGTCGAAGGCCTTGGCCAGGGGGCCGATCCGCCCAACCACCGGAATGCGCAGCTGGAGCTTGAGGTACTCGCGCAGTGACGCCTCGGTGTCCATGGTCATGGCGAAGAGCCCGGGAAGGATCTCCTTCTCGTTGAATCCGGTGGCCGGAGCCTCGTAGAAATCGGCCACGTCACCCTTGGCATCGACCTCACAGATCAGCACACGCTTGCCGCGCAGGGAGGCGAAGAGGGCGAACGCCGAGGCCACCGTGGTCTTGCCGACGCCACCTTTGCCGGTAACGAAGACCAGTCTGTGATCGAGGAGCGCGTGCATCGCTTCAGCGGCCCCGACCCACCTCGGAACCGGACCGGCCGGTGGCGCGGGGTCGAATCAGGAGATCCCGAATCCGACCCGATGGTCAGAGGTCGGTGGATCCACTTCGACGTAGGCAACCTTGCCGACCGGCACGCCGACCTGGCGACCCTTCCGATCGGTCAACCAGAGGATGGTCCCCTCCTCGCCCAGGGCCGCTTCGATGTCGGCCAGGACCTTCTCGCGCTCCGCATCCTCGGGCAACTCGATGTCGAGCTCCTTCATCGACTGCACGATTCCGATACGCACGTCCACCTGGCACGCTCCTCTCAGCTGCGCTCCGACAGATCTGCCGGTCGCCATCGACGATACAAGGTTCCGGGCGGTCGGCGTCCCGCAGTCACGGCCATGGGGCACACTGGCCGTATGGGATCAGCACCCGTGCGAGAGAACGAAAGAAACCGTCGCTGGGCCGCGACCATGGCCGGTCACGGTGGGGACGGCATCACCCTGGCCCATGCCGACAGCCACACCGGCACGGGCAGCCCGTCAGCGGGTCTCGACCGGCAAGCCCGGGAGGACGTCGAACACGAACGCCTGGCGCCCGGCGCCACCCGTGCCGTCGGGGCCGGTGACCGGCTGCGAAGCGAGGCACCCGACCTGTGGCGCACCTGCTTCGAACGCGACCGCGACCGCATCCTCCACGCCACTGCATTCCGCCGTCTGGCCGGCAAGACCCAGGTCTTCGTGTTCCCCGACGACCATCAACGCACCCGGCTCACCCACGCGCTGGAGGTGGCCCAGGTGGCCACCGGCATCGCCCGGGCCTGCCGCCTCAACGTCGCCCTCACCGAGGCGATCGCCCTCGGCCACGACTGCGGTCACGGGCCCGGGGGGCACGCCAGCGAAGATGCGCTGTCCCCGTATCTCGACGGGGGGTTCGACCATGCGCAGTGGGGCGCGGACGTGTCACTGGCCCCCCTCAACCTCTGCGTGCAGACCCTCGACGGGATCCGCAACCACTCGTGGTCGCGGCCGGCGCCCTCCACACCCGAGGGCGAAGTGGTGAGCTGGGCCGATCGGATCGCCTATGTCTGCCACGACTTCGAGGACGCCGTGCAAAGTGGCATCGTGACCCCCAGCATCCTGCCCACCCTGGTGCGCGAGCGGTGCGGCGACCGTCGCAGCCAGCAGCTGGGCACCTTCATCGATGCCACGGTGGCGTCGATTCTGCAGACCGGACGCATCGGCATGGCCGATACGCAGGCGGAGGCATTGGCCGCGTTTCGATCCAGCAACTACGAGCACATCTATCTCCGGCCCAGCTCGGTCGCCCAAGGACGGTCGGTGGTGGCCGTGCTGCAGGCGCTGGTCGAGTACTTCGGGGACCGGCCCAACCTCATTCCGGACGGGGACGGCCACACCGCCGATCTCACCGGAGGCGAGCCCCGGGCCGTGCGGGAAGCGGTGGCCTACGTGGCCGGAATGACCGACCGCTTCGCCTTCAGCCAAGCGGTGGCTCTGCTCGACTGGGACCCGGGCAAGCTTCC
>PLZF01000042.1 GCA_003152015.1 Acidimicrobiaceae bacterium | reverse complement strand
GCTCTTCGCGGATGGTCCCTTCCATCGCCGTGTTCAGGCTCAAGGTCCACAGTGCATCCGTCGTTTCCGGCAGATAGTTCAATGCTTGCTGCAGCCCGGGGACCATCTTGTAGTACGCCTTCACCCGCTCGAAGACGTCGTGGGTCCGTCCCTCGGCCTGCTCGGGATCGATCAGTTTCACTCGCGCCATCACTGCCTCCTTGGTTCTGTTGGTTGATCACGATCGTGCATCGAAGCTCTCGGGCCGGTCTCGACAGGTCGGTTGGGGTCGGCGCCCCACTCCATCCACGAGGCGTCGTAGAGGGCGGCGTTCTCGTGCCCCATGACATAGAGCGCGAACAGGGCGAAGGCCCCGAACACGCCACCTCCGCAGTAGGTGATGACCCGGTGCTCGGGCTCGAGCCCGACCGGCTCCCACAAGCGGGCAAGCTCGGTGGCGGGCAACAGGGTCTGAGTGGCCGGATCGACATGGGCCGGGGCGGGCACGTTGTGCGCGGTCGCGATGTGACCGGCCCGGTGGCCCGGGTACAGGCGGGCCACACCGGTGAAGAACACCTCGGGCAACGCGTCGACGATGGAGATGTCCTCACAGCCGATGGCTGCCGTCACCTGGTCGGCGTCGACCCGCAGTTCGGGACGGACCCGCGCCGTGAAGACCGCCGGCGAGGGTTCGGGTACCTGTTGCTCGGTGGGGCGTCCTTCCGCCTGCCACCGGGTGAAACCGCCATCGAGCAGCTTCACCGCCTCGTGGCCGTAGTAGCGCAGGGCCCACCAGAGCCGAGCCGCCCACGTACCGCCCTTGTCGTCGTAGACGACGACGGTGCTGTCATCGCCGATCCCGAGGTGGCCCATGAGCGCTTCGAACCGGTCGGGCGGCAGCACGACGACCGGGTCGTCGGGATCGGCCAGGTCGGCCATCACGTCGACGAATACCGCTCCGGGGATGTGGGCCTCACCGTAGGCGTCACGTTCGGCGACCGCCTCCAGTGCTCCCTCTGCGGTGGCCCGGATGTTGAAGCGGGCATCCACCACCCGGACCGACGGGTTATCGAGATGATCCGCGAGCCACTGCGGCGAGGCCAACGCCTCGGGATGTCGGTAGGTCACGGTGTCGATCACCGACCGGCTCTCGCCAACGCGTCGACGGCGTCCTGTACGCCTTCCCCGGCGAGCGTGGCGGCGACCGCAGCCACCACCGATCGGACCTGTTCGTAGCCGGTCTGCAAGAGGAAGCTCGGCGCCCGCCCGTAGCTCTTCATCCCCATCACGTAGAACCCGACTTTAGGCTGGGTGAGCACTTCAACACCGTGGAGCGGGACATAGAGACTGCTTCGGGTGTTGGGGTCGACCAATGGTGGGAAGTGGGCATGATGCGCTTTCCGTTTTCCAATGGGACACCTGTCAATCTAGGAGTGGCCGAATGAGGTTGTGCAGGCGGCGACGGCCCGGAAGGGGCGGATCCTCGACTCGGTGAGCGGCGTTAACCGCGGCTCCGCTTCAACCTCGGACGATAGCGCGTTCCACTCGGAACTTCGGAGTCAAAGTCAGCGCGCCGAGGCGCCGTTTCGACAAGCTCGTTCTATTCCGTTTCCAATCCGGATCCGTCCAGATGCAGCATGACCACGACGCAGCGATAAGCACGACGGTCCCATTCATGGGTACCAACCGGTCGCACGAGCGGTCTGATGGGGCCTCGGCACCCACAGGCAGATGAGCCCGGCTGAGTTCCCCCACGACAATCTCCGAGGACGGCCGCCTATGGCTCTGACTTCGAGGCTATGACGAACCCTTCATCAGCACGCAGATGACCCGGAGAAGAGTGTCTAACTGAGCGAGGACTGCTGGGCCCGGGCGAAGCGCTGGGCGACATCGGGCCAGTTGACCACATTCCACAGGGCGTTCACGAAGTCGACCCGAATGTTTCGGTACTGCAGGTAGTAGGCGTGTTCCCACACGTCGAACACCAACAAGGGGACTGCGCCGTTAGCAAGGTTGCCGTGGTGGTCGTAGACCTGCTCGACCAGGAGACGTTGCCCGAGTGGCTCCCACGCGAGCGCCCCCCAGCCCGAGCCCTGAACGAGGATCGCGGCCTGGCTGAGTTGGGCACGGAAGGCATCGAAGGAGCCAAAATGCTCATCGGGGGCGGCGGCCATATCGCCCTCAGGCCGATCGCCACCTTGTGGGCTGAGGTTCCTCCCAGAACATTGAGTGCAGCACATGTCCCGAGATGTTGAACGCCAAGGTCTTCTCCAGCCCGACCAGCGCCCCGTAATCGGCGTTCGCTCTTGCCTCCTCGAGGCGCTCGAGAGTGCTGTTCGCCCCGGCCACGTAGGCGGTGTGGTGCTTGGAATGATGGAGCTCGAGGTTCTCCGCCTGGTAGTGAGGCTCGAGCGCGGCGTAGTCGTAGGGAAGTTCCGGGCTGGCCGTAGGGCATTGGATTTCTCCTCGGTCTTCACTGGTGCCACTCGTCGGGTGCCACCCGCCGGCCAAAGGCCGTCGTTGCGAACGCCCTTGAGTTGAACATACAGCTCACCGGATCCCATCTGAAGCGTCCGACCCCCAACCCAGTGTTCTCGGTGGTGTCGGAGGGATGACACCGGCCGTGCTGCTCCATCGTTGGCAGCTCGGGGTCGCTGTCGTGGGCCACTTCCTCTACGTCCTCCTCATTGGATCACACTGTTGCCGGTAAAGCCCTTGTGCCGAGATGCCGATGGCTGGTTTCCAAGATCGCCCTGGGTTTCGGTCCCGGCAGTCACCGAACTGCAGGCGGCTGGGCGATCAGTGTGCGGACGCGGTCCACGACGTCGTCAGCAGTTGCCATGTTGAGCTGATCACTGATCCAGGCCCCCGCCCGTTCACCGCCGACGCGGCGGACCTGGCCATTGTCGTCGCAGAGGGCCTGACGAAGCAGCCCGGCACCCGACAAGGCGACGAAGGGATCAGGGTCATAGCCTCCGCACCGTAGGACCAGCTCGATCTCGTCGAGGCTGAGACTGGACTCTGCCCAGCATCCGACAAAGCCCGCCACCTCCTCGGGTCGATCGCCACCTGCTACGTAACGCATTGTCTCTGGGTCGGTCACCAAAGTACGGAGCACATCCCAGATGCGTCCATCCCAGCCCGTCTCCTCAGCGATTCGGTCGACCACCGCCGGCGTGACGCTGCCTTCGCTGCCCACGTGGCTGACGAGGGCGTCTTGCAACTCAATGAGGCTTGGCTCGGTCATTGGGGCTCCTGATGGATTCAAAAAGGAAAAGTGGGCTGAAGCCTACTGGTGGCGGCGGGTGAGTCGTTGGTGATGATTGCCCGAACACCCACCTACGGGCGGACACTCGGGTTCGGCGGCGCCAACCGCGGCCAACCACCGGTGTGGCGAGGGCCGCTTCGAACTGATACCCATACGGGGTATCTGCTGAAGAGTGACTTGCCGGAATTGCGGGCTCGCTTCCTGGAAGGGGTGTGGGGCGCATGTGGACCAGGTGCTTGGCGACGTGCCGCCTGGCGAGCGTTGCCAGTGCGACCCCAATACACCGCGCGTCAAACGACGACTTTGGCAATCTCGATGACCGACCCGTCGTCGGCGATGTGGGAGCAGCGATTCGGTGCAGACGCCGGTTTCTACGGTTCCGATCCGAACGAATTCCTGCGTGCGAGCTTGCCTCTCCTACCTTTTCCCTGACGCTCACCACGACGGTCATCAGCCAACGCAGCTCAGGGTGGTTTAGCGCCTGCCCCCGAAGGCCGACGCTGAAGGGCCAAACCTTCATCTCTCACACAGCACCGCTTCTAAAGGGTCTCCTACATAGCACCTCCTTCAGCGTTCGTGACGCACTCACAGAGGACGTCGCACCACGCCGCAATCGGCACCATCGACTTCATCGCACCGGGTCGAGTTGCGCCCACACCGCCAGCCGGCAGGCATCACCAGCGTCAGGCGGCCGACCTGCATTCCCGCATCGGTTGGAGCCAAGAACCCCAAGTCAGTTGGGGGCGTGAATGTTTACAGTGTGAGGCTGAACGCGATACCGACTCCGGTTGGCAGTCACGGTCTCCGATTCGTCGGTCCATGAACCGACTACGCGAAGCGGGCGCGAACCGAGCGCGAACGGCCTCGCGTGACTCAATCGTGACTCAATATCGCACGCGGTTCGCGGGAACGACATTACGCCGAATCGCGAACAGGCAGGTCACGGCGTTCCTTGTCACTTGGTGTGACGCCCTAAACGCACTTTGCAGTTTCCCGCCTACAGGCCGGCTCACCGTCAACCAGGACTTTTAGGTCAGGAAGGGGCCAGAATGGCCCAATCGTGGCCCAATTTCCGCCAGGATCCTCAAATGCCACCACTTCGTGAGTACGGAACAGGAGGGATCAGTTGGATTGGTCCGACCAAGGTTCAGCTACGTATTTGGGTGCCCACCGAAAACGATCGGCGGCGGGAAACCAAGGTCGTCAAGGTGCCCGATCGAGAACATGGGGGTCGCGGAAAAGCCAAAGAGGAGTTGGAGAAGTTCATCGCCGAGGTCGCTCAGCGGGCATCTGTACCGACAGGCCCAACCGTCACCGTCGCCGAGATGCTCGATGCGTATCTTGTTCACTGCAAGAGGATCGGCAGCACTCAATCGACTATTGAGAGCTACGAGCACGCCACCAGGCGTGTCCCAGCGACACTTGGGGCGTTGCCGCTAGCGAAACTAACCTCCCGAGATCTGGACGCCTTCTGCGGCGACCTGGCCGAGCGCCTCGCCGACAACACGATCCGCCAGACGCACGCCATCCTTACGGCCGCGCTCGAACAGGCCATGAAGTGGGGATGGATCAAGGACAACCCCGCCAAGGGAGCGACCGCTCCCGGGCGGCACAAGCCAAAGCGCAGTGCTCTCCCCCTCCCCGACATCGCGAAGATGGTCGCCATCGGCGAGCCGGTTGAGGTTTGCTCGCTCCCGGCGTACAACGCAGTCTGCGTCTTCGGTCGGGCGCTCGGCACCGTAACCGATGGCGACAACCCCACCGACCATCAGGTACTCCACTCCATGGCGGTCGAGGACCTCGATTAGACGTCCAAGATCGTGCGGCGGACCGTCAGGATCGGACATCGGCGCCGATGGCCTCCTCGGCGCGCTTCGCTGCGACCTCTGTCAGCCACTCCATTACCGCTTCCCGCGAGTCCAACCGTCGGCCGTCCCAGAGAATGGTCACGTCGTCCGGGGTAGGGGGCGCGGCTCGACGAACGCGCTCGATCAGCTCCTCGGCGGTCATCACGGGTTGCACAGCCATGACTTCAGAATACCCGCGCATCGCTCTCCGAACAGCCAGTTGAGCGATACCGCCCTAGAGACCCAAGGCCAATAGTGGTCGATTTCGCTTCGGGCCGGATCTGGCATTGCCCCGGAGGCACCGCCTTCGGGCAGCTCCGACTGACCGACGGCGGGGCCTTGTGCCAATGTCAACATCGGTAGTGTTATTGACTCCGTCCCAGTCGCGAACTCCCGTCCGTTGGCCCAACGATCAGCGGTGCTGCATGGCTTCGTGGCTGGACACTGGGGCGATGTCCCGCAGGGGTGCCCTACGGGACATCGCCCCACAGTCGTCAGGTTTGCGCTCCCGAGATCGGAATGCTCGTAGACGTTGCTCTCAGTATCCGCTCTCGCTCGATGGCCCGGTAGACGGTTGAGCGGGCGACACCGAACAGGTCAGCCAGATCAGCGGTGGTGTACTCACCGCTGTCCAATAGGGCAACCATGTGGGCTTCTTGGCGGTGGTTGAGCTTGGGCTGCTTGCCTCGGAGGTGTCCTTTGGCTTTGGCGACCTTCATGCCCCCTCGGGTCCGCAACCGGATGAGATCGGATTCAAACTCAGCCACCATGGCAAGGACGTTGAAGAGCAGCCGCCCGACCGGATCGTTGGGATCGTAGACGGAGCCGCCCAAGTTGAGGCGCACCTGTCGGACCGTCAGCTCGTCGGCAATTGCCCGCGCATCGGGGAGGGACCGTGCCAATCGATCGAGCTTGGTGACGACCAGGGTGTCGCCCTCGCGACACGCGGCGAGTGCCTCACGCAGACCAGGTCGTTCACGATTGGTGCCAGTCAGTCCGTGATCAACGTAGATCCGACTCTCAGCTACTCCAAGAGCGGCGAGTCCGTCGCGTTGGGAAGTGAGGTCCTGCTGATCAGTGGATACTCGGGCGTATCCGACGAGTAGCGCCGTCATGGCGCACCTCCTGTGATGGGCCGGACCGGGGGAAACCCGGGCTACCGGCAACGGCCGGAGCCGGTCATCACGAATCGGCCCGATCCGCCTGTCACCGCCAGATCCCGAGCGGACAGGCTGATAATACCAATCGTGGTATATTCCTCCGGTGTGGAGAGTCGTCTACCTACCCGACGCACAACGAGAACACGATGCGCTTCCGCCAAGGGAACGTCACGCCCTCTACAACGCAGTGGCGAAGCTTCAGGCGATCGGACCAGCGCTCGGCTATCCACACACCAGTGCCGTTCAGGGTGCGTCCCAGTTGCGGGAGCTTCGTCCAAGGGCAGGGCGTAGCCCGTGGCGAGGCCTGCCCCGTCCGGTCGGCAACAGGTTTGTCATCGCCGCTATCGCCCCGGAAGCACAGCACGATCCGAAAGGCTTCATGCGGGCCTGTGGGGCAGCAGCGAAACGACTGAGTGAGTTGGAGGAGTAAGACGATGGTGAAGCTGTCCGACCTGACCACGGCCGAGGAGATCCATGAGCGGGATATGGCCGACCCGGTCTACCGGGCCGAGCACGAGCGGACCCGTTTTGCCAACGACATCGCAATCCGTGTTCTCACGTACCGCACCGATCACGGTCTGACGCAAACCGCATTCGGCCGGCTGGTCGGCCTGCGCCAGCCACACGTGGCCCGCCTGGAGTCGGGCGAGCACGAGCCATCACTGTCCACCCTGGTTCGGCTCGCTGCCGCCCTGGGAGAAGACTTCACGATTGACATCAAGCCCGGTGGTGCGCGCCTACGTCACAGCGCTTGACCCGTCACGTCATACGCGTTGATTCTTGAAACACCAATGACGCCGAGGAAGCGTGCCCCGTAGACCGATCGTGCATCGACGAGGACGCTTGCCAGCAGTGTACCACCTCAACTCTAGGTGGTACACTTAACTCATGCCTACCGCACGTCCCCGCCATCAGGTGACAGAGACTCCAGCCGTTGCTCGTGCGATCGATCGCGCCGCAATGCGCTGGCCGGGCGAGCCGCGTTCGAAACTGCTCCTGCGACTGGTCGACGTCGGTAGCGAAACGTTGGAGCAGCACGAGCAGTTCGACGTCGAGGGTCACCGCGCCGCCGTGACTGCCAGCAGCGGCGCATACCCCGACGCGTTTGGGCCCGACTATCTCGCCGAGCTGCGGGAGGACTGGCCAGCGTGATCGTTTTGGACGCCAGTGTCCTGATCGCTCACCTCAGCCCTGTCGATTCCCACCACGCGGCGGCAACCGCCATCCTGCTCGACGCCACACCGGGTTCGACGCTCGTCCACACCGTCACGATGGCGGAGGTTCTGGTCGGCGGCGTCCGGGTCGGCCGCGGTGCGGCTATGCAGGATGACCTTCGAGCAGCCGGTGTGGATGTTGCACCGCACGACGCCGACGAACCGTTGCGCCTGGCCGAACTGCGGGCGAGTACCGGCCTCAAGCTGCCCGACTGCTGCGTATTGGACGTGGCTGTCCACCACCAGGCCTCTCTCGCGACGTTCGACGCGGCCCTCGCCTCGGCCGCACGACACCGCGGCGTGGCCGTCCTCCCATGATGTCGCACTGACCTCGAGGGTCCATTGCCCCTCACCGCTCAGGGAACGGCTTGTGGCACTGCCCAGCTCATCGTTCAGGGCATTGCCCGGGTGCCCGCAGGGGATCGACTACCGGGCGGAGGACGTGGGTCTCGATCTCGACGAGCTTCGGGGGAGGTTCGCCCCCTACGTGGAGCGGTTCCTCTGAACTCAGCGTGAGGTTCCAGCGTCCGAGTACTTGGGCTCTGGCGGCCGGGCCTTGCGACCCCACCAGGCTCCTGCAAACACCGCGACGCGGCGGGATGCCCTGGCACCCGGGAGACCGGCCATCTCGACGGTGGGACCGTCACTGGCCTCGAGTGACGACAACCCTCGGGCCAGCTCCGACGTGCACGGTGAGCTCGGTCTCGCCCGGCCCGGGGGCGGCCGCGGGACCCAGAGGCTGCCAATGTGGGTAGGCGGCGGTCACGTCACGACCCTCCTGGCGAAGTTGCCAGATCACCCCATAGGCGACGGAATATTCAACATCACTGTTTGGTCCCTGTACCCAGAGGGCAATGGGCCCTCGGGGGTGGATCTGGTTGACGTCGGCTGCTGCACTCGGGACGAGGTCGACCGCGGACCATCCCCCCGGAACCCCTAGATGAGGATCTGAGACCGTGCCCGCGGCCACGGTGGCACCGGCAACCCCGACGAGCAGGATGCCGATGGCTCCGAGCCATCCTGAGGCGGTCCCAAATCGTCGTCCGGATGGTGCCGGAGTGACGGCCGGAAGCGCACCAGGGCCGTCGGACGCAGTTCGGGCCCGTCGCCGCCACGCTGTCCGGACCGCTGGTTGCCCGGACCAGCGGTGCAGTGCCCGGACCGCGGCTGAGACAATCGCCGCGGCCGTCCACAGGCAGACCAGCCAGACCAGCATGCCGACAGGCCACAGGACGACGTCGCTGTAGACGATGCTCAGAATGGATGCCTGAGGCAGTGAGGAGAATGTCCAGACCGCCAGAGTGCCGACCAACAATGCGACGCATGCCAACGTGGCGATATCCCGCCTGCGAAGGATCCAGCTTCCTGTGGCGATGAGTGCGAGGAGGGCGAGAACGGCGACTCCGAACAACTCAGACCGGCCGGTGATGTGGGACATGAGACCAAGGAATCCGTCAAAATTGCTGCCCCGGTTCTGCCGGCTCAACCACAGAGGGTGGGGACCGGTGACCGAGGCCAGGCACTGGAGGCCGAATTTCACACCGTACGTAGGACGGTGCCCGAGCCATCCCCAGGCAGTGGTGAGATTGCCAGGATGCCCATTCAGCTGCTGGACCAGTGGAGCAATCCAGCAGACGGCACCGACCCCGATGCCGGTCGCCAACCACCCCCTCTTCTGGGGCTTTGCCCGCCGAGCGAGTCCGAGCCCCAACCCGAGGAGAACGAGCCCGACGGCCGTGGATGAGAATTCGAGGTGGGCCTGCGCGGCGATCGAGGCTGCCCCGACGAGGGCAGGCCACCATCGAAGCTTGCCCGAGGCGACGGTGACGGCAAGGGCAATGGCGGTGATGAACCAGACGACACCGACGGACGGGTTCCAGGCCGGGTTGACGGCCACAAAGGACTGGGTGGTAGCCACGACCGTGACGAACAGGACAACGATGGCAGCGCCTGCCGCTCCTCGGAAGGCCCAAGCGGCTTCGATGGCGAGGGCCACGGCGGCCAAGCACAGAAGCACGGAGCCCCAAAGGACCCCGTGGATCGGGTCGACTCGGACGGGTATGGCGAGAAGCCAGAAGAGGAGCGGTCCGGGATCGTAGAACGTGTGGCCCAGCCCACCACTACCTGTGGAGAACTGGCCGACCAAGGGCGGATGGACGGAGAAGACACTCCAGGCCCGTTGGGCGATGATGGCGTCGTCGCCGGTGGGCCGCCAGCCGTGGGCCAAATCGAAGATGAGGGCGACCAAAAATGCGATTGCACCCGCTACATGGCACGAGACCCGGCTGGCGATCCGCAATGGGGGGGAGGGCTGGTCGAGGGGAGGGAGCGCCCCCGACTCCCCGCTCCTGTCGCTGATCGAGTCGAGCGCCACGGTACTGATCACAACGTCCCCCTGCCGGAGGTGGGTGCTCTCCGTCGCCAGAGGTCAACGTGGCCGGCGGGAAGAGGTCGGCACAGAACAGGCCGCGCGTATGTCACCGGCAGGCGGACAGCCGCGGGTCCGGCCACACACCGGCTCGTGCGGCGAGAGTGCTGTCCTTCGGGCCGCGCTCAGTGCTCACCTGCCCATCACAGCATGCTTCGTGCCGGTTTGCCGATGTCGCCAAGCGCCAGTGCCATCGGCCCATGAAGGGGGACCACCACCGGCTCACTCACGCGTGGAGCGAGTCGGCTGGTCTCGGGGTATCGAGCCGGCCTCTAGCCGCTCGCCTTCTGGTCGGCGATGAACTTCGCCGTGCCCGAGAGAAAGCGTTCCACATTGGCCGCCTTCCCGGACGCCAGATCGGCAAAGTATCCCGGCACATAGACCTGGACCGCACCACTGTCGAGGGCGCCGAAGACCCCATCGACCAGCTCGCTCACCGGCACCGGTTCGATCGCGGCCAGGACCGGCTCGTTGTCGGGCAGGGAGAAGAGCTCGGTGTCGACCAGCCCGGGGTAGACGATGAGCACCCTGATGCCCGTCTGCCAGAGGTCGATGGCCATCGACTCGCTGAACGCGGTGACCGCCGCCTTCGATGCGTCGTAGGCGGACTCGCCGGGCGAGCTCAAGGTGGCAGCCACCGATGAGACGTTGATGATCCGCCCGCTGTCCCGCTCGAGCATGTGGGGGAGGAGGGCCAGGGTCAGTCTCACCGGGCTGAAGAAGTTGATGTTCATCACGGACTCCACGGTGGCCGGGTCCAGTCGGCTCACGTGGCGACGCTTGGGAATGCCGGAATTGTTGATCAGGATGTCCACTCGGCCGAGCTCCTCCAGGGCCGCGGCGGCCAACCGGTCGACGGCGGCGGGATCCGAGAGGTCGCATACCCAGCGACGGGATTCGGGGGAATGCTCTCGGCACCGGTCGAGCACCTCGTCGAGGCGGTGCTGGCGGCGGGCGCACATGCCGACGACGGCACCCTGCCGGGCGAACTCCTCGGCCAATCCCGCCCCCATGCCGGACGATGCGCCGGTCACCAGTACCCGCTGGTCAGTAAAGTCGATGGCCATGTCTTCCCCCATCTCGTCTGGATACCACCCCGGGCAGCTCCGGGCCGAATGTTATGCAGCGGTCACCCGACTGGACACAACCCGACCCCTGGGCCCACCTGGCGCGCTCATTTCGATCCGTTCCTCGCCGCGCCAGCCTCGGACCGGTGGCGGGTCGCCCACCCGGGTCCTCGGACCACGTAGGAGAGCCGCTCGCTCCAGCTGGTCGACCCGGCCACGTCGCGAAGCATGTCCGCGTATTCGTGAGTCACGATCCGTCCAGCGTTGAACGTGTTGATGTTCTTGGTGAGGCCGTACTCGACGGGCTCACCCTCGGGCTCGAATGTGCCGAAGAGCCGGTCCCACACGATCAGGATGCTGCCGTGATTTCGATCGAGGTACTGCGGATTGGATCCGTGGTGGACGCGGTGGTGTGACGGTGAATTGAGCACGGATTCGGGTGCGCCCAATCGGCCGATGGTCTCGGTGTGGATCCGGAACTGGTAGAGCAGGTTCACGCCGCGGGCAGTGTCGATCAACTCGGGCGCTATCCCGAGCAGGCACAACGCGCCATAGGGAAGGGTGGTCCCGAGGGCGTCGGCGACCGGCTGTCGCAGCGAGGTCGACAAGTTGTAGTGCTGGCTCGAGTGGTGCACAACGTGGAGCGCCCACATGTACCGGCTCTCGTGCATGAACCGGTGGTTCCAGTAGTAGACGAAGTCCCAACCCACCACGGCGAGGGCCAACGCCAGCGGACCGGTGCCCAGCGCGGGAAGTAGCCGACGCGGCCACAGTCGATCCGGGCTCGTGCGCCACGCCCAGCTGGTGGTGACCGCCACCCCACCGAGGACGACCGCGGCCACCCCGCCTGTCGAGGCGATCCGACGGGACAGCGAAGGTTGGGAATCTCGCTCGACGGCGGGCGGACGGTGGAGATCTGGCTCGACGATGTAGAGATGGCGGCCCCGGTCACCGGTCGACGGTGAGGCCTGCTCCGCACCCCGCCGGCCGGCGCGGATGGTGTCGTCGGGCCGCCGGGCCACGAAGTCGGCGACCGTTGTTGCCGCCACCGCCCCGAGTGCTGCGGCAACCAAGGCCTTGCCGTATCGTCCCCGACCGGGCGTGAACGGGCGGAGCAGTTTGGGGACCACCAAGGGCGCCACCAGGCTACCGGCGCCCATAGCCAGACTGGCCACCGTGTCGCGTCGCTCGTAGTCACCGGCGGTCGGCCCCCGACCGCCGGCCTGTCGCCGCAGCCAGAGGTACTCGACGGCCATGCTCCCGAAGTACGCCGGCACGGCGATCACGGTGAGGTCCCAAGGACCACCGCCACCCCGGCTCACGGGACCAGCGATGCGACCGGGGGAGTTGGCCGAGCGGTTCGTGCGCACCGGTGACGGATCGGCTTGCGGGACGCATCGACGTCCCCCCCCCGCGGATGCGGATCCACCCGATAACCGTCGATCTGGCGGCCTCGGGGGCCGATCTCGATTTGCGGTAGGGCCGCTCAGATGGAGCGATATGAATCGCTTGCTGGAGTCCCCCCCCTGTGATCTTGGTGTGAAGAACTCACGCCGAGGAACGGGCATCGCCGCAGATCAGAGGGCCACAGCCCAGCGGATTTATCACACCGCAATCACAGGGGGGGCTGGAGTGAGCAGGCGGCCCAGCACCATGCCAGATATCGATCCCCGAGCCGGCGTTATCGGGGGCACCCGAAAACTCGATCACGCTGGGATCAGAAGGCAAAGACTCCGCCGTCACTGGCGACGATCCAGTAACCGTGGTGTGTCGGGGTGGCAGACATTCCGACGATCGGGGCGTTGAGAGCGGTGGCACCCATCGATCCGTAGAAGGGAGCATTCCCTAGGGCGAATACGCCCCCATCGGTCCCGGCGGTCCACCAGCCAGGACTGTCGCCTGTACCCCAGTTGGCGGCGGCGACCATCAGTCCGTTGGCCGGTTGACTCCAGCCACCCGGCCAGCTGCCACCCGAGAAGCCGAAGACGCTGACGCCGCCAAGGCTGGTCGCTAACAAATAGTGCGAGTTGTCTGGGAAGGCGGCGATCCCAAACACAGGTCCCAATCCAGGCGTGAGTCCTCCAACGAAGCTGCCGGAGAATGCAGCGTCACCGAAAGCGAACACACCGCCGTCAGCGGCTGCAAGCCAGTAACCACCGCCATCTATGGTCGATGCCATTCCGACGATGGGAGCGTTCAAGGGCCGACCCTCTGTTCCGTGATACCAGACAGCCCCGCCGAATGGATGCACGGCACCATCGGCGAACACCAGCCAATACCCGCTTACCACGGGATCCGCAGCGATACCGACAATCGGACTGCCTGATGCCGCACCAGCCAAGGACCCGTAGAAGGCGGCGTCACCGAAGGCGAACACGCCCCCGTCGGCTGCTGCAAGCCAGTAACCACCACCATCTATGGTCGATGCCATTCCGACGATGGGAGCGTTCAAGGGCCGACCTGCCATTGAGCCGAAGAACTCGGCATCACCACCGGACGGCAGCGCGCCCAGTTCTGCGACCTTGTCGGAGCGTGAAGCCAGTGCTCCACTGTGAGGGATCGACCACACCAGCGCCGCCATTTCCAGAATGACAACAAGTGCGACGAAAACCAGCACTCGAGATCGCATGGCCATGCACCTCTCTATTCAGGATGCCCTCATCATCCTAACGAGTGGCGCAGTGGGACAGAAGAGCAATAAGTCACAACACCTGGAAGACTCCAGGTCAGTGGTGGGCCCAAAGCTTGTCCACACGCCCGGATGTGCCGATCCGGGCGCATGCAACTTTTGCAACCACCAAGCCCTGCCGGATGGACGTCTCCGGCGCACATGACGTTCGCCGGAGACCGCAGGGGCTGAGATTGACGACGGATGTCAGCCCACCCCGGATCGCCGATCTTTCGCTCGAGAAGGGCTCGTGAAGGGCGCCCGGTGAGCCATCCCCCTCGTAGCAACACATTGTCACAGGCAACCCGCGCTCAGGCGTCGCGGCGCACGAGGACCCAGCAGCCGAGCCCCAGCGTTACCACGGTGTACAGCACCAGCAGGGCGAAGCCCGTCCACGGGCTGAAAGCCGGCCCGACCCGGTCGG
This sequence comes from Acidimicrobiaceae bacterium, assembly GCA_003152015.1. GTDB lineage: Bacteria > Actinomycetota > Acidimicrobiia > Acidimicrobiales > RAAP-2 > DASZIT01. The sequence goes on along the minus strand of PLZF01000042.1, from coordinate 36,762 downwards.
GCGCGCCATGGGTGGAGAACATGACCAGGCCGATGTTGGCCGGCAGGTAGCGGGCTACGGCGTTGCTGATCGAGATGGGCAACGCCTGAACGATGAGGGGCAGGACCAGCACCACCCCGACGAAGGTCGAGATGGCCCCGGCGGTGTGCCGGATGATGGTGGCCAATCCCAGCGCCAGCAGCCCGAGCACGGCCAGGTAGAGACCGCCCCCGACCACGGCCCGCAGGACTCCGGACTGCCCCAAGGACGCGGAGCCGCCCGAGAGCACGGCCTGGACGTTGTGGGGGACCTTCACCCCGAGTTGCTGGACGCGCTGCGCGACCGCCGCCGACGTTCCGACAGCGTGCTTGGCCGACAAGAGGGCCTGGCCGAGGGCGAAGGCGCTGAAGGCGAGGATCTCGCTCACCACCACCGCCACGACTCCGAACACGAGGACCTTGGCGGTGAGCACGAGGGGGCGGCGGGGCACGGCCGACAACGTGGCGCGGATGGTGCCCGTTCCGTATTCGGCGCTCATGACCAGAACACCCAGGACCCCGAAGATGAGCTGGCCGAGGAAGATGCCGATCAGGCTCCGGCGGGTCGGATCGTCGATGATGTCGGAGGGGCTCACCGTACCTGTGCTGAGTGCACACAAGCCCACCACAGCCAGTCCCGTGGCGACGAGCGTCCACATGGTTGAGCGGACCGACCAGAGCTTGGTCCATTCGGCCGCCATGGCTCGGCGCAGACCGACGCGGCCCGTGGGCAGCTCAGCCTCGAAGGAGGCCGGAGCCTCGACCACCGCAGTCACGATCCGCCCCGGAACTCGACGGCTTCGTCGGTCAGCTCCATGAAGGCGTCCTCCAGTGAGGCGACAGGGGTCAGTTCGTGGAGGGCAATGCTCATCTCCGCGGCTAGGTCACCCACCTCCGGCGCCGACAGGCCGGTAACCGTCATCGACCCGTCGGGATCGGCGATGACGGTCCCGCCGGCATTGGTCACGGCGTCGGACAACTGGTGCGGCGCCGGCGTGCGCACCTTGACCGACTGCCGAGAGCTTCGAGCCACAAAGTCAGCCACCGAGGTCTCGGCGATCAGCTTGCCCTTGCCGATAACAACCAGATGGTCGGCGGTCAGCGCCATCTCGGCCATCAGGTGGCTGGACACGAATACGGTGCGACCCTCGCCGGCGAGCCTCTTGCACAGCGTGCGCACCCAGCGGATGCCCTCGGGATCGAGGCCGTTCACGGGTTCGTCGAACAACAGCACTCCCGGGTCGCCGAGCAGGGCGGCGGCGATGCCCAGGCGCTGGCCCATCCCGAGCGAGAACTTGCCCACCCGTTTGCCNNAGCAGATGGGCGCGGGCGGAGCGACCGGGATGGATGGCCTTCGCTTCGAGGAGTCCGCCCACTTCCCGCAGCGGCCAGGGGAGATCGTGGTAGCGCCGGCCCAACACGGTGACGGAGCCCGACGCCGGCGAGTCGAGGCCCATGATCATGCGCATCGTGGTCGACTTGCCCGAGCCGTTGGGTCCGAGGAAGCCGGTCACGGTCCCCGGACGCACGTCGAAGGACAGGTCGTCCACCGCCACCACGTTGCCGAACCGCTTTGAGAGCCCCCGGGCTTCGATCACCCGGTCAGCCTTGCACGGCGCCCCGTCTTGTGGGTATCGGGGAGAGCCCCGACCCAGGGATCAGGGATGCCTCCTTGAGTCGCTCTCGTACCCAGAGGACGAACGGGTTACGGGAATGCCGCGGGTCAGCGGAGCTGTATGCGAAAGGGTGCCCGCAAGACCCGCCCGTTGAGGATTCCCACAAAGGGTCGGCGTCAGACGGGACACGTCTGTCCGGGGGTTCGCGTGACCCCGACGAACTCAGATTCCTCGTAACCAACGATGCAATGACTGACCGTGAGAATGGGATGAGAACGGTCCCGCGTGGTCCAATCGTGGCCCATGTCCTCACGGAATTCGCAGGAACTTCGTGACAAGGAATTACAAAAGTGCAGGTCACGACCTTCTGTGTCACTCGGTGTGACTCCCTAAACGCACATTGCAGAATCCCGCCTACAGGCCGACTCACCGTCACCCAGGGCTTTTGTCCCTGGGAGGCCTGTTTGTGGGCTTGTATCACTGAAGGTAGCCATTCCATGAGGAGTGGCGGCCACGTAGGATCGGATCAGGGCGCGGTGCCTGCCTCTCGACAGGTTCGTTTCCCCATCGATGATATTGCCGACGTGCCGCCGCGAGTCCACATCGAGTGCCGGGTCGATCGACCAGGATGTGCGGGCTGTGGAGTGACCGTCCATGTGAATGACCGTCCGGTCGTCGTGCTGGTGGATTCTCCGTGTCTCGCCCGTCCGACCTATCCGGTGTGGCACAGCGGGCTGCCTTCGGGTTCACGAGATTCCGGAACTACCGGATTCGGTCACTGCTCTGCGCCGGAAATCCCAACTGGGACCTGCTCGCCGCATTCATAACCCGCCGGGACCCGAAGCCGATTTGATACGTATTGTGGGGCGACCCAGGGCCTTCGCCATGTCTGGATCGTGCGCGCCAGATCGGGCTCGGCACCGGCCGGAGAGGATTCACAGGTGGACGTTCTGTTCGGTAGGGAAGCTCGGGGACGCCAGTCCTTCCGCTCACAAAACGGGCTTCCCTTGCTGCTTATCCTCATGGTGGTCCTAGTCGTCAACTTGCCGGCGCTGTTCGGCCTGGTGACGACCAACCCGCTCGTCCTCAACGGGTTCCTCGCCCATGTTCCCCAAGGACATCTCCCGGGCCTTCCCTACATCGACCCAAATGCCGGTTACACCACCCAGGCGCTCGGACACCTGGCCGCCCTCGATTGGCTCCACGGACACGTTCCTTGGTGGAATCCGTACGAGGGCGTCGGATCGCCACTAGCTGGCGAGATGCAGAGTGGAGCGTTCTTCCCGCCGAACCTACTCCTTGCACTCCCCCAGGGAGTGCTCTTGGTTCAGGTGTCCCTCGAGGTCACCACCGGTTGGTCGACCTATTTCCTCGCCCGCCGACTCGGCGTCGGTCGCTCGTTCTCGACCACAGCGGGCGTCGCCTTCGGATTGTGCGGAACCTTTGCCTGGTTCGCGCACGCGCCGATTCGCCCGATCGCGCTCCTCCCTCTCTGCCTGATTGGCGTCGAACGTGCGATTGACGCCGCTAGAGCAGGTCGCAAAGGTGGGTGGCGCCTCCTGGCCGTCGCACTGGCACTCTCGATCCTGGCCGGGTTCCCTGAGACGACCCTCATCGACGGGGTCTTCGTCCTGTGGTGGTCGATACTCCGCTTGGCCGGTCCTGCGCGTGCCTCCTGGCGGCCGGCCGTGGCCAAATTGGCCGCAGGGGGGATTGTCGCAGTCGGTCTCTCCGCTCCGCTGCTCGTCGCCTTCGTCGACTATCTCCCCTACGCCAACACCGGCGGCCACCAGGGCGCGTTCTCCGCAGTCTCGCTCCCCACCTTCGGCCTCGCACAGGCGATCCTTCCGTACTCCCTCGGGCCGATCTTCGGGTTCACCACCGGAGGCGGCGGCTCCGAGATCGCGGGGCTGTGGGGAAGTGTCGGTGGGTACCTATCGGCCACGGTCATTGCAGCCGGCCTGGTCGGCCTCGTCGGCAGGCGACTGCGCATGCTGAGACTGGGGCTCGGTGCGTGGATCGGACTCTGCCTCCTGCGCTCATTCGGATTCTCCCCGGTTGTCCATGCCATGGCCGTGGTACCGGGCATCCGGCTCACCGCGTTCTGTCGCTACGCGGACCCGTCCTGGGAACTCGCCGCGATCCTCCTTGCCGCCCTCGGGCTCGATGACATCGCCCGACATGCCACAAGGCGGAGGGTGCTTGTGGTTGGCGGCGCGGTCACCGCCCTCCTCGCCGCCTGGGCTGCCATCACTGCCTGGCGGCTCCTTCCTCCCGCAATTTCCATGCCCTCTGCCTGGGGAACCCGTGCACGCCTCTACCCTCTGGCCAGCCTGGGGTGCGCCGTGGCCGCTCTCCTCGTGCTGTGCATTGGAGGGTTCATCGCCACCCGCAGACGCGGCGCCACTGGCCATGTGCACGGGCCGCCCATGGCACGGGCGGAGCGGACCCAGAGACGCGGAAGGCTGCTGATGGCCGGCGCCCTCTGTACCGAGTCGGTGCTCCTCGTCGGCGTCACCTACCTCTCCGCTCCGAGGCCGACAGCGCTGGAGGCGGGGTCGGTTCGGTGGCTCCAGGCCAATCTCGGCACTTCCCGATTCACCACGCTCGGCCCCATCCAGCCCGAGTACGGCTCCTACTTCGGGATCGCCGAGGTCAACACCATCGACCTTCCGTCACCGAGCGCCTGGGTCGACTACATCAGCACCCGACTGGACCCCAATACGTCCCCGTTGAACTTCAGTGGTGGAATCCGCATAGATCCGGCCGGCCCCACCCCGGCCGAGGCGTTGAGCACCAATCTGTCCGCATTCGAGGCGATCGGCGTGCGCTATGTAGTCGAGAAGGCAGATGGGGCCGATCTGTTTGGGCGCACTTTTCCGGCACCAGGGTCCCCCCTCTGGCCTGCCGGTCCGCGCCTCGTCTACCGCGACGACTTCGCCGAGATCTGGCAGCTCCCGTCAGCATCTCCAGTGTTCGGGCTGGTGGTCCCGACACAGAGTGGCACGGGTTCCGGCGCCATCGCCACTGGACAGTCACGGTGTGCTGTGCACTGGTCCGGTTGGGACCAGGCGACCGTCCACTGTCCCCATCCGTCGGTACTGATCCGCCTCGACCAGTTCATGCCGGGCTGGCGTGCGACCGTCAACGGGAAATCGGAGTCAGTGAAAGTCGACGACTTCGGACCCAAGGGCCTCTTCCAGAAAATCTCACTACCCGCCGGGACCACGACGGTCGACTTCACCTTTCTCCCTCCCCACGAGGTGCTAGCGGTCGGGGCCGCGGTCCTCGCCCTTGTCGTCGTCGCCGGCTCGCTCGGCTTGGAGTGGATACGGCGCCGCCGCACCAGACTGGATGGCGAGGCACCGACGATCGACTACGCCCCGGCGCCCTCCAGCCAGGAAGTCCACCTCGGTTGATCTCCCAATGGCGACCCGTCGAGCCGGGCCTTTGCTGTCATCCGCGCTAGCCGGGCTTTCAGCACATGGGAGGTCACGGTGATTGGCTCATCGCTATGGCAATGCGCACCGGACAACGGCTCAGGTCCAATCCACGGTGAGGAAGGAGAGGAAGGAGAGGTGGCGCAGCTCGGCCAACGTCCCCACGTCGACCAGTGTTCCGTCGCGAAGGACCCCCACCCGATCGCACAGTGCCTCCACTTCACCCAGGATGTGCGAAGACAGGAACACGGTCTGGCCTCGTTCGCCCGCCTCGTGGATGCAACGGCGGAAGGCTTGTTCCATCAGCGGGTCCAATCCGCCGGTGGGCTCGTCGAGAAGGAGCAGGTCCGGCCGGGTAATGAGCGCCGCGATCAAGATGAGCTTCTGCCGGTTGCCTTTGGAGTAGGTACGAACCCTTTTGGAGGCATCGAGGTCGAAGCGCTGGATCAGCTCGTCACGGTAGACGGGAACAACATTCCCCTGTACCTCGCCTAGCAGATGAAGCGTCTCACCTCCGGTAGGAGTTGGCCACAGATTGGCTTCCCCCGGCACGTAGGCAAGATGGCGATGGACCTCGACTGGTTTGCGGTGACATTCGAACCCGAAGATCTCCGCCGTTCCTGCGCTCGGATGAATCAAGCCGAGCAGGAGGCGGATTGTTTTGGTCTTCCCCGCCCCGTTGGGGCCGAGAAAGCCGACCATCTCACCTTGAGCGACTTCGAGGTCGAGATCCTTGAGAGCGTAGAAATCCCCGTAGCGTTTGGATAGGCCAACTGACCGGATGACCGGCACTCCCATGTGCAATCTCGTTCCTGCTCTGCTCGTCTTCCTTGCTCCGATCCTGACGGCTCGTCCGATGCATGGCAGGGTCGAAAGTCCCAATGGCTTGCTCAGGAGATCCCTGGTCGGGACCTTTGGCCCTGCCATCTGCCACGCAGTCGTCATACGGTCGTAGCAGGAGGTGGTTCAAGTGGATAACGAAATTGCACTGGCTGGGGTCGTGCGGGATTGGGCGCAGCGGCAATGTCCCCACGATCCGAGCGTCGCAGAGGGCGCCGTGACTGTCGCGCTGAGCAGCTTCGCCGGTGGCGCATCGGTGAGCGAGGCGTGCGAGCGGGCCCATGCCTTCGTTGCCAGCCGGGTCTGTCATCCCGCAGGCATTCGGGAGCAGGGACGCGCACGATTCCATTTGGCCTCCTGAGCGTTGACCCGTGCGGTAGGGCGCTCGAGCAGGGTCCAATTACCAATTGTTAAGGACGAGTTGGAGGAGGTACGGAATGCCAGTTGACAAGGAAGCCTCGGTGAACCGGATCGATGAGCTCGAACGGCGGGTGGAGGCATTGGAACACCGTCTGGTCACAAGGGACGTGCTCGATGAAGAGATTCGCAGCCTCGAGCATCGGTTGACCGAGGTCAGGGAGCTGACCGAGGGCTAGGGTCTGGGCCGTTCATCGAGGGCAGGCAGAGTCCCACAGCGGCTGGCTCAACTGCAGGCGCAACGGGAGTGTCATGAGAGGATCGGTCGGTGCTCGTGGTGGTGGTGGTGCTCGCGGCGGCCTTCGCGGTGGTGAACGGCGTCCATGACGCCGGGAATGCCATTGCTGCTCCTGTCGTCACCGGTGCCATACGTCCCGGTCCGGCGGTTGTCTTTGCCGCCGTGTTGCACGTCATCGGCGCCCTTGCCGTCGGCACCGCTGTGGCTGCCACCATCGGCGGAATCGTCCTCGTCCCGGTCGATCAGATGCTGGAAGTGCTGGCCTCCGCAGTTCTTGGCGCCCTGGCATGGAGCCTGGTCACTCTGTGGTGGGGCCTCCCATGCAGTTCAGGCCATTGCCTCGTCGGAGCCTTGGCCGGGGCGGCACTGGCCGACGGCGGCCTCAGTGCCGTGCGCTGGGGGGGGCTCGATGGTCTGCGCCCCGTCGGCGTGTTCGGATCGCTCTTGTGGCTCTTCTTCTCTTCGGCGATCGTGGTACCGCTGGCCATGGTCGGCATCCGGCTTGCACGGCGGGCGCTCCGACGAGCCAGTCGGTTGGTCGAAAAGCCGGTACGTCATGGCGAACTGGTGGCCTCAGGCGGGCTGGCCTTCGCCCATGGTTCCAATGATGCGCAGAAGACCATGGGCTTGATGACAGCGGCACTGGTTGCCGGTGGCCACCTCTCGCGCTTCGCGGTGCCCTTCTGGGTGGCGCTCGCGTCTGCTCTCCTCTTGACCTTCGGGACCCTGCTTGGAGGGTGGCGCGTGGTTCGCACCCTCGGACGGCGCATTTACCGCATCCGATCATTGGACGGACTGGTCAGTCAAGGCTCGTCGGGATTGATCGTGTTGGCTGCCTCGCTGGCTGGTGCCCCGGTCAGTACCACTGACGTTGTGGCGCCCGCGGTGGTCGGCGTGGGGTCGGGAGAGCGATGGCGCCACGTACGCTGGGCGGTGGTCGGTGAGATCGGGTTGGCGTGGCTGGTCACGCTGCCTGTCAGCGGGGGGCTGGGCGCCCTGTTCCTAGTGGTGTGGAGGTGGGTCGGATGAGACGGTGGTTCCTGCCAGAGACCCCCGACCTGCTCGGGCTCTTGGCCCACCAGGGCGATGTCACCGTCAGAGGCATGGACGCGCTTTGTGCCTGGTCGAAGGGCGATTTTTCTCAGGGTGCCGCGCTTCATGCCATTGAGCACGAAGGGGACTTGGCCGCCCGTGAGGTACTTATTGCTGTGAAACATGCGTTCGTGACGCCGATCAGCCCCGAGGACATCTACGAGATCTCCGAACGGCTCGACGCGGTCCTCAATTCAGCAAAGAACCTGGTCCGCGAAGCAGAGCTCGTAAGCATGGCCCCGGATCCCCCGATGGCCGAAATGGCTGACCTGGTGGCGCTGGGGGTTCGAGACCTTGTGCAGGCCTTCCCAGGCCTCGCTTCCGATCCCGACCGGGCCACCGAATGCGCCGACGCAGCCGTTCGCCAGGAGCGAGCCCTTGAACACGTCTACCGCCGGGCTATGTCAGCCCTCCTCCAGATCCATGACATCCGTGAGGTGGCCGGCCGACGCGAGCTGTACCGGCGTTACGCCCGGATGGGCGAGGCTATCGAGGGAGTGGCTCACCGGATCTGGTACGCGGTGGTGAAAGAGGTATAGGGGTTGCGAACTGGGCTTCCACTACGTTGGCAGGTCCGGCGGTTCAGGGGGATCCGTTCAACGGGGCGCTCCGGGAAACTCCACCGGCGGCCCCTCGCCGGCGATGCGGAACTGGCGTCCACTGACGTTGGCCACTCCGATGCGCACGAGGCGATTTTTCGACTCCATCCCCACCCAGGATCTGATCGGGACGGACCTTGCCAGGGTATTCCCCTCCTCGTCGCTCACCGCCGAGGCGACCCCCTGGAGCAGAACGCTCCATCCGGTGCCGCCGAGTGGTTCATACGCGTCGGCCTGAAAGGCGACCACGGCACCGATAGTGGCGGCGTCGAGCTTCGTACCGGGGATGGTTCGAAAGAGCACGGACTCCCCATAGATCGCGAAATGGACCGGGAGGATGACCGGTAGCGCGCCGATGCACGCGCCAATCCGACCGATGGAGGCCTGGGCCAAGAGCCTGAGACACTCCGCTCGGGTGAGGATCGTCACATCAGATTGATTGTCAGCCATCACACTGAGGACGCTGACGGATCGATGTGGGGACGACTAGGGCCAAATGTCCCAAGGTCACCGGTCGGCGACCCACCTCAATCCTCGACCCGGCTCAACCGATGGAATCGATACCCCGACCGGCAGAGTGCCCTTCGGAGCGAGCCGAGTGCCGAGCGGCTTGCTCCTCTGCACTCGCCCCCATGAGTACGAAGATGCCGATCAGCCCGAGCCAGACGTCGTAGAGGAATCCAACCGCGACCATGGCCACGCCGGTGTAACGAGCGATCCGGCCGGCGAGAAGTGTCGCGTCGAGGTTGCTCCGATGGCGCGCCGGCACGGCACGAATCACCCTCCCACCGTCCATGGGGAGGGCGGGCAGCAGATTGAATGCCCCAAGCAGCAGGTTCAGCCAACCCGACCGAGCCCACCAGCTGCCGACGAACAGGGTCGGCGTCCACACATGTGCTCCGGCCAGCAGGCCTGCCGCAAGGAGGAGCACGCCGATGGCAAGGCTGGCCAGAGGGCCGGCGATGGCCACGGCCAATTCGTCGCCGGGCGCCTTTGGCATCGCATCGAGTCGGGACAGTCCTCCCAGGGGAAAGAGAACGATACCGAGGACACGGGCGCCACGTCGTCGGGCCACGATGCAGTGAGCGATTTCGTGGGCGACGACCGAAGTGAAGAGAGCAACAATCCAGGCAAGGCCGACCACCACAGTGGCCTCTCCCATGCTCCAATCGACGACCATGGCAAAGGCGACCAACAGGAAGAAGGTCCAATGGAGGCGGATGGAGATCCCCGCTACTCGACCGATCGGGATGCTGTGTCCGTGGCCGGCGCCGGGCGACGGGCGCGTGTGGACTTGTCCGTTTTGGACCTTCTGTTCTCGAATCGACGCCGTGCGACGTGCTGTCTTCGCTTGTCATACGTTCCACCGTGTTCGGGATCGCTGACCCGGACCAGGCCCGAATGTCCTTAATCGGCCAGGTGCGAGGGTGCCGTCACCATCCGGACCCATTGACCAGCACGGCAGCACCATTCACCCGATCGTGGGCGAGGTCGGCGAGTGCCTGATCAGCCCGTTCGAGCCCATACGCCGTTGTGGTGACGCGCACGGGAATGCGGGCGGCGATTTCGAGGAACTTGTTCCCGTCCTGACGGGTGTTTGCCGTCACGCTGCACAGTGTCCGCTCTTCGAAGAGATGCCTCGCGTAGTTGAGGGTAGGAATGTCCGTCAGGTGGATGCCGGCGATGGCCAACGTGCCGCCACGATCGAGCGCCTCCAGAGCGGGCAGCACCAGGGTGCCCACCGGTGCGAAGAGGATGGCGGCGTCGAGCGGCTCAGGGGGAGGGGCATCGGCGTCACCGGCACTGGCCGCACCCAGTTCGAGCGCAAGCTTGCGGGCTTCGGGCGCCCGGGTCATCACATGCACCCTGGCCCCTTCGGCCATGGCGATCTGGGCGGTGATGTGGGCCGAACCCCCGAATCCGTAGATTCCGAGTCGGCCCCCCTCGGGCAACTGCGAACGTCGGAGGGCTCGGTAACCGATGATCCCCGCACAGAGGAGTGGCGCCGCTTCCTCGTCGGCAAATACATCGGGAACGGGGTAGGCGAATCCTTCGTTGACCACCACGAACTCGGCATAGCCCCCGTCGACATCCCAGCCGGTGAACCGGGGGTCGGTGCACAAGTTCTCCCGACATTCGAGGCAGTATCGGCAGATTCCGCATGCGCTGGCCAGCCATGGCACACCCACCCGATCCCCCATGCCGAAGCGGGTGCATCCGGCTCCGAGCTCGTCGACAACGCCGACCACTTCATGACCGGGTATGACCAGGGGGTGTTTGGGGGTGAGGTCCCCTTCGGCTAGGTGCAGATCGGTGCGGCAGACCCCGCAGACCCGCACATGCACCCGCACCTGGCCAGGGCCCGGGATGGGGAGCCCGCGCTCGACGCGCCGCAGGGGCTTGGAGTCGATCGGCCCGGGCGCGTCCACCACCCAGGCCTTCATGGAATCGGAAGTCATGATCGACTCCGTCGCTCCAGACTCGGTCGGCTCACCTGGCCTGATCCGCTCCGAACACCGCATGTAGGCACCGTCGACTGCTTCACCATGGTTCTCCCAATCGTCCCGCAATCTGCTCTTGCCATCAACACCATGAGGATGTTGCCCTGCCTCATGGTGGGCGATCGGCTATTGCCTGTCCAGGGCCGAAGGTCCTTTCGGAATGAGGCCGGCGGGTGCATGCCTTGTGACCTTCGGCCCTACTCCCGGACCTCCCGCTCTCCTTAACCTGAATGTAGAACAGTGAAGCGTTGGTGGTCAGAAGTCGGTTCTCGAAATGATCCGTTCCATCCGAACCCACTGGTCGAACCAATAGCTGGAGGAAGACATGGCCCTTACGACAGAAGCAGAAGCAACAGACAAGCCTCAAGTGGCTGCTCCCTTTGTGGCGCCCGGTCGCCCGGGCAGCGTGGTCGAGGTGAAGCCCCGCTACGAGAACTTCATTGGGGGAGCCTGGATCGCCCCAGTTGAAGGGCAGTACATGGCGAACGTCAGCCCGGTCAACGGTAAGCCCTTCTGCGAGGTGGCCAAGTCGACACCGGCAGACGTCGAGCTGGCGCTTGATGCCGCCCATCGGGCCAAGGATGCGTGGGGAGAGAGTTCGCTCACCGAGCGAGCAGCGGTCCTCAATCGCATTGCCGATGCCATCGAAGCCAACCTCGAGATGCTGGCGGTCGCGGAATCGTGGGAGAACGGGAAGCCGGTACGGGAAACTTTCGCCGCCGACATCCCCTTGGCCGTGGATCACTTCCGCTACTTCGCCGGTGCCACCCGATCGCTTGAGGGCCGCTCTACGGAGATCGACAAAGACACCGTCGCCTACCACTTCCATGAGCCACTCGGCGTGGTGGGGCAGATCATCCCGTTCAACTTCCCCCTCCTGATGGCCGCCTGGAAGATCGCCCCTGCGCTGGCCGCAGGCAACTGCACGGTGGTCAAGCCCGCGTCGCCCACCCCGTGGTCGATCCTGAAGCTGGCCGAGGTGATCGCGGACGTGGTGCCACCCGGTGTCATCAACATTGTGACCGGTCCGGGCGGTGAGATCGGCAAGGCCCTGGCTTCCAGCCCGCGCATCGCCAAGATCGGCTTCACCGGCGAGACCACCACCGGGCGGCTGATCATGCAGTACGCCGCAGAGAACATCATCCCCTCCACCGTGGAGCTCGGTGGCAAGTGTCCCAACATCTTCTTCGCCGACGTGATGGATGAGGACGACGAGTTCCTCGACAAGGCGATCGAGGGTCTGGTGTTGTACGCGTTCAACAAGGGAGAGGTCTGCACCTGTCCCTCGCGCGCGTTGATCCACGAGTCGATCTACGACCGATTCATGGAGCGAGCTCTCGACCGGATCCGATTGATCACACAGGGCAATCCGCTCGACCCGGCCACCATGATCGGACCTCAGGTCTCGAGCCAGCAGATCGAGAAGATTGCTTCCTATGTTGACATTGGCCGTCAAGAAGGCGCCGAGTGCCTGATCGGGGGGCAGCGCACCCAAGTTGGCGGCGACCTCGATGGGGGCTACTACTTCGAGCCGACGGTGTTGAAGGGCCACAACAAGATGCGGGTGTTCCAAGAGGAGATCTTCGGTCCTGTTCTCGCCGTCACGACGTTCAGCGACGAGGCGGACGCGGTGGCCATCGCCAATGACACCCTCTACGGCTTAGGCGCCGGTGTGTGGACTCGCAACGGCAATCTCGCCTATCGGATGGGCCGGGCTATCAAAGCGGGCCGGGTGTGGACCAACTGCTACCACCTCTATCCCGCCGGAGCGGCTTTTGGTGGCTACAAGATCTCGGGCGTCGGCCGGGAGAATCATCAGATGATGTTGGAGCACTACTCACAGACCAAGAACCTCCTGGTCAGCTACAGTACCCAGCCGCTCGGATTCTTCTGAGTGGCAAGTCGCTGAGCATGGAAGAGGACAGGACCGTGCCGCGGGTGATCGCCACCCCTGCCGCGCTCGAAGCGATCGTGCAACTGGTGGCCAAACGGGGACCGATCATGTTCTTCCAGTCAGGTGGGTGCTGCGATGGGAGCCTTCCGATGTGCTTCGAAGACGGGGAGTTCGTGATCGGTGACCATGACGTGCTGCTAGGCGCAGTGGGCGATTGCCCCTTCTACATCGACGGGCGCCAATATGACGTGTGGAAGCACACCCAACTCATCGTCGATGTGGGCGAAGGAGCCCCGGAGGGCTTCTCGCTGCCAGCTGGCGATGACCAGCACTTCAGTATCAGGTCCCGGGTGTTCGGGTCGGACGAACTGGCCGCCTTGGGGGACTGATCTTCAAGATCTGTCGCATCGGTGGGTCAGCTGAGCAGAGGGACATTACGCCCGACCCGCCTACCGCAGGCGAGCCGCCCCGCAATCGGCTGGCCAACAGGCCCGCAAGAGGCCGGGGGTCCTCGCTGTCCCGAAGAGTTGCCCGCAGACCTGTGGACTATCCCTCCCAGAGTTCCGCCTTCCCAGGCGACGCCGAAGGCGGCGAGGACAGGGACGATCGAATCCGCAGCGACCTGGAATAGTCCCGGACGGAGTTGGAGCGTCTCATTGCCCGATGGGTCACATGAGGGCCATGCCGCCATGGCGCGACACGTCCATGACCCGACACCCGCGCCGATACCGGCCCGGTGGGGCAGCCTCGAGCCGGTGTGGACGAGCACGACCACTTGCCCTCCTCGTCGGTCTTCGATCTTGCTCACCAGCATCTGGACCCAGAGCGTGGCATCGTCCTCACCAGTGGTCCCTTCTTGCCGCCGGCGAAGTCATCCCACGGTCAGGCGACCTGCCACTTCGAGGAGCGTCGACGGCACCTGACGTGCGCCCGCGGCCACGTCATCGAGTGATACAAGTTCGACTTCTTCATCAACGACGGAGACCATCGTTCCGAATGCCTTGGAATGGACCGCCTCGATTGCGGCGACGCCGAAGTTCGTCGCCAGCAGCCTGTCGTATGCCGTTGGCGTGCCGCCGCGCTGGATGTGTCCGAGGACGGTCAACCGGGTCTCGTAGCCTGTGCGCTTGGCGAGGCCTGTCGAGACCATCGTTCCCGCCGATCCCTCGGACGAGCCGTTCGGGCCCTGGAACAGAGCCCCCTCCGCCACGACCACGATGGAGGAAGAGGATCCTGCGTCGTGACGTCGTTGGATGGCCTTCGCCAGCTCATCGAGATCGGTCGGTTTTTCGGGAAGACAGATCGCATCCGCGCCGGCTGCGATTCCGGCACAGACTGCCAGCCATCCGGTCGTCCGGCCCATCACCTCAACAACCATCAGTTGGTCGTGGCTCTCACCGGTGGTCTGCACCCTGTCAATGGCCTCTGCGGCCGTCGCCATGGCGGTGTCGAAGCCGATGCATCGTTTCGTTCCCGACACGTCATTGTCAATGGTCTTTGGGATCCCGACGATCGACACGCCGGCATCAGCGAGCCGTTTCGCGGAGCCAAGAGTCCCGTCCCCGCCCAGGACAATGAGGGCATGGAGCCCGGCCTGTTCGACGGTCGCAAGCACCGCTCGTGTGCCGCCCTCATGCTCGTCAGGATGGTATCGGGCGGTACCAAGGATGGTACCTCCGCGTTGCAGAATGCCTTTCGTTTCGGCCGTCGTCAGCGGTGAAGCGGCTCCGTCCACGACACCTCGCCAACCGTGGTGAAACCCAATGATGTCGTCGTTGGCGGATGCCGCGACCCGCACGACGGCACGGATTGCGGCATTCAGTCCTGGGCAGTCACCGCCGCCCGTCAATACACCGATCCGCACAGCACCTCCATCCGAAAGTCCTCTCCATAGGACGATTGCCGACGCGAGGCGAGCGCGCCAAGGGCGAAGGTCCCAAACACCGTCACAACTGGCGCCCCGACACTTGTTACTGATCGTCATGTTAGCCAGTCGGGCGAGTCGCGGACATGACGTGGGCACGAGCCCGACTTCCCGTGGGCCAAGGCGCATCCGGTAGTGGAAGTGGCCAGCTGTGCGAGATCCGCGGGCCGTCTGCTCAACCGTGGGCCGGTTGGTGCGCCCGAATGAGGCCGAGGGTCCCCGCTGCCTCGATGAGGTCCTCGCGTGCTCGGGGGTCGGCCACTCGCTCGATGATCAATCGGGCCTGCGCCTTCTCAGAGCGACCGAAGAGCTCGGCACAACCGTGCTCACTGACGATCGCCGAGTGTTGGAACGATGTGACCGGGCTGGTGAGGACCGGTAGCACCGACGAGGCATCGGTCTTGTCATGCCACGAGTGCAGGGCGACCACAGCGTGCCCACCCGGCGAGTGGAGGGCCCCGGTCACGAAGTCGGGCTGGCCGCCGAATCCGGAGTAAACGGCGCCTCGAACAAAGCTGGCATTCACCTGGGCGAACAGGTCGATCTGCAGGGCCATGTTGATCGAGAGCATGGCCGGGTTTGCTGCGATGCGTACCGGATCGTTGATGATCTCGGTCCGGGTCATCCGCAGTCGGGGGTTGCGATGGGCCCATTCGTAGAGCTCGGGTGATCCGAAGAGGAACGATGCATTGACGGTTCGGCCGAGGTCGAGCGAGCCGGACTGCTCGAGGGCGAGTATGCCGTCGCTGATCATCTCGGACCAGACGCCGAGGTGCCGGCGGGAGACCAGTTCGCCGGCGGCCACATTGGGGATCTGTCCGATGCCGAGTTGCAGGGTTGCTCCATCATCGACGAAGTGAGCGATCTGCAGGCCGATCCTCTTCTCCGCTTCCTCGGTCCGGCGAGGCTCAGGGAACTTGAGGGGCTCGTCGACCTCGATAGCGAAGTCGATCCACTCTATCGGGAACTCCCCGTCACCGAAGGTGTAGGGCATGTTCGGATTCAACTGGGCCACGATCAGGCCCCCGCGGGCATGCACCCGCTCGATTGCCGCCGGCAAGATGTTGACCTCGATCCCAAGGGAGATCTTCCCTTCTCGGGGCATCGAGGTGTGGATCAGGACGGCGTCGACGGGCCGCAGGGAGTCGAACAGGCGCGGAACGAGCGACAGGCGCATTGGGACATAGTCCAGCGTCGGGTCGTGGCGCATGCCCGGCCCGACAAAGGGCGTTTCACTGATGAAGCCACGATGTCGGGGCCAATCGGACTGGGCATTGAGGGCGAACACCCGGCACCGGTCAAGGGCGGCCTCAAGTGCATGCACGAGCACCATGGGGGTAGCGAAATTCCCTGACACGACGATGCGCGGCTCGGGCCCCGGGAGGCTGCCGAGGTGGGCTACGAGGCCTTCAACCGAGACAATCCGCATGCAGTCAGGCTGCCGACCGGCTCGCCGATCCGAGCCCTAACCCGTCGAAGACGATGTCGGCCATCCCGAACCCGGGCTCGACCAGGCGCCTGCCGTATCGGTCGACGGGAATGCGTTGCACCATGAGGGAATGGTAGACGCCTACTGCGCGGATGTCACCGGCCAACTGAGCCCCGATGATCTTGTCGTCGCGCAAGTAGACGGCGCGCAGGTCGGCACCCTCCTGCCATCGCAGGACTTCATCGGGTGACTCGATGGTGCCCATGGCCACGATGGGTACGCCAAGGTGTTTGAGGCTGTTCATTGACTCCGCTCCGTCGTAGCGGAGGTCGGCCCCGAGCAGGTTGGCCGCGGCGATTGGAGCCTGGGTCACCGCGTTGGGGAAGATGGCGTGGACGTAACGCTCGCCGGTGAGCCGATCAGCTGCTTCGGCCACATCACCGGCTGCAACGATCCCGGTCACCGAGGTAGCCAGTCGCGTGTCGACGTGAATTCCCCAACCGGTCTGGACCCCTGAGCCGCTGAGGAATTCGGTGTGAGGCTTGACTCCGGTCGCCGCCACGATGAGATCAGCTTCGAGGAGCCTGCCATCGGCCAGCCGGACGCCGGTGGCCGATGGGTCACCCACGATGGCGTCGGCTTCGACCCCGAGTCGCAGCGTCACGCCCCGGGAGGTGAGCGCCGCCTCAGCGACCTGCGAGCTGACCGGGTCGAGCACCCTCGGCATCACCCAGTCGCGGCGACCGATCACCGTGACGTCCACGCCCAGGTCGGCCAGGAGAAGCGAGAGTTCGATGCCGATGAACCCGTTGCCCACGATGAGGGCGCTCGTGGCCTCGCCCCGGCGGACCCGACCGATGAGCTCGGTCGCCGTACGGAGGGACTTGAAGTCGAGGACCCCGGGAAGGTCGGCGCCCGCGAGAGGTGCGTGGAGCCGGCTCCCCGACGCCACCACCAGACCCTCGTAGCCAATCCGCTGCCCGTCGGCGAGCACCACCTCGTGGCTGTCGGTGTCAATGCCCTCCACCCGTGCGCCGCGCCGCTCATCGATCCCGAGGCGGTCCGCCACGTCCTGGCCCTTCCAGTAGAGGGGCATCTCGCGGCCGGTGAGGAAATGGTCAGCCATCGCCGGAGGCGAGTACGGAGCGAACGGCTCGGTGGTCAGTGCCACCACGGACCCCGACGGGTCAAGGCGGCGGAGGGTCTCGGCCGCGGTGATGCCCGCCGGACCGGTCCCGATGACGATGGCCCGCATCAGGCCACCGAACCCGCCGGGTGGAGGCGGGTTGCCACCACCTCGGTCGACAGCCTGACCATGGCGTCAACGAGCAGCGACCCTTCGAGCAAGTGGTCGACGGCCGGTTCGCATTGGAGCACCGATTCGTCGAACGGGAGGGCGGTGACCGACGCGAACGAGAACCCCCCCAGGCGTTCGATGTGGGACAGCACGCGAACGATGTCGCCGTCCGACCTGGTCCGGTTGACGGCCAGGTGGAGCGAGCTGATTCCCAACTCGGCCGCCATCTGGGCCGACTCAACGCCCACCTGCACCGCGTTGAACGTCGGCTCGACCACCACGATGGCGGTGTCGAACCCCCGCGCCAGTGAACGTCCGAAGTGCTCTACACCGGCATGGGTGTCCATGACCACCACGTCCTCGTGGTGCAGATGCATTTCGGCCACGGCCGCCGAGATCAACGCGGTCTCGGGGCAGAGGCAACCACCGCCGGCCCGGCGCACGCCGCCCATCACCACCAGACGCACCCCGTCGGGCGCCGACACGGAACACCGGTTCACCAGGTCCGAGGTGTCGGGGTTGAGTCGGAGCATCCCGCCCGCCCCCTCACCTGGCCGGGCCCCGGTCTTCTCCTCGACGTAGTCGGCGTCATCGGCCACGGGGACGATGGCTGCAGCTGCCTGCAGGTCCATGCCGATCGTCGCCGCCAGGTTTCGCTGCTCGTCGGCGTCGACCGCCATCACGCTGAACCCCTGACGGGCCAACATGCGGGCCAGCAGCGCAGTCAACGTCGACTTGCCGACCCCGCCCTTGCCGACTACGACGATGCGGGTTCCCTCGCCGTGGGCCCGTTCCTTGTGGCGTCCGACGGACGACCCATGGCCCCCGCAGGTCTCGCACATCGTTCTCAGGTCGCCGATCCGGTGCCGACGGGAACGCCGGCTGCCGGCTCGGTAGCGCTCGCCGTCTCGATCTCGACGAACGGCAGGCCCAGACCACGGCGCTTCGTTTCGATGTGGCGTCGGATCCACAGCGCGGCTTCCGCGGGGTCCGGCTCGACCACGAACTTGGCTCCGACCACATCGTCGAGGCCGCCGGCCAACAGGTCGACGACGTGGGGGCTGCCGAAGATCGCGGGCTGGACTCCGAGCACGGTGGTGATGCCCGAGGCCACCACATAGGACCCGATGGCTACCGCCTTCTCCGAGTACCACTCGGGGGCAGCCCCGGCCAAAGGCAGCTGGTCAATGTCGACGCCGAGGAAGTCGGCCAGCACCGCGGCCAGCGCCACGACCCGGCTATTGTCCACACAACTCCCCATATGCAGGACCGGTGGGATGCCCAGCGCCTCACAGACCGATCGCAGCCCGGGCCCGGCCATGGCGGCTGCCTCGGGGAGCATCTGGCCAGCCTTGCCATTGGCAACCGCTGCACAACCGGTGACAAGTACGAGAATGTCGTTCTCGATGAGTCGTCGGGTGAGCTCGATGTGCTCGAGGTCCTGGGGAAGCTTCGGGTTGTTGCAACCGACGACCGCGACCGCACCCCGGATGGTTCCGGCAGCGATGGCGTCGACGAGCGGCTTGGGAGTGCCCCCGAGCGCACCGAGGATCGCCTCCACCGAAAACCCGCCCATCATGCGGACCGGCTTGGTGGGGATCCGGACCCGGTCGTGGTTGCGATCGGGATAGGCCTCAATGGCCATGCGGACGATCCGGTGGGCGATCTCGGCGCCACGCTTGGGGTCGAACGACACGTGGGTGGCCCCGGTGAACTTGGCCTTGTCCGAGGTCGAGATGATCTTCGTGTGGTAGCACTTCGCCACGTCAACGATCGAGGGCATGATGCACTGGTAGTCGACGACCATTGCCTCGAGGGCGCCGGTGATGAGGACCAGCTCCTGCATGAGATGGTTGCCGGCCATGGGCACACCACGTCGCATCAGCAGCTCGTTGCCGGTGCAGCACAGCCCGACCACGTTGATGCCGGTCGCACCGAGCGAGCGGGCCAGCTCGACCAGCTCGGGGTCCTGGGCGGCGGCCACGACGACGTCGGACAACATCGGGTTGTGCCCGTGCATGGCGATGTTGACCTGGTCGGTCCGGAGCACGCCCAGATTGACCTCGGACGTCACGGGAGTCGGAGTGCCGAACATGACATCGGACAACTCGGTAGCGATCATCGATCCGCCCCAACCGTCCGAAAGCCCGGTTCGCAATGCATGCAACAGGGTGTTCACGTAGTCGTTGTCGACTCCCATGTGGGTCCGATGCAGCATCTCGACGTTTTCGCGGTCGACACCCCGTGGAGTGATCCCCAAGGAGTCCCACTTGGCCCGTCGCACCTCGGGGACGCGCCCGACAAAGGACAGCGACCCCCGTCGGGTGCCGTAGTCTTCGAGCAGGATGTCGGCCAGATCCGCACCCACGTCCTCGGCGGTGCGTCCCTCGGTAGCCACACCCACCTCTGCGGCCAGGCGGCGGAGCTTCTCCTCGTCGGCAATTTGGTAGCAGGTGGCCTCACCGTGAGTCAGGGAGCTGAACGTCTCGAGGATGTCTCGGCCATGGTCGGAGTGCGACGACGAGCCGCCGGCGATCGTCCGACCCAGATTGCGGGCCACGATCACGTCGGCATCGGCACCGCAGACGCCCTTTTGGGGGCCCTCGCCGAACGGGTCGATGCGGCACGGGCCCATGGCGCAGTTGCGACAGCTCAGCCCGAGGGCGCAGTACCCGCACTGGGGCTGCTGGGCCGCGAGCCGATCCCATACTGTCTCGATGCCCTCGCGCTGTGCGATATCGATCATCGCCTGGGCATCCTCGTTGATGGTCAGGCGCCGTGACCGGCCGTTCATGTTGGTCCCACTCATTGTGGCTCTCCCTTGCTCTCGTCTCTACCCGGGGGGCTACTCCCGGCGTGACCATTGCCCTGGATCGCGCCGTCCGAGACATGCCGTTCGGCAACCCAGTCAGTAGCGGCAGCAGCAGCGACTTGGATCGCCCCGCCCCATGCGCGCCAGCCTGCGAGGGGGTCACCCTCGGGCAGCCCGGTGGGTGTCGCTCCCGCGACCGCGAGGACCGCACCGGTCTCGCGGAGCCGACCTGCGGTCATCAGCTCGTTCAGCTCGCCGAACACCAGAGCGTCGACCTTGCAAACCTCCGCACACACCGGTGTCTCGCCCCGTCGCATTCGGTCGACGCATCCGTCGCACTTCACAGCCACCGCGATGTCGGGTCCCGGGCCATCGGCCAATGGATGGAACGTGAGAACGTCGAAGGGACACACCACCGCACACATCGCGCAGCCGATGCACCGCCTCGGTTCGACCAACACCAGTCCGTGCTCATCATCGCGGGTGATGGCCCCGGTCGGGCAGACCTGCAGACATGGTGCCGGATCGCAGTGGCGACACCGGTTGGGGAAGGCGAAGGTGGGTACCGGGCCCGCCTCGACATGGACGCGCTTGCGCGGAACCGGTGTCTCGAGAAAGGCAACGGTCTCGTCCTGGCTGGACGAGTGCTCGACCGCGCACGCCAATTCGCACTGGAGGCAACCGATGCACCGCTCGGGATTCACGAACACAGTCCGCACGATGTGGCTCCTTCCCTGTCCGGCGGGCGCCGGGTCGCCCACTCCTTGCTTCAAGTCTCCGGCGATGGCTCGCCGGAGACTAGGGCCGAAAGTCACCGCGTGCCGTTTGACGGGAGATGACCATGTCGGCCCCGTTCAAGGACCTCGGAGGGCGGGAGTCAGGCTCCGCACACCTCCGCGGGTCCAGGCGTCGGAAGGGCGTTGACCGCGGCCAGGTTCATCGCCGTGCACCGCTGCAGCCAGCCCAGCCCTGACGGTGACAGTCGGTCGCACACCCAGTCCCAGTGGAGCGAGACGGCGTCACCGGGAATCACCACCGGCGCCAGCCCGACGCCGTCGAGGCTAAGGCGCGCCACCTCGATGCACTCGGGGCCGAGAACGAGGCGGGAACCTTCGAAGGCCAGGGTGCGGTTCCGCACGGTGACCAGGTCACCGGAGACGGTCTCGACCCGGCCCCAACGGATCCGGCAGCGGTCCAGCACGGTGAGTGGCGCGCCCTCCATTCCAGCGCGGAGAAGCCCCAACCACGGGTAGACGGCAAAGACGTGGAAGCTGTGATGGCTGACCCCGCCCAGGGGGGCGGCTGCGGCCATCGAGCTGAAGTGGGACCCGGCCCGCCGCTCGAAGCGGTCTCCGAGCGATGCCACCAGCGCCGGGGTGGGCACTCGTTCGAGCAAGCGGTTGCCCACCCAATAGGCCTCGACCACCCGGGCATCGAGCGGGTCGGCGATGCCGTTGCTGCCGGCGATCAGCTCGAGATAGGGCCACGCTCCGGCAAACTGGGAGGCGAGGTGGGAGAGCGCCGGCAGGTCGGCCCCCTCGGCGGCCGTCCCGAGCAGGGCGCCGGGGTCGGCCGGACCGCAGTAGCCGAGCTCGTTCGGAGGGTAGGCATAGCGGGCGAATAGCAGAGGTCCAGGTGTCGCCGTTGCCCGTGACGTGGCCCCAGTGGCCCCGGTGGCCCCGGTGGCCCCAGTGGCCCCAGTGGCCCCGGTGGCCTCGCTGCTCACGCTGACACGCGTCGGGGGACGCGCCATACAACGACCGCCGTGCCCGCTGCGATAAGGGCGAGACCCACGAGCTGAGGTGCCAGGGACTGGATGCCGGCAGCCGATTGGAGTAGCGCGGTCACCAGTGCGCTGGCCACCAGCACCGAGGTGACATCGACGGCCCGGGCCCTCGAGAGGGCGGTCATCCATGTCCCGACGTAGCCGGCCAGGAGCAGACCGGTGAGCAGGACCCAGCCGACCGGACCGACGCCCAGTGACAGCAGCGCCCCGAGTGCCCCGGTGGCCGCCAGGTAGACGAGGAGCGTCGCCGAACCGACGCCCATGCGGACGAGCGACAGTGTCGCCGGTGCGACATCGGCCATCAGGCGCCTGGCCATGATCACCTCCACGGCCCACAGGACCGTCGCCGCCATCACCAGCACGTCGCCGGATCCGGCGTCGAAGTGCCCGTTCGACAAGGACAGCGCAACCTCGCCCCCGATGAGCAGGGCGATGGCACCCATGTTCCAGCCGGTGACCCGTTCGTGAAGGAAGGGCACGCCCAGCACGGCGACCCAGATGACCAGGGTGTCCCGGCCCAGGGCGGCCGGCGTGGCCGCGGTCCGGGCCAAACCGTTGAAGAACAACACGAAGGCAAGTCCGCCGCCCACCACACCGACATAGCCGAGCCCGATCCACTGGAGCAGGCCCGGCCGGGCGCCGGTGCCGGACTTGGAGACAGGGGTTCGGTGTGGCGCGTCGATCCAACGGGCGGCCGCAGTTCCCGAACTCCTTCGGCGCCACGCGCCCGCCAGCAGCGCCCCAATGGCCAACGCCGCGAAGGCGACCAGGTTCTTGGCCGTCGTGTACACCGAAGGCGAGGGGACCGCGTGCACGCCGTAGCTGTTCACGAACACCGATACTCCGCTGATCACTGCAGTGATCCCCGCTACCGCGACGCCCCCGAGGCCGGCCCCCGCCGATGTGGCCGGCTCGTCGCTCACCGGTCGGCCCCCATGTTCACTGGGACGTCGATTCCGCCGGATCGCAGTTCGGCGATCACCGACTCGGCCTCGCTCTCGTCGACCCGGTCGATGGCATACCCACTGTGGACGACCAGCCAGTCGCCGGGTTCAGGCTCCGGCGGTTCCAGGGCGAGCAGCGATACCCGGTGTCGGTTCCCGTCGACATCCTCAACCAGGACGGCGCCGGGTTCTGCCGGGGCCACCACACGGTGCAATCGGCTTGTGCACATCATTCGACCTCCTCGATCAGTTTCATCACATGACGGGCCGCGTGGGGCACGGCCCGGTCGACCGCCGGGCTCAGGCCCGTGCCTTGGCCGAAGTCGTCCCCCTCTATGCCCACCACCACCACCCGCTTCGGAGCGTTGCCTACCGCCCGGGCCAGTCGGAGCACTCCGGCCAGTCCGATCCCGTGGGTGCTGGTGGTCCCTGCTGGATCGCCACCCGACTCCCCCTCGGGTGCAGTACCCACCTCGATCAGCTGAACGGTGCCCGGCTCGGCTCCGGAGTGCACGGCATCGATCACGACGGCCAATTCGGCTCCGTCCCAGAGGCCGAGGAGGTCGAGAGGGTCGGCGATCGGCCCGAGGTTGGCCACACCGTCGAAGAGCTCGGCGACTCGATCGGCAACGGCAGGGCCTGCGCCGTCGTCGCGGCGGTACTCACTCCCCATCCCGACCACCACCACCCGTAGCGCGGGCGACGTCCCGTCGTGCTCGTTCACTGCCGGGCCACCGTGACGTCGAGGAAGTGGGCAGCGCACGAGATGCACGGGTCGTGATTGCGTACTGCCTGTTCGCACCGCCAGGTGAGCTCGTCGTCAGGAAGTTCGAGAGCTGCCTGGGCCACTCGGCGGAGGTCGGATTCGATGGTGATCTGGTTCTGCGAGGTGGGGGGCACGATACGGGCCGTTCGAATCAGACCGTTGTCATCGAGTTCGTAGCGGTGGAACAGCAGGCCTCGTGGAGCTTCGGTGGCGCCGGTACCGACTCCGGCTCTTGGCTGCACGAATGCCGCGGGTGGGTCGGGGGGCTCATAGGCGGCAATCAACCTGAGCGCCTCGTGGCAGGCGAAGACCAGCTCCACCGCTCGCACGATGATGCTCTGAAACGGGTTCGTGCAGATCGTTCCGAGACCGGCACCTTCCGCTGCTTGGCGGGCTGGGTCGGGAAGTTCGGACGAGTTCAACGCATAACGGGCCAGCGGTCCGGTGAGGTAGTCGAGCCGGCCCCCGATCCGGGCGTGGAGCGCGGTGGACCTGGCCACATGCTCCTCGATGACCATGTCGGCAAAGCCGGCTGGGCTGGTGTCGAGTCCGTCGGATGAAGCGACCCGGTCGGACTCGATCGGGTACCGACCGGGGCTGCGCAGGGCGACGAAACGGTAGTCACCTTCGACATCGGGGAAGTCGAAGCCCCCCACCCACGCGACGGTGGCTACCGCGGCGTCAAGCGCCCTCCGTAGTGGTTCAACCAGTGCGCCCACCTCAGCCACCGTGGGGGCTCGGTAAAAGCCTCCGACCCGCACATTGACCGGGTGGATGGCCCTCCCTCCGATGGTCTCCATGATCAGGTTGCCGGTTCGTTTGAGTGCCAGCCCGCGCTCGACGGCGGCCCGGTCCCGCTCCGCCAGTTCGACCGCGTCGGCGCAGCCGAGGAAGTCGGGGGCGTGCAGCAGGTAGATGTGGAGGGCGTGGCTCTGGATCCACTCGCCACAGTAGAGAAGGCGGCGCAGCGCAGTGATTCGTTCGTCGACAGTGATGCCACAAGCGTCCTCTACGGCGGCGCAGGCGCTCATCTGGTAGGCCACCGGGCAGATCCCGCAGATCCGCGCCGTGATGTCCGGCGCCTCGCTCGCCAGCCTCCCTTCGAGCAGCGCCTCGAAGAAGCGGGGCGGCTCGAAAATGGAGAGGGCAACATCCTGCACGACGCCATCACGTACCTCGACTCGGAGCGAGCCCTCACCCTCCACCCGGGACAGGCCTTCAACTGCCACGGTGCGGTGCGCGCCCGATCCATGGGTCACGTGGACTCCTCCTCCTGCTCGTTCAATCCTGTCTCACTCGACGCTGCCAGGGCGGTCGCCTGGTTGCCGAAGACCGGGTTACCCACATAGAAGGTGGCGAACAATCGGGAGGTATCGACAGGTGCCATGCCCTCGCTGAGCAGGCGCCCGGCCAGAGCCTCGGGGTTGGCCCCTTCCGAGGGCCCGAAGCACCCGTAGCAACCGCGGCCGATCGATGGGCAGAGTGCACCGCAGCCGGCTCGGGTGACCGGGCCGAGGCAGGCGGTCCCTTTCGAGACGAGCAGGCAGACGGTGCCGCGGCCCTTGCACTGTTGGCACACGGTGTAGCCGGGGATGACCGGTCGGCGACCCACCAACTCGGCCGCGATCACCTCGAGTAGCTGGCGGCGGTCGATCGGGCAGCCCTGAAGCTCGAGGTCGACGGCCACATGGCCTGAGATCGGTGTCGAGGTGTCGAGCGAAGACACAAACTCGGGGTGTGGGTAGACCGTGCTGGCGTACGCACCATCTTCGGCGAAATTGCGCAGCGCCTGGATGCCCCCGGCAGTGGCACATGCGCCGATGGTGATGAGGCGGCGCGAGGACCGGCGGACCTCTCGGACCCGCTCGGCGTCTGCCTCAGTGGTGATCGACCCCTCGACGAGCGACACGTCATAGGGCCCTTCGACGTGGGCCCGGGACATCTCGGTGAAGTGGGCGATCCTGATGGCGCCGGTGATCACCAGCAGTTCGTCCTCGCAGTCGAGGAGGCTCAACTGGCAGCCATCGCAGGATGCGAACTTCCAGACGGCCAGGGTAGGTCGGGTGTCCGTCACCGCTGGCGCTCCATGAACAGCCTGTCGGCCGTGCCCCCGAAGGGGACGATGGGACCGTCGCGGCAGACGAGGAGGGGTCCCAGCTGGCAGTGGCCGCAGAGCCCGATCGCGCACTGCATGTTCCGTTCGAGTGAGACCCGTATCCGCAGCGGATCGACCCCCCGGTCGGCCAGAGCACGGGCTGCGAAGCGCATCATGATCTCGGGCCCACAGGTCAAGGCCGCCGATCGGTCCGGATCGAACGGTGCCCCATCGAGGAGGGAGGTGACCACGCCGACCGGGCCCTCCCACCCCGGTGCGCCCACGTCGACGGTTACGGTCACATGGGCACCGGATCGGCGCCATTCCTCTAGGTCCTCGGCGAAGAGGATCTGTCCGGGCGAACGCGCTCCCACCACGACGAACACCTCTCCCCGTCCGGCCCGCCGCCTTTCGACCAGGTCCCGCACGGCGCCGCGCAGCGGGGCGAGACCGATTCCCCCGGCAACCACCACCACGTCGGCGCCATCCTCGAGGTCGTCGATGCCCCAGTTGGTCCCGAACGGCCCACGTACGCCCACGGTTGCGCCGATCGGCGCTATGCACAGCGCATGGGTCACCGCCCCCACGTCGCGAATGGAGTGCTCGATCGGGCCCGGGGCCCCAGGAGCACTGGAGATCGAGATGGCAACCTCGCCAACCCCGAACGCGGTGATCATGTTGAACTGGCCATGGGCGAATGCCGATGACGTCTGCCCGCTGGGGGACTCGAGGGCCAGGGTGACCACGTCGCCGACCTCGACCCGCCGCCCCGCGATGCGGTAGAGCTCGGGGGTGAGCGGGCTGAGCAGTGTCGCCGGCTCCGATGACGATTCAGTGCGGGTGGTCATCACCAAGGCCGTAGAGGTCGAGGAGTCGGACACGGGTCGCCTGCAGCCGCTCGAGGAGCATCGACGACATCCGCTCGAGGAGCGCGTAGCCGATCACCGGGTTTTGGCCGAGCTGGGTCCGGAGGCACTCGCTGTCGATGGCGAGCGTCGTCACCGGCTCGAGGGCACGGGCGTCGAAGTGCCAGCGGAACGGGGGCGAGACCCACGACAATCCGACCACGTGACCAGATTCGACGGTCTCGATGACGAGGCTTCCCTGTGCCGGTCGGTGGATCTCGATGGCCACCCGTCCCTGCTCGACCAGGTGGAGTGTGTCGGCCGGTGCGCCTTCGCTCAGCAGGAGTTCGCCGGCCTCGAAGTTCACACGTCTCACACAGCCTGCCACGAGCGTCGTGGTGCCCTCGGGGAGCCCGGCAAGGAAGCGATGGGCGCCGAGTGCCTCTTCCAACGACTCGGTCACGATGTCCGGCCCTCCCCGGCTGCCACTGCACCGTCGGTCGCCCGGATAGCCGCCGCCTCCTCGGTGAGATCGATACTGACTGGGCACCAGGCGATGCAACGACCACAGCCCACGCAACCCGACTCGCCGAACTGGTCCCACCAGGTCGAAAGCTTGTGGGTGAGCCACTGGCGGTAGCGGGATGCCGTGGTCGGTCGCACCGGCCCACCGTGCAGATACGAGTGCTCCAGGTCAAAACAGGACGCCCAACGGCGCTGTCGTTCGACGGCGCCGGAAATGTCGCTCACGTCCTTGATGTCACTGCAGAAGCAGGTCGGGCAGACGAGCGTGCAGTTCCCACAGGACAGGCAACGTTCGGCGACTTCTTCCCAGCGGGGGTGCTCGAGGTTGCGAGCGAGGAGGCCGGGCAGCCCCTCAGTGTCGAGGGAGCGGCCCATCTGGGCCTCGGCACGAGCCAGGACTGCTTGGCGTGCTGACCGGTCATCAGTGGTCACAGGCCGGTGGGAGACCTGGGCGAGTACCTCAGCCCCGGCCGCAGACCCGACCTGCGCGTAGAACCGGTGCTCGCTTTCGACCAGCTCGGTCAGTGCCAGGTCGTAGCCGGTGCCGGCGGACGGGCCGGTGCCCATGGATGTGCAGAAGCAGGTGCCAGCGGGTGTCCCGCACTCGGCTACCAGCACAAAAGCATCGTCGCGCCGTGCTGCATATCGATTGTCAGGCACATCGCCACCCCGGAGAACCCGGTCGAGTACTTCGAGCGCGGTCAATTCGCAAGGACGCGCCCCAATGATGGCGATCGGTCCTGCGGGTTCATCGGGTTCGGTGAGCGTCACCTGGCCGTCGGAGGTGGAGGTCCGCCACACCACTTCTTCCGGAGAGAAGAACTCCGACTTCCACGAGGCCGGGCCGACAGCCCAACGGAAGAGCTCGGGGCTTTGGTTCTGTTCCAGTCGGTACCGGCCGGGCTCCTGGTGGTCACGCCAGCCCAGGGGCAGGTCACCTGACCAGGCCACCTCACCGAGCACGATGGCCCCGTTGCGCGCAACCGGGCCCATCGTCCTGAAGCCCGTTGATCGAAGCCCCGCGATGAGCGCATCGAGACCACCACGGTCGATCACCGCCTCGTCGCCAACGTCCATGACTTCACCCTAAGAGCACAAGAGAAGCTTGGGAAGGGTCCAATGGCCCCACTCGGAACTCGTCGGAATACCTTTAACGACAGCCCGGCGTATTCACTTCCGGTCGCGCAGCACCAATACTGGGCAGTGGGCATTGGTGACGCAGTGCTCGCTCACCGAGCCCAGAAGCATGCCGGCAAACCCGCCGTGACCGCGACTGCCGACGACGAGCAGATCCGCTCCCTGGGACGCCTTCACCAGCAAGGGGGCAGGATGACCCTCGATGACGGTCGCCTGGATGGAGACGCTGGGATGTGCTTCACGGACCGGTTCGAGAACCTGGTCGAGCAGGGTCTCGCTGTCGTGTCCCGGATCGTAATCGGAGGGGATCGGGAGAGACCATCCGTAGGTGGTCGGCCATTCCCATGTCATCAGGACCTCGAGGATGGCTCCGGTGAGCTCTGCCTGATGGGCAGCCCACTCTGCGACAGCCATCGAGGTCGGCGAACCGTCGATGCCAACGACGATTCGGTGGGTGGCTGCTGCTTGGGTGCTCGTCACGGCTGTCTCCTCTGAAGACTCGATCGTGCTGGGCCCGGGCCGGATCTCGGTCTCGGTCCCGCTGGTTTCGGCTGAAACGGTGTGGTGTTTGTGCTGGCCGACGATGACCACGAGGCATCGTGCGCGATGTACGCACTGTCGACTGACAGAGCCGAGCAACATGCCGCCGAATCAGCCACGGCCCGCGAACCCGCGACGAGGAGATCTGCTTCGGTATTCTCCCCAACGAGGGCAACGTCCGGCGAACCCTGGTAGGTCTTGTCCGCGATGCTGATTCCCGGTGCGATCCGCTCCGCCCGCGCGGCAGCCTCGTCGATGACCTTTTGCATGGCCTGTTTCGCTTCACTCGGGGTCACGAAGACGTAGCCCGAGCCAAATGCGGTGACGATCTCGAGGACGGCACCAGTTCGCTGGGAATGGGCGGCCGCCCAGTCCCAGGCTGCGTTGGCGTTCTTCGACCCGTGGACACCGATCACGATCCGGTGTGTGGCGCTGGCTGCTCTCCTGCTCATACTCGGTGTGACTGCCACGGTTCCTACACCTCCTCGCGTGTCACTGCTTCTCCACATGCAAGGCGACAGACCATCGCCTCCCTTCTTCCACGGTAGATCATCGGGCATGATCGATCTCATCAGCCGCCGGGTCCACGATGGTGCCCCTTGTACCTTTCGTTAGCTCGACCGCATCTTCGAGCCGACCGATCATCGGCCTGTTCCCTGTTGCCTCCACAAATCGACACGCGGCTTCGACCTTGGGTCCCATTGAGCCGGCGGGGAAGGGCTGTGCCCGGAGGGCTTCCGAGCTGATATGGCGGATTGAACGCGGGTGTTCCGTGCCAAAGCCGAGCTCGAAGTTGGCCACGTCGGTCACAAGCAGGAAGGGCGTCGGCGTTCAGCTCCCTGGCCAGCAGTGCCGCCGTCAGGTCCTTATCAATGACCGCCTCGACTCCGTGTAGTTGACCGTCTGCACCACGGCAGACCGGTACGCCGCCCCCACCGGCACAGATGACAAGGGCACCATCGGCCAAAAGCACCCGGATAGTAGACATCTCGACCGGTGATTGTGGCTCGGGAAAGGCCACCACTCGCCTCCGGGGGCCGAGGCAAGACCAGCCGGTGCAAGCGGGGCCGCGCCGTGCCCGGCGAGGTGGCGGCTGACCGCGGGTGAGAGGACCGGTGTGGGCGTGCCATCGGAAGCCACGTGCCAGATGGGGCCGGACAAGGAGTCCGAGACCCAGGCGGTGTCGTCGATGTCGACCGTGATCCGGCCAGGATGCCCGCGAAACAAGAACATCGCGTCTGCGCAGTCGACCATCGACGGCTCGGAGGCAGCCGCAGAACGCAGCATGGTCGCCGGGCGACTCGATTCGGCAACGCGTGGGATGTCCGTCCTCTCAGTTCCCCGCCCGGTGACTCAGGCAGCGGGGTCGTACAGGGCGACGTGTTCGTCTCGGGCCTGGAGCACGAGGAGGGCCAGCAGCTCCTCAGTGCGTGTCCGGCACAGCTCGGATGTCGACGTGCAACCGGCAGCAGCCTCGGCGGCAAGCTCGGCGGCCAGGGAGAGGAGGCGCTCCTGGCCACGTCCGAGGATGCGGACCAGCGCTGGGGAGAGTGCGCCCATAGTGACGTCCTCGTCGCGCACATGGGTCGCCAGTGCATCGAAGAGGTGCAGCGCTGCCTGCTCCAGGCGTTGCGGATCGTCGTCGTCAGCGGCGGCATGGACCTTGCGCGCCAGAGTCAGCAGGGCCTCATGAGGGAGGTGCACACCATGCTCGCCTGTCCAGCGCTCTGGACACAGGCGAACCTGGGAGTGACGCGGGCCCCGGGCGGGTTGGGATGCATCAGCCATGGCTCAAGCCTCCTCGGCGGCCGTCGCGGCCATCACCCTTGCTGTATGACGGCTCTGCGTGACGTCGGCCCCGATGGCTCGACCGAACTTGTCGATGAACGCTTCTGCCGTCGACTGCCCGATGAAGCGGTCCATCGCCAGGTTGCCGAGTGGCGCCCCGATCATTCGAGTGGCAACGACCGCACGGGTGGGGGGCGCCGCCACGCTGCCGGCTGCAGGCGGCTTCGCGGTCGTGACTGCAGGCCTCATCAGCGCCTCCTCTTCTCGCCTGCCGTAGATATTTTACCATATAGATCTAGTCATCACTAGTAATAACTAGATCTATGTTGCATGCGCAGGCATCGGGAGGCCGACCACGGGAGCGCCGTCGGCCCCGTTGGCGGCCAAGGCCTCCCACACTTCGGGAGGGTCCGCGGCCGGTTGACGGTCGTCCGCTGAGGTCCAGATGCCAATGCGGCCCAGATCCTCGCCACGACCCTACGACGCCTGACACCTGGTACCTGGTACCTGGTACCTGGTACCGGAGCCGGCGTCGCGATCGGTGACCGCTGGCGGTCCAGGTCCTCGGGTGAGACAATGCCGACAATGCTCGCTGCGTTCTCCATCACCCCGCTGGGCACCGGCGAGTCTGTCGGCGACCTGGTCGCCGAGACAGTCCGCATCGTGCGGGCGAGTGGCCTCCCCAACGAGACCAATGCCATGTTCACCAACGTCGAGGGCGAGTGGGACGAGATCATGGCTGTCATCAAGACATGCGTCGACACGATGGCCCAAGCCGCGCCGCGCGTCTCGGTCGTGGTGAAACTGGACCACCGTCCGGGCGAACCGAACGGCCGGCTGGGTCGAAAGGTGGAGTCGGTCGAACGCCGTGTGGCTTCGAGCGTGAACGAGAGCTCCGCTGGAGTTGGGTGAACGATTGAGATCAGGTGCGTCAAGGAGGATCGCGGCGTCGAGCGACTGCGATCGGTAGCGGGCCGCGGTTCCAAACCGCAACCGAGCCGGCGTGCCCAAACCGCCTGATTCGGGACGCGTGAACACGGTGACGCCTACTGCTGTCGGTTCCTCATGGGTCGCCCGGAGCCAAGCGTTCAGTGCGTCCAGATCACTTCGCTTCGGCGCTGTTGCTGCCTGACTGTCCCGGAGGGGGACCCCCCTTGCGGTACAAGGTCGAGGCATCCATTGACCTGGCCGCGCAGGGCTCAACGTTGGGCGGTGCTGGCGGTCTGGATGTGATATAGCCTGCAGCCTGATGCTCTACTTCTCGAGTTTATCGGTGCGGCGCCGATTTTTCTCATCATGATGGGTCGCGCAGATCCGCCAACTTCGACAGGCGAATCGCAGCCGCGGGAGAGCGCAGCGGGGGGCTTCGAGCCAACGGAGGTAACGGAGCGAACCGCCGAACGCCTCGCGCTCGGAAATGCACTCGAAGAGCGAACTGACGACATCGTCCGCTGGTGCCAGCTGGCGGCCGTGAAGCAGACAGGATCCACCTTGGAAGAGATCGCTGCGGCGCCCTTGTGGGATATCACCCCCCTGGCGGTGCATGTGATCGTCAACTGGCTCAGGAGCGGTGTTTCGGCCAGTGACCGTGACCGCGAACGGATTGCTTCGGTGGGAAACGCGGCAGCAAAGCAGCGAGAGGTGCCCATGTCGCCGGCCCGCGTCAGCGCGCAACCGGACGCCGGGCCCGACCCGCAAGGGATCGCGCTCAACCACCTGTCGGTCGCTTTCCTCACCAGGGTCAACCTCTGGTGGAGCGAAGCGACTCGCACAGTGCTGGCCGAGGAGGCCGCCCGGTTGAAGATCAGCAAGGCCACACTCGACGAGGTCTGCGACATGGTGGTGAAGAGCTGTCACTCGAGCTTGGTGAGCATGGGAAAGCACTACGACGCAGAGTTCCAATCTCTCTACGAGCGGCTGTCGCACCTTGCGCTCCACGACCCGCTCACGGGCCTCGTCAATCGGACCATGCTGGTCGATTGGCTCGACCGAGCGATTGCTCGATTGGCCCGGCATCCGGGAGGACTGGCCGTTGCCTTCATGGACTTGGACAACTTCAAGGACGTGAACGATGCGTACGGACACGCATGCGGGGACAAAGTGCTCATCGAGCTGGCATCACGTCTGGCCGCCCAGATGCGTCCCGAGGACGTCGTCGCCCGTTTCGGGGGTGACGAATTCGTCGCTATTATCGGAGATCTGTCCGATCCGCTGGATGCGGCCCAGACGATGGCCGAGCGCCTGCACTCCATCGTCACAGAGCCGGTGAGAGTGAACGGAGAGGATTTCCACATGACCATCAGCATCGGGATCGCCGTCGTTCGGGGACCCGGTTGCTATTCGGATGAGGTCCTCGCTCAGGCCGACGCGGCCATGTACTCGGTCAAGAAGACGGGACGTAACAACATTGTCACCGTGGAGTGCGGCAAAGGCCCCAACCGGTCCGCTTCGCCACGGCCAGTGGGCTCCACTGTGCGCCGAAGCGGCAAGAATTCTGACTCGTCCATCAACCTGTCTACGTAGCCGAGGACCTTGCGCTCGTCGGATTCGAGGCACTGTTGCGTTGGGACCAACCTGAGCGGGGAACCATCCCTCCGTTCGACTTCATTCCCATGGCCGAAGAATCAGGACTCGTGGTTGCCATCGGGGCGTGGGTCCTCGAAGAGGCGTGCCGCCAGGCAGTGACGTGGAGCTGTACCTTCGGGAGCACTCCTCGGATGGCGGGCAATGGCTCTGGCCGACACCTTGGCAAGCCCTCGTTCGTCAGCCACGTCGCCGAAGTGTTGGCATCGACCGGTATGACCCTGCGCAGCTTGTAATCGAGATCACCGAGAGCATTCTGCTCGGCGACCAGGCTGATTACGAGGCGGTGATGATCGCGTTGAAGGACCTCGGCGTTCAGCTGGCCATCGACGATTTCGGCACTGGCTACTCCTCGCTGGCCTATCTCCATCGATTTCCGATCAACCAGCTCAAGATGGATCGCGTCTTCGTGGCGGATGTGACTCTCAGAGGGCGAGGGGAACTGACTGCCGGCGGCTGGTGTATGCAAGCCTCGCGTCGGGCGATGCCCTCACCGCTTTGGGCGCCGGGCGACGTGGTCGCGGACGAAGGTGAGGAGGAGGATGTGCTTGGCGGTGTCGTGCTCCATGAGCTCAACGAGCAGCGACCACAGAGTTGTGTCGCGGTACGGCTGCAGTTCCTTGCGCAGGGCGCTCAGCTGTTTGCGGTCGGCGCGTTCGGCGGCGAGGAATCGCTTGGTGACCTCCTCGAGGGCGGGGTGGGGCTCTCCATGCGGCAGGTTGGGCACGGTGTCGGCATCGTTCTTCCAGGCGATGCCCTCGCCGATGGCGGTGGCGATCTCGTGCATGATGCGGTGGTGGCGTACCTCGTCCTCGACCACCAATCGCAGCAGGTAGCGCGCCGCGTCCGGGGTGGCGGGCGCCTCGGCCATCTCCCGGTAGGAGACGATGAGGTCGGCCTCCGAAGAGACGTGGTCGGCCAGGTGACGGTAGAGCTTCTCCTCGAGAACGCTCAGGCCGTAGGGCACCGGTTCCGGTGAGGTCGTGGGGGTCATGGCTCCTCCTTCCGCCCGGCCTCCACTGCGCCGGGCTCGTCGTTTACGGCTACTCGCCGCGATGTCGGGAACCGGTGACGGCGCGCGCCATCTCCGCCGGAGCAGCCGACCAAGCACTCACCACCACGTCCCGGGCGAAGGCTACCGTCTTTGCTTCGAGCTGGCGACGCGCGATGGCGTGAGGGGCACCACTATTTCGATTAGGCCTCTGAGCTGGCACTGCGTGTCGACGTCGAGCTCGTCGGCAACGGTGTCGCGACCGTCGGTGACCCCTGGTGCCAGCACGGCCAGCACGCCCAGTTTGTCGTCGGCGAACGCCGGCCAGGGACGACCGGATCGAGACCGGCCCTCTCATCTCGTCTTCAGCACTCATGATTGCCTCCGGAAGGTGACCTGCCAGTCACCGCCGCCAATCTCGACCGCCTCGTACGAGTAGCCCTGTGCGCCGAGGACACCTTCAAGTGGAACTGGTTCGAACGGTGCCAGGACCACGAGCTCCTCGTGTTCGTCGAGGTCCGCGACCGTGGCCATGATCAGGTCGAACGGCTCATCACCTGCGGCGATGAGCGACGGGCATCGATGGTCGCCATGGTGTTCCTCCCTCTCCGGTAACTTGCCCGGCCGGCATGGTTGTTCTGGTTTCCACTAGAGTTATAGCCGGAACGGTCCAAGGGGTCACCTACAGTCGCGGAGAACACGGATATGCCCGGTGAGACAGACCAGATCGGTTGTGACATCGACGCCGACAGCGTGTTGGCGTTGCCCGAGGCGCTGCTTGGTCCGTCCGAGAAAGACGAACCGGGCATCACGATCCTCGCTGATCTCGGCGTCGACGGCGATGGCACGTTGCACTTGTGGCGAGCGATCTGTGAGGAGTTCGGCGAACGCACGCTGGGCTCGGAGATCGATCCCGATCTGTTCGATCCGGCAATGGCGGTGTTGGCGGTAGCAGCGTCAAGGGCTGCCGAACTAACCAGCGGAGGCCACCGTGACATCTGAGACAGCGCCTCCGGCGCCGAACGCGGGAGCGTGGCAGGGACGCCCCCCCGGACTCCCGAGCGGCATCCCACCTCCGTCGGTGCCCCTGAGCTTTCTCGCCGCCGGGTCCCTCGGGCTGGTGGCGTGCGGCGCGGCGTTGGTCTGGTCCCGGGCCTTCGGCGTTGTGGATCCCACCGCCGACCAGGTGGTCGCGGCGGCGCATTTCGCCATGTTGGCAACTCTTTCGATGGGGGTACTCGGTGCCATCCATCAGTTCACGCCGGTGATCACCCAACGGCCGTTGCGCTCGGTACGGCTCTCCCGCGCCACATTCCTGAGCTGGCTGGCCGGTGCCTGGTTGCTGCCGTTCGGCTTTGCCAATCAGCAGGAGTCCGTCGTAGAAACCGGAGGGGCGTTCGCCGCCCTGGCCGTCACGTTGCTTGTGGTGAATGTTTCCGCGCCATTGTCGGTTCGCGGCAAAGGGGCACCGGTAACAGGATTGCGCTTTGCCATCGTCGGATTCGTGGTGACCGCTTGTTACGGGGTCGTCTACGTCATCGACCGCCGGGGGAACTGGTTCGACCTGAGCGGTCATGTGGTCCTGGCCCATGTCAGCGTCGGCCTGTTTGCCTGGTTGGGACTCACCTACGTCAGCGTGTCGGAGAAGCTCTGGCCGATGTTCCTCCTCGCCCATGTGCCGGGTCGGCGCCG
Organism: Acidimicrobiaceae bacterium; assembly: GCA_003152015.1. GTDB lineage: Bacteria > Actinomycetota > Acidimicrobiia > Acidimicrobiales > RAAP-2 > DASZIT01. Next base: position 954 of record PLZF01000042.1, on the reverse strand, counting down.
CTCGGCGTGGCTTGCCGTGTGGGCCTTTCCCGGTGGGGTGCTCCTGCTTTCGCCCGGGCTGCTCCTCGGGTTGGTGTGGCTCGCGTGGTGCGGGGCGGCGATCCTGGCTGTCGGCCTCGGTGCGCACCTCTTCTCCATGATGATGCACGTCCGATATCGCCGCCGGAAGGCCGACCTGCACCTGCTGTTCGTGATCACGTCGGCGGTCTGGTTGGTCGTCGGCGCCGCCCTCGCTCTGGCGGCAGAGTTGACGATCGGGCGACATCACCATGCCGGCGTCGCATTGGTGGCGGCAGCAGTGGCGGCGTTCAGCGGCTGGCTGCTTGTGGCCCTGGTTGGCCACGCTCACAAAGTCGTGCCCTTCATTCTGTGGTCAGCGCTTCGAGGGCGCGGCATCGACAAGAAGGCGGACGGAACGCCGCTCATGTTCGCCGATCTCTACGACCATCGCTGGGCCGGCGTCGTCTACGCGCTCGTCACAGCAGGCGTTGCCGCGGTGTGCCTGGGATTCGCCGCGTCGATTGCGATCGCCATCGCTATTGGCGGCGGTCTGTTCGTCGTCACCGGGCTCTGTGTGGCGGCGAATCTGTCTGCGACACCAACTCGGCTGCTATCTGCCCCAGGCGCCGACCGCCTCGTCAGCGCGGAAGAGTCGACGGCTCCCTGATCTGCGTCCATGGTACCGAGACCCCGGGTCCGTTCGCCACGGGAATGGAGCTCCCTGCTCGAAGGCGGATCTGCACTCGACGAGCATCCGACCGCTCCGACGTGACGGAGCCCCAGCGCCGCAGCCTCATGCAGTTCCCGTCGACGCCGATGCTCAGGTACATGCGATCGCGTGACATTCTCGCCCCATCCGGGCGGACGCAACGTCGCACAATCATTGGATTCAGGTTTCCCCCAGAACGGGGGGCCTTCCGATGCGTACCCGCCACACCTCGGGCCCGGACTCGA
>PLZF01000067.1 GCA_003152015.1 Acidimicrobiaceae bacterium | reverse complement strand
GACGACTACACCGACCCGGCGCCGTTCACGACCTTCACCCACCTCGATGCCACCACCGAGCTCTCCCGCGACATCGCCTCGCTCGGTATCTATCCGGCCGTGGACCCGCTGTCGTCGACGTCGAACATCCTGGCCCCTGAAATCGTGGGTGATCGTCACTACAACGTGGCTCGCCGCGTCCAGGGCGTGTTGCAGCGGTACAAGGAGCTGCAGGACATCATCGCCATCCTGGGCCTCGACGAACTGTCCGAAGAGGACCGGGAGACGGTGTACCGGGCCCGGAAGATCCAGCGGTTCCTGTCCCAGCCCTTCAACGTCGGCGAGGTGTTCACCGGCCTGAAGGGCGTGACGGTTCCCGTGCAGGAGACGGTGGAGTCGTTTGAAGCCCTGGTCAATGGCGAGCTCGACGAAGTGCCCGAGCAGGCGTTCCTCAACGTCGGTGGAGCCGAGTCGGTGCTGGCCAAAGCCCACTCCCTGGCCAAAGAGTGAACGGACAGGTCCTGACTGATGGCTGACAACAGTGTCTTCACCGCCGAGTTGGTGACTCCCGAACGGGTCCTGGTCAGTGGCCCGGCCGCCCAGGTCATCCTCAGGACGGCCGACGGCGACATCACCTTCCTCGGGGGCCACACCCCGCTGGTGGGTGCGGTGGAGCCCGGGGTGGTCCGGGTGGTGAGTGAGGACGGCGAGGAACAGCGGGTGGCGGTGCACGGAGGGTTCGTGCAGGTGGAGCTGAACCTGGGGGACGATTCCGGCAGCGATGCCCCTGCCCCTTCGTCGTCGACCTCGGGTCGGACCCGGGTCACCGTGTTGGCCGGCATCGCCGAGCTGGCCGATGAGATCGACACCGAACGGGCCCGGGTGGCCCACGATGCCGCCGAGGCACGGGTCGCAGAGTTGGAGGCCAGCGGTCGTACCGCCGGCTCGGGATCACCTGCCTCGGCGTCCGGGGAAGGTGACCTACCCGACCCCGACCTGGTCGAAGCCGAAGCTGCCCTGCGGCGGGCCGAGGTCCGGCTGGAGGCGGCCGGCGTCACCGCCGGGGCGGGGTCCTAGCCACCAGGGTTTCTCTGAAAGCCGTGGGCGTCCGTCGGGACGCCGCGCCGCCTGGTTTGCCGCTCAGGTGAATTCGATGGCGCTGTACTCGCTCAGCTTGTGCAGCGGGTGGCGTGCATCGATGAGCCGTACGGTTCCCGACTTGGACCGCATCACCAGTGACTGGGTGCTCGCCCCGAACTGGTCGTAACGGACCCCACTGAGGAGCTCACCGTCGGTGATCCCGGTGGCGGCGAAGAAGCAGTTGTCCCCCCGGACCAGATCGTCGGTGGTGAGCACCGCTCCGAGGTCGTAGCCGGCGTCCACCGCCGCGCTCCGCTCGACCTCATCCCGGGGCCACAGGCGCCCCTGGATCTCCCCACCCATCGACTTCAAGGCGGCGGCAGCAATCACGCCCTCGGGCGTACCGCCGATCCCGAACAGGATGTCCACTCCGGTGTCGGGCCAGGCGGTGGCTATGGCTCCGGCCACATCGCCGTCGGTGATCAAGCGGATCCGGGCGCCAGCCTCGCGGACCTTGCTGATCAGATCAGCGTGGCGCGGACGATCGAGGATGACGGCCGTGAGATCCCTCACCGATGTCCCTTTGGCCTTGGCCACCGATCGCAGGTTTTCACCAACCGAGGCGGTGATGTCGATGGCACCCACCGCCGACGGGCCCACTGCCAGCTTTTCCATGTAGACGCATGGTCCCGGGTCGAACATCGTCCCCCGTTCGGAAGCCGCGATCACCGCCAATGCACCTCCCCGTCCCAGAGCCGTCGGAGTCGTCCCGTCGATGGGGTCGACGGCGATGTCGGTTTTTGGCGGCGATCCGTCCCCGATGCGCTCACCGTTGAAGAGCATGGGGGCATTGTCCTTCTCGCCTTCGCCGATGATCACCACGCCGTCCATGGCGATACTCGAGAGCACGATGCGCATGGCATTGACGGCGGCGCCGTCGGCCCCTTCCTTGTCGCCTCGTCCCATCCATCGGGATGCGGCCATGGCCGCAGCCTCGGTGACTCGGACCAGTTCCATGGCCAGGTTGCGATCGGGGGCTTGCGAAGAGGTAGTCACGGGTGATGACGCTACCTCCTGCCGCCGGGATGGGCGGTCACCGGACCCGGTGACAAAGAGTGGCCTTGGGACCACACCGGAGAGCAATCATTCGGTCAGGCCGCACCCACGCGCCATACTGGCCGGGTGGATCGTTTTTCTGTTACTTCCAATGGCCCGTTGTCGGGGACGGTCAGGGCCGGTGGGGCCAAGAATTCGGTGCTCAAACTGATGGCCGCCTGCCTGTTGGCCGAAGGCCGGCACGTGCTCACCAACGTGCCGCGTATCTCCGACGTAGGCACCATGGGCGAGGTGCTCGGGACCATGGGGGTGGTGGTGGAGCGGGGTGAGGCGCCCGACGAGTTGGTGGTGACGACGCCCGGTGACCTGATGCCGGAGGCGCCCTATCACCTGGTGGAAAAGATGCGGGCTTCGGTGGTGGTGCTCGGGCCGCTGTTGGCCCGTTGTGGGCGGGCCAAAGTATCGATGCCGGGCGGGGACGATTTCGGGCCCCGGCCCATCGACATGCACCTCCGGGCTCTCGAGTCGTTGGGTGCCACCTTCAAGTCGGCCCACGGCTATATCGAGGGAACCGTCGAATCCACTGTGGCGTCGGTGCCTCGGCTCGTCGGCAACAAGGTGGTGCTCGAGTACCCCAGCCACACCGGCACCGACAATGTGCTGATGGCCTCGGTGCTGGCCAAGGGCACCACGGTCATCGAGAATGCCGCCCGCGAACCCGAAGTGCTGGACTTGGCGGAATTCCTCAATGCCATGGGAGCCAACATCACCGGGGCAGGATCGTCGCGGATCGAGGTGGAAGGGGTTGAGCGGCTCCACCCGGCCCGTCATGCCGTTATCCCCGACCGGTTGGTGGTGGCCACCATTCTGGTGGCCACCGGCCTGGCCGGGGGAGAGGTGGTGGTCGAGGACGGCCGGCCCGACCACATGGACATGCTGTTGCGGAAACTCACCGCCACCGGAATCGAGATCAGCCAAGAGCCCGGGGGGCTGCGGGCGGCCCGCGATCCGTCGCGCCGACTGCATTCGGTGGACGTGGCCACGTTGCCGTATCCGGGAGTGGCCACCGACTACAAGCCGCTGCTTGTTACCATGTTGACGGTGGCCGAAGGGGTGGGCATCGTCACCGAAAACCTCTTCTTCGGGCGGTTCCGCTATGTCGACGAGCTGAAGCGGATGGGTGCTGATATCCGGACCGAGGGACATCATGCAGTGGTGCGGGGGGTGGAACGCCTGTCGAGTGCTCAGGTTCGGGCCCTCGATGTCCGGGCCGGCGCCGCGTTGGTGCTGGCCGGTCTTGTCGCCGATGGCGAAACAGTGGTGGCGGACGCCCACCACGTGGACCGGGGCTATGAGGACCTGGCCGGGAAGTTGGCGTCTCTCGGTGCCAAGGTCATCCGAGTCTGATCGCCGCTCAATCCCCGTATACGCTCATCACCTCATGTCGCCCGCAGACCGCAACGACCCGACCTCGCTCTTCGAAGCGGCTCAAGCCGGTGACCGGGTGTCCCTGGCCCGACTCCTCTCCTTGGTGGAACGCGGAGGCGCTCCCTCCCGGGTGACCGCCGCCCTCGCCTATCAGGCGAAACTCGCCGCGTACACAGTGGGCATCACCGGGGCTCCGGGGGCCGGGAAATCGACGCTCGCCGATCGGCTGATCGCCATCGCCCGGGCCAGTGGTCAGGTCGGGGTGCTGGCCATCGATCCCTCCTCGCCGTTTTCGGGAGGAGCAATTCTGGGTGACCGGGTCCGCATGCAGAACCATGCTCTCGACGACAGGGTGTTCATCCGGTCGATGGCCACTCGTGGCCAACTGGGGGGACTGGCCGTGGCGGTTCCCGATGCGGTGCGGGTGCTGTCGGCCGCCGGATTTCCCATGGTCCTCATCGAGACGGTGGGGGTGGGACAACAGGAGGTGGCGGTGGCGTCGGCCGCCGATACCACGGTGGTGGTGGTCAACCCCGGGTGGGGAGACTCAATTCAGGCCAACAAAGCCGGATTGATGGAGATCGCCGATCTGTTCGTCATCAACAAGGCGGACCGCCCCGGCGCCCGGGATACCCGGCGCGATCTCGAGCAGATGCTCGACCTCACCGACCTCACCGACCTGGACGGTTGGCGGCCGCCAGTGGTGGAGACGGTGGCGTCCACCGGAGATGGTTGTGACCAGTTGTGGGATGCCGTCGGCCAACACCGGGACTACCTAACCGAGCGGGGCCTGCTCGGCGAGCGGAGGCGCCAGCGCCTGGAGCGGGAGTTCCGCCAGATACTGGTGGCCCGGGTGGAGCAGAGGATCGACAGCAGTCAGTCCGGCGAGGTGCTGGCCGAAGTGACCAACGCGCTGGCTGCCGGCGATATCGATCCCTACGAGGCCGCCGATCGGATGCTGACCGACATCGCCAACCACGACCCACGGACCGATGACGACCCTTCCACCTGATGAACGTAGGGTGCCGAGTGTTTCGATGCCGGTCCGGTAGCGTTCCGGTGTGTGACCACCGACCCACTGGTAGAGACGGCGTCTCTGCCCAAGCTGGCGTTGGTGCCCACACCCATTGGCTGCCCGCTCCTGCCACCGGAAGAGGATCCCGGCTGGTTCCGGCGGGCTGTCTTCTACGAGGTGTTCATCCGGGGGTTTTTCGACGCCAACGATGACGGGACCGGGGACATTCCCGGGTTGATTGCCAAGCTCGATTATCTCCAGTGGCTGGGCGTCGACTGCCTGTGGTTGCTGCCGTTCTACGCCTCCCCCCTTCGCGACGGCGGCTATGACATCAGTGACTTCTACTCGGTCCACCCCGACTACGGCACCGTCGAGGATCTGCAGAAACTCCTGAGCGAGGCGCACGCCCGGGGCATTCGGGTTATCGCCGACCTGGTCATCAACCACACCAGCGACCAGCACCCCTGGTTCCTCGAGTCACGCCAGGACCGGACCAACCCCAAGGCCGACTGGTACGTATGGAACGACGACGATCAGCGATGGCCCGAGGCCCGGGTGGTCTTTGTCGATGTGGAACGTTCCAACTGGGCGTTCGATCAGCCCCGCGAGCAGTTCTACTGGCACCGGTTCTACGGCCACCAGCCCGACCTCAACTACGCCAACCCCGAGGTGGCCGACGCCATGTTGGACGTGGTCAGGTTCTGGCTCGATCTCGGACTCGACGGGTTCCGTCTCGACGCAGTCCCGTTCCTGTTCCAACGGGACGGGACGTCGGGGGAGAACCTCCCCGAGACCCATGCCTTCATCCGCCGGGTACGCGCCGAGCTCGAAGCGAACTACCCGGGCCGGATCCTTCTGGCCGAAGCCAATGGGTGGCCCGTCGACGTGGCCGACTATTTCGGAGACGGTGACGAGTGTCACCTCTGTTTCCACTTTCCGTTGATGCCCCGGCTCTTTATGGCGGTGCGACGCGAGCAGCGCTATCCGATCACGGAAATTCTGGCCCAGACCCCCGAGTCCCCCGCCGGCGCCCAATGGGCGATCTTCCTGCGCAACCACGACGAGATGACGCTGGAGATGGTCTCCGACGAAGATCGCGACTATCTCTTCTCCGAGTACGCCAAGGACCCCCGGATGAAACGACACATGGGGATCGGCCGGCGCCTGGCCCCCCTGCTCGACCGGGATCGGCGGCTTACCGAACTGCTGTATGCGCTCCTCCTCTCGCTTCCGGGGAGCCCGGTGCTGTACTACGGGGACGAGCTGCAGATGGGTGACAACCTGTTTCTGGGTGATCGTGACTCGGTACGCACGCCGATGCAGTGGACCCCCGACCGCAACGGGGGGTTCAGCCGAGCCGACTTCGCCCAGCTCTACCTTCCCCCCTTGATGGATCCGGTCTACGGCTTCGCCGCCGTCAACGTGGAAGCCCAGCAACGGAATCCCAGCTCGTTTCTCCACTGGCTCAAACGCATGTTGGCGGTTCGCCGTCAGTTCTCGTTGTTCGGGACCGGGTCGTTCGAGGCGCTCCCGTGCGCCAATCCGTCGGTGTTGGCCTTCGTGCGCTCGGCGCCACCGGATGATGAAGGCACCGAACGGGGGCCCGGAGTCACCATGGAGGGAGCCCACGACGCTGAAGTCGGGGCCGACGGATATCTGGCACCGGGGGAGGACCCCGAGGAGATCAACCCACTCCTCTGCATTCACAACCTGAGCCGCTTCGCCCAACCGGCTGATCTATATTTGGGCAGGTGGGCGGGCCGCCAGCCCGTTGAGTTGTTGGGGAGGGTGCCGTTTCCCATGGTGGGCACCCAACCGTATCCGGTCACCATGGCCCCCTACGGCTACCAGTGGTTCGAGTTGGTTGAACCGATCCAGACACTGGCCGGGGAGCTCCTCCTGGACGGAGAGCTTCCCCGGGAGGGGTCGCTGTGACCTGGTCGGAGACGTGTCCCGCGGTAGAGGAAATTCCGGCTTCCTCCCACCCGGCGTTGCGTGAGCTGGTGGCCGCCTTTGTCAGCCACCGGGCCCGTTTGGCTTCCGATGGCGACGGCGAACGTTCGACCGGGGACGAACCACCCGATGTCTCTCCCGAATCGGTCACCATCCGCAGTGCCGATGTGGTGTGTCCGGGGCGCCCCGGCCTGATCAGTGTCATCGCTGACGTCCCCGGCCGGCTGGTCCACGCCGTGTTCGGTCTCCGGTCTCCCGGCGACGAGGTGCAGTTCCTGGCCGATGCCGACGACTCGCCGCTCGGGATCTTCGAGGATTCCGACGGCGTGGCCGTCGTCTTCGATGCCACCGCCGATGCGGAGTTGATGTTGTGCCTCCTCGAGGCCATCGGTGGCGCCACCGGTGAACTCGAGCGGGTACGCCGGATCGCGTTCACCGAGGGCACGGTGTCACTCACGTTCGATGACCGGTTGGCATTGACCATCTTCCAGCAGCTCCCTCCCGACCAGGGACCTCATCCCGGGCTCGAGCTCTTACTCGGCCTCGACGGGGTCGGTTTCAACCATCTCCTGGCTCCCGTGGCGGTGTGGCGCCGGGGGCGAACCGACCTGGGTATTGTCCAGGAGTACGAGGCCGGCTCCACCGTGGGCTGGTCCCTGGCCCTCACCTCGTTGCGGGATCTCTACGCCGCCGGCGGTGAGCCCGGCAGGGCCGGGGGCGACTTCGCCGCCGAAGCCCGGCGTCTGGGCACCATGACCGCCCGGATGCATCTGGGGCTCGACCAGGCCTTCGGCCGCAAGACGGGGGACATCGCCGCCTGGGTCACGGCGGTCGAGGACGCGGTCCGCCCGGTCGACCCCGACCTGTTGGCCACCGATACGGTGTCCTCTCTCCTTGACGACCTGCGGTCGTCGACCACCCGGTGTGCAGCCATCAGAACCCACGGCGACTTCCACCTGGGCCGAGTGGCTCGCACCGATCTGGGATGGTACGTGCTCGACTTCTCGCCGGGGGGGAGGTCGGAGTTCACCGCCGGAGTGGTGGAGGCCGACGGGGCCAGCTATCGATCGCCTCTGGCCGACGTGGCTGACATGCTGTGGTCGTTCCACCACGTGGCGGTGGTGGCTGCCGCCGAGCGGGACCCGAACGGCCATCTCGGGTTGAGCGAGCTGGGCCAGGCATGGGAAGGCCGGAATCGGCGGGCATTTCTGGCTGAGTATCTGGCCACTCCGGGCATCGGGGGCCTGGTCCCGCCGGCGCGGAACGTGGTGCGGGAGCTGGCGGCGGCGTTCGAACTCGAGCGCTCGGCATCGATGATGGCGCTGCGGACCTGACGGTGAGGACCTGACTATGCGGATCGGGATCCTGACCGGCGGCGGCGATTGCCCCGGCCTCAATGCGGTGATCCGCGCCGTGGTGGTTGGCGGTTCCGTCACCTATGACGACGAAGCAGTCGGCTTCCTCGACGGCTGGCGGGGGGTGGTCGAAGGCGCCGCCGTCCCACTGCTTGCCGACGAGTGCCGGGGAATCCTCACCCGGGGCGGCACCATCATCGGCTCATCCCGTACCAACCCATTCGCCACCGACGCCGGACCGGATCGGGTCCTGGCCACTGTCCAACAGTTGGGGATCGACGCCCTGGTGGCCGTCGGCGGCAACGACACCCTGGGCGCCGCCGACCGCCTGGCCAGCCTGGGCTTGCGGGTGGTGGGGGTACCCAAGACCATCGACAATGACCTCTCGGGCACCGAGGTGACCTTCGGGTTCGATACCGCCGTACAGGTCGCCACCGAGGCCATCGACCGGCTGCAGACGACCGCCGAGTCGCACCATCGGGTGATGGTGTGCGAGGTGATGGGCCGTAACGTGGGCCACATCGCCGTGCACGCCGGCATCGCCGGAGGCGCGGCGGAGATTCTGATCCCGGAGGTGCCATTCTCGGTCGAGGCTGTCTGTGAACGGCTCCGCCTCCGGCACTCCGGCGGCCGCTTCTTCTCCACCTTGGTGGTGGCCGAAGGCGCACTCCCCCGTGACGAGAGCGCGGCGGCGGCGGCCAAGGGGGCCTGGGTGCCAGCTGGCGGGACCGACCAGTTCGGGCACGGCCGGCTCGGGGGGATCGGCGGGTGGCTGGCCCAGGAGATCGAGAGGAACACCGGCTACGAGGCGCGGGCCACCATATTGGGCCATATCCAACGGGGAGGGTCGCCGACCGCCTTCGATCGAGTGCTGGCCACCCGGTTCGGTGCCGCCGCGCTGGAGGCGGTCCACGATGGCGAGTTCGGGACCATGGTGGCCCTCCAGGCGGGGCGCATCGTGCGTATTCCGCTGTCGGAAGCGGCCGGCAAGGCGAAGATCGTCGACCCCCACCTGTTCGAGAGCGTGGCCGGGCTTTATCTCGGCTGAGCCGGCGATCGGCAGGGGCTGGCCTGACCGGTCACGCGCAGTTGGTTGCCTCAGTCGCTGCTGACCCCGGTAGGTTCAGCGTCCGCTGTTGACGGGAACCCGCACCCTCAGCTCCTCGGCCGCCTGCTCGGGGTTCTTGATGTTGATCAACACACCGGTGCCTAGTTCGAATCCGGCCACCGTGGTCAGCTTGGGCACCACGTGTACGTGCCAGTGGTACGGCTCGGGAGCCCGGTAGGGGGCGGAGTGGAAGACCAAGTTGTAGGCTACGTCGCCGACCACGCTGCTGAGGCTGGACAGTGTCTCTTTCAGCGCCTTACCCACCGCTCTCAGGTCAGCCGGGGGACTGTGGTGGAGGTGGGGGCAGTGGATGCGGGGGATGATCATCATCTCGTAGGGGGACCCGCTCCAGAACGGGCAGATGACCAGCACACGCTCGTCGGCATACACCATGCGGTGGCCGACATTCTCCTCGGCGTCGGCCGCAGTACAGAGAAGGCAGCGTCCGGCGAACCGGGCAAATCCGGCCTGTTCCTCCACCAACTCGCGGGGGACGAACGACATTCCCAATAGCTGTCCATGCGGATGATCGACCGATGCTCCGGCTTCCCGCCCCGAGTTGAGGATGGCCTGGCTGTAGCGGAGACCCGGGATGGTCGAGTGTTCTTCGATCCGGTCGCGGATGGCGGCCATCACCAGGTTGGTGTGGTCGTCGCTCAACATCGACCATTTCTTGTCGTGGTCGGGAGAGAGGACCAGCACCTCATGGATACCACCGGCCGTGGCTTGGATGAATACAGGTCCGCGGTTGGTGACCACGAAGGGCCCATCGCCTTCGAAGGCCGGATAGAGATTGGGGACGACCCGCACCAGCCAATGACCCTCTGGACCGTACGTCTCCAGGGCCGGAGGGGTGGACTCCTCGTTTCCGGGACAGAATGGGCAGGCCCGGGACGGGTCCGCCTGGGTGGTGGCCATCGGCGAGAACGCCATGGGCCGATTGGCCCGGTCGGTACTCACCACTACCCAACGGCCGGTGAGAGGATCGAGGCGGAGCTGGTTCATATGCTGCGGTGGTGTCCCATGAGGTTCGCAATCGGGATCGAAGCGGTTGTGGTTGAGGCCACCCAAGTTATATCAGCAGGTTGTCGATGGTTCATGAGTGGGAACTCCTGGTGTAGTCCTCCTACCTACCAACGTAGCAATGCTCGGGGCCCAGGTGGCGTACGGTGCGCCTTGGGGGACGGGTGGTGGCACGGGTGGGGGCACAGTTGGTGTCGGTAATCCCCGGGGGTGCCAGGTGACCGGGTGATGAAAGAATCGGTGGGATGCCCACCCACGCGCCGATGACCGCCACCTTGGTGGCCGTCTCCGTGAACCGGGGTACCGCCTACGAAGTGGTGTTGCTGGCCCATGTGCTGGCGGCGGTGATCGGGTTCGGAGCGGTGTGCGTGGCCGGCGCCTACGCGGTACTGCTCGGCCATTCCGGGCCGATCCCCGAGTCGGTGAGGCGGTACTACCGTCCCGGAGTCAACTGGGCTGGGCGGATCCTCTTTCTGGTTCCCATTCTCGGGTTCGTGCTCCTCGGGATGAGCCACGGTGCCCACGCCTACTCGTCGTCGGACGGATGGGTCATGGTGGGGCTCATCCTGTGGGTCGCCGCCGCCCTGGCCGGCGAGATGGTGCTGTGGCCGGACGAGCGGGGCCTCCAACAGTTGGTGGCCGGCGGGGCATGGGATGGCTCGGCTCACCGGTCGCTGAGGTTGCGAGTGGCGTGGACGTCGGCCGCCCTGATGATCATCTTTGTAGTGGCGATGGTAGTGATGGTGGCCAAGCCCTAGACGGCTCGGATCCACCGGCACGTGGCGCGCAGGAAGTCGCCACTGCTCCTCAGCCATGTCGAGACTGACCGCCTGGATGCCATCGTTTCCATGCAGCCGAAACCGAGACACCGCTCAATTCCAAGTGGCGAGGTTCAGGGCGCCCGCCATCGCGGGTATCTCAAAAGTCAGTAAACGGCGCGGGTCGAACCAGCCTCGGGCGATGTGATGGGGTCTCGGACCCGATGCCACCGAATTTTACGAGGTGCATGTCGAGGCCGACGCCGTGCACGAAGTGGTGGCGCTCCGTGATCTGACCGGCGGCCTGGCTGGGGCAGAACCTGAGCTGGCTGGCGACATCGTGTTTGGCGCCCGAGCCATCATGGCCACCGAAGGTACGTTCAGCGGCCACATTCTCGATTCGTGGGCTGACGGCCGGTCGTCACTGTTCACTCCCGAGGTGGCCTCGGGGGCCGATCTCGGCTGAGCCCCGGTCAGACCGTCACCGGCCAAAACGGCCGACCGTCATACTGTCACCCGTCGACAAACTGGCGTAGGACCGAACGGGCCTCCTCGATGTGACCTCGGCGCACCAGCGGCACCACCTGTTGGTCGAGAATCTGCGCCCAGTCGAGCGTCTCGGTCGACTTCCCGGAGATCTTCATCCGGGACCGGGCCTCGTCGAGCAACTCGGACACGACCGACATGTCGGTCCCGACGGTCTCGGCCACCCGAGTCCGGATCCACCCGGCCAGCGCCGGACTGGCTCCTCCGGTGGAAACCGCCACGGTCACCGTCCCGTCCCGGTGTACCGCCGGCAACAGGAAGGAACAATTGTCGACATCGTCGGCACTGTTCACCCACACGCCGGCGGCGTCCGCATCGCCGAAGACAGCGTGGTCTACCTCGGCTATTCCGGTGGCGGTGACCACCAGTCGGTAGTCGGCGGCTTCGGGGCTCCTGTACGGGCGCACCTCTACAGTGAGCGAACCCGTTTCCGTCCCGTGGTGCGGGGTTGTGGCCAACGAGTGGATGGTGTCGATCACGTCGGGAGCCACCACCGTCACCTGGGCACCGCAACCGAGTAGCCCCTCTATCTTTCGGGCTGCGACCCGCCCTCCGCCGACCACCAGGCATCTCCGCCCGGAGACCGCCAGAGATACCGGGTACAGCGGGGTTTCGTACGCCACAGCCGCCCCCTGATCAGGCGTGATCGTCGAGTGAGGCGGGATCCTCGTCCAGCGGGGTCAGGTCAGGGAGGCCCACCATGCCGGCCGCCACCGTTCCGTTGGTGGTCGGGTCGATCACCACGAAACTGCCGGTGATCCGGTTCCGGTGATAGGGATCGGCGGCCAGGGGAGTGGCCACCGAGATGGTGACGGTGCCGATGTCGTTCTCCCCCAGGGAGTCGGCCGGCAGCAATTCCAGTCGGTTGACATCCAACCGGGCATCCACCGACACGATGCGCGCCGGGGTTACCCGGGTGGTGTGTTTGATCCGGTACTGGGCACTGGCAACGAGAGGTTTCCCGTCGAACCAGCAGACGGTGGCAACCAACTGGGTGACCACATCGGGTAGATCGTCGGCCGCGGCCAGAAGGTCGCCCCGGCTCACGTCCACGTCGTCGGCCAACTGCACCGACACCGATAGCCCCACCGCGGCTTCACTGAGCGGACCGTCGAGGGTCTCCACCGCTGTCACCGTGGAGCGTTGCCCACTCGGGAGGACCACTACCTCGTCCCCGGCGCGGAGGGGACCGCCGTTGATCATGCCGGCGTAGGTGCGACCCCCGCCGGGTTGGCGCAGCACCCACTGGACCGGGAGGCGGGCTCCGGAACCCTGGCGGGTCCCCTGCACTCCGGCCCATTCGCCGGCCGGGGCCTGCTCGAGCGCCTCGAGGATGGTAGGGCCGTCGTACCACGGAGCCGCATCGGTGCGGTCGGCCACGTTGTCGCCGTGGAGCGCGGAGACCGGGATCACCGTGCACGACACCACGCCCAGCCGCTCCGACAGGTGGGCCATCTCGCTCACCACCCGGTCGTAGGCCGACTGGTCCCAATCGATCTGGTCCATCTTGTTGGCGGCCACGATCAGATGGCGGACACCCAGCAGTGCGGCGATGCAGACGTGCCGGCGAGTCTGTTCGCGCAAGCCTTTGGGTGCATCCACCACCACCAGCGCCAGGTCGGCTGTCGAGGCACCGGTGGCCATGTTGCGGGTGTACTGCACGTGCCCCGGGCAGTCGGCGATGACGAACTTGCGGGCGGGGGTGGCGGCATAGCGGTAGGCGACATCAATGGTGATGCCCTGCTCCCGCTCGGCTCGCAGGCCGTCGGTCACGAACGACAGGTCCATGCCGTCGATGCCCCGCCGTCGGGAGGCGACCTCGACCGCCTCGATCTGGTCGTCGAAGAGCTGTTTAGTGTCGTGAAGCAGGCGCCCGATCAGGGTGGACTTACCGTCGTCGACAGATCCCACCGCGGCGAAGCGCAGAAGATCCATCACCGGTTGACCCACTTCTTCACCGCTCACATCGGCGACAGAGCCGCATCCGGATACCCCGCCAGCCTCAAAGACGGCGTCAGTGCCGTCAGCAATTGCGGCCATTGGTTAGAAGTACCCCTCGCGTTTGCGGTCTTCCATCGATGTTTCCGAGAACCGGTCGTCGGCCCGGGTGGCGCCTCGTTCCGATACCCGGGAGATGGCTACTTCGTGGATGATGCGCTCCACGGTGGTCGCCTCCGACCGGACCGCCCCGGTGCAGGTGGCGTCACCCACCGTGCGGAACCGCACAGTTTCCTCATGGGCAGTCTCACCCGGGCGGGGAGCCACCCATTCGGATTCGGCCAACAGCATGCCGTCGCGTTCGATGACCGATCGACGGTGGGCGTAGTAGATGGACGGAAGTTCGATGGCCTCGCGTTCGATGTACTGCCAGATATCGAGCTCGGTCCAGTCCGACAACGGGAAGGCCCGCAGGTGCTCGCCCGGTTGCACCTGACCCGAGTAGAGCTGCCACAGCTCGGGCCGCTGGCGCTTGGGGTCCCACTGTCCGAACGTGTCGCGAAACGAGAGGACCCGCTCTTTGGCCCGCGCCTTATCTTCGTCGCGACGGGCGCCGCCGATACAGGCGTCGAAGCCATGGGCGGTGATGGCGTCGAGGAGCGCAGTGGTCTGCAGCCGGTTTCTCATGCCGCCGAGCCCGGGGTCGGCCACCCGACCGGTGTCGATCGACTCCTGCACCGAGGCGATGAGCAGACGTTCGCCCAACTCCTCGACGCGCCGGTCACGGAAGTCAATGACCTCGGGGAAGTTGTGCCCGGTGTCGACATGCATCACCGGGAAAGGCAGACGACCGGGGCGGAACGCCTTTTCGGCCACCCGGAGCAGCACTGCTGAGTCCTTGCCGCCACTGAAGAGGAGAACCGGGCGCTCACATTCGGCCGCCACCTCCCGCATGATGAAGATTGCATGCGCCTCCAGCAGGTCGAGGTGGTCGACGGTCGGCTTGGCGGCGATTCTCGACCGAGATTCCACAGAGGTAGGTGTCGGAGGATCGAGGGTGGTTGTCATAGTGGAAATCGTTTCTTTTCCCTAATGAGTGGTGGGTGAGGGTGGGGTGAAATCGGCGAGCGGGTCGGCTCGTTCTTGTGTAACGACCGGTGTCCCCGACTTGATTCCACTAAAAGATGATCTGATTAGTCATGTATACTATTGTTGGCGTGTTCCCCGCAAGGCCCCCGGGGTCCAAAACGACCGGAAGCGACGAGAGCGAGCCCCGTTGTCCGTACAGCCAGACCTGACGACAGTCCACGATGAACTGGCCGAGCGATCGGTCGAGTTCGAGTCCGCCCCGGCCGGATCGGTGATCTCCTGGGCTCTGCAGCGATTCGGGTGCGAGCTAGCGCTCGCCTGCTCATTTCAGGACGCGGTCATCGTCGATCTGGCCGTGGCCGTCGATCCGGGGATCGAAGTCATCTTTCTCGACACCGGGGCACATTTCCC
The DNA here is from genome assembly GCA_003152015.1 of Acidimicrobiaceae bacterium. GTDB lineage: Bacteria > Actinomycetota > Acidimicrobiia > Acidimicrobiales > RAAP-2 > DASZIT01. The sequence continues at coordinate 41,058 of PLZF01000067.1, read as the reverse complement.
CGAGACCCTCGCCTACGTGGAGACAATCCGTGCGCGTTATGACCTCAACCTGACCACCACCACGCCGGGGGCGGATGCCGAGGCGTGGCCGTGCGGGTCCGAGAAGTGCTGCGAATTCCGGAAGGTCCGTCCCCTGAAGCAGGCGCTGGTCGGTAACGAGGCATGGCTGACCGGCCTCAAACGGGTGGACGCGCCGACCCGGGCCACCACACCCATCGTCTCCTATGACGAGAAATGGGGGATGGTCAAGATCAATCCGTTGGCCACCTGGACCGACCAGGACATCGCCGGCTACGAGGCCGATCACGGCATCCCCCGGCATCCGCTGTTATCGCAGGGTTATCTTTCCATCGGCTGTGCGCCGACCACCCGTCCGGTGGCGGCGGGCGAGGACCCCCGGGCCGGCCGTTGGTCGGGATCCGACAAGCTCGAGTGCGGGCTGCACGGCTGAGATGACCAAAGACCGCGACGAACTCTACGGACTGACAATTCGGGGCACCGACCGCCCCATGCCGTTTATCAACCCGTATCGCACCCACGGCCAACTCAACGAGATCGAGCAGCAGAAGCTCGACCGGCATCCCCTGGACAGTGTTGCCTCCGTCATTGACACCTACTCCAAAGAGGGCCCGTCCTCCATCGCCAAGGTGCCCGGCGAGACGGAACGGCTGAAGTGGGCAGGGATCTACCCCCAAAAACAGGGCGGGGATGCCTACATGATGCGGGTGAAGGTCCCGGGGGGGTTTCTCACCGCCGCGCAGGTTCGCGAGGTCGGGGTGGTGGCCGACGCCTTCGGTGAGGGACCTGACGGCACCGACAGCCGGGTCTTCGGTTCTCGGTACGCCGATCTCACCACCCGACAGTCGATCCAGATCCACTGGATCCGTATCGAGGACATCCCTCGGATATGGCGTCGGTTCGCGTCGGTCGGCCTCACCACCATTCAGGGATGCGGGGACGGGTCCCGTAACGTGCTGTGCTGCCCGGTTGCAGGTGTCGACGCCGACGAGGCCTTCAATGCCTATCCGGTGGTCCGGGAGATCTCGGCGTTCTTCACCGGGAACCGCGAGTACGCCAACCTGCCCCGTAAGTTCAAGATCTCTGCCACCGGCTGCCTCGAGGACTGTGCCCAGGCCGAGATCAATGACATCGGCCTGATGCCGGCGCGGGCCGACGACGGGACCCTCGGATTCAATGTGCTGGCGGGTGGGGGACTGTCCGACGGTGAACGCATGGCCTCGGATATCGATGTGTTCGTGCGCCAGGATCAGGCCCTGGAGCTCAGCCGGGCCATCGCCCAGGTCTTCGGTGAACTCGGTAATCGTGAGAACCGGGGTGTGTGCCGGATGCGTTACCTCGTCCAGGAATTGGGGCCCGAGGGCTTCCGGGCCGAGGTGGAAGCCCGGGCCAAGTTCGACCTGGCGCCGGCGGGAGAGTCGCTGACCCGTCGTTACCGCGGCGATCACGTAGGCGTGCACCCACAGAAGGAAGACGGGATGTTCTACGTGGGGTGCTCAGTGCCGGTGGGCAGGATGAACGGCCCCGAACTGGTGGAAGTCGCACGGCTGGCCGAGACCTACGGGGACGGCACCGTCCGCCTCGCCACCGACCAGAACTTCACGTTCACCGGTGTCCCCGGGGACAAGGTCGAACGGTTGCTGGCCGAGGATCTGCTGACGAAATACTCGCCGTATCCGGGTCCCTTTTCGCGAGGGGTGGTGGCCTGCACGGGGACCGAGTTCTGCCGGTACGCGGTGGTCGAAACCAAGGAGCGGGCGGTGAAATGGGCCCGCTTCCTCGATGCGCAGTTGGCCGGGGAGCCGGTCGGCGCCGCCCCGACTCCGGACGGGTGGTCGGGGCCCAACGCGGATGCCGGGGTGATCCGTATGCATTTCTCAGGATGTTCGGCCAGCTGTGCCCAGCCGCAGATCGCCGACATCGGCTTCCGGGGGGCGGTCGCCCACGTGGGGAACCACCTGGCCGAAGCCGTCGATATCGGTCTGGGAGGGTCACTCGGTGCTGCCCCCGGCTTCATCGACTGGGTGGAAGGTGCCCGACCGGTCAATGACGTACCCGACGCCCTGCTGCGGCTGGTCCGGCGTTACCAGTCGGAACGGCGTCACGACGAGCCGTTCTACAACTGGGCCCGGCGGATACCCAACGACGACCTCCGGGCCACGTTGGGCGAAGAGGGAACCGGGACGCCAGTGCTGTTGACCACCAAGCCGAAAGAGCGGGTCCAATGAAGGCCTACCGAATCCGCGAGGAGATGAACGGGACCGCCGAGCCCCCCGGGAAGACCTGGTTCTGGGAGCTGGAAGCCGGGGTGATCGCCGCCGATCGCTGCATCCAGTGTGGAACCTGTGTTGCCGTCTGCCCATCGAACTCCATCGGAATCGGCGAGGACACGCTCCTGCCCGAGTTGGTGAAGATGTGCACGGGGTGTTCACTGTGCTGGGACTTCTGCCCGCGGGGCGGCCTCCGCTACGAAGCCGCCTGGCCTCCTTCGACCCCCATGGCGGACGAGACGCCGGTCAACTTCGTGGAGCGACCCGACTCGGCTGACCCGTATTGGAAGATCACCGGTGGGCCTCCCGGGGACGGGCTGGGGGCGGTACTCGAGTCCTACGCGGCCCGGACGGGTTCCCGTCCCGAGTTCGCCCAGGATGGCGGGGTTGTCTCCGGCCTGTTATTGGGGGCCCTGGCCTCTGGTGAGATCGACGGGGCACTGGTGACCAAGCCGAGCTCCGACCCCGACGAGCCATGGAAGGGCGTGTCCCACCTGGCCACCACGGCGAAGGAAATTATCGACGCCGCTGGTAGCTACTACAACCAGACGATGGCATTGGCCGAGCTCGACCTCACCAACTACGACCTGCCCCCCAATCCTCGGATCGCGGTGGTCGGCACCCCGTGTGAGATCCAGGGAATTCGGGCCATGCAGTCGCGCCGGTGGCCGACAGGTGTGCACCGGGTCGACGCGGTTGTCTTGACCATCGCCCTGTTGTGCACCAAGAGTTTCGACTACCAGGGCCTCATGCTGCGCTTGCTGCGCGACGACCGGGACATCGACATTGAGCGGGTCAGCAAGGTCGACGTGATTCACGGTCGGATGATCGTGGAGTACCGCGACGGGGTAGTGGCGGTCGACGAGCCGATCAAGAACTTCCATGGCGCCGCCCTCAAGGGTTGCGACGAGTGCGCGGACTTTCTCGGTCGCGGCGCCGACCTGTCGGTGGGAAGCGTGGGGTCCATCGACGGTTGGAGCAGTGTGCTGGTGCGGACCGAACGGGGCCGGCTGGCCGTGGACAATGCCCGAGGTCGACTCGACTTGCGGGAGCTCGACAATCCCGAGGCGTTGGTCAAGCTCGACGCCTTCGATAAGCGGATCGCCTTCAAGAGCCTGCAACGCAAGTTCGATCCGGATGCTCCGTTGTTCATCGACTACGAGGAGCACCTCTCGAACTACAGCGGCACCGACCGCGCTCCAGTGGTCATCGACCGTTGACCAGCAAACATGCAATGGCGACCTTCCCCGGCCGGGTGCCGTCGGCAGGGTATGTGGCGTTATGGATAGGGTGGGGCCGATGACGATCATCGAGTTGGTGGGGGGCGCTCGATTGGCTCTTCCCGAGGAGCCGGTCGAACTGAAGGTCGGGCTGCGCGAGGCGTTGCTCGAGGGTCAGGATTGGCGCGAAGGCCTGAGTGACGACATCTGCTTCGGCGTATGGCTCTGGGGCCAGTGGCAGTCGACATTGGAGCCCGCCGGTTTTGGTCGGGACGAGTTCGTGGATGCGGTGACGGAGTATCGGCGCGAACTGTGGCTCTGGCTGATCGGCGATCGGATCTGGGCCCAGTTCGTCTCCGGGCTGGCCGGGCGGGTGGCTCGGCGGATGCCGGTCCTGGATACCGGGGAGCCCACCCCAAACGCTTCTGACCAGTAGCGCCGCCGACCGTAGCGCGGATACCTGAACCATGGAGAAGTTGATCTACCTCCTGTGGGGCGACGGCGCGGCGGAGTCAGGGGATGCTATTCGGTCTCGGTTGCTCGGGGAGACGACCCGTCGCCTGTTGGACATCAATGTCCGAGCGTTGGGAATCAATGTTCACGATGCCGAGGCCGCTTTGGCGCCATCGCCCGCCCCTCCGCCTGATGGTGAGCTACCCCACGTGGCCGAGGTATCGGTGTGGATCGACTGTTATGAACGGCGGGACGGAGTAGAGGCGGCCCTCTCCGAGCTGGGGCTTCGCTCCGCGGGTTACCTGGTGGTGGAATCGATCTATGACGACTATGGCACCACTGCTCACGCCGAGCCGAGGGACTGGGAGGACGGCGCCCGGTCGCCCGGGGTCTTGACCGTGGCCCTCATCCACCGCCCCGAGGGGCTCGCCTACGCCGAGTGGATACGACGATGGCATGGCACCCAGTCACCGGTGTCGGGTGAGCTGCAACCCCAAACCCGCTACGTGCGCAATGAGGTCGTACGGGCATTGACCGAGCACGCCCCCGAGATCGACGGCATCGTGGAAGAGGGGTGGCCGTCGATACGCCATGTTGCCGATCCCATGCTGTTTTTCAACGCCTCGTCACCGGAAGAATTGAATGCCAACGTGTCCCGGATGGTCGAGAGCGTCAATGCCTGTCTCGACCTGGGTCGACTCCGCAGTTCGACCATGAGCGAATACCTGGTCAAGTCGCTCACGTGACTTCGTAGTCGAAAAGGGAGGCGGGGAGGCGGGGAGAATCACTCAGGTAGGGTGCCCCCATGGGACTGTCCATCGGCATCGTCGGTCTTCCCAATGTGGGAAAGTCCACCCTGTTCAACGCCTTGACCCGCAACGAGGTACTGGCGGCCAACTATCCATTTGCCACCATCGAACCCAACGTCGGAGTGGTGGCCGTGCCCGATCCCCGCCTCAATCGATTGGGCGAGCTCTTCGAAAGCAAGGAACTGGTCCCGGCCACGGTGACCTTCGTGGATATCGCCGGGATCGTCAAGGGGGCGTCGGAAGGTGAGGGCCTCGGGAACAAGTTTCTAGGGGCCATTCGCGAGAGCGACGCCATCTGCCAAGTGGTCCGGGTATTTACCGACCCCGACGTCATCCACATGGACGGCCGGATAGCCCCAGGCGACGACATCGCCACCATCAATACCGAACTCATGTTGGCCGATCTGCAGACAGTGGAGAATCGCCTGATCAAGCTGGCCAAAGAAGCCCGAAAGCAACCGGAGCTCGGACCGGCGCTGATCGAGGCGGAGAAGGCAAGGAAGATTCTCGATTCGGGTCGCACCATCGCCTCGGCCGCCGCCGTCGGAGAGATCGACCTCGGACTCCTGGCCGATCTGCATCTGCTGAGCGCCAAGCCGTTCATCTATGTATTCAACATCGATGAGGTTGCATTGAACGACGATTCTTTGCGGGCCGAACTCGTGGCACTGGTGGCTCCGGCGGAAGCGGTGATTGTCTGTGCCCAGATCGAGGCGGAAGTGGCCGCTCTCGACGCCGAGGATGCGACCGAGTTGCTGGCCAGTTACGGCCAGGACGAGTCGGGCCTGGTGCAGTTGGTCCACGTGGGCTTCTCCACCCTCGGCCTCCAGACCTTCCTTACCGCCGGGCCCAAGGAGTCGCGCGCCTGGACCATCCACATCGGCGACACCGCCCCCCAGGCCGCCGGCACCATCCATACTGATTTCGAACGCGGTTTTATCAAGGCGGAGATCGTCGGGTACGACGATCTGGTGGAGGCCGGCTCTCTGGCCGCGGTGCGTTCCGCCGGCAAGGCGCGGGTGGAAGGCAAGGAGTACATGATGCGCGACGGCGACGTGGTCGAGTTCCGCTTCAACGTATGAGCTCCGACATCCTCATCCGGGTGGACGGGGTCAGCGTGGTGCGCGATGGGACTGCGCTGATCGAGGACATCACCTGGGAAGTGCGGGCAGGCGAACGATGGGCGTTGCTCGGCCCCAACGGCTCGGGAAAGACCACCCTGCTGCGGGTGGTCGGCTCGGCCCTGTGGCCTACTCGGGGCGTCGTGGAGATTCTGGGCGAGCGCCTGGGCCGCGTCGATATGCGTGCCCTGAGGCAACGGATCGCCACGGTGAGCGCGTCGATCAGCCGGTCGCTCCGCCCCGAGCTGTCTGCCCTCGATGTGGTGTTGACCGGTCGCTATGCCGTTCTCGAGACATGGTGGCACGAGTTTTCCACTGACGACAGAGCCGAGGCCGATCGCCTGCTGCGACGCGCCGGGTTCGGGGGCGATTCGTTCGACGGACGGTCGTTCGGGCTGTTGTCGGAGGGAGAGCGCCAACAGGTATTGCTGGCCCGGGCGTTGATGGGCCGACCCGAGCTACTGCTGATGGACGAGCCTGCCGCCGGACTCGACCTCGGGGCGCGGGAGCGATTGGTCGGTCAGCTCTCGGCGCTGGCCGACGACCCGTCGGTGCCGGCACTGGTGTTGGTCACCCATCATCTGGAAGAGATACCGGAGGGGATCACCCATGCCGCCCTCCTCCGTGACGGGAGCATGGTGGCGTCGGGACCGGTAGATAACGTGCTCACGAGTAGCGTCGTATCCGATGCGTTCGGAATCGATGTCGCGGTGGAGCACTCCGACGGCCGCTGGTCGGCCCGGGCCGAGCGCCGGTAGGCGACAAGTCGAAGTGTAGCCATGCCCAACACTCAGGTGAACGAGGAGCCCGGCAACCGGGTCGCCGCAGATTTCTGGTTCGATCCCATCTGTCCGTGGGCATGGATGGCGTCACGTTGGATTCTGTTCGCGTCCGAGGTCCGGCCCATCACCATGCGGTGACACGTGAAGTCTCTGGCTTATTTCAACTCGGAAAAGGAGGATCTCACCGAGGAGTACCGCCAGATGGTCGCCTCCTCATGGGGGCCGGTCCGGGTCTGCATCACCGCTCAGGAGGCCCACGGGGACGACGTCCTGTTGCCGCTGTACACCGAGCTGGGCAATCGCTTCCATCTTGAGGGCAAGCCGAGGGAACGGGCCACCATCGAAGAGGCGTTGGCGGCTGCCGGGCTTCCCAACGGCTTGGCCGATGCCGCGGACGGCGAAGCATTCGACAAGGCAATCAAGGTGTCCACCATCTGGGCATGGACCAGGTCGGTTACGAGGTGGGAACCCCGGTCATCAGTGTGAAAGGGGTGGCGTTCTTCGGTCCGGTGGTCTCCCCGGCCCCGCGGGGAGAAGCTGCCGGTGTCCTGTGGGACGGTGTGCTCGGCGTGGCCGGGACCGACGGTTTCTTCGAGTTGAAGCGCTCTCGTACCCGGGACCCTGACTTCACCTGAGCTGACCCCGGCGATATCGCTGGTGGTTAGACGAGCAGGGTATCCAGATCGTCAGAGGCGGCAAAGGCGGCAAGCAGAGCGCGGTCGCGCTCATAGCTGAGCAGATCGGTGGCGCCGGCCAGGTCCACCCATCTCACCTCGTCGACCTCGTCGTTGGTCTCGAAGCCGCTGTCGCGCTTCACCGTCATCATCCAATAGGCGACAACCTTGGAGCGCCCTTTGCGATCCTCGTATTCGGTGTGACCGAGGAACCTGACCAACTGGCAGATGAGACCGGTCTCCTCGAGGACTTCCCGCAGAGCGCAATCCTCTAGGATCTCGTCCTCTTCGAGCTTGCCCTTGGGGAAGCTCCAGTCTTCCCGCATCGGGCGGTGGACCAAGGCCACGTCCCACCGACTCCCGGCCTGCCGCACCACCAGCCCGCCCCCCGCCCTGACAACGTCGTTGGATTGGCTCGTTTCGACGGTGGCGCTTCGGCTGTTTCCCACAGAAGCGACTCTACCGCCGTGGGTTGCCGGGAGCAGGCATCAACGGGCACCGGCCGGGGATTTCGCAGTGGCCTGCGCAGTAGTCTGCGACTATGAGCGACCGGGCGGGTGAAGTAGCCGCTTCCGCCACCGACGACGCCGAGGTGGAGGTGGAGTGGCAATTCGACGCCCTGGACCTGCGGCCGGTGGAACGATGGTTGGCCGATCTCCCGGGGCGACCCATCGGTGGTCTCACCGCGACACAGGCGTTGACCGCTCTGGCCAAACCGGTGGTCCACCAGGTCGACCGCTACCTCGATACCGAGGACTGGCGGATCGGGCGGGCCGGGTTCGTCCTGCGGACAAGGCGCAAGAGGCGCCGGGACGAGGTAACCCTCAAAGACTCGCGTCCAGCCGGCAAGGATGGCCTCCGCCGGCGACTCGAGGTGACCGAGCCACTGCGATCCGACGGGATCGCCGACCTCGGCGCCGACGGACCGGTGGGACGTCGCCTCTGGGCGGTGGCCGGAAATCGGCCCCTCCGTCAGATACTAGTGATACGCACCCGTCGCCGGGCGTTCTCACTCCGGGTAGCCGGCGAGGACGTGGCCGAGTTGGCACTGGATGAGACCACCATTGTCGGCGACACCGGTACCCGGCCGGCCCACCTGCGGCGGGTCGAGGTGGAGGTGGCCCATGGGTGGGTGGTAGCCCTCGAGCCGATGGTGGCCGATCTCCGTGAGGCCTGCGGACTACAACCGGCCACCTTGTCAAAATACGAGGCGGGACTGCTGACGCTCGGCATCACCATTCCCGGTCTGCCCGATCTCGGCTCGACCGCGGTCTCGCCCGACGCTTCCCTGGGTGAGCTCGCCTACGCCGTGCTCCGGCGGCATCTGGGCGTGGTGCTGGCTCGGGAACCGGGCACCCGGCTCGGCGAAGACGCCGAGGACCTCCATGACATGCGGGTCGCCACCCGGCGGCTGCGGGCCGCCATTGACGTGTTCATCAGTGTGTTGCCGGTACGGATCAACGGTCTGCGCAGCGAGCTCGGTTGGTTGGCCGCGGTACTTGGCGAGGTGCGGGATCTGGACGTCCAACTCGAGCACCTGGACAATATGGGCGAATGGAGCATTGCCTGGGCGAGCTCGGAGGTGACCGAGGACCCTCTGATCCACCTCCGCCAACTCCTGGCCGTGCATCGCGATGAGGCGCGTGGGCGCCTGCTCGCCGCCCTCGACTCTGCCCGCTACCAACGACTCCTGAAGGGTCTCACCACCCTGGCCGTGCAGGGACCCTCCCGTCGTTTCGCCGCCGCCGGTGTGCCGGCTGTGGTCTCGGTCCCCGATCTGGTGGCGTCACGCCACCGCAGGGTGCTGAAGGGTGCACGTCGGGCGCGCAAGAGCGGTTTGGCCGCCGATTTTCACCGGCTGCGCATCCGGGCGAAGCGGCTCCGCTACTCCCTCGAGTTCACCGCCGATCTCTACGGGTCCCGCACTGACAGGTTCGTCCGCCGGCTGGCCCGCCTGCAAGACGCGCTCGGCCTCATGCAGGATGCGGAGGTTGCCACCGCACAACTGTTGGCGATCACCGCGGCCAGCAGTTCGGAGCTCCCCTCGCTCACCGTCTTCGCCATGGGCAGCGTGGCGGAGCGCTATCGGGCTGAAGCCGCCGACCTGCTGGCTTCGATGACCCGGCGGTTGAAGGTGCTCGACGGTGACGAATGGAAGGCGCTGGCCAATCTCATGGCCGATCGCCGCGATGAGTCCCTCGCTGCCATCCCGATTCCCCGCCCGAGGACCCGGCCCACCACGCCGTGCACGGCGTTGCCTGGCGCCCCGACCGCGCTTCCGACCGAGCCGGCCGGTTCGACCGAGCCGGTGGCCGCCGGTGAAGGGCAGGCTGCGGGCGAGCCCGGTATCAACCCCACCCCGTTCGATGCGGTCACCGAGATTGAGCACAGAGACGAGGCACCTGCGCTGACAGCCGTGACCTCGCCCGTCGCCTCAGTGGGACTGGTGGCACTCCCCGATGAGGTGGACCCGCCGCCGGCCGAAGGGCCCACTGACCACTCCACCAACGCCGTTGGCGAACGCTGATTAACCGACAGGCTCCCGGCGGCCGGCCATTCGCTCATCACCAGGCGACGATGCCGACAGGGCACTAGCGGACCAGCGAAATTACCAGCAGCACTTGCGCCAGGTGATAGGTGACGTGGACCAACAGCGTCCCCTGACGGAGGGGGCGAACAAACCGATCGGTGGCCAGCAGGCTGTCCGACGCCAAAAAGCACACCGCCCCAAATGCCGCTGCCGGTCGTCCCACGTTGGCGGCCAGCACCACCATCGTCAGGATGGCCGCCATATAGAGGCAGACCGGTCCAACCAGAGAACTCTGCCCATGGCGGTGGAGCGATCGCAGGATGGCGTAGCCGGGAAGGCACTCGACGGCCAGGACAATGACAACTGAAAGGGTCAGCCCGGTGGCGGAAAACGCGAACAGCGGGCTTGTCGGAGTTGCTGCGGGCTGGAGGAGGCCGACAATGAAGAAGCCATGGCCGGCCAGAAAGGCGACCAGTCCGGGGATAAAAAGGTTTTGGGGCAGCATCAACAACACGTCGCCGGTTAGGCAACACACCAGTGCCACCATGAACCAACCGCGCCGGGCGCCAAGGTCGGAGTGTGTAGCGGGGATCAGGGCGGCGGCGGCCACAAGCAGCGCCAGCACCGCGGGTTTGGCGGCGTACTGGAGCCGGTTATTGGAGGTGGCTACCGCGACCCAATCGACCAGGGCGGCCACACCGGCCAGCACGATGAGGGTCGAGACCGCGGTCACCCGCAGGACGATACCGGGTCATCACCCGCCTCGACCTGCGGTATCAGAAATCGGTTGAGCGCGGCCCGGGAACGGTGTACAACATTCCCAGCACAACCGGAGGAGGCCGTTGCGAACACCTCGGTGTTCAATGTCGGCATCGTCATTCTCCGACCATCCACCACTGCTGAAAAGCCTGTCGTTAGGGTTTTTCAGGAAAGAAGGTAGGTCGAGGAGTTGACGCTCATGGTCCTTGTGGTGATCCTCGTGATGGCATGGCTGGTGATTCTGGGTCCCACCGTGTTTCGGAGACGGTCCGAACACGGTGGCGGAGTCAGCTCCGTTTCACATTTTCATCATCAACTCCAGGTGCTGGAGCACTCGAGGGGGATGCCGATCGTCTCGCCGGCGTTTCGGCTCCGGTCGGTGGCAGGCCAACCTGCTCCGGCCGAAATGAACGCCGGGGATGTACCCAGTCGACCTGTTCTCACTGTGGTTGGCGCCAAGCAACTGCCCAGGCCGGCCTTGGCCTTCTTGGGCGAAGAACTCCCCAGCGGCGAACCTACCTCTCGACAGCCGTATCCCTATCTGACCTCGACACCCCGCCCCAGCAACCCCGAAGCCAGGCTCCTGGCCCGTCGTCGTCGTTGTGACACCTTGGCCGGGTTGGCGCTGGTGTTCACCCTCAGCCTGCTCATCGGGTGTATCCCGGGTGCCGAAGCCGCCTGGGTGGTCACCGCCGTCTTCGCGGTGGCGTTGGTCGCATATGTGGCGATGCTCGTCCACATGCAGGCAATGGTTGCCGAGAGCGAGCGCAAGCTCCACTATCTTCGCCCCGACGCCTTCCAGCCGGCGACTCACGACGGATACGACGCGGTCGGGGCCGTGCAGTATGGAGACAGCCGGTATGAACATCCGGCTGGCCGCGCCGCCGCCCGTTGACCGAGCCTCTTCCGATGGCAATCGATCCCGCCTCCTCGGGTTCGACCGCGGCGCCGGGCGGACAACTCGCCGAGCAGTTGGCGGTGGTCGGTCCCAATATGCGAGAAGAGCTCGCCGGTGCCCACCGGGCCCGCGAGGTCTCGCTGCGGGCGTGCCGCGACACGATCCGCCAGTGCAGTCTGGCCATTCGGGCCGTTCATCGGCTTCTGCCCGACCAGGTACGGGAACACTCTTCCGCAGCAGAGGCATCGCTGCGGGTTGCCCAGCACGCACTCGACCCGTTCCCGAGGTTGGCCGCGGCCGGGTTTCTCCACGACGCCGAGAAGGAATACGCCGAGGCTCGCTTGACCGCGGCGCTGGTGGCCGGCTCACCGCTCCCGGATCACCGCGATCTGGGAGTCGCCATTCCCGCCTGGCTCAACGGGCTGGCGGAAGCCGCATCCGAGCTCCGCCGGCACCTCCTCGATCGCCTTCGCGACGGCGACCTCGCCCGTGGGTCCGCGCTGCTCGATGCCATGGGTGATTGCTACGACGTGCTGGTGACGGTGGACTTTCCCGACGCCATCACCGGTGGGCTCCGCCGATCCACCGACGCACTGCGGGCCGTGCTCGAACGGAGCCGGTCTGATGTGACCACCACCACGCTGCAGGTTCAACTGCAGCGGGCCATCGAAAGTATGTCCGGGGCTGGGCCTGGCGCGGGATGAGACACACAGCCCACCCCACCGAGATCGGAGAATCCGACTACCCCGCCGGGTACCGACGCCATGGCCGGCGAGGTTGCTGAACCGGCGACACCCGGTCGTCGCACTGGCTACGATGCGGCATGGTCACCACCCCGAACACCGCGCACGGATCGACTGAGGCGACGATCGCCGAGGCGATCGAGGATGCACTCCACGGACGGATGCTTCTCACCCATCCCTTCTACGTCCGGTGGGAACAAGGAGTGCTGCACCCGGGTGAGCTCGGAATGTATGCCAGCCAGTACCGGTCGTTCGAGGCTGCACTTCCGGTGGTCCTGTCCGCGGTGGTCGATGGTTTGCGGGCCGAGGGATCGACCGAGGTCGCCGACCTGGTGCAGCGCAATCTGACCGACGAACTCGGGAGGCCCGAGCCCCACTTGGCCCTGTTCGATCGGTTTGCCGCCGCGGTGTCGGCGCCGGAGTCGACGTCGGCGTCAGAGTTGACGTCGGTGCCGACGTCAGAGTCGTCGGCAGATGGCCGGTCCCTCGAGGGTCCGGCCGCCGCCGGGTTGGTCGCCACCTATCTCGACATGGTGGAAGAAGGTCCGGTGGCTGCCCTCTCTGCCCTGGCGGCCTACGAAACCCAGGCATCGGCCATTGCTGCCTCGAAGGCCGAGGGGCTCCGCCGGTGGTACGGGATCGACGATGCCGGTGTGGCCTTCTGGGATGTGCACGCCAGCATGGATGTTGATCACGGTGACTGGGCACTCGACGCCCTGGCCCGACTCGATGCCGACCCGGCAGTGGTTGCCAATGCAGCCAAGCGGGGTGCTGACGCGTGGTGGGCGCTGCTCGACGAGCGTGAGGCCGATGCCCCCGTCTACGCCGTCAATGGCTAACGCACATGAACCAACACGGATAGCCAAGCCTGAGCCGTCGTCAGCGGCGGGCGATGCGGGCCGCGGTCACCACCATCGGCACCTGCAGAGGGAGTCGTAGCCACGCTCCCCACGAGGTGAGGGAGCGGGGGCGTCCGGCGTCCACCGCCATATGGATGTTGGCCGGGCAGACGCCGACGATCGTAGCGGTGGCGAGCATCCCGCCGCGGCGGCGGGTCGTCGGGTCGGCTGACAACATCAAGGCACCGGCTGCCGCTTCGACCACACCGCTGGCGTACACCCAGAAGCGGGCATGTCCCAAAAACCGGGGCACGATCTTCATGAATGCCCTCGGAATGATGAAGTGGGCAATGCTCGACACCAGCAACATCCCGGCCAGGCGGAGCCGGGACCGGCGTTGGCCGGCACTCTCCTCGGGGGAGCGGGTGACGGCGACGGTGAGCGGGGAATCTGGCATTGGCTCATCTTAGGGACACCCACCAAAGGGTGCTCAGCCGAGCTCGGTGCCCACCACGGAGACGAACGACACCATCTCCCCGGGATATCCGCCCAGGTTGTGGGTGAGGGCCAGCTTCCGATCGGTGTCGATCTGACGCTCGGGGGTGGCTTCACCCCGGAGTTGCAACCATGTTTCGAAGAACATGCGGAGACCCGAGGCGCCGACCGGATGGCCGAAGCTCTTCAGACCACCGTCGGGGTTGATCGGCAATTCGCCGGTGCGGTCGAACGTACCGGCCAGGACCTCTTTCCACGCCGTGCCCCGGGCACAGAACCCGAGGTCCTCCATCAGCACCAGCTCGGTGGGGGTAAAACAGTCGTGGACCTCTGCCATGGCCAACTGGCCCCTCGGATCGGTGATCCCGGCTTGCCGGTAGGCGTCTTCCGCGGCCAGCACGCACTCCGGAAACCAGGTGTAGTCGTACTCGGGGTCGATGAGCCCTGAGCCGCTCCCGGCTGCGAACGACAGTGCCTTGATGTAGATCGGCTTGTCGGTATAGCGATGGGCGTCCTCGGCCCTCACCACGATGGCGGCGGCTGCACCGTCGGCGACCCCGGCACAGTCGAACACGCCTAAGCGGCCGGCCACCCGTGGTGAGGCGCAGATCGTCTCGGTGGAGACCTCTTTGCGGAACTGGGCCCTCGGGTTGCGGGCACCGTTCTGATGGTTCTTCCAGGAAATCCGGGCCAGTACTTCGGAGAGTTCGTCCTCACTGACGCCGTACTTCTTGCCGTAAGCCGGGGCCACCATTGAGAACATGGCCGCGGCGGTGAGGGTGCGGGCCGTACCGTCGTTGGGGATCGGGTAGGCATTCAGCCCCTGGTACCCGGAGTCCTTCACCTTCTCGGCCCCGACAGCCATGGCCACGTCGTAGGCACCGGAGGCCACCGCGTAGGCCGCCGCTCTGAGTGCCTCGGAGCCCGTGGTGCAGTAGTTCTCCACCCGGGTGACCGGTTTGCCTTCGAGCTGCAATGGTCGGGCCAGGGTGATCCCACTCATGCCCGACTGGGCGGTACCCAACCAGTAGGCGTCGACATCGTCCTTGGTGACCCCGGCGGAGGCGAAGGTGTCTCCCGCTGCCTCGACAATCAGGTCATCGAGGCTCTTGTCCCAGTGCTCGGCGAACCGGGTACAACCCATGCCCACGATTGCGACCTGATCCTTGATCCCATGCGATCCCATCGCTCGTCTCCTCTGGCTCTCGTGTCAATCGTTCGTGTTCGGTTGGCAGCCCCGGGCCGCACGAGCGGCCGGGGACCTCGCAGTTCGTCTAGTCGGCGGCGCTGGCCCGAAGCGGTTTCGCCTTCCAGAAATAATCGTGGATCCCATCCGCGGTGAACAGCTTCCGGAAGGTCATGGTCACCCGATCGCCGATCTCGACCGAGTCGGGTTCGACATCGGTCAACTCGACAGGGAAACGGCCGCCCCCGTCGAAGTCGAGCACCGCGAAGACAATGGGCGGGCTGGGGGAGTACGCCAGGTGGTCGATGGTGTAGGTGGCGATGGTAGCCACCGAGTCGGCCCGACCGATCGGCTCCATGTCGTCGACGGCCCCACCCTTCATCGAAATGCGGGAGGGGGGAAGGTGCACGGCCTCGGAGGAACGGTCCTTCGACCCGACGAAGCCGTACTTCCAGTCTTCGTTACGCCAGGCGGCGGTGGAGGAGACCCGCTGAGGCTCAGGACGACGGGGCGGCTCGGGTGTCACCATGCCCCGCCAGGTGAGGAACTTGCCGTAGGGGAGGTCCGCCCCCCCGGCAATCTGGTCGGCGACCGAGTCGGATGGCGACCAGTCGGCCAGGGCCGGGGTGGTGCGAAACACCAATACGTCAGCTCCGTCGGCCAGCGCCACCAACGCCACCAGTTGACCCGGCTCCGACTTTTCGAGGATGGATGCCAACATCAGGCCGACGTGGGCGGAGCCGGTCTGTCCTACCGTGGCCGAGAGGTCGTCGACCAGGCTCTCCGGCTTCACGCCCAGTTTCCGTCCCAGGGCCTTGGTCGACCGGGTGTGCATGCCGGTCACCACTACCTTGTCGATCTCTTCGGCTGTCACCCCTGACGTCTTGAGCGCCGAGGCCCACGCCTGCTCACCCAGGGCCACGTACCGGCTCTCCCCGAAACGCTCCTCCCAGGTCTTGGAGCGGCGGTCCCCGACCGTCCGCCACCGATCGAGGAATTCGTCGGTGAGCGATGCACCTCCGAGATACTCGGCGATGGCCGGATAACCGGGGCTGTCTTCCCCGACGACCAGCGCCGCGCCTCCGTCTCCGCCGGCGGATTCGTCGGCCGAGGTGGGCATGCCGTCACGCATGTCGGCCAGCACCACCAAGGTGGTGCCCGACCCGTCACCACTGAGGGCGTTGAGCACGGTGCCGACGCCGGAGCGCAGGGCGCCACCGAAGTCGAATGCCGGTACCTCGGCCGGGAGCCGGAGTGCGGCGTGGATGGCGGTGGCATTGGTCTTGTCGAGATAGGCGGGAGTGGCGGTGGCGAACCACAACCCGTCGGGCACCACCGTCGGTGCGGCCCGAAGGGCCAGGCGGGCTGCCTCCACCCCCATGGTGGTGGTGTCTTCGTCATGGGAGGCCACCGCCCGGCTCCCTTTGCCCCCTCCGTTTCCGAAGACCTGGGCGACGGCGGACCGCTGCAGGCGGCGGTAAGGGACGTACCCAGCGACGCTGACGATGCCTCTCATTTCTCTGACGATCCCTTCGTTCTGGCTGCGACTGGGCGAGTGGCCGGTCGGCTCCGTTTCGCCGGAGACCCGACGACAACCGTGCTGGGCTGGGAGAATGCTTGTGACACCCGCAGCGTTGGCTCGGGCCCGACCCTCATCCTATGATGCCCACAGTATCTGACGGTCAGTCAGGTAACCACTGCGGCGCAGGTGCGCCGGGACGGAGGAGACCACATGGACTTCGAGTTCACCCCCGAGCAGATCGAATTTGTGGCGGAGGTCGAGGCGTTCCTGGACGCCAACGACGATCCTGAGGTCTTTGACGTCACCCGCGAGAACATGGCGCAGATTGTGGATACGCCCCTGCGCCGCAAGTTCATGGCCAAGCTCGGCGAGCAGGGCTGGCTGGGGATCACCTGGCCCAAGGAGGTCGGCGGCTCCGAGGGTGAGGGGATCTACGAGTACCTGTTGAACGAGGCGCTGGCCGCCCGGGGCGGACCGCAGATCGGCAAGGGCGTCGGCATCATCGGCAAGACGATCATCAGCCATGGCAGCGAACGCCTGAAGCAGGAGTTTCTGCCCAAGATCCTCAACAACGAGGTCGAGTTCGCGGTGGGCTACTCCGAGCCAAATGCCGGATCGGATGCCGCGGCGATGCAACTGAAGGCCACCCGGGATGGCGACGGCTGGCGGTTGAACGGTCAGAAGACCTGGACCACCTCGGCCCACTTCGCCGACTGGTACTGGGTGGGGGCCCGCACCGACCCCGACGCTCCCAAACACCACGGCATCACCCTGTTTTTGGTGCCGATGGACCATCCCAACATCACCGTGAAAGAGATCTGGACGATGGGCGACGAGCGGACCAACGAGGTCTATCTCGACGACGTCTTTGTCCCCGACGATTATGTGGTCGGGGAGCTGAACAAGGGGTTCCAGTACATCTCCGAGGCGCTCGATCTGGAGCGGTTCACCCTCTTCACCTACTCACCGATCGCCCAACGGCTCGATCTGCTCACCGAGTATGTGGCCACCGCCACCCGGGACGGCGAACCGCTCAAAGACGATGCGGTGGTGCGCGAGCGGATTGCCCAGCTCCATACCGAGGCGGAAGTGGCCCGGGTCCTCGGGCTCAAGTTTGTCTTCAAGGCGGGAGAGGGTGGGGCGCCGCCGACCTCGGAAGCTTCCGAGTACAAGTTGTTCACCACTGAATACTCTCGGCGGTTGGCCGACGCGTCGATGGACCTGGCCGGACCGGGAGGCCAGCTTCGGGTTCGGTCCGAAGACGCCCCGATGAAGGGCCGATCTGAGTCGACCTATCGTTACACGGTGATCGACACCATCGGTGGCGGCGCCTCGGAGATTCAGAAGAACATCATCGCCCGCCGCAAACTCGGTTTGCCGAAGAACTTCTGATCGACGCCTCTCACCGTGACCACACCCTCCCCGTCGGCTATGCCTTCCTCGGCCCTTCCAGCGTCTTCGCCCGGGCTGTTGGCCGGCGTGGTGGTGCTCGATCTGTCCAGTGTGGGACCGGCGGCGCGCTGCACCCGGTTGCTGGCCGACTACGGGGCGACAGTGGTGAAAGTGGGAGCGGTTCCCGGTCGGGGAGCCCAACCCATCAACCCGCCGTTCTACGCCTATAGCGGCTCGCGGGGGCTGCAACGCATCGCCATCGACCTCAAGGACCCCGACGGGCGCGATGCCTTCCTCGAGCTGGTGGAGTCGGCTGACGTGGTGGTGGAGAGCTTCCGACCCGGGGTGATCGATCGGTTGGGCATCGGCTACCCGGCCCTGATGGCGGTCAATCCCGACGTCATCCTGTGTTCGACCACCGGATTTGGGCAGTCGGGACCCCGTTCGGACTGGGCCGGACACGACATCAACTATCTGGCCGTCGGTGGGTACCTGGCGGCGTCGGAGCCACGAGGCGACGGTGGACCGCCGATCGCCGGGGCCACCCTGGCCGATGCCGCCGGCGGGGGTATGCACGCAGCCATGGCCATCATGGCGGCGTTGATCGGGCGGCGCGAGACAGGGGCCGGAGCCCATCTCGACGTCTCCATCGCTGAGGGCGTGTTGTGGCTGACCTCCCTGGCGGTGGACGAGCACCTGGCCACCGGGGCCGAGGTGGGTCCGGGTCACAACATCATCAGCGGCCGGTACGCCTGTTACGACACCTATCAGGCCGCCGATGGGAAATGGTTGGCCGTCGGCGCCATCGAGCCGAAGTTCTACGCCAACCTGTGCCAGCGACTCGGTTGTGAGCAGTGGGTGGCACATCAACTCGATGACGAGGTGCAAGAGAAGATCCGCGCCGACTTCGGGGCGGCGTTTGCCTCCAGGGACCAGGCAACCTGGGTGGACGAGCTGGCCGGGTTCGACACCTGCGTGTCGCCGGTTCAGACGGTGGCCGACCTGGTCGACGATGAGCAGTACCGGTCCCGAAGAGCCATCGTCGATGTGGTCATGGACGCCGAAGACAGCGCCGCCCCTCTCGACGGCAGTGATGCCGGCGGACCCAAGAGGTTTCGCCAGGTCGGTCCGGTGCTGGCCGGGATGGTACGCCCGGAAGGTCCAGTGGCGGTGCGCGATCCGGCGACCTCCGATGCTGGTGCCCTCTTGGAAGCGGCGGGCATCCCATCCGAGCGGATCGCCGAACTGCGAGCGAAAGGAGTGGTGGCATGAGTGGCATAGGCGTGACCGATATCGAGGGCCTGATCGGGGTCGAGCAGTACGTCGAGGTAGGCGCGTTTCCGGTGGAGCAGGGGTATGTATGGACGACCTGCTCATCGGTGGAGAACGGGAACCCCTTGTTTTGGGACGACCAGGTGGCGAAAGAGGTGACCGGCGGGCCCATCGCCCCGCCTTCCATGGTGTCGGTGTGGTTCCGGCCCCACCACTGGGCACCCGGGCGCACCCGCGTCGCCCTTCCGCTGCAGATCCATTTTGATCTCAAGGAAGGGCTGGGTCTCCCCGAGGCCGTGATGAGCGACAACACCATGATCTTCCACGAGCCGGTGAGGCCAGGGGACATTCTCCGCACCAGCCAGATTCTCCGCTCGGTCAGCGCCGAGAAGACGACCCGGCTCGGGAACGGGCGCTTCTGGGTGATCGACGTCGAGTACCAGAACCAACGCGGCGAGCTGGTGGCGGTGGAGAGTTACACAGGCTTCGGCTACAGCCGGGCCGGTTCGGACGCCGCCGACGTCGCCCCGACCGCGGGCCAAAAGACGGGAGCCGGACAGTGACCACGACAACAACGCCGACCCGGTTGCACGGGGACGTCAACGTGGGCGACACCCTTCCCGAGCTCGCCTATCCGGTCACCGCCACCACCGTGGTGCTGGGCGCATTGGCGGCCCGGGACTGGCGACCGATGCACCACGACAAGGACTTCGCCGTCAACCGGAACGGCACCCAGGATATTTTTCTCAATACCCCCAACCAGGCGGCGTGGTTCGAGCGGTTCGTCACCGACTGGACAGGTCCCTACGGCCGACTGCAACGCATGACGTTCCGCATGCTCGGCTCGGTCTTCCCCGGGGACACCATGGTGTTCCGGGGTGAAGTGATCGACACCGGAGTCGACCCGGCGGGATGCGGGTGGGTGGCCATCGACATTTCATTATCGGTGGGCGACGACGCCAAGACCACCTGTAGGGCGCGGGTCGCCCTTTCGGTCTCGAGCCAGGACAACCCATGGAAGCGCAAGGGCGACCAGTGGCAACCATGAGTCTCACCGCACCAGAACGCATCGCACCAGTAGAGGAGAACTGACCATGTTGGACCTCAAATTCAGCGCCGAACAAGAGATGTTGCGCGAAACGGTACGGGGCGTGTGCGCCACCACCAGCCCTCTCCGTGTTGTCCGCGAGTTCGAGGACGACCCCATCGGGTATTCGCCCGACCTATGGAAGCAACTGGCCCACCTCGACCTCATCGGGCTGCAGCTCCCCGAGGAGTACGGCGGGTCGGGCATGACCGCCCTCGAAGGCGTGGTGGTCTACGAGGAGTTCGGTCGGTCGCTGGCGCCTTCTCCCCACTTCGTAAGCTCGGTGCTGAGTGGGGGAGCCCTGGCCCGCTCGGGAAGCGACGAGATGAAGAGTGAGTGGCTCCCGAAGATGGTGGGTGGTGAGGCAATCCTGACCCCGGCGTGGCTCGAGCCCGAGAATGGCTTCGGACCCAACGGGATTCAGCTCCGGGCCGTCCCCGATGGCGACGGGTTCCTCCTGACCGGGGTAAAACGCCACGTCGGATTCGCGCGCGCTGCCAGTTGCCTGGTGGTACTGGCCCGTACCGGTAACGGTCGTGACGACGTCGACCTCTTCCTGGTCGATCCCAACGCCGAGGGGGTGACACTCACCCAACACCTGACCATCGCCTCTGATGCCCAATACCGGATCGATCTCGACCGGGTGCGGGTGACTGCCGCCGATCGCATCGGAGCTCCCGGCACCGGCTGGGCAACTTGGGACGCGGTGATGCACGACGGCATCATCCTGGCCGCTGCCCAGGCAGTGGGTGGATCCCAGTACGCCATGGATATCACCGTGCAGTACGCCAAGGACCGCCATCAGTTCGACAAGCCTCTCGGGGCATTTCAGGCCCTGGCCCATTACTTGGCCGATAGCACCACTGCCGTCGACGGAGCCGAAGTACTCGTGCACGAGGCGGCATGGGCCGGTTCGGTGAATCGGGATATCTCCAAGTTGGCCCCGATGGCCAAGCTCTTCGCCTGCAACACCTACCGCCAGGTGACTGCCACCGCCCAGCAGATTTTCGGGGGGATCGGGTTCACCCTCGAGTTCGACATCCAGCTGTACTTCCGTCGGGCCAAGCAACTCCAGATCTCCTGGTGGGATACCCGTTACCTGGAGGAACTGGTTGCCGGCGCCGTGCTCGACGCCCCCCAATAACCGATCGTTCAGGCCAGGGCTGGCACCACCCGATCGACGAACAGCTCCAACGACGCCCACCCGAGGTCAGGGTCGAGCCCGGCCACCAGGGGCTTTACCGTGAGGGCGGCCAGCGGGTCCAGGGTGGCCGCCAGAGCCAGGCACTCCTCGGGCGTAACCACCGCGTAGAGCCCTGACTTCTTCAGCTGGCTCACGTCTTTTGCCGCCTGGAACGGGCTGGCCCCGGGCACACCGGCGGCCCACGCCGCATAGGCATTTGCCTCGTGGAGGACGTGGGGGGCGAGTTGGGCCCACGACCGGTCAGGGTCCTCGGTGACGAAGACCCACATCGGCCCACCGGGCCACAAGAGGATCCCGTCGCCTTTGCCCAACCTCCGGCATTCGGTGCGGTACGTGTCGGCTTGGACCGGGTCGGCCACCGCTGGCAAAAAGGCGTCGCCCAGCCGGGCCGCCCGTTTGGGCGCGCTCCCACCCACGATGATGAATGGACGGGGTCGCTGGGACGGCGGTGGTGTGATGGTGATGATCCGCCCGCCGACCCGGCACGGTTGGCCGGACAACAACTGTACGAAGGTGGCCAGTTTCTCCTCGAACAGGGCGCCCCGCCCTTCGAAGGGAACTCCGAACATGGCGAACTCATCGGGGACGTACCCGGGAACGACCGTCAACTCCAGTCGACCGTTGCTGATCACATCGAGCACGGCGGCATCCTCAGCGGTGGCAACCGGGTCGCGCAGGGTCAGGATGAGGGCCGAAATCATGATCCGCAGATGCTCGGTGCGGGCTGCGATGGCGGCCCCGAACACAAAGGGTGAAGGCAGATAGCCATCCTCGGAGCCGTGGTGCTCGGAGATCACCACTCGAGGACATCCCCGGGTGTCGGCCCATGCCGTCATGGCCAGAGCCTCGCGATAGAGCGCCGGTCGGGGAGTACCGAATGCGGGTGCTCTCAGATCGTGATGGAGCACCCAACCCGGCATGCCTGAACCCCCTGCGATGAGTGGCGGATCCAACCCCGATCCGGTGTGCGACGAGCGTACGCCCACCGTCGCACCCACGATCTACGGTGGTGGCGATGAAGGACAAGGATGCCATGCGGTCGGGGTTTGCGGTCATCGATGTGGAGACCACCGGGTTTTCGGCATCCCGTGATCGGATCGTCGAAGTGGCGGTGGTGGTGATCGATCCGGCTGGGGTCGAACTCGAAGCGTTCTGTACGGTGCTCGACCCGGGATGTGACCCGGGTCCCACCCATGTCCACGGGATTACCGCCGCCATGGTCCTGGGCGCGCCGACATTCGGCCACATTCACCCCTACCTCGCCGATCTGCTGTCGGGGCGGGTGATCGTGGGTCACAACGTGGGTCGGTTCGATCTGGGGTTCATCCGGGCCGAGTGCCACCGGCACGGTGGAGACGACCTGGTGGCCGGGGATGTGCCTTTTATCGACACCATGACGGTGGCCCGGGACCGGCTAGATCTCTACGGCCGGGCCAGGTTGGTGGAGTGCTGTGACTACTTCGGCCTCAGCTGGGACGATCACCACAGCGCCTTGGGAGATGCCCGGGTCACCGCCGCGTTGTTCATGGCTATGAAGAACAGGCTGGGTGACGACATGCTGGGGATCACCGAGCTGTTGGCCCGGGCGCAAGGCGTCCGATGGCCGGGGGCGGCGAGCGTCCGCCCCACCATCTGGGGTCGTCAGGGTTCGGACCTGACCGAGGTTCCGATGGTGTCGCCAACACTGTCCACCGGACGTAATCCTCGGTGACGGGCGTTCGCCAGTAGCTCTCCGGGATCGTCGCCATGGGGGATTCCGACCACCAACGAGGTCTGGGCCAGCACCACCACCCCGGTGATCAGGACGGTCAGCGCCACGCACTCCAGCACCGTCCACAGAGCGCCGCCGCGGAGCCGGTCCCCGAACATGGTGATCCCGATGATGATGCTGACCAGGGGGTTCACGGTGACCAAGGTCGTACGGGACGCGGTGATCGGCCCGGCGTGGAGAGCGTTCTGAAGCAGAAAGACGGTGCCGAGACCGGTGACCGCCAACAGGTAGGGCTGGGCGTGGGTGAAGACATGGCCCCATCCGTGGGTGATGTAAGTGGTGGTTACCTTGGTCAACGCCGCGCTGTAGGCCGCGGTGATGGCAGTGGCGGTGCCGAAGGCGGCCGCCCGCCACCAGCGGGGGCCCCGCATCCCGGCCACGATGAACCCGGCGATGGCCACGAGCAAAATGGTGGACGCCACGATCCACTGGCGATTGTCGGGGATGAGGGCGCCGCCGCTGGGTTCAGCGGCCAAAAAGAAGCCCCCGAGGCCGACCACGATGGCGATGGAGCCGGCCCATTCCCGCCAGCCCAGCCGATAGCGGAACCAGACGGCGAGGATGAGCATCAAAAACAACAGTTCGGTGGTGAGTACGGGTTGGACCACGCTGAGTTGACCCAAGCGCAACGCGGTGGCCTGAAGGGCGAACTCCACCAACATCAAAGCGAAGCCGACAAGCCAGATCCGGCGCCGGACGGCGTGGGCGATCAGGCTCAGCCGCAGAGCCGCAGAGGACGGTGCCGACTCCACGCCGATCCTCTGCAACACCGAGGTGAGGGCGTTGACGAAGGCGGCGAGGACGGCCAGAAGGTAGGACACGGGCCTAGTTGTAGCGCGTCGCTGGCTATGGTGCCGCGCACGTCGCCCCCACCTGGTTGGCTGCCACTGACCGTCGTCACCTGGTGAATGCTCTACGCCTCGCTCAGATTCGAAGAACCTGATTACCGGGGAACCGCAGGCCTCATTGGCGTCCCGTCATGGGCCGGTGCTTCTGGCGGTCGGAAAACCCTGACCGACCGGTTGATCGGTAACATGACCGCCATGGCCGACATCACCGTGACTGCCGCACCCACCGCACCGTCGTCAGCCGAGGTTCCCGATCTGTTGGACCCCGGGTTCTACGTCGACATCGATGCCATGCACAATGCACTGCGCCCACTCCGCCATGACCATCCGGTGGTGTGGGATGAGAAGAACAGTCTGTGGGCCGTCCTCCGTCATGCCGACGTGGTCGATGTGGAACGGAGAGATGAAGTCTTTGTCAGCGGCCAGGGGTACCGCTCGTTCCACGCGCCGGGTGAGGACAACATCATTGCGCTCGATGAGCCCCGGCATAGCGAGCAACGGAAGCTCATCTCGCGACGGTTTACGCCGAAAGCTGTGCGCAGCCTCGAGCCGAAGCTGGCCGGGATCATGGACGAGCTCATCGACGCATGGATCGACCGGGGCGAAGTGGAGATCGTGTCCGAGCTGGCCGCTCCGTTGCCGGCTCGGCTCACCGCCCACCTCCTCGGGCTCTCTGAAGACCACTGGCCGGACATCAAGTCGTGGTCGGAAAGGCTGATGCGCTACGACAAGGCAGCCAGTGACCTAGAGGCCGGACAAGCGTTCTTCGAAGCCATCGGCGAGTTCGCTGTGGTGCTGGCCGAGGTGGCCTCAGCCCGGCGGGTGGAGCCGGCCGACGATTTGATCTCGGTGTGGACCCACGCGGAGATCGACGGATGTCCGATGGGCGACGGCACCATCATGAACGAGACAGGGCTGATGATCTCCGGAGGGGCGGAGACCACCCGGACCGTCATCACCAGGTCGTTGGCCGAATTCTGTGACCACCCCGACCAGTGGGAGGCCCTGGGCGACGACCCGTCCCTCATCCCCGCCGCGGTGGAGGAGATGATCAGGTGGGTGACCCCGTTGAACAACTTCTTCCGTACGGCAGTGGAGCCGGCCGCCATCGGTGGGGTGGGGGTGGAAGTGGGGGACCGGGTGATCCTCCTCTATCCGTCGGCCAACCGTGACGAGATTGTGTTCGACGATCCCTATGCATTCGATATCCGTCGGACCCACAACCCCCATGTGTCGTTCGGGTTCGGTACCCACTTCTGCCTGGGCGCCCCGCTGGCCCGGTTCGAGCTGCGCATGTTGATGGAGCGATTGACCCGACGGATCACCAACCTGTCTGTGATCGAGGCTCCCGATATCGAAGCGAACATCTTTGCGGGCGCTGTCCGCTCGTTCCGCCTGGGTTTTGACCGTCGGGGATAATCGTCGGGGTTGCCCCCGGCAATGACATCCGGATCTACCCGACGATGTCGCCGTCGTCCTCGGTGTCGGGTCCACATGATGCACCCTCGTCGTCGGGCATGTGCAGACCCAGCGAGTAGCCATCGAGAAAGGTATCGGCCTCACGCCTCCGCGGATGCCGATTCTCGAGGTCCTTGAAGCGGGGGCTGTGATTCGGCTCGATGAGGTGGGCCAACTCGTGGACGATGACCGCGTCGAGTACCCAGCTGGGGGCGACCCGTAAGCGCTCGGAAATCCGGACCTCCCGGGTGAGCAGCGTGCACGATCCCCATCGTTTGTTCTGGGTGGTCGACCACCGGATCGAAGTGGGTCGGATGCCGTCGAGGTACCTGACACCCAGCACCGTGGCACGCTCTTCGAGATGCGCATCCGAAGCATGAAGGTAGGGACGGTGCCGCTGTAGCCGGCGGGACAGGTGGTCGACCATCTCATCCCTGTCGACCCCGCGTAGATGGGGAGGGACCACCACGATGATGCGATCGCCCTCCCAGTGGGCACCGGCCGTCTTCTTCCGTCGACTGCTGACCCGAATTTCGACATCGGGCCGGAACAGATCAGGTGGTTCGGTGGTGTAGGTCATGGAGGCGAAGTTACGGCGGAGGTGTGACAACGGGGATACGGGACGAGATCTTAAGATGTCCAGCCACCGACGGGGTGGATCACCAGGGCCACTGGCGAACAGGACCCCCAGATGTGGGCGGTACGCTGGCGGTGTGCATCGCTATTTCACGCCCCGCAGCATCGGGATGCATGTGACCCTCCTGCTCGTGATTCCGACGTTTGCCTGGCTGACCTGGTGGCAGTTCGAGAGGGCGTATCACGGGAACACGGTGAGCTGGGCCTATACCTTTGAATGGCCGTTGTTCGGCGGATACGCCATCTACGTATGGTGGCAACTGATTCATGACGACCCCACCGTATTCGTCCATGGCCACACGGGTGAGCGGTTCGGAGCAGACGGTGAGCCGTTGGGCCCCCAGGAAGAACCGGGTTGGGCTCTCGGAGGAGGTCGGCGGGCCAAGCGCCGGGCCTCCCGGGCTGAACTGGGATCGGTCACTGGTACCGGACCCCTGGCCGGTACCGATACGTTGATTGACTCCCCAGTGACCCCTCTGGCGGCTACGAAGGTCGCTGCACCGAAGAGTGCCGAAGACGATGGCCGTGAGGAAGAAGACCCCGAGTTGGCCGAGTACAACCGGTACCTTGCCGACCTCAACGCCAGTTCTGACAGGAAGCGATGGTGAACGTGCCCGAGACCCTGTCGACGCCGCCGAAGACGAAGAGGACCGACCCTATGGCTGGCGCTCTGATGCGCTACCGGGTGATGGCCTACATCGTGGGGACGGCCCTGATAATTCTGGTGTTCGTGGCCATCCCCTTGCAATTCTGGGGCCACCAGAAGTTGGTGGCGGAGATCGTCGCTCCCATTCACGGCTACCTCTACCTGGTCTACCTGGCAGCCGGGGCCGACCTCGCCCGTCGGGCCCACTGGCACCTGGGCAGAATCCTGTTCGTGGTGTGCGGTGGGTTCGTCCCGTTTCTCGCCTTCTTCGTGGAGCACTGGATCACCCGGCGCATGAACGCCGAGCGGGCGCAAGAGGCGGAGGCATTGGCATCGGCCGAACCGGTGACCTTGGATTCTCTCGATCGATAGGGCCTGAACTCCCCGGCCAGTCATCTCGGTCCCGAGAGATCCCGCCATTACCCGGAGCCCGAAAGCCTCGAAAGATCGTCAGTCATTTCAACCGCCACATTCACCCGGTTCCAGAGGTTGATCAACCCGATCCCCCACAGCAGCGCCCCGAGTTCAGCGTCGTTGAACTCATCCCGGGCACGATCCCAGGTGACGGTGGGCACCCGATTCCCATCCCCGAACCGGGTCATTGCCTCGGCCAACCCCAATGCGGCTCGTTCACGGGCGGTAAAGCCCTCGGCGTCCTCCCAGCCGGCCAGCACGTCGAGCTTGGCCTGGGGCACCCCGGCGTCCCGGGCGCCCGGAGTGTGCATGGCCAGGCAGAACGCGCAACCGTTGATCTGAGACACCCGGACATCCACCAGCTGAAGGATGGCGGGGTCGAGGGCACCAGAAGCCAGGCCCCCGGCGACCGCGCCGAAGTGACGATAGGAGGCCGGATCGGCTGCGTAGGGATCGAACCGCATGACCCTCAGACTACCGAGGTGGATCAGGGGTACACGGACCCGAGGATCAGCGGGCGCCCCGCACCAGTTCGCCCGGCCGGGCCCCGGTGTCCTTTCCTTCCAAGAAGGTGGTGACCCCTGTCTTGATGGTCTCCACGTAACCCGTGGCACCCTGCACCAGCCGCATACCGCCGGCCGGCAAGTCGGCCACCACCGTCGGATTTCCCAACTGCAAGCCGTCGTAGTCAATGAGATTGACGTCGGCGATGGCTCCGGCTTCGAGGGTGCCCCGGTCGGTGAGACCGTAGAGGCGGGCCGTGTCGTGAGTCTGCTTTTTCACCATCCACTCGAGGGGGAGCCGTTCGCCGCGCACCCGGTCACGGGTCCAGTGGGTCAGCATGAAGGTGGGCTGTGATGCATCGCAGATGACCCCGCAGTGGGCGCCCCCATCCCCGAGACCGACGACGGACCTGGGGTGGAGGAGCATGTCCCGGGCCGGTTCGAGATCGCCGTTGGAGTAGTTCAGGATCGGCACGTAGAGCAACCCTCGCCCATCGTCTTCGAGCATGGCCTCGTAGGCCACTTCGAGTGGGGTCCGACCGGTGGCGGCGGCCAGGCCGGCCAGCGATCGTTCGGGTCCCGGCTCGTACTCGGGGGGGCTTCCGAGGGCGAAGGTGGACCGGTACGCCTGTTCCATGCGTGCCACCGACGCGGGGTCCGGGGGAGTCCACGACTCGATCGAGCGCCGGACGTCGGGACGGCGGAGCGCCTCGACCAACTCCGCGGGTGCGAGCCCCTTGGATTTGATGGCCTGATAGGCAGGCACCATGTCGAGCAGGCTGTAGGTGGTGAAGTGGCCGGACAACAACCCGGTGGCCCGGCCGGCTACCTGGGGCCGGAGGTCGGCCCCTTCGGAGGTGGCCCGCAACGACTCGTCCATCAACTGTCGCCAGAGATCGGGAGCGGTATCCACCTGCACCAGGGCGAAGGTGACGGGTCGTCCGATGGCGGTGGACAGCCGCCGCATCCAGTCGACTTCCTTGGCCGGTCCGATGATGTCTTCACCGGCCGCGCCGGTGGGGGCGAGTTCGAACACTCCTGTTTTCAGCTCACCGAGGGCGCTGCCGATGCCGAAGAGCTCGTCCTCCGCCGCGAACGTGCCGGGCACCGGCTCACCATCGATGGCCCGATGGGCCAGGGTCCGCGAGGTGGAGAAGCCGAGGGCGCCGGCTGCGATGGCCTCCTTCACCAGTTGCTTCATAGAGGCGATGTCCTCGGATGTGGCTGGTTGGTTGCGGGCGCCACGTTCGCCCATCACATAGGAGCGGACGGCGCCGTGGGCGATCTGGGTGCCGATGTCGACAGTCCAGTTCCGTCGGCCGAGGGTATCGAGGTATTCGGGGAAGGATTCCCAGTCCCAGGTGATGCCCTCGGCCAGCGCGGTGCCGGGGATGTCCTCGACGCCTTCCATGAGACCGATGAGCCACTCGTGGCGATGGGGTCGGGCCGGTGCGAAACCGACCCCACAGTTACCGGTCACGATGGTGGTGACCCCGTGCCAGCTGCTGGGGGCCAACACGTCGTCCCAGGTGGCCTGGCCGTCGTAGTGGGTGTGGATGTCCACCCATCCCGGGGTGACCAGCAGCCCATCGGCGTCCACGGTCCGCTCTGCCCCAACCCCGGGAAACGAACCAACCCCGGTGATGCGCCCGTCGTCCACGGTGATATCTGCAGTGCGCGCCGCCGCCCCGGTTCCGTCGACGACAGTCCCCCCTCTGATGACAAGGTCGTGCACGGCGAGATCCCCCTCGTTCAATGAGCCTCTTCGATGCCCACCCTAGCCAGGCGGAATGGAGTAGGTGACCTGCGCCTTGGCAAGGATGGCTTTGCTCCCGTCGGATACCATGGCGACCTCCACCACCGCCAGGCGCTTTCCCAATTTGAGCAAGGTGGCCGTCGCCACCACGTCAACCAGGGCGGGTTTGCGGAGGAAGTCGATGTGGAGGCTGGTGGTCACAGCCAGCGCCACCGGACCGATGTGGCCCACGATGGCGAGCCACGCCGCGCAGTCGGCCAACGACATCAGGATGGGACCCGACACCGTCCCACCGGGCCGACCGTGGAAAGCCGAGATGGGTAGGCGAAGACGGACTTGTTGTTCACGTATGTCTTCGACCACGAAGGCTGGGGGGTCGAGAGGGAACCCGTCAAGCAGAAACTGTTGGAGCTCATCCACGGTCATCACGGGCATGACCTACCGTACCGGCTGATGAACGGGACTCTCGAGCCGCCGCCTCCCGACCGGCAGCCTGTCAGTGAAGACTAATCCTGGTGGAATTCACCGTGGCGACCAACTCCGGACTTGAACCGGGCAGCACCTTCGAGGGTCTCGCCACTGCCGATGGTGACCAGGGCATGGCGGACCTCGTTGAGCATGGCCTGAGGTTCGCTGAGGTCCCACTGTTCGATGGCCGAGAGGCGGTCGTGCCGCATGCAGGTCTGGGGAAAGTCCGCGAGTTGATGGCCGAGGGCAATGGCTTCCTTCAGCGCTTCACCGGGCTCGGTTACCCGGTTCACCAGGCCCATGGTGAACCCCTCGGTGCCGCTCACACCTCTGCCGGTGAGGATCAGATCCATGGCGCGGCTGTGCCCGATGAGATGGGGAAGGCGGATGGTCCCGAGGTCGACGAGCGGTACGCCGAATCGTCGGCAGTAGACACCGAGGGTGGCGTCGGAAGATGCCACCCGCAGATCACACCACGCCGCCAACTCCAGACCACCGGCCACGGCAAAACCCTCGATGGCCGCGATGACCGGCTTGGACAACCGGAGTCGGGACACACCCATGGGCCCATCACCAACCTCGCTGACCCGGTTGCCCCTACCTTCGGCCAGTCCCTTCAAGTCGGCGCCGGCGCAGAAGGTACCGGATGCTCCAGTGAGAATCGCCACCGACGCACTTCGATCTGCGTCGAAGGCCCGGAACGCCTCCGCCAGGGCGACACCTGTTGCCCGGTCGACCGCATTGCGCCGCTCGGGACGGTCGATGGTGATGATCCGAACGGCTTCGTCGTCGGTTACGGAGATCAAATCTCGGTCGGTGGCCATCGGGGGTCTCCTCGCTGTTGCTCTTGTGCGAGCCGGTACGTGCAAGGGGCATGGATAGCCCATGGCCAGGGGCCAATCAAGCGGGATGGGGTCGATCGGACCGAAAATGTCGGCGTCGCCAGTTCAGATGTGCATTGAGATGGCGCTGTACAGACTGCTTACGCCGCCCAGTTCCTCGAGATCACCGTCGGCTCGGGCAATCGTGCCGTGGCCTGGACAGGAGACCGGTGCCCTACCCGTCCCGGGGCGGTCAAGGCGCTCATGATGACAATCAGCGGGAACCACCACGTGGCCACGAAGCTTGCACCGACCTGCAGCACGACATGCGCCATCGAGGATCCGGCCGGATCATGATCGGATTCGTACTCATCTTCAAACGGGTTGCCCGGCAACTGTCTCCTCTAGCGTGACGCGCCACTGAGCGTCGTTCTACCCGATTGAAGTTCGCATAAACCTCACTGGTGGAAACTGTCCTGTGAGCCGGCTATGTATCATGCCCGGTGTCAATATCACTCACCTTCTTGGCAGCCAGTTGGCCCTCCTCCGGTGCTGCCCCGCCACTAATCGGAGCCATGAGGAAGGCGACACATCGCCAACGTCATAGGAAGCGACGATGCTTCCCTCCATCCACGCCGCGCAGTGCTGGAGGAGGGGTGCTCCGCTTTGGTCCGTGTCCCATTCACATCGGGCGAACTTGGCAGAGGTATCGCCGGTGAGATGACCGAACAATTCGGCAAGGTCATGCTGCGCCGACCCGTGAACACCGGTCGGATGACCCATCCGGGGGCGTATCCAGAATGTCGTAACGCCGTACGGCGGCCAGACGGCCTACCTCGTCCGCCAGCAGTATTCCGGGATCCGGCATGCTGACTCCGTCAATTTCCGCATCGATATGGTTCAGATTGCTGGTCCCAAGCTCACGGCGCGAGAGTTTGGCCTTCGAATCGAACTCGCGGTCGCCGCGGGGTCTCCTAAGACGTGACCAGGCTGTTGAACAGGGACGACCGGACAGTTGGGCACCCGGTATGTGACTCATGTCGAGCTCACTGCGTGGAAATTTCGCACCACACCGATTTACCAGTCTCAGTCGGTCGAACGCCCCATCGGTCAGTGAGCGAGGCGACCAGCTGCAACCCACGACCGTGTTCGGCGTAGAGGTTGGTCCGCTGCATGCGGGGAACGACGTTGGTGCCATCGTGAACGGCCACCAAAATCCGGTCGGTGGTGCGGCTCAGCCTGAGCTCAATGGGCGATCGGCCGTGGAGGATGGCATTGGTAATAAGTTCGTTGACCACTACTACGAGATCGCTGGTCAAGTTAGGAGTGACTGCCCAAGCGGCCAGCACGTTCGTAGTGAACCGACGGACGCTGGCCACGGATTCTGCTTCGGCAAGAACAGGGAGTATGACGAACGCAGGGCCCAACGTCTGGCCGGGAACCTCGGCGACGAGCACGGCAACGTCATCGTCGGACCCATTGGGGAGCAGCGCGTCAACCAGTGCTAGGGGCAGATCCTCGACCCGGCCGCTGTCGACGGTAAGTGCGCTGACAAGGTCATCGATCCCGTGTTCGATGTCGCTACCGCGATGTTCCACCAGGCCGTCCGTGTACAAAGTCAGTACATCTCCGGCAGACAGGGTCAATTTTGTCTCAACCAAGTCATGGGGTCCGGTACCCAGTGGCGGGCCAAACGTTCCGATGAGACGTTGCGTTTCGCCACTAGAGGAGCGCACCAGTGGAGGAAGGTGCCCAGCATTCGCATACACAAGGGACCGGTCCTGCGGGTCGTAGACGGCATAGATGCAGGTGGCAATCTTTTCTTCGCTTATCTCGCGGATCGTGGCGTCGAGGTGCTCAAGGACGCGGGTCGGAGACAAGTCGAGCTGGGCGTAGGCGCGGATGGTCGCCCGGAGTTGACCCATCACCGCGGCGGCGCGAATGCCGCGGCCCATCACGTCGCCCACCACCAAGGCCGTACGGTCGCGGTCCAACTCGATGACGTCGTACCAATCGCCGCCGACTTGGGTGTCGTCCACCCCTGCCTGGTAATGCGTCGCGACTTTTAGTTGCTTTGGAGTGAATGCGCGCACCGGAAGGAGGCTCCGTTGCAGTTCCTCGGCAATCAGACGTTCGTGAGCCGCGGTCTGCTTGTCGGCAGCGGCAGCGTCAGCGGCTTGCTTGGCCAGGATCTGGTCGGTGATGTCCTGAATGCTTCCTCGCAGCTGCATGGGATGGCCTTCGGAGTCGCAAACAAGTTCGCCGACGGTATTGAAGGTCCGCTCTGCTCCCTCGACCGTATGGGCACGCACTTCGAAATTGATGATCTCGCCGTCTGTCGCCGCGATCAGAGCAGCCCGTACCCGCTCGACATCGTCGGGATGTATCCGGCCGAGGACTTCAGCGATGCCACCGTCATGCAACTCCTTCTGGGTGAGCTGGATCTGGCGGAGGAACTCTCCTGACCCGGCCACTGCACCAGAGGCGAGATCCAATTCCCAACTGCCGACCTGAGCCAGGCGTTGCGCCTGATCGAGGAGGGTCCGTTGCTTTTCCAGTTCGGTCGCAAGTCGGCGCACTTTGTCGAGTTCGAGGTTGGCGCGGATTCGGGCGACGAGCTCGCGGGCGGTGAACGGTTTTGTCAGGTAGTCATCCGCACCTGCTTCCAATCCTTCGACGGCGGCTTCGTCCCCGGCCCGAGCCGACAGCATCACGATCGGCACGTGCATGGTGGCGGCGTCGGAGCGCATGGCGGCCAGTAGGCCAAACCCATCTAGACCTGGAAGCATTACATCGGTGAGAACGAGATCGGGTGGAGAGGCCCGCACCATCTCGAGCGCGACGACGCCATCCCGGGCGGTTTCGACGGTGTAGTGGTCGGAAAGCAGGCCGGCGATGTACTCGCGCATGTCGAGGTTGTCGTCGACCACGAGGATTCGCAGTCGATCGACTGCACCGACTGGTTGCACCGGCACCGGGAGAGCCGAATTGTCGGTATCGCGGGTTTCGGCGTCGAGCCAACGCGACGACTCGGCCAAGAAACCCTCGGTCTTGTGAGCGGCTCTGCCCGTCGCGTCGTTTGGTCCCGAGGCAATCTGCTCAACCGGGAGATGTGCGGTTCCCAGAGGGACCCGCACGGAAAATCGTGTTCCTTTGCCAGGCTCACTGTCTGCCACG
The DNA here is from genome assembly GCA_003152015.1 of Acidimicrobiaceae bacterium. Classification (GTDB taxonomy): domain Bacteria; phylum Actinomycetota; class Acidimicrobiia; order Acidimicrobiales; family RAAP-2; genus DASZIT01. The sequence goes on along the minus strand of PLZF01000067.1, from coordinate 7,286 downwards.
ATCGTCCCGCCATGCAAACTGACCAATTCGGCCGTCAATGCCAGCCCAATGCCTGATCCTTCGTGGCTTCGAGAGCGGGCACCAGTGATCCGGTGGAATCGCTCGAACAACCGGTTGAGCTCGGCGGATTCGATCCCGATGCCGGTATCCACCACCTCCAGTTCGGCTTCCCCGTCGCTGATGGCAAGCCGGATGGTGATACCACCAGAAAAGGTGGCCTTCAGTGCGTTCGACAGGAGATTCGACACGATGTTGGTCCACATGTCCGGGTCGACGTAGACAAGGGCATCCAGCGGAGGACAGTCAACGGTGAATGCAAGGCCAGCCCGTTCGACCGCCGAGCTGAACATGCTGGCCACATCGGCTGTGTGCCGGGCCAGGTCGAGAGCCTCGAAGCGAGGATCGGCCCGCCCGGCCTCGAAGCGAGAGAAGTCGAGCAGCACATTGACCAGCTTGAGCAGCCGTAATGCATTGCGGTGCATCACTTCGATTCGGGCCCGTTGTGCCGTCGGTAGAGGACTGTCCGAGTCGGCGAGAGCGTCAGCCGCCGGCCCGAGGAGCAGGGTCAGCGGGGTGCGAAGTTCGTAGCTGATGTTGGTGAAGAATGCGGTCTTGGCCCGATCCAACTCGGCCAACTCCGCCGTCCGCACCCGCTCGGACTCGAAGGCCCGGGCACGGGCGATGCTGGCGGCGACCTGCCCGCTAATGAGGTGCAGGAATCCCGTATAACCGGCATCCAGCGGTAGGTACGGGTTCAAGCCGAAGATCAGGAAACCGTAGGGAACACCTTCGTCTCGCTGTAGCAACGGCAGTCCCAGTGCCTGGGCCGGAGGTCGGTCCCAGGCACCGCTCGGGATCGAGGGGAAACGCTCCGTCAGTTCGTCGATGGCAACCGTCTCTCCCTTGGCCAACGCTCCCACCGGCCAGCATGGGTTCGGGTCTGCCAACTCGATCAGTACCGGTGCGGCAGGATGGCCTGCCGGAATCCCGGGAGAGCATGTCAGCCGCGCCCCCGTCCCGTCGTCATCAAACAGGTACATGAGGGTGAACGGAAAACTACGTCGCTCGGCACCGAGGCGTTCCTCGACTGCCGCGACCACATGGGCCTCGATATTGGTCTTGGTCAGTTCGGAACCCAATTCGATCAAGTTGGACATCCGACGCTCACCGATGACTTGGTCGGTGATTTCGCTCACCACGCACAACATGCCGACAATGCGTGCATCATCGTCGGTCAGGGGGCTGTACGAAAAGGTGTGGTACGTCTCTTCCACGTAACCGTTTCGCTCGAGGAACAGCAGCATTCCTTCGTCCCAGGTTGCGACCCCTGTGCTCATCACCTGTTCAACAAGCGGACCGACATCTCCCCAAATCTCCGCCCATACTTCGGAAGCGGGTTTGCCCAGTGCCCAGGGGTATTTCTCACCAAGAGTGTCACGACGGTAGGCGTCATTGCAGAAGAATGTGAGCTCGGGGCCCCATGCCATCCACATCGAAAAGCGCGAACCCATCAGAAGGCGTATGACGCTGATCAGGCTTTGCGGCCATGTGCTCGGGGCCCCCAGGGGTGTGGAGGTCCAGTCGACGGCCAGCAGGTCGCGGCCCACGTCACCGCTGGCGTAAAACAGTTCACGGACCGTGTCGTCCAAGGGTTGCATGGCAGGGCCATTGGCCGGTTGGACCATGCAACTACTCTACAAACGAGTCAATGAAGCGTAAAGACGCGGGTAACAGGCAATCTCCCATAAAGGGCCGTGGAGCAGTCATGTTATGGTGAAGCGCCGAGCATGACGAAATTATGATCATTCAGAGACGATTCTTCACGGCGTGAATGTCAAGGAGCGTGTAGTAGATGGAGCAAGGCTCGGCGGATCTGGAGTTGAGTACTCGCACGGAAGGTGGCGCCACCGTCGTGGTTGTCCGAGGCGAAATCGACCTCTCCACCGTCCCCCAACTCAGTGATCAACTCGACGAACTCATCAACGAAGATCGAGTTGACCTGATCATTGACATGGGCGGTGTGGGGTTTATCGACTCGACGGGGTTGGGAGCCCTGGTCGGTGCTCGCAAAAAAGCCCTGGCAAAAGACGGATCTGTACAGTTGGCGTGCGTGCAGCAGAAGATCCTCAAGGTATTCCGGATTACGCAGTTGACGGAGCTTTTCCCTGTCCACGACAGCGTGGTCGATGCACTCACATCAAGTTCTGATCGTCCATCAGATCCAGAGAGCGCACCCTCCTGAGACCCAAGGCCCTGCATCCCTTCGCCGTTGGCGGGGACTCGGCCACGGGGTCACCAATGGCTGCAACCCGTAGTCAGTGGACAGCTCCACCCTGGGTCACTTCTCATTCGTGAGCGCTCGTCGCATTGGCGATCTCCGGGAGGGTTCCAACGACGCCGAGTTGTCCCTGTCGCGATTCGACCAGAGTGGCGATCCTGAGCAAGGTGTTTGCTCCCGCGTTATCAGAGGTGCCGGTTCCACCTACATGCTGGCTGACGCCCCCCAAGTCGAGGTTAGGAAGTGACCTTGAAGCTGTAGGTATATCGCGACATGGCCGATGGAGCACTGGCGGCGTTAGTGGCCCGACTTAGGCACCACTCTTCGCAATTGGCCCTTTGCTGTCGACAAATTTGTCGAGTTGGGTAGAGAACTCATCCACATTGCGCCGTAACCATTCCACCAGCATGGCCGCGTGCTCCATCTCGTCGTTCATATTGTGGATGAGGATGGCCTTCAGGTCGGCGTCGTCACAGTCATCAGCCCTCTGGCGATACCAGTCCATGGCCTCCAGTTCCTCCATCAGGGAGACGGTGGCCTGATGGGTGGCGATGGTTCCGGGCGTCAGTCGCTCGCGCGGTGCATGTAGATCTTCGCTCGACAAGATGACCCTCTACTCTCTCTGGTGACGCATTCGCCATGCGCCCGCTGGTTCAATCTTAGGTGGTGATTGTCCAAGAGGTCAGTACGAGTCCATGGTCATAAGGGAAGTCCTCCAGTAAGAGAGTTGATGACATAGTCAGCGCCACCCTCGCGCAATTGGTCAGCGTTGAAATTGTGGCTGGCGACCCCTACACATTTAATGCCAGCGGCGTGGGCACCTTCGGCATCGTGTGGAGTATCCCCCACGACGAGACACTGTTCGGCGCTCAGCGGTTCCCCGTAGACCAGGCTGGCCCTCTGGAGAGCGATCTTGGTGAGTTCGCCACGATCGGTAGCGTCCGACCCGTAGCCCCCGAACGAGAAGAATCGATTGAGCTTCGCCCGGTGAAGTTTGATGTGGGCTGCAGCCTCCAAGTTTCCGGTCACGATTCCGAGCAGGTAGCCGTCGTCGATCAGGCGAGGGAGGAGTTCCTCCACGCCACCGAGGACCCGGTATCCGTCGGAGTCGGCAACGGCCGAATAGAGGTAATGCAGGCGCCGTTCGAGCAGTTTGCTGAATTCGACTCGAGTGGGTTGGCGGTGAAGCACGGCTTCAAAGGTTTTTCGCCCAACATCGGGATCCGTCATCCCTGTATCGGTGAACTCACCTATATCTGCCGGAATTCCGAACAGCTCATCGAAGGCCAGACGCCATGACGTCGCACCGGCACCACCGGTGATGATGAGGGTGCCATCGATGTCGAAGAGAATGGCCCGGTATTCGGGTTTTGCGGATGCACTCATTCGGCCAGATCGTCCTCTCGCCTCACGGCAGATCCGTTGGGAGATACCGGGTGCTTAACGCTGAGCCTGGGTCCGAAGCCGGTAACCGACCGGTGATCAGAAGCCGGTAACCGACCGGTGATCAGCAACGACATTCTCCAACCCTCTCATCGTAGTGGATGGGAGGAGTCGAGCTTCAGCCGGCTTGTTGGCTCGCCACAGAGCCCAAGCATGCGTCGGCGCCCGCTACGAGTTCCTCGATGATCTGGTGGGCTGGTTGTCGGCGGCGAACGGCACCCACCGACTGTCCGGCGTAGAGGGGCATCGCCTCGATCGCGCCGGTGGTGTGGATATCGGGTGGTATCACCGAACCGGGAGGTATCGCGAGGAGGGATCCAGCGACGATACCGTCGCCTACTGACTCGCCCTCGAAGCCGGCGAGCGCGTCGATACAGCTCGAGAGCACGCGATGCGGCGCATTGGGCCACATCACCGAGAATGCGGTGGTGAGTGTTGTGTCGCCAGGCCCAGAAGCGATCAGAGCGTCAACGTAATAGGGATGGGCGGGCGACTCCTCGGCGGCCACAAAGCGAGTACCTATCCGAACGCCGGCCGCTCCCGCCGCCAGGGCAGCGGCCATGGTGCGCCCATCACCGATCCCACCGGCGGCGATAACGGGCACGTCGACAATGTCGAGCGCTCCGGCCAGGAGGGGGAGCATCCCGATGGACCCCCGGACGTGACCCCCGGCCTCGGCCCCCTGGGCGATCACCAGGTCGCATCCTGCGTCGGCCGCGGAACGAGCTTCTTCGGGCGAGCCGACCTGCCAAGCCGCCAGCGCACCGGCCGCATGGACGCGGTCAACGAGTGCGCGCTGGGGATCCCCATAGAAGAATTCGACGAGCCGACACCGCTCGGCAGCGAGCTCGACGGCAGACATATCGAGGAAGGGCATCAGGAAGTTGGCACCTACCGGGTGGGTAGTCCGCTTGGCGAGATCGTCGAATACCTTGGCAATGTCGCCGCCACCCACACCCGAAAGATTCACCATGCCCAGAGCGCCGGCATTTGAAACCGCGGCCGCCAACTTCGGCGTCGACACGCCGCCCATTCCGGCGAGCTGGATCGGGACCGAACAGCCCACCAAGGCGGTGAACGGTGTCTGTTTCACGTTTCGTCCTTCCCAGTGAGGTCAGCTGACAAAGGTCGTTCTACTGCGCAGTCTGACACGTCGGTCGGACAAGTAGACCATCCGGCCGACACGTCCGACCTGACGACCTACCATCGGGTGGGTGAGCCTCACTGAACCCACAGTTGCCGATCTGCTGGTGCGCTGTCTCGAGCGCGAGGGTGTGAGGTTCGTCTTCGGGCTGCCCGGCGAGGAGAACATTCTCTTCACTGACGCCGTATCGCGCTCGTCATCGATCCGGTATGTCCTGGTCCGGCACGAACAAGCCGCGTCGTTCATGGCCGAGATCTATGGCCGCATCACCGGTCAGGCCGGCGTATGTTCATCGACGCTCGGACCCGGGGCCATCAACTTGCTGCTCGGGACGGCAGATGCCACCACCAACAGCACCCCGGTTGTGGCCATCTCGGCCCAGGTCGGTCTCAATCGGATCTACAAGGAGTCGCACCAGAGCGTTGACCTGGTTTCGATGTTCGACCCGGTTACCAAATGGTCGGCTCTGGTCCCAAATCCCGCCGCCGTACCTGAGATGATGCGCAAAGCCTTCAAGCTGGCCCAGACGGAACGACCTGGAGCCGTCTATCTGGCTGTGCCCGAAGATGTGGAGTCGATGGCCGTCCCGGCCGCACTCGTGCCTCTTGCCGTCAATGTCCCTCGGCCCGACGAGCCGTCACAATCGCAGATCGACAGGGCGGTTCAGGTTCTCCTCAGTGCGCAGCGCCCGGTGGTGCTCGCCGGCCACGGCGCAGCACGAGCCGGTGCCGGCGAGGCCCTCATTCGGTTCTCCGAACGCTTGGGACTACCGGTCGCCACCACCTTCCATGGGAAGGGAGTGTTTCCGGACGATCATCCGAATGCCCTGGGTGCGGTGGGTTTCATGCACCACGACTACGTCAACTTCGGTTTCGACGAGGCTGACGTGATCATTTCAGTCGGATACGAACTGCAGGAATTCGACCCGGTACGGATCAACCCCGACGGCGACAAGCGGATTCTGCATCTGAGCCGGTTCCCTGCAGAGGTGGACAATCACTACACCGTTGAGGTCGGTGTTCAGGCGGACCTCGGCCGTACCCTCGACGCGCTTTCGAAAGCTACCGGCCGGCGCTTCGACCGAGCCACCAGCGGTGAAAGGATCCGGAGCCTGTTGGCCGGCGAACTCGCGCGCGGTGCGGCCGACGACAGCTTCCCCCTCATACCGCAGCGGATCGTGGCCGACACCAGGGCAGCCCTTGAACGTCATGACATAGTTCTGGCTGACACCGGTGCAGTGAAGATGTGGATGGCCCGGTTGTATCCCACCTATGAACCCAACACCTGCCTCCTGTCGAACGGGCTCTCGACCATGGCGTTTTCGGTACCGGGGGCGATCGGGGCCAAGCTTGCCCGACCGCAGAGTCGGGTTCTGGCCGCCGTCGGGGACGGGGCCTTCCTCATGAACTCGCAAGAGATCGAGACAGCCCTTCGAGAGCGCGTGCCCATCGCAATTCTGGTTTGGGTCGATGACGCCTACGGGCTCATCAAGTGGAAGATGGAGATAGAGCTTGGCCACTCAACGGCCATCGGATTTACCAATCCGGATTTCGTGGCCTACGCCGAGAGTTTCGGGGCACGCGGACACAGGATCACCGAGGCCGGCCAACTTCTCCCTGCTTTACGAGAGGCGCTGGCGGCCGACACGGTCTCGGTCATCGCCTGCCCGGTCGACTACTCGGAAAACCTGCGTCTCACCGAGTCCCTGGGGGAACTGGACGGTCCATTCTGATCGATGGGCGTTCGAGAATGGCCTGTGGCTCATTCGGTGCCCGGAACAGAAGTGGTCGACTCCAACCGCCTACGATGAGTGCCCGATGAAGAGAATTGCTGGTCTGATGGCTTTCGACCATGGTCTCTTCCGAACCCCGCCCACGTAGCTCAGGGGATAGAGCATCGGTTTCCTAAACCGCAGGTCGCAGGTTCGATTCCTGCCGTGGGCGCAGGACTTATGTCCAAGCCGTTTGCCCACAGTCCTAGTAATGTCCTAGCCTACGGACATGGCGGGAACCATGCGGGAGCGATCACCGGGCCGTTGGCAATTGCGCGCCTACGTCGGCGACGATCCGGTTACGGGCAAGCCCCGGCAGGTGAGCCGGACCTACACCGCACCCCGCCTCGAACCCGGTGCCGGCAAGCGCGAGGCGGCCAAGCAGCTCGCCGCGCTCGTCGCCGAGGTCGAGAGGGGAAAGCTCGGCGGGAGTAGCTCGACGCTCGGTGCACTTCTTGACGAGTACATCGCGCACATCGAACGGATGGGTAGGGCGCCCACGACGCTGTACGGGTACCGGCGGATCGTCGCCAAGCGGATCGGCCCGGCGCTCGGATCGAAGCGGCTGGACAAGCTGACGGCCCACGATCTCGACCGGTTCTACGCGGACCAGCTCGCCTCGGGGCTCGGCGGCCGGTCCGTGCACCACA
>PLZF01000070.1 GCA_003152015.1 Acidimicrobiaceae bacterium | reverse complement strand
TTGCAGTGATCCCTTGAATCCGCCGCCCCATTTCCGGGCCCAGATGTCACAGTGGGCGATGGCGTCGGGCCGGCCGGCCCGACGGGTCAGGCAGGGACTGTCGTCGCCGTACTGGCGGATTGCCGGACGAGCGGGAAGTGGCACGCCACCTGATGCCCGGGTGAGATCTCGCGGAGAGGCGGCTCCTCGCTGGCGCAACGTTCCTGGGCATAGGGACACCGTGTCCTGAACCGGCACCCCGAGGGGGGGTTGAGAGGCGAGGGCAGCTCGCCGACGAGTGCCTTGTGGTCGGAGGAATGATCGGGATCGGGCTCCGGGATCGATGCCATCAGTGCTTCGGTGTAGGGATGGGCGGGCGATCGGTAGAGCTCGTCGGATCCGGTGAGCTCTACCAACTTGCCGAGGTACATGACGGCCACCCGATCACTGACATTCTTCACGACCGCCAAGTCGTGGGCGATGAAGACCATGGTGAGCCCGAACGCGGCTTTCAGGTCGGCGAGCAGATTGAGGATCTGTGCCTGGATGGAGACGTCCAAGGCCGAGACCGGTTCGTCGCAGATGAGTAGCGACGGCTTGGCCATCAGAGCACGCGCGATGCTGATGCGCTGGCACTGCCCCCCGGAGAACTCCTGGGGGCGGCGGTCACCAGCGGTGTCCGGGTCGATGCCGACCGACTCGAGCATGATGCGAACCTGTTCTTCTCGCTCCGCCTTGGATCCGATGCCCCAGATGACCAGGGGCTCGGCGACGATGTCGCGAATACGCCTCCGGGGATTCAGTGACGAGATCGGATCCTGAAAGATCATCTGCATCTTCGATCGCAATGCTCGCAATTCTCTTCCCGAGAGCTTGCCAAGGTCCTGGCCATTGAAGCGGACGGTGCCCGATGTTGCCTTTTGCACCTGTACCAGTGCCCGACCGGTGGTTGTCTTCCCGCAGCCTGATTCTCCGACCAATCCGAGCGTCTCACCCTTCTTGACCTCGAAGCTGACGTCAGTGACGGCCTGGACCCGTCCCCTGCCGCTACGGAACTCGACCACCAGGTTCTCCACCTGAAGCACGGTGTTCGGCGTCGATGGGTCGACTGATCCGCCGGCCGGTGGGTCTGTCAGTGGGTCTGTCATGATGACGGCGCCTCCCTATCGACCGCCGAAGCTGAACTTGTGGCGGAACCATCGGCCGACACCCTGTCCACCAACGGGAACCAGCAGGCAAAGACGTGGTCGGACGATGCGGCTGTCCGCAGTGGGGGATCGGACTCGCGGCACTTGTCCTGGGCGTAGGGACACCGGGGTGCGAATCGACAACCCTTCGGAGGATGGATCAGGTCAGGGGGTCTTCCTCCTATGGCCTGGAGTCGGGTCCCGCTCGGGTTGGCCAACCGGGGAATGGAGTCCATCAGCGCCCGTGTGTACGGCATGTGGGTGTGGGCAAACAGGGTGCGGGTCGGGGCTCGTTCGACGATGCGCCCGGCATACATGACGGCAATCTCATCGGCGCGTTTGGCCACCACCCCGAGGTCGTGCGTAACCAGAACGACCGCCATATGGCGTTCGCTCTGCATTGCTTCGAGCAGGTCGAGGATCTGTGCCTGCACTGACACATCGAGCCCGGTGGTGGGTTCGTCAGCCAAGACCAGGCGGGGTCCGCAAGCCAGGGCGATGGCGATCATGACCCGTTGGCGCATGCCCCCCGAGAGTTGGAACGGGTACCAACGCACCCGTTCTTCGGGGGAGGGAATACCCACTGAACGAAGGAGCTCGACCGCGGTGGCATTGGCCTCTTTGCGATCCATGTGCAGGTGAAGGCGGAGTGAATCGGTGATCTGCCTACCGATTCTGACCACCGGGTTGAGGGCGGTCATCGGGTCCTGGAAAATCATGCTCATCTGGGCCCCCCACACCTGGCGGAGCTGGGCCGGGGCCATGGTGGTCATCTCATGACCGGCGAACTGCACGGTTCCGCTACGGATGACATCTCGGGTCGGGAGGAGTCCCATGATCGACCGGGCCAGAACCGTCTTTCCCGAACCGGACTCACCAACTACGCCAAGCGTCTTTCCCCGGCCGACGGTGAGTGACACTCCATCGACCGCGTGCACCGTGCCACGGCCGGTGCGAAACGACGTGTGTAGATCCTTCACCACCAACAACGGATCAGCCAAGTCGGTGACGTCGAGGAACTCGAGGGTCCTGTCGGCAGGTCTCCCCGAACGGCGAGAGCTCACAGCAGGCCCTCCCGAATATCGAACCGTTGACGCAAACGATCCCCGATGAGGTTGATGGACAGCAGCAACAAGAACATGGCGAGAGCCGGCCACATCAGGATGTACGGGTTGATACTCAGGTTTCCATTGGCGGTTCCCTCGGAGATCAGATTCCCCCACGAAGGAGTGGGAAGGGCAACGGAAAGGCCGAGGAAGGCCAACGATCCCTCGAGCACGATGACGCCGGCCACGGTGATCAGGCCGAAGGAGACTGCAGCCGGTATGACGTTGGGGAGGATCTCCCGGAAGACGATTCTGGTGCTGGTGGCGCCCAAAGTACGCGCCGCTATGACGAAGTCGCGATTGACAAATGCCAGCGACGAGGCACGTACCACCCGGAACATGATCGGGATGGTGCCGACGCCGATGATGATGGTGATCTTCGCCAGGGTCTGGCCCCAGAAAGCCACGATGGCGATGACCGCCACGATGGCCGGGAAGGCCAGGATGACGAATGAGCCGGCATTGAGCGCGATGTCGAGCCGGCCGCCTTTGAATCCCGAGATGAGCCCGAGGGTGCCGCCGATGACGATGCCGATGGCGACGGATGCAAAACCCACCACCAAGGACACCCGGGCACCGAAGATGATCCGACTGAGGAGGTCGCGTCCGAGGTCGTCAGTGCCCAGAATGTGGTGAATCCCGGGGGAGGCATTGATGGCGGCATAGTTCTGATGGTTCGGGTTGGGGAGAGGTAGCCAGTTGGCGATGATGGCAAGGATGGCCACCAGAGCCACCCAGACAAGGGCGAACCAGAACAGTGCGCCCAGAGGTCGTTTGGCCAGGATGTCGTCCCCTCCGACGAGCTCGACCTGAGCAGCCGCCAGAACCTCATCGGCTGCGGCCTGGCCCGGAAATGCATTGGTGAGGCCGCCGCCTACGCCGGCGGAGCGAATGTTGCGCTCAGCAGCCATGTATCACTCCCGTGTCACTCGTGGATCGACCACCGTGAACAGGAAGTCGATGATGAATTGCAGCACGACATAGGCGATGGCCACCACCAGCGCGATGCCCTGGACCAACAGATAGTCCCGTTGCTGCACGGCTTGGACGATGGAGTATCCCAAGCCGTCCATGGCGAAGAGGTATTCGACGATAAACGTGCCGGCCAGCAGGGCGCCGATGTTGACGCCGGCCACAGCCAGCAGCGAGAAGGTGGAGGGCCGGAACGCTTGACGCATCATGATCCGCCGGTTGGAGAGACCCTTGGACCTGGCCATGGTGATGAAATCTTCCTGCAGGGTCATGATCAGATCAGAGCGGAGTAATCGGTAATAGACAGCTATCGATCCGGCGGTCAGGGCCAGTCCGGGGAGGATCATGTCGTGGAGGTTTGAGGCCGGGTTCTGGCTGAAGGGTACGTACCCGGTGGCGGGAAACCAGTGGAGGCCGACGGCAAAGATGGCAACCAGTATTGGCGCTATCAAAAACGGGGGAAGGGCAAGCAACCCGAACGTCCCGGTGGTAGCGATGTTGTCGAGAGGCCGGTTGGGTCGACGAGAGGTGATGAGCGCCACCGGGATGGCCACCGCGAACGCCACCACCTGGGAAATGATGATGAGTTCGACATCGATCGGAAACCCCGTGGCGATGACGTGCCCCACTGTCTCGTGGGTGAGGTACGACTGCCCGAGATTTCCGTGGAGGGCGTGGATCAGCCAGATCCAGTACTGGTGGTAGAGCGGTGTGTTGAGACCCAGTTCGTGCAGGAGGATCTGCCGATTGGCGGCAGTGACGTTGCCACCGAGGATGGAGACGGTCGGGTCACCGGGCAAGAGGTGGACCAACAAGAACACCAACACCGAAATAATGAAGGCGACGACAACCAACTGTGCGAGTCGTTTGAGGAGGTAGCTGAGCATAGATCTATCGAAGGCGACCGGATATCCGGCCGCTTACCCGGCCATCCAGATCTGGGTGGGAAAGAAGATGCCGTTGTCGAACGGCTGACCCGGGGAGCCGTCGGGAAGTATCGGATTGGCGAAGTTCTGGATCCGAGCATCGCCAACCTCCGACCAGACAGTCTGGCCCAGCCAGACGTAGGGGAGGTCCTGGGCCAGCCGTTCGTTCACGGTTTGATAGGCCTTGACCCGGGTGGCCGGGTCAGGACTCCTGCGTCCCGACAGTAAGGCGGTCTCGATCTGCGGATCTGAGTTGCGGGAGAAATTCAGAGCGATCTGTCCCGGAGGGGCCACCGTAGTGGTACTCCACCACACGTAGTTGAGATCAGGATCGGGGGAGGCGTACTGCTGAAAGGTGTATGCCTGAAAGTTCCCCGTCACCACGTTGGAGATGAGCTCGGCCTGTTCGACGGTCTTGACGCTGATGTTGAAACCGACCGCCTCCCACATCTGCTGGAGTACCTGAGTCACCTTGATGTCGCGTGAGTCGGGGACGGTGACCAGTTCGATGGTTGGCGTGCCGTGTTCTTGTTTGTAGGCGGAAACCAATGTCTTGGCCGCCGTAGGGTCGAAGGCTGGATAGCCGGTATCGCTGTAGTACTTGGACCCCTTGGGGAAGAGCCCATTGGCCGGCTGGGAGAGCCCGCCGCCGAAGAGCTTTACGACCTGGGCCCGGTCGGTGGCCTTGGCCAGTGCCTGGCGAACCCGGAGGTCGTTGGTCGGCGGGCTGGCACAGTTCAAGATGATGAAGTCCACATCGGGCTCGCCGGTGGTGTCGGACAAACTGTCGACCACCTGGTAGGGGGACTGCCCGGTGAAGTGATTCACGGTGACCGGGTCGGCCGACAGGATCAGATCGACGCCTCCGGTCTTGAGGGTCGCCTCCCGTTGGGTGGTGTCGGGGATGGGCCGGAAGGTGATCGAATCGAGGTGAGGAAACCCGCTTCGCCAGTAGCGAGGATTCCGGGTCGCGGTGAAGTGGTCGTTGGGCTGCCAGTTGTCGTAGATGAACGGGCCGGTACCGATCGGGTGGGGAGGCGTCATCGGCGATTTGGATGCGGCGTCGAGCATGGCTTGGCCCACCACATAGCCAACCTGGGTGGCGAGGGACGCGGGAAGCGCCACGTAGGGATCGGCGAAGTTGTAGACGACCGTCAGCGGATCGGTGATGGTGACCGAAGTGACCTGTTCTAAGGCGATCCCCGTCAGCGCTGACGCTTTCAGGGCGTCGAAGTTGGCCTTGACCACCGCCGCAGTCAGGGCCGATCCGTCGTGGAAGGTGATGCCGGAGCGGAGCTTCAGGGTCCAGGTGGTGTACGTCGAATTAGGGGTGATGGTTTCGGCCAGATACGGTTTGATCGAACCATCGGCCGCCACCGCGGTCAGCGGGTCGTAGATGGTATTGGCATAGAGAAAACCGTTGTTGTCCCAGTGATTGGTCGGGGGGAAAAACCCGTCGATATCGGCAGTGGTCCCGATGACCGCCTTGCCACCCCGCTTGGGTGTTCCCGTAGAGACCCCTGCCTTGCCACCCTTGTTGGCACCGGTGGACGTACTCGATCCCGAAGAACCTGACGAACAACCGGCCAACCCGGCCGATGCGCCGGCCCCGACCAGAATGACCCCACCGGTTGCTGCCCCCCGAGACAAAAACACCCGGCGACTGATCGGATTAGACGTTGTCACTGCTTTCCCCCTTCACGTTCCTGTCCTCCGTACCCACGCGTGGCACTGCCGAACACTGGCACACGTGGCACCGGCTGGTGGGGAGGCTACTGCTCGGGACCTGTGGTGTGGAGGCCATCATGGCTGAAAGTGCGGCGAAAGGTCACGAATCCACCTGGGGGTCGGTCCTGGGTACCATGCTGGCCATGGATATGGTTTCGAACGGGACCGCGCCGGCGTCCCCGCCCGAAACGGATGCGCCAACCGATGGTTCAGGGCTTCACGGGTCGACTCAGGTCGGGATGGACATCCCTGCCCCGGATACCTGGACAACCGACGGGGTGCAGCAACGAGAAAGGTCATTTGGGCGGGGCGTCACCATCTGGCTCGGCGTGGCGACGGTGGTCATCCTCGTGGCGGCTTTGGTTCTTCGGTTTTGGACCCGTTCCGATCTATGGCTCGACGAGGCACTGACCGTAAACATCGCCAGGCAGCCGCTGCACGCACTCCCGTCGTATCTGAAGAGAGACGGCGCGCCGCCAGTGTTCTATGTGCTTCTGCACGTGTGGATGGGGTTCTTCGGGACTTCGGACCTGGCCGTCAGGTCCTTGTCAGGGGTGATCGGGGTGGTCACGGTTCCGCTGGTGTGGCTGGCCGGACGCCGGATGGGGGGCCGCACTGTCGGGTGGGCGGCCATGCTGTTGGTCGCCACGTCGCCTTTTGCTGTTCACTACGACACCGAGACCCGCATGTACGCCTTGGTGACACTGTTGACGGTGCTCGGGTTCCTGGCGCTTCACCGGGTATTGGACCGGCCCCGACCGGGCAACCTGGTGGCGGTGGCTGGGATCACGGGGCTTCTCTTCTACAGCCACTATTGGTCGTTCTACCTTCTCGGCACCACGTTTCTCTGGTTGGGGTGGCAGGCGTGGCGCGGACGCCCACAATGGCGACGCCCCTCGCGACTGGGCCTGATGGCCATGACCATCGGCGGTCTGAGTTTCGCCCCATGGGTCCCGATTTTCCTCTACCAGTCGGCACACACCGGCACTCCGTGGGCCACCCCCGCCAACTTTGCCGCCATGGTGAACGCGGTGGCGTCCTTTGCCGGCGGCGGCTCCAACCAAGGCCGCGCCCTGGCGCTCATCTACTTCGCCCTCATCGGGCTCGGCCTGTTCGGGCTCGCCACCGATCGACGCCATATCGAACTGGACATCAGAACCCGTCCCCTCGGCCGACCACTGGCGGTGATCGTGGTGGGCACGTTGGCGGCTGCCATCGTCGGTGGCTTCCTGTCCAACAGTGCCTTTGACGCCCGTTACGCGTCAGTGGTGTTTGTGCCGTTGGTTCTGCTGGTTGCCATTGGGCTGAACACGTTCCTCGACCGACGGGTGAGGACCACCATTCTGGCCATCGCCATCATTTCGGGTCTGGTCGCCTCGTTTGCGAATATCACCACAAATCGGACACAGGCCGGAAAAGTCGCCGCGGCCATAAGTACCAGGGCGCATTCCGGCGATATTGTCGCCTACTGCCCCGACCAGCTCGGTCCGGCCGTCGACAGGCTTTTGCCAGGTGGCCGGTACCGGCAGATTACCTATCCTCGGGGCACGGGCCCGACCTTCGTCAACTGGGTCGACTACGCCAAAGCCACCCATTCCGGATCACCGGCCTCATTCGCGGCTCAGGTCGAAGCCATGGCCGGTTCGAGTCGTCAGATCTTTGTGGTGTGGGCGCCCGGGTACCAGTCGTTGGGGTCCAAATGCGAACAGATCGTCAACACGTTGCAGAACGATCCCCGGTACCAGGTCCACGGTCTGGTGGTGGGGAACAATGCCCAGTTCTACCAACCCATGTATCTGTATCAGTTCGTCCCGATGAAATCCTGACCGTCAGGTGAGCCGAGAGACACGATTTCCCCACGGATCTCTGGCCGACCCTTCGATGCCGGCGGAGATGCCCCATCTTGGTCGATTCGCCCGGGCCGTGGTTCTGGTGCTCCCGGCGTGGGCGACGGCCCGGGTGGTGGTGGTGGCGGTATTGATCATCGCCCATCACATCGTCGGCCGGGTGCGCCCCGGGAACCCAGGTGCAGCGCTACGGGTCCACCAAGGGTTGCTGGGATGGGACGCCGGCTGGTATCAGTCGATCGCCACCCATGGGTACGCGGCATCAGGCGAGCAGTCACTCCGGTTCTTTCCGGCCTTTCCCGTGGCCGGGCGCCTGCTCGGGTGGATTCCGGGCATGAGTCCGGGCACCGGATTGATCATCTTGTCGAGCCTCTGTGCCCTGGCGGCGATGGCGGTCTTGTGGATTCTGGTCGAGCGCGAGTTCGGCGACAGGGATCTGGCTCGGCGCAGCGTATGGCTGCTGGCCCTCGCCCCACCGGCCTTCACCCTGGTGATGGGGTATGCCGAGGGAGCCCTGTTGCTCTGCACGACGGTGACGTTTCTGGCCATCCGCACTGGTCGGTGGTGGTGGGCGGCGGCAGCCGGAGTGGTTGCCGGCGCGGTGCGTCCGATCGGACTGCTCCTCATCATTCCCGTGGTGATCGAGGTGTTCCGCGCCAGCAGATCGGAGGGATCGGCCGGCGTTCCGGCTTCCGCCGCCCCTGCTGTGGTCTCTCGGCTTGCTGCGGCAGTGGCCCCGGTGGTTGGCATGGCCGCCTATCTGACCTGGGTCAACGCCTCATTCGGGGACCCGCTGTTGCCGTTCCGGGTACAAGACCAGGCCGGGCATCGGGGGGTGATCACCTCACCGTTGGCGTCGATGGGCAGCAATCTGGTGGCGGTGTTCCACGGCCACCACCTGGGGAGTGCCCTCCACATTCCGTGGGTGGTTCTCTGTGTGGTGCTGCTGGTGGTGGCGTTTCGTCGACTCCCGCTGTCCTACGGCTTGTTTGCCGCCGGCATCCTGGTGGTGTCGGT
Source organism: Acidimicrobiaceae bacterium (assembly GCA_003152015.1). GTDB lineage: Bacteria > Actinomycetota > Acidimicrobiia > Acidimicrobiales > RAAP-2 > DASZIT01. The sequence continues at coordinate 16,801 of PLZF01000070.1, read as the reverse complement.
CGCCTCCTCCAATCTCGATTCGTTCGAACGGTACGCGCTGAGCGGGTTCCCTCTGGTGATTGCGGCCTCAACCCTGACTTCCCGACGGGGTGTGGAACGCATCGTCTTGGCGCTGGCGGCCCTGGGCATGGTCGGGTACTCATTTCTCGCCTTCCTGGGCGTTTCGGTCCCCTGACTGCTCGGTTGTACCCCTGCACTTGGACTGAGGAGGAGAAGGTACTGTTTCCGGGGGAACTACGTCAGGTGTGAGCCTGGGTCACCACAAATCCAGATGCCACACCGACGCGAACGGGCGTTTATCAGAAGGAACGGATTGCACCTAGTGGGACCATCGAAGGACAGCGCAACCGGGATAGACACCGCCGGTCCGCACGCTTCTCTTCCTGATCCGGTCGTCGTCATCGGCGCGGGTCCTGCCGGCCTGACGGCGGCCTATGAACTGGTGATGTCGGGCGATCCGGTCATTGTGGTGGAGGCTGATTCGGTAGTGGGAGGTATCAGTCGAACAGTTGAACGGGATGGGTGGAGATTCGATATCGGTGGTCACCGTTTCTTCACCAAGGTGACACCGGTGGCGGAGTTCTGGCACCAGATTCTCCCGCCCGAGGACTTTCTCCTGCGCCCCCGGATGAGCCGGATCTTCTACGGCGGCAAGTATTACGACTACCCGATCAAATTGACGAACGCGCTTTCGAACCTCGGACTCGTCGAGGCATTTCGGTGCGGTCTTTCGTTTCTGTGGGTCCGGATCCGACCGCCAAAGGATCTATCAACCCTTGAGGGATACATCGTCTCCAACTACGGATGGCGCCTGTATCGGCACTTCTTCAAGACCTACAACGAAAAGGTCTGGGGAGTCTCCGCCTCGGAGATCTCGGCAGACTGGGGTGCGCAACGCATCAAGGGAATGTCGATGTGGAATGCGGTGTGGGAGCCGATTCGGGCATCGGTGGCCGGCAAACGCCGGAACAAGTCGAAACAGGTGACCAGCCTCATCGAGGAATTCGAATATCCGAAGTTCGGTCCCGGCATGATGTGGGAACGGTGTGCCGAACAGGTCATTGCCCAGGGTGGAGAGGTTCGGATGGAGACCAAGGTCACCGCCGTTCATGTGGAGGACGGCAACGCGGTGGCAGCCACCGTCACGTCGGATGGGTCCACCACCCGAGTGCCGGCATCGCACGTGATTTCGTCAATGCCCTTTACTGAACTGGCCCAGATTGTCGACCCACCCGTACCCGACGAGGTGCTCGCCGCCGCCTCCGACCTTCATTACCGGGATTTCCTGACGGTGGCACTGGTGATCCCCGAAAACCGGGGATTTCCCGACAACTGGATCTATATCCACGCTCCTGACGTGAGAGTCGGGCGCATCCAGAACTTCGGATCATGGTCCCCGTTTCTGGTCAAAGATGGCCGCACCTGTTTGGGTATGGAGTATTTCGTGTTCGAGGGAGATGACCTCTGGACGAGCAGCGACGACGAGCTGGTGGCGTTGGGTACCAAAGAGTTGGCCGCCATCGGACTGGTCGATGCATCCGACGTCGAAGCCGGGTACGTGGTGCGAATGCCCAAGGCGTATCCCGTCTATGACGACGTCTATCGAGACAATGTCGATGTACTTCGTCGCTGGTTCGAGGCCAACGCGCCCAACGTCCACCCGGTGGGTCGGAACGGCATGCACAAATACAACAACCAGGACCACTCGATGTACACGGCCATGTTGACGGTAGAAAACATTCACGGGGCGCATCACGACATCTGGTCGGTCAATGTGGAAGAGGAATACCACGAGGTGAAAGACGTCCGGAACCGAACGGGGTCGGACGTCGATGCCCGAGGAACCGGACGGGATGCGCCGGTCCTACCCCGTTCGCCGACGCATGCCGGGGAAGCCCCCTCCTCGTGATGGCTCCCCATTGATCTGGGGTGCGACAGGAGCTTCGGAGTGACGGCGAATAGGCCCGCCATTGGTGCTGTCGGACCCAATGACGGCGGCGCACACGCCGAGCGGGACGGGCACTCCTCGCCCTCCCTGGATGCGATCCTCGGTGAGATCGGCCTAGCCGTCGAACCGGTATCCGAATCAGGGTTGCTGGCCCCGGCTGTCGGCATCGGGGTGAGTGGGGGATCGATCATTTCGCTCCCCCATGACACTCCGGGCGCGGCCGGAGGTCCCAGTGCCGAATCGTTCCGGAGCGGGGTCGCCCAAGCCAGTCCGGTGGCGGTTGCCGGGTTGGTGGTCAATGCCGGCAGTGCCCTGGTTGTGGTGATGGTGGCTCATCTGGTCACCGCACGGTCCTATGGTGCCATCGCCCAGTTGTTAGGCCTCTTTTTCATCCTTTCCATGCCGGGATCGGCAGTGCTGGTGGGCGTGGTGCGGAGAGTGACGGCTCTACGGAAGATCGGACACGGCGACCGGGTGCATCGGTGGGTGGCGAGCGTGCACCGCATCGTGCTCGCCGCCCTCGCTCTCGAAATAGTTATCGTCTGGATTCTCCAAGGGTGGATCGCCCGCGAATTGTCCTTGCCCAACGACCAGGGGGTCCTGACGATTCTGGCGGCTTCGGGGGTCTGGATCCTCCTGAGCGTCGACCGCGGACTGCTTCAGGCTCACCGCGACTACCGAGCGTTGGCCGTCAATTTATTGATGGAGGGATCGGTGAAGGCGGTCTGCGTGATCGGATTCGTGGCGATCGGCATGGGAGTGTCGGGGTATGCGCTCGGCATTTTTGTCAGCGAGCTGGTGGCCACCGTCCATGCCCGGTGGTTGGCCTCCCGGGCCTGGCCGGCCTCCACCTCCATATCTGCTTCGGTTTCCACGTCTGCCCCGATCCCGGCCGACACCCTCGCCGCCGGGGCAGATGTGGATGAGTCTTCGGTTCGGGACCGGGCCCCGGGTTCGAGCGAGGCAGTTCGACGAGTGTTGATCGCTGACGTCTCCGCGGCGTTCATCGGACTGGCGCTCCTCGGGCTCCTTCAGAATGTCGACGTGATTCTGTTGGGCCGACTGGACCACCAGAATGCCGGCGCCTATGCGGCCATCTCTGTTGCCTCAAAAGCGCTGGTGTTCGGCGCCTTGGCTCTCGGCGCCTATCTCTTGCCCGAGGCCACTATCCGGTGGAACGAAGGGGGACATGCCGTGCGCCAACTGGTCGTGACCTTGACCTTCCTGGCCGTTCCAGCTCTGGTGCTCCTCGGTATCGCTCTCTTCATTCCCTCTTGGTTCCTATCCCTGATCTTCACGGCCAAACTCAGCTCGGCTGCCCCGGCGTTCGCCTCCCTGGTCGTGGCGATGATCTTCCTCTGCATCTCGGTGCTGCTCACGAACTACTTGTTCGGTGTCGGCCGACGTTGGATCGTGCTGCTCCTGCTCATCGGTTCCATCGCAGGGGTCGTATCCGTGGCAGGCGCCCACGGGCAGCCGGCGGCAACCGCCCGGGCCGATCTGATCGTCCAAGCCGGGCTGGCGGCAGCCATGGTGGCAGCATTCGTGATCATCCATCATCGGGAACACGGGAATCGGTGGTTCCGGATCCGGGCCCCACATGAGACCCTGCCCGCGCCTGAAGCGGGGAGATCCGCGTAATTCCGGCAGCCGCGACAGAGTGCCATTACAATCGTGCTTTCCGGGATGGTGCGGGCCGATCGGGACACCGGGGATCAGGGAAAGAGTGGTCGATGAAGCGTGACATGAGAGACGACGGCGCGACGATCGGCGATGCTGGTGGCTTCGAGTTCAGCGAAGACCCCCCGGTTGAGCCGGTGGCCGGAGGGCTCACCGAATATTCTCTGTTCGACGAACCTGGGCTCCGACCGTTCGCAAACATGTCACTCACGGAGATCGCCAAGGCTGGGGGTCTCCGAAGGGTGGATGTCGTCGCATGGCGCGATTTCGATGACCCCGAGGCCGGAGGTTCAGAACTCCATGCCCACCGGATTCTGACGGCCTGGGCCGAAAGCGGCTTGGATATCACGCTGACCACCTCGTCGGTACCCGATGCCCGTTCGGTGGTCCGTAGGGAGGGGTATCGGGTGGTCCGTCGGGCCGGTCGTTACGCGGTGTTTCCGAGGACCATGCTCTCGGGCGCTCTCGGTCGTCTGGGAACCGGCGATGGCTTGGTCGAAGTCTGGAACGGGATGCCGTTCTTCTCTCCCCTCTGGGCCCGGTGCCCGCGGGTGACGTTTCTCCACCACGTCCACGCAGATATGTGGAAAATGGTGCTCCCGAAGGGATTGGCCGAGTTGGGGTATGGGATCGAACACCATCTGGCCCCACCGATGTACCGCCGGAGCCGGATCGTCACTCTTTCGTCCTCATCCAAGGCGGAGATCGTCGATTGGCTCGGGATCCCGGCGGAACGAATCACGGTGTGCCCTCCCGGAGTCGAATCACGGTTTATGCCCGGCGGGGAGAAATCAGAATCGCCGTTGGTGGTCGCGGTGGGGCGCCTGGTCCCGGTCAAACGCTTCGAGCTGATGATCGAGGCGCTGGTGAGGGTGAGACGCCGCCACCCAGATCTTGTCGCGGTGATTGCCGGCGAGGGTTACGAACGTCCGCAGCTCGAGGACCTCATCCGCCGCCGAGGGGCTGAATCGTGGATCTCCTTGCCGGGGTACGTCGAAGAGGATGACTTGCTCGATCTCTATCGCTCCGCATGGGTAGTGGCGTCGAGCTCCCTTCGGGAAGGTTGGGGTATGACGGTGACCGAGGCGGGGGCGTGCGGCACACCCACCGTGGCGTCACGCATCAGCGGCCACCAGGACGCGGTGATCGACGACCGGTCGGGGCTGTTGTTTGACGACCTGGACGGCATGGTCGGTGCCCTGGATGCCACCCTCTCCGATGAGATCCTGAGAAAGCGGTTGGGGATCGGGGCGTTCGAACACGCCTCGAAGTTCACATGGGATGCGACTGCCCGCGGCACGCTGGCCGTCTTGGCATCAGAGGCCGTGGCTCGGCGCTAATCGAGAGAGGTGGTGGGATTGCGACGGCGAGTGGCATGCCACCGGCGCACCACCTCCACCGTGGCGTCAGCTCCTAAAAACACCACGCCCGCCCAGGCCAGGGAATTGGCCAGCTTAAATTGAGATGGCCACGATCCGCCAGCAGGGATGTGGGCGGATCCTTGCCGGGCAACCACGTAGATTCCGGCGGCCAGGACGCAGGCCGCGGCGGCCATACCGAGCAACATCCGGGCTCTCGGAACCATGAGGGCTGCAATGGTGGCCGCACCCACAATTGCCCCGGTGGCCGGGAGGGTGATGATGCCGGCCACGGCCCCGGTCGCCACGCCAATTCCCATGGAGGCAAGCAAGGAGGTCGGAGCGCCTTGGGTGCCGAACGGCACGACCAGTTGGGGAGCATCGTCATCGGTGGAGAGCATCACCTGAACACGTTCCTCCCTGATGTCCGCCTTCCCGGTCGAGGTCCCCATGCGCACAATACTTTGAAGACGGTTCCAGTGACCGTCGGACGAGTACCGGGGGGGACGACGGACAAGCCGGCGCCAACGGCGGGGGAGAAATGCCAGGAAGAGACACGCCAGGATCGACAAGGCGGAGATCACCAGACCGATGAGGACCCGGCGTTGAGGGACCCATTGGAGCACCACCGTTACGGTTCCATTGTGGAGAGCAGACTCCAAGGTGGCGGGGTCCACTCTCCATCCGTTGGCGTAGCCGTCGATCAACACAGGTGGTCCCAGGGTACGACCGTCGATGGTGGCCACCCACCCCGCATTGATGCTCTGGCCCATCACCAGTTCGAACGGGGGCGCTTTGGGCGTCACACCCGAGATGCTGAGCCGCATGGCGGTGGCCGTATGGCTGGTGACGGACATCGACGGTCCGGTAGCAGTGGTGGGGGGGGAAGCGGTAGTGGGGGTGCCAGGCGCCGCCCCCGAGGAACTGTTGGCCGTGCCGCCCCCGGCGGCCGAACTGAGAGCCAGTTGGTCTATGTCGAATCCGGCGATCTGCCCGGGCACGGAGGTGACGGTGTGGTCTCCCTGACCGAGGGCCAGCCCGCCCGCATCGGGGCCACACAACGACACACTGAGCACATCACGGGCCAGTGCGGACGCCGACGATCCGGCCACTGACACCCAGATGGGGGCACCATCGACCGCCAGCAGGTCGTTCCGGCAGGTGGAAGGGATGGCAGAGGGCACGGGTTGGGCAACCAGACCGGGGATGCCCACCTCGGCTATCCCGATCGGCATGGCCAGAGGAGATTGTGAGTTGTAGTTCTCGGTATTCTCAATCCGGACCGTATTGAAGGTGACCCGAATACTCTGGCCGGTCAACGCTGTCGGGAGGGAGACCCGGACGTTCACCACAGAGCCAGGGATCCGGTTGTCGGCAATGGGCGGAAGGGTGATGTTCTCCGACCCGCTGTCGGCGGTCACCGTGATCGAGGTCGGGACCGAATGCTCGGAGTCGGCGACGATCTTCAAGTCCAAGTGGTCGAAGGTGACGGGTGCGGGCACGTTGTACTGCAGCCACTCGCCCGCCTGATGGGCAACCCCGAAGCCAGGTTCCCATACTGTGCCCGGGTCATCGTCGAGGGTCGAGATGGCCCCGGCGGAAAGGTCGCCAGGAAGGCGACCTTTCGAGTAGGCAACGATACCGGTGTGATCCGCTCCGGGGCGTCCCACCAACCGGTCGATCTCATCGTCGGCCACCAGGGGAGAGATTCGGGCCGAGCCGGAAAGGGTGAACGCCCGTGCGGTCGGGAGCCAGAATGTGCGAGCCAGGGTTGCCTCGGTATCAGACCGGGGAGGGGGACCTGAACTCCGCAACCGGGTCATGAGCAAGGTGAGGGCATCCGAGATCGACGAGTTCCCTGCTGATCTCAGGAGGTCCTGGGGCATGGAGACCGTCTCATTGATGGAGACACCGGGAATCCGTACCTCGGCGAGTCCCACCGAACTGTCGGCTTGGGAAGCAGTGTGATTGGGTGCTTGCCCGAAGCCGTCGACGGTGATGCGGAGGGTGGAAAAGGTGCGGGGGGCAAAGGAAATCGTCTGCCCGGTGGGTGACCGCGATTCCGGGCCAAGACCGACGGTGATCGACTGGTGCCCGTCGAAGGCCAGCGTGACCTTGGTGATCCAACGGTCGGGATCGCCGGTCTGGGGTTGCACCAACGTCAACGTGTGCGCCGTCGTGGGCTTGGACAACACCACCTGCCACCACTGACCGGTGGGGGAGGCAAAAGAATCGTCGAGCCATGCCGTCTGGGTGTCTCCATCGAGGGCGGCGGCCGGACGCACCTCGGGAAGGTAGGTGAACGATGAGCCGTAGGAGGAGGCGGTGACCGACGAGGCACCACTGAACACCGTGGTGGTCTGGGCGTCCGGTGGGGCCTTGGGAAAGAGGTTGAGCGGCGCGTCCCTGGGATCGGCCGTGTTGGCACCCTGGCTGGCCGTCTCGGTATATCCGGTGTTGGCGGTCAGCGACGTCCATTCGAATGCCTGCTTGAGGTTGGTGTCGGTCACCACAAGATTGGCAGGATTCCCGAGGATGTTCCGCTGCAGCGGCGCCTCGGTGTCGAGCGTTCCGGCGTAGAAGATGGCAGGGTTCCCGGCCAAGAGACCCACCGACGCCGCGTTCACCAGGCCAGCGGAATTGCCGTCGATGACCAGTGGACGGGCCAGAGATTCGGTTCGCACGATGGGTCGGGGGTTACTGACTGTGTAGGACACCAGCGGTGCCGTCGACGGTTGATGTGTCGGCCGAGCCAGTGCGGCCTCGTCGAGATCGGCAATCGGCGACACGTTGGGAACTGGCTTCCCGTACGACACGGGGGACGAGAGTCCCGGGGGGGTGACGACCAGGCCCAGGGCAATCTGTTGTGGATTCGGAATCCCGTATCGTTCGTAGGCCTGGTCGTAGTCAACGAGAACATCACCAGCGCTCATCAGTGCAGCCATCGGAGCCAGCGCGTTCCAATCCTGGGTCCCATCCTGGAGCGGGGAGTCAATCGCGTGCAGAAGGTCGGCAGTGGGTAGTGAACCCATGATCTGCTGTTCGTGGGTCGCGAAGGGACGGGTCATCAACCCCGGATAGACGGTGTCGATGGTGTCGCCCCACCGATACGCAGCGAAATCATTGCCGGGCAATGCGTAGACCCGTGTTCCGGGATGGGTGGAGTCGAGGGTGGTGGCAGCCTGGCGCACGTACGTCGGCGGGGTTGCCGGTTGGGTGAACCCGTGGGCAATGATCGCCCCTGTCCAGAGTGGAGTAGAAGCCCCGGCTATGGCGGCGATGACGAAGGCCCCGATGATCAGCCCCGTTCGACGGACCCGTCGGGCGACGGCGGTCACCCCGGCACCCAGAAGTACTGCCATGCCCAGGATGACCAGTGGAGACGCCCGGTCGGTGGATCGCATGGCCAACCCGGCGGTGGTGTCGACCATCACAGTCTTCAACAACGAGCCGATCCCAGAAGGGTGGGTAAATGGGTATGCGCCCACCGACAGCACCATGCCGGCCACGATCATCAGGACGAAGTAAGCGCGTTGGTGCCATTTCACCAATGCCGCGGCCAGAAATGCCAGTGTCGGAACCGCAAAGCTGAGACCCACCAGCCACAGGTTCTGGGTGTACGCCACTGACGCCTGGGTCCAACTGCCGACCCGGTCCGACCCGTAGAAGTACCAGTAGCCAAGGCCGCGGATCACCTCCGAGGCCAGCGAAGTCGAACTGGTGACGGGGACAGTCTCGGTGTATTTGAGGACGTTGACGCCATAGGCCGCCTCTACCTGGAGGGCGATCGCCCACCACAGGGAGACCAGGGCACTGAGGAGTCCGATTCTCCATGCCACCCCCCAGGCTCTTCGCCAGCTGGCATCCCGGGCGATGAGCACCGAATAGGGAAGCCACAGTGCCGGAGCGATGCCCACATAGAGGATGGAACTGGCGTTGATCCCGCTCACCAGGGCAACTACCAAGGCGAACAGGGCCGGGTATCTCCACCCTCCACGTCGGAGTGCCAGAATCACAAACGCCACCATCCATGGGAGACCGGCCCATGGCATCAGAATGGCCGAGATCCTCCCGGCGTACTGCAGCACGTAGGGAGTGAACATGAACCCAATCGACGCCACATACCGTCCCGGACCGGTGAGCCCGACGGTCCGGCACAGATACAGGGTTCCGGCTCCGGCTGCGAACAGCAGCACCCCCATCCACAGGCGCTGGGCCATCCACAGATGAACGTGGAGTTCGGCCATGGCCCAGTAGAACGGGCCCATCGGGAGCAGGTAGCCGATGTTCTCGTGGGTGACGGTTCCGAGCGCCACAGAGGGATCCCACAGGGATACCGCCTGGCGGACATAGCGACCCGGGTCGAGGTAGAGGTAGGTCTTGGTGTCGTCGGTCACCACTCCTGGCCGGGATGCCAACATCGGGATGAACGCCAGTAGGGCCAAGGCCAGGTAGTCGACGGTGGCCCTCAACCGGCTTGTCGACCGCAGCTGCCGGTAGACGTCGCCCACCCGGCCTCGGTGGGCGCCTGTAGGCGCGGAAGGAGAAGGTTGGAGATCTGACACGAGTGATCGGTAGTGTAAACAACCAATCCACCCTGATTGCGTCAAGGTTGATCAGTGGGTTGTTAAGGGACTGACCAGGGAAATCACGACCCGAGATGAGGGACTACCGAATGACCGACGGAAACCAGGCTCCGGGCACGAGAGGATCAGCGGAGGTGGTTGGCACTCGGAGCAAACGCCTCACCGGTGAGCGCCCCATGGAAGGCGTGACGCCGGATTCGCTGTTGGCCCTGCATGCTGCGGGCTACCGCACAGTGATCGAACGCATGGGTTCCGGGACGGTGCTCGATGTCGGCTGTGGGCAAGGTTTCGAATCAGCGCGTTTCTTGTCCGACGATCGATCGGTCGTGGGCATTGACTACAGTGCCGACGCAGTCGCCTTCGCCCGATCCCATTGGGCGGGTGCCGGCCTTTCGGTGGGTCAGATGAACGCCCTTTCCCTCGGCCTGGCGGAAGGGAGCTTCCAGTGGGCATGTTCGTCGCATCTCATCGAGCATTTCCGCGATCCGGAGAGTCACGTCCGCGAGTTGGCCCGTGTGCTGGCCGATGACGGAACTGCCTTCTTCCTCACTCCGAATGCTCCCGCCGACTTCGAAAACCCATTTCACATCCACCTGTTCGAGCCCCCCGAACTGCGTTCCCTCCTCGGGCGTTACTTCCACGATGTAACAGTCCAGGGTCTCAATGCCGTTCCCCATGTGAAGGCTGACTTCACCGCCCGCCGGGTGAAAGCCAACAAGGTGCTCCGGCTCGACATCCTGAAGCTGAGGCACCGCATACCCCGGTCGTGGTACATCGCCGCCTATACCAGGATGCTTCCGGTGGCCTACAAATTGATCGCCCGGGGGGATTCGGGTGGCATGACCGGAATCACTGCCGACGACTTTTCGGTGACCGACCAGTTGGACAGCACCACCATGGTCCTCTTTGCCACGGGGTCACGTCCCCGTCGTGCCGGCTGAACGGCCACCCAGCATGCTGACTGTAGGGCTGACCGGGGGCATCGGGGCGGGAAAATCGACGGTGGGTGACCTGTTGGTAGCCAAAGGGGCGATCCTGGTCGACGCTGACCGGATTGCGCGGGAGGTGGTCGCCCCCGGTGGCCCCGCCTACCAGCCCATGATTGATCGATTCGGCACCGGGATCCTCGGCGGCGACGGAAACATCGACCGTCCGGCCGTGGCCGCAATTGTCTTTGGTGACCCGGAGGCGCTCGCCGATCTCAACGCCATCACCCACCCGGCCATCGGGGTGGCCATGATGCAGCGAAAGGACGAGTTCGCCGCCACCGACGACATCGTCATTCTGGATATTCCTCTGCTGAAAGAGGTCCATCGCCAGATGCTGTCGCTGGCCGCCGTGGTGGTGGTGGATACCCCGATGGAGACCGCCCTCGATCGACTGATCACAATACGGGGCATGTCCAAAGAGGATGCCGAGGCCCGCATCGCATCACAGATTGATCGCCAGACCCGGCTGCAGGGCGCCGACTTGGTGGTGGACAACTCCGGTGACGAGCAACATCTGGCCGAAGAAGTCGCCCGCATATGGGACGCTCTGGTGGTGCTGCGGAATGAAGCCAACACCTGAAGGCTTGGACGCAGTCGGCGTAACCTCCCGGTACCATCGACGCCGTGCCCGACTTCGAGGTTGTCTCCCCGTTTCGCCCCTCGGGCGACCAACCTCAGGCCATCAGTGGCCTGGTGGCCGGGGTGGAGCGCGGGGACCGGTACCAGACCCTGCTGGGGATCACCGGCTCGGGGAAGACCGCCACCATTGCCTGGACGATCGAGGCCTTGCAGCGTCCCACCCTGATCATCGAGCCCAACAAATCGCTGGCTGCCCAGCTGGCGGCAGAGCTCAAGGGATTGTTCCCCCACAACCGGGTCGAATATTTCGTCTCGTACTACGACTACTACCAGCCCGAGGCNNTATTACCAACCCGAGGCCTACATCCCGCGCACCGACACCTTCATCGAGAAGGACAGTGCGGTCAATGAGGAGATCGATCGTCTTCGCCACTCGGCCACTTCCTCGCTGCTGACGCATCGCGACACCATCGTGGTGGCGTCGGTGTCGTGCATCTACGGGCTCGGGTCCCCAGAGGAGTACCGCAACCGGATAGTGGTGCTGCATCCCGGAGAGGTCCACGATCAGCGCTCGCTCCTCAGGAGTCTCGTCGAGCTCCAGTACACCCGCAATGATGTGACGCTGACCCGGGGCCAGTTTCGGGCCAGGGGCGACACGATTGAGATTCACGCCGCCTACGAGGAGCAGGCGGTTCGCATCGAATTCTTCGGCGATACCGTCGAACGGATCCGCCCCTTCGACGTGATGACCGGTGAGATCGGTGAGGACCTCGAAGAGCTGGTGGTCTTCGCCAAGACGCATTACGGCACCGGCGACGAAAAGATGCGTAAAGCCATCATCGGTATCGAATCGGAGCTCCGGGACCGTCTGGGCGAACTTGAGGAGGACGGCAAACTTCTCGAGACTCAGCGACTGCGGATGCGAACCGAGTACGACCTCGAGATGCTGGCGGAGACCGGGGTATGCAGCGGGGTGGAGAACTACAGCCGCCATCTCGACGGACGGAAACCGGGCGAGGCACCGTTTACTCTCCTCGACTTTTTCCCGAAGGACTTCCTGGTGGTGCTGGACGAGAGCCACGTGGCTGTCCCTCAACTCCGGGGCCAGTACGCCGGAGATCGATCGCGCAAGGAGACCCTTGTCGACCATGGCTTCCGTCTGCCGTCCGCCATGGACAACCGCCCTCTCCGCTTCGAGGAATTCATCGAGCGCACCGGACAGACCATCATGTTGTCGGCGACCCCGGGGCCCTGGGAGTTCGAGCACAGCACTCAGGTGGTGGAGCAGGTGGTCCGACCCACCGGCCTCCTCGACCCCGAAGTGGACATCAGGCCCACCACCGGACAGATCGATGATCTCCGGGAACGGATCGACGCCACGGTGGCTGCCGGATCGAGGGTGTTGGTGACCACACTGACCAAGAAGATGGCGGAAGACCTGACTGCCTATCTGGCCGAACACGGGGTGCGGGTCGAGTATCTCCATTCCGATGTGGACACCATGGCCCGCATCGAGCTGCTTCGCGAGCTCCGCCTGGGAGTGTTCGATGTTCTGGTCGGAATCAACCTTCTGCGGGAGGGCCTCGACCTGCCTGAAGTGGCCCTGGTGGCAATCCTGGATGCCGACAAGGAGGGCTTTTTGCGCTCGGCGTCATCCCTCATACAGACAATGGGGCGAGCCGCCCGCAACGTAGATGGCCGGGTGATCATGTACGCCGATACCGTCACCGACTCGATGACCCGAGCAATCGGGGAGACCCAACGTCGGCGGGCCCGCCAGATCGCCTACAACGAAGAGCACGGAATCGATCCGCAGACCATCACCAAAGCGGTGTCCGACATCCTCAATCGGGTCAGAAGCGACGGGAGTGGCTCGTCGGCTCCCGGCTCGGGCCGCAATCGGCGTTCTGGTTCCGGCCGGCGTCCCGAACGACGTCCCGGTGGTATCGATCCTCGAGCGGTTGCGGCCGAGTTGGCGGGTGCCCTCGGGCCCGACGCCGATGAGCTCTCAAGCCTCATCCATCAACTGGATCTCGAGATGCAGCGGGCCGCCGAGGAACTGCGTTTCGAGGAGGCGGCGCTCCTCCGTGACGAGGTGACCGAGCTCCGGGCCCTTCTGGTCCGAGACCCGGTGGATGGTTCAGCTGTACCGGCGGGGCAGACGGCCGACGTCGACGTGCCCGCCGACGTGTGAGCGCCTGGACCGGGGCACCGCACCGGTATCCTCACCGCCATGGCTGATCGATTGGTGGTGCGGGGCGCTCGCGAGCACAACCTCCAAGATGTGTCCCTCGACCTGCCCCGGGACCGTTTGATCGTCTTCACGGGGTTGTCCGGGTCGGGAAAGTCGTCGCTGGCCTTCGACACNNACCATCTATGCCGAGGGACAGCGCCGGTATGTGGAGTCACTTTCGGCCTATGCCCGCCAATTCCTCGGTCAGATGGATAAGCCTGATGTCGACTTCATCGAAGGCCTGTCACCAGCCATCGCCATCGACCAGAAATCCGCTTCCCGGAACCCTCGATCGACTGTCGGGACTGTCACCGAGGTCTACGACTATCTGCGGCTTCTCTATGCCCGGATCGGGAAACCCCATTGTCCGATCTGTGGAAGGCCGGTGGCCAGGCAGAGCCCCCAGCAGATCGTCGACCGGATATTGGCCATGGAGGAGGGCACCCGGTTTCTGGTGCTGGCTCCGGTGGTCCGGGGCCGGAAAGGGGAGTACAGCAGTCTCCTCGACGAGTTGGCCAAACAGGGGTTCGCTCGGGTGCGGGTGGACGGGGACACAGTGGAACTGGCCGACCGGTCCGAAGTGGACCTGGCTCGGTACGAACAGCACACCATCGAAGTGGTGGTCGACCGGCTCATCCGGCGCAACGACATACGTCGGCGGTTGACCGAATCACTCGAGGCGGCCTTGGCCCTGGCCGAAGGGGTGGCGGAAATCGTGGTCGTCGATGCCGATGGCACCGAAGAGGAGGCCATCACCTTCAGCCAGCATCTGGCCTGTACCCACTGCGGAACCAGCTTCGAGGATCCATCGCCCCGGAACTTCTCGTTCAACTCGCCTTATGGCGCCTGTGCCGCCTGTGTCGGACTCGGGACCAAGTTCGAGGTCGATCCGGCGTTAGTGGTGCCCGACCCGACCAAATCGCTGTCCGACGGCGCCCTGGCTCCATGGTCGGGTGCTCGCAGTGAGTACTTCACCCGGGTGGTCGAGGCGGCGGCGGAGTTGGGCGACTTTTCGATCGACGAGCCGTGGGAGAAACTCACCAAGGCCGACAAGAAGCTCATCCTGTACGGAGCCGGTGCCAAGCAGGTGCATCTCAAGTACCGGAATCGATACGGTCGCCAGCGCTCGTTCCACACCAAGTACGAGGGAATCGTCCCCTGGTTGCAACGGCGTCACGCCGAGGCGGAGTCAGATTTCCTCCGGGACAACCTCGAGGGGTACCTGCGCGAAGTTCCGTGTCCTCAGTGCGGCGGTGCCCGTCTGAAGCCTGAGTCGTTGGCTGTGACCGTGGGTGGCCTTTCCATCTTCGAACTGTGTTCGCTGCCCATCGGGCGTGCCGTCGACATGGTGGTGTCGCTCGACCTCTCCGAGCGCGACCACATGATCGCCGACCGTGTCTTCCGCGAAGTGCGCGAGCGGATGCAGTTCCTCCTCGATGTAGGACTCGACTATCTGACCTTGGCACGATCGGCGACCACGCTTTCGGGTGGAGAGGCCCAGCGGATCAGACTGGCCAGCCAGATCGGCTCCGGACTGGTGGGTGTGCTCTACGTCCTCGACGAGCCGTCTATCGGCTTGCACCAACGGGACAACCAACGTTTGATCGCAACACTCGTCCGGCTGCGCGACCTAGGCAACACGGTCATCGTCGTCGAACACGACGAGGAGACCATTCGGGTAGCAGACCATGTCGTCGACGTGGGTCCCGGCGCCGGGGAACACGGCGGCCGGGTGGTCCACTCGGGCCCGGTGACCGGGCCCGGCGGCCTTGAGTCGAATGCCGAATCGATCACCGGCCGATATCTGTCGGGCGCCTTGACCATTCCGGTCCCGGAGATGCGTCGGCCGGGAAGCGGTGAGATGTTGGTGGTCGAAGGCGCGCGCGAGCACAACCTGCATGATGTGGACGCGGAGTTCCCGTTGGGTTGTCTGGTGGCAGTGACCGGGGTGTCAGGGTCGGGTAAGTCGACCCTGGTGAACGACATTCTGCTGCGATCGCTGGCTCATCAGGTCCACCGAGCCAAAGCAGTACCCGGACTCCACCGTACGATCCGCGGTGTAGAGCACATCGACAAGGTGGTCGAGGTCGACCAGGCACCGATCGGACGGACCCCGAGGTCCAACCCCGCCACCTACACCGGTGTCTTTGACCATATCCGCAAGCTCTTCAGTCTTACGCAAGAGGCGAAGGTCAGGGGTTATCTCCCCGGGCGCTTCTCGTTCAATGTAAAAGGTGGACGGTGCGAGGCGTGTTCGGGAGATGGAACCATCCGGATCGAGATGCACTTTCTTCCTGATGTGTACGTGCCGTGTGAGGTATGCCATGGGGCCCGATACAACCGTGACACCCTGGAGGTCACCTTCCGGGGCAAGACCATCGCCGACGTGCTCGACCTTTCGTGCGAAGAGGCGTTGTCCTTCTTCACCCATCAGCCGCCCATCGCCCGCCACATGCAGACGTTGGTAGACGTCGGGCTCGGCTACATCCGTTTGGGGCAGCCGGCCCCCACACTTTCGGGTGGCGAAGCCCAGCGCGTAAAGCTGTCCTCGGAGCTCAGTCGCCGGTCCACCGGGCATACCCTCTACGTCCTCGATGAACCCACGACCGGACTCCATTTTGACGATGTCCGTAAACTGCTCAATGTAGTGAGTCGATTGGTGGATCAGGGGAATACGGTTATCGTCATCGAGCACAACCTCGACGTCATCAAGAGTGCCGATTGGATCATCGACCTCGGGCCCGAAGGAGGCGACCGGGGCGGGTCAATCGTGGCCGTGGGGACACCCGAGGATGTGGCGGCGGCACCGGGTACTTACACAGGTGAGGTGCTGGCCCCGATGGTCGGAGTCACGCGGGCCGGGTCGAAAGGGAAGTCGAAGCGGGTCGGCGGGGGAACCGGCTCGCGTTCGGGTGGGGGCTCGGGCACGACGAAGGAGACCGGCGCCGTTCGAGCATCGAAGGCGAGCAAGCCAAAGGTGACGACTGGGCGCTGACCGGCGGCGCCCCGAGCAGAATTGCTTCGACGCCGGAACTGTCGGGTGTCCCTGGAGCGTCGCCAATGGTCGACCTGAAGCGTCTATCTGGCCGACAGGGGCGTCTTCGCCCTTTTGAAGACACAGTTCCTTCGGTTGGCCGCAGTCTCGGGCACCTGACAAGTTCTACGGCTCAGCGAATCGCCATTATCAATTCGCTGAAAGGCGGAAATGTCTAATGTGTCGAGGCAGGAGTGGTCGTGACTCGGGCCACCCACCGCCAGCGCCCCGCATCAGTTCAGAAAGTGCCCAGCATCCGCTCGAGAGCCACCCGCGCCCACTTGGCAGTGTCCTCGTCCACGGTGATGCGGTTGCGGACTTCTCCGGCTACCAGGCCCTCCAGGACCCAGGCCAGGTGAGGGGCGTCGATCCGGAACATCGTCGAGCACGGGCA
>PLZF01000057.1 GCA_003152015.1 Acidimicrobiaceae bacterium | reverse complement strand
GAAAGAACGCAGTGGCAGTCCTCGCCGACCGGCACGCCCGGGCGAGTGCCGACGCGGAGATGGCGAAGGTGAGGCTTCCCGACAGCGCGTACATCTTCAGCCCGGGCGTCGACGGCGCCGAACCGATCCATCCGGACTCGGTGACGCGGGCGTTCAACCGGCTGTGCCGCCGGATGGAAGAACCGGCACTGGTGAAGCTGCGTGAAAGTAATCCCAAGGCGACCCGGGCCGACCTGGCGGCGACAGATCGGTGGGACTTCCGGCTGCACGACCTTCGCCACTACACGGCGACCCAGCTGTTCGCGGCGGGGCTGAACCCGAAGACGGTCGCCGACCGGCTCGGGCACGCCGACCCGTCGGTCACGCTCCGGGTGTACACGGCCAACACCAATGCGCAGGCGCAGGAGGCTGCCGACTCGCTGGAGGCCGGGTTGGTGCTGCCGCCGATGGGACGCAGGTAGAGGATCGGCTGGTGAATCGGTGCAGTGATTAGTCTCGATGGACCCACGCCGTCGGCCAATGGATCTCTCGGGACCTGGAGTCGGATGGATTTCCTGTGGTGAGCCTTGAAATCTTCGACCTCATTACCTTCCGCTTCAGCCAGAACCAAACGCACTTCGGATTGCACGTGCAGCGTGTCAGTGACGGCCCGTCCAGTCGTATGGATCGCAGGGTCTTATATATCGAACAGTCGTTTCATTTATGAGTGCAATGGGGTAGGGTGGACCCCGTGGACTTCCGCCAACCCGTCGAAGCCGTGATCCCTGGAGCCCAAGGCAAGCTCCTGGCCGTCTTCGCCGAGACAACTGCTGGGCTCAGTGTTCGCACCGCCGCCCGGCTCTCGGGCGTGAGCCTGGCCCAGACATCGCGGATCCTTCCGGAACTGGCCACGCTGGGAATCCTCGATCGGACCGAGATTCCACCATCGAAGGTGTACCAGCTTGTCGAGGAAAACGCGGCGTCGCGTGCCATTCGATCGCTGGCACGGTCCCGTGACCGAGTACTTTCGGAGCTCGGGGAATTGGCGAAGTTGATGGTGATACCACCAGTCAGCATCATCGTGTTCGGGTCGTTTGCCCGAGGCGAGGCAGGCCGGGAAAGTGACGTCGACATTGTCATGGTCCGAGGAAGTTGCGTCGACGCCAGTTTTGAGTGGTCCGAGGGACTGGACGAGTGGCGTCGATCGGCACGACGGCTGACTGGTAACGAGGTCGAAGTCATGGAAGTCGATGAGTTCGACGTCAGTTTGCGACTCCGATCACGCCGCCCCGTATGGCAGGACATCCGCCGAGAAGGCATCGTCGTCTTCGGGAAGACGCTCCAAGAGCTGCAAGTCAACGAGCAGAAGGCACACCACGTTGCCTAAACAGCCATCAAGGACCAAGCCTGTCACGATCGCTCAGGCAAAGCAGTACCTCGGCAAGGCGGAGGAGTTCTTGGCCTCAGCGAAGGACGATCTCGGCCAAAGGCGGATGATCGCCGCCACGAGCTCCGCCGTCCATGCTGCCATCAACGCGAGCGATCTCGTGTCCGGCATTCGGTCGGGTCAGCGATCTGCCAGCGAAGCCCACAGCAAGGCCGTGGAATTGCTGAAGGCATCAGGCGATGATGGCGTCGCTCTGGCCAAAGACCTTTCCCGACTGGTGGCACTCAAGCCGAAGGCCGAGTACGACCCGTCTGACATTGCTCCTGGCACGGTTCGCCAGGCTGTGGAGTGGGCAGGCCGGTGTGTTGAGATTGCGCGCAGGGTACTTGCGTCACGGACGCAGGCGATAGTCGCCCAGTACTAAGATTGGCAACCGCCGCAGATCGGGTGTCACGATGGATGATCCAGCGCGCCTACCGAGCCT
Source organism: Acidimicrobiaceae bacterium (assembly GCA_003152015.1). Lineage (GTDB taxonomy): Bacteria > Actinomycetota > Acidimicrobiia > Acidimicrobiales > RAAP-2 > DASZIT01. Next base: position 18,002 of record PLZF01000057.1, on the reverse strand, counting down.
GGAAGCGATGCAGCGCTGATCGGACGTCCCCAATGAATCGCTCTTCTGCCGGCGTGTCGGGTGCGAGGTAGTCCTCCCACCTTCGCTCAAGTCTCTATTTGACATTCAGTTCAACCCTTCTCAAGGCTCGGCCAGGCCGACGATCGGCACACTGTGATCGTACGCAGGGGCTGTGACGTGATGGTGGGGTCCCTGTGCGGTCACTCGCGATCCCGAGCCGCCTAGCCGCGTATTAGCCAAAATACGTATGGTCCGCTGCCAGCGGAACAGCGGTATTATCGAAAAATCTCGGCAATGTGCGGGTTGACAAACCCACGCTCTAGACGTAACTTGGGTTTGTGAAGTTGAACCTGACGGAGATTCGCAAGCACGTCGATACCGAGGCAGATGCCTACGCACTCATGGAGAAGCTGCGTTGGGCTGACGGTGTTGTCTGCCCGCACTGTGGCAACCACAAGGCGTACTTCCTCAACCCCAAGAACGGCAACAGCCGGGCCACTGGCCCAAAGAAGACGATGAGCCAGCGCCGGGTGTGGAAGTGCGCATCGTGCCGCAAGCAGTTCAGCGTCATTACTGGGACCATCTTCCACGGCACCAAGGTGTCATTGTCCATCTGGCTCATGGTCATGGTGCAGATGTGCAGCGCTAAGAACGGGATCAGCGCCCGTGAGGTCGAGCGGATGCACGGTGTCACGCCAGAGACCGCGTGGTTCATGCTCCACCGCCTGCGTGAGGCGATGAAGCGCGACCCATTGGCCGGGGGTATTGCGGGGAACGATCATCGCCGATGAGGCGTGGATCGGTGGTGATCCCATCAACGACCACCACTGGAAGCCCGAAGCCAAGCCAGAGGTGCTTGTCTCCGGTTCGGGACGCCCCAATCAGAAGACGAAGAAGACCCCCGTGCTCGCCCTGGTCAATAAGGAGACCGGCGAGGTCCGCACAGAGGTGGTGACCTCGGTCAACAAGGGCAACATCGGCAAGTTCCTGGGCAGCCACGTGGACATGGCGAATAGCGTCCTTCACACCGACGAGTCATCCGTGTACCCACAGACGGGCCAGCACTTCCAAGCCCATGAGACCGTCAACCACAGCAAGAAGGAGTACGTCCGGGGCAACGTCACCAGCAACCACGCAGAGGGATTCTTCAGCCAACTGAAGCGGTCGATCGACGGGACCCACCACCACGTCAGCCCAGACCACCTGCACCGCTACGTCAATGAGTTCGCCTTCCGGTACACGACCTGCAAGTTGGATGACGGTGTGCGGTTGCAGACACTGGTCGACCAGGCTGCCGGTCGCCGGTTGAGCTACAAGCCACTGACCAACAGGGACTGAGTGTCAGTCTTCGTTGGTGCCGCGGTCATGGAGTTCTCCCCAGGCGGCAACGGCGTCCTGGAAGCGGCGTTTTGCATCGTCCGGACCCCGCCCAACTACTCCGATTCGATACGGGTAGTCAGGAGGGCTGCTCGCTAGCCAGCCAACAGATGATTCGTTGAGATCCGGCTCGCATGGGCTTAGGGGCATGGGGGTCTCCTGTGAGAATCAGCCTTCTTCTACACAATCCTGACATGAGTCACCCCTGGTCACAAGGAAGTTTCGCGTAATTGTAGTAATAACGAATCGTGGTAGAGGTGGTTGTGGTAGTGTGTAATCACAAGGAGGATCATTATGACGCTACAGCCGCATGGCCCAGCTCCCTACACTACAGCACTCGCAGCGATATCAGTATTGGATGGACACCGTGACCGTGGCTCGTCCGGGCCGCTCACCGCTGATTCGATCATCCGTGGTGGTGTTGCAGAAAGCCTGGCAAGCCGCACATTGAATAGCTTCAAGCAACTGGGCCTCCTGGACGATGACGCAAAGCCCACCCAACAGTTTGAAGACTTTAGGTTAGCGAGAGGTGATGACGAATACCGGAGTCGCCTTCAAGAGTGGCTTCGTGGGGTATACGCAGATGTACTTCAATACGCCGATCCGAGTACGGAATCACAGGAGAAGATCGCTGAGGCTTTCCGCACTTATCAGCCCGCCAGCCAAAAGCGGGCGATGGCGAGCCTCCTTATAGGATTGTGGAAGTACGCGGGGTTGCCAGTTCCTACAGCGGAACGATCAGCCTCTACGAGCCCCCGCAAGCCACGCCCTGCTACGGCTCAACATTCCGCTACCGCTCGAATCCCGTCGATACAAGTTAGGAAAGTGACCGCCCCCACCACTGGTTCCCTGGACGGATTGCCGCAAGGTCTGGTCGGTCTTCTCCGTCAGATCCCCCAAAACGGTGAATCGTGGACTCAGGAACGCCGTGACTCCTTCGTCCAGGCATTCAGCGCCGTTCTCGATTTCTCGGTCCCCATCGGATCGCCGCCCCTGGCGTCACCTTCTCCGTTCATCGACGGGACTGAGGTGTCAACGCCATGAAAAAATAGGTCGCCCCCCTGGACCTTTAGTGGGCTGGGCCGTCTGCAAGGGCTGACCTTCGCCGGTCCAGGGGGGCACCCCTTTACGGGGCACATCTTGGTTGATCACCGCTGCCTTGTGAAGTAGCCGGTGTCGGGTCCAATCCCCGAGTGCTCCACCCATTGTACCTGGTCGTAGACTGGAGAGCGATGCCACGCAACCAGCACCACCCCACTCCAGAGGAACGGGACGAACGGGTGAAGATCGACCTACCACCGGACGAGGCGATCAAGCTCATCATGGAGACCGGTCCAGGTGACGAGGACGAGACCGTAGTGAACAAGTCCAAGAATTGAGTAACCCCGGCCGAAGCCGGGGTTACTCTAAATCCACGGGCTACAGGCCAGAGGCCCACACCCGACGCAACCATGATAACTGTTTCAGCCAAATCGTCCAATCCATTTGACAAAAGCGTTCGTGATCAGGGAGTTAACGGCAGTCCTGAATTGTAGATCGCAATGCTGTGGCGCGTATTCCGCCAGCCATTTATGCACGAACGACATCCCAGAGACTTCCTAATGTAGGCAGCTATCTGCCCCTTCGGGCTCTTAGCACTCGCCAAGCCCGCCGCTTGTCGAAACTCGAAGGTGACCGCGGAGGTCAACAGGTCGGCTATCTGGAGGCCATCGCTGGAACGCGAATCCAATCGGACGACCGAAACGGCTGCCAACCGTCTCAACCGTCGATTCACCGCAGCCCGGAGGTCTTCTTCGAACAGAATGTGATCAGGAGTGGAGTAGTTGTCAGCCATGATCGCCACCAACTCGTCCGGATGCATGGAGGCGACGACCAGTTGCTCTGCCAGCTTTCCGTAGGCATCCCATTGAGTCCCGAAACGGGCGATCGGGTCCGCCACTGACCGATCGGCCACAAAGCACCAGAATTCGAGCAGCGCAGGATCGGCGAAGCAAACATCAATGATCTGTTTGTAAATGGGGACCGAATCCCGCGTGATGTCATACCACTTGATTTCTTCGTACCAGTGATGCTGGTCTCGAAACTTGTGTATCGCGCGGAGCAATTGGGGCGCCCGATCCGATTTCACCAATCCAATACTGAAATAGCGGTCGGCCGAGATGATTCCACTCTCATCCAAGAACGCTGTCGAAACCGGATGGCCGCGCTTGAGCGCCACGCTCTGGTTGGAAAGAGCGGGCGGCGGAACGGCTGGCTCTATCCAGGGCTTTCCGGGCATGCCATCACGTTAGCCCCCAGGCTATAAACGCTTGGGCCTGGCAACCCATTAGATGGAGACCGGGGAGAACCCGGAGGACGAGGACCGGGAGGCTACGGAGTAGTCGCCGGTTTGATCAGTCCGGGCAGTTCATAGAGGCTCATCAGCAGGTATTCCACGATCGCCATCGTCTGAAGTGAATCTTTCTCATCCGAAGAGGGCAACTCGTGAGTTGCCCCGTTCCCGCGTTGTCTCACCTGGTCAACTACGTCTTTCAAGCCAGGGGTGAGATATCTGTTGGCTTCCAAGTCGTTCACGTAGGACTCGAAACTCTCGCCCTCCTTACTACCGGCCTTGTCGACGGCGACGTACATGAGGATCTTCCGGAACATCATTTCGGCGGCTGTGTAGGCACCAACATTGTGTGCAATCCGGGCCTCTCGCCACGCCCCGGCGACATCATCAGATAGTCCCGCGACAGTGCGCCCAGCGGGAGCAGACGGGTATACCGAACCATCCCTCAGCTTCACGCTGCCCTCTTCACACTCAGCGTTCGGGCACTTGAGCCAAAGCGTGACGGCCGGGGCGCTGCCGACATTGTTGGAGGGCCATCCAGAAACCACGTCGGCGGAGACGTGTTGACCGCAATGCCCGCAAATAATCGGCCAAGTTGGCATTCCAACATCATAGCGCCCTTCTCGGTTTTGGGTTTGTCAACCCGGACATTCCCAAAATCTCGCATAAGATGAGGTGGTCCCATGCCACGTTCCCTTGCCAACCGAACATCTGAATTCCTCGACAATCCGCCTCCGGACCGGGAGGCGGACGTGCTGCGCGCGTCGATCGCCGCGCTGCGGGATCGAATTCCGGCGACGTGGACCGTCGAACACGGGACAGCCCGCAATCCCGCGCCGGACGCCGGTTTCGAGGCCGAGCTTCGCCTGAGCGCTCCCGACGGAACGGCGGCGGTCGTCCTCATCCAGGCCAAACGGCTGCTCAACACCCGCGACGTACCCATGGCACTTGAGGCATTGCAGCGAGCAGCGAAGGGTCGGGGAGGCGATGAGGAGGTCGTGGCGCCCCTGGCGTCGAGGTATCTGGCACCGGCGACTCGGGAGCGGATCGCGGCGGCCGGCGCCGGCTACATCGACGTCACCGGCAACGTGCTCATCACGGTTGGACGTCCCTCGCTGTTCCTGCGGGATCGCGGGACCGACCGTGACCCCTGGCGCGGACCCGGCTGGCCACGGGTCACGCTGCGGGGGCCGCCCGCCGCTCGCGTCGTCCGGGCGCTGGTCGACCTCGCGCCGCCGTACACGGTGCGCGAGATCTGCGAACGGTCGGGCGCGTCGACTGGCGCCGCCTACCGTGTCGTCGAGTTCCTCGAAGGGCACGGTCTTCTGAAGCGGCAGCGTTACGGGCCGATCAGCGCCGTCGAGTGGCGACCGCTGATCGAACGGTGGAGCCAGGACTACGGGTTTGCCCAATCCAACACCGTCCAGATGTTCCTCGAGCCACGAGGACTGAATGCCCTCGCTGACCGGCTCGCGAGTCAACCGGACCTCGGCTACGTGGTCACGGGATCGCTGGCCGCCCAGCGCATGGCTCCTTACGCCCCAGCCCGCCTGGCCATGCTGTACGTCCGAGACCTCGCCGCGGCGTCTGATGCGCTCGGGCTGCGACCCGCCGGTGCCGGTGCCAACGTCGCGCTTGCCACGGGGGGCTACGAGGTCGTCTTCGATCGCACCGACATCGTCGAGGGAATCCGGATGGCAGCACCGAGCCAGGTCGCTGTGGACCTCCTCACCGGCCCGGGCCGCAACCCATCTGAGGCCACCGCCCTGCTCGATTGGATGGCCGATCATCAGGCCCAGTGGCGACGCTGAACTTCTCGTCGGGGCGCGATCAGGTCTGCTTGACGTACTGACGGCCTTTGCCGAAGGCAGTGGTCACCCGTCCTGAATGGTCGCCGGCCACGGGCGTGGATACCACGAGCCGTCCCATCGGGAATCCGTACAGGGAGGAGGACGTCACGACGCCACCTTCTCGGACGAGACGATCTCGTAGGGAATCCCGATCTGGTCGAGCAGCCTCGCCGTTGCGATCCGGTGGTGAGCGCCCGACCCGCCCGCTCGCGGCAAGGTGGGGATGAGGCCGGCGACGCAGTCGTCACGGATGGAGTGGTCGGAGCGCCCGAGCATCGGTGCGACCTGTGACGGTGAGCACACCAGCGGCAGTTCGATGCCTCCGGTGGCACGGACGACCAAGGAGGCCGTCACGATCCGCGTCCCGCGTGGGTGGGCGACGTCAGGCTCCGACAGCACCTGGGGACGGGCGTCGACGTGGGCGAGAACGTCGGCGTCCGGCGGAACCGGTCTTCTGGGACTTCTGCCGACTCGGAGAGGGCGATCAGGCATTTGCGGGAGACGTCGAGCCGACCGGTGAGCAACGGGACCGAAGTGGTCTCGCGGGCATGGTGTCCGACGCGTGGTTGGTGGATCGTGAGGGAGTTCATGTCGGTCACTATGACGGTCGGGGTTCATCAAACCCCTCATCAAATGCCTCATCACTGGAAGAAATCCGAGAAATCTTTGCCGCCGGACAAAACACCAGGTCAGAGCCCTGGTGAATCTGAGTATGGATAAAACACCTGCTCAGAGGGTTCATCACTTTCATCATGAGGGGTTCATGATGATGGGCTCAGATCACCTGTTCTGAATCTGCAATGGCACCGGATTCGTGACGAGGGCGTCATCGCCGCAGCTCAGAGGGTTCATCACTCGAGTTGTGAACCCCTCACAAACGCTGCTGGGCTTCGTCGACGTCGGGATGCTCGTGTTGGTGTTCGTTCGGGTGCTCTGGGTGATAGACGCCGCCGACGCCGTTCGGCGCTCGGCGTGATCGGCGTCGGTGCGGTCACGCACATTGTCGACCGGTTCGGGTCGGCGGTTGGTTTGATCACGCCGTCGCCCGCCGTCAAGGGGGGCTCCGGAATACGGCTCGACCCCGGAGGTCGCCGGCACGCCGGCGCCGGGGTCGGCCTCTATGTCCTCGCTCGGCCTCCGGCCGTCCCTTGACCGCTGGCTCCGGCGTGGGAGGTTGGCTCCCAGTGTTTGATGGCGGACCAGGCGGGGCAAGAGGCGCCCCACCCGCCATCGACCAGGTCACCGCTGAGGTCAAGGCGTCCGGCGCCACATTGTGGTCGACAAGGACGCGGACGAGGTGGTCTCAGCGCGGCCGGTTCCGACCGTCTGGAACCACATGATCCCTCCGGGCGCCGCTGGCTTTATCGCGGAAGTTTTACCATTTTCCCGTCAAAGTGGCGCCGTCCCGCCCCAGTTCTTTTCATGAGCCAACGAACGAAATCCCACCCGGGCGCCTCGTGCGCCGTAGGCAGCACCAACCATCCGACCGTAGGGTCCAGGAAGACCAGCGCGGTGAACGCCCAGCCCAGAGGGTTCATCACTTTGTCCGTGAGACCGGCCATGAGTGCGGGCCGGCGATCAGAGGTTCGATCGACCCGTTCGATCGCTAGGGCACCTGAATCGACATCGTCCCAGCCCAGAGGGTTCATCATTTTCGTGCCGGGGGTTCACGACTGCCGAATCAGTCCGTCGACGCCATGCCGCTCCTCTCCTTCGGTGCGAACGGTCTCATGCGGCTCCGTGTTCTGCCACACGTCGTTCCGCGCGGTCGACCGACTGACGGAGGGTTCCGCCCTCGTCTTCGCCGTCATCGATTGCGACATACGGCCTGGTCACGGCGCGAACGAGTCGCAGACATCGCCGGCACCGGCTTCCGGTCGTGGCTCGACCGTCGCGTCCTCGCGTCGTCACCGAGCCGAACGACAAGGAAGAACGGCGAGCCCGGAGGACTCACGCCTCAACGCCCCGTCGCTCGGACTGCACTCGCTCATAGGGCCATGGAAGAGCGGGAGCAAGATGGTCGAACAGGTGCCCTGTTTGAAACGGCGTTGCCGTTGGCCCCTGTCGGGTCCGGTCCCCGAGGTCTCCTCGTGGTCGCTGCGCTGGGCGTCATGAAGCGTCCGGTGGCCGACCGGACGGCGAAGACTCCGGCGTCGAGACGCACGTCGAGGATGGCGACGGTGACCGGTGGCCGGCACAACGTCGTGAAGGTTCGGCTGTCCGACCGGGAGCTCGGACAGCTCACGGAGAGAGCGGAGCGGGCGTGCGTGTCGCTCCAGCGGTTCCTCTTCGAAGCGGCCATGTCGGGATCTGCGGCCCAGTCCGCCCAGCGGCGCCAAGCCGCCGGGGACGCGCAGCGGGCCCGGATCGTCCTCACTGGTTTGGCGAACAACGTGAACCAGTTGGCCAAGTGGGCGAATGCCAACCACGTCCTCCCCGACGGGTTCAACGACGCCCTCGACGAGGTGCGCCGGGCCACGACCGTGCTGGCCGAGACGACCGAGCGGCTCCAAGCCGGGTTCGTGCTTCCCCGATGATCGGGAAGATCACGACAGGATCGTCGGGCCGGAGGCTCATCAGATACCTGTTCGGGCCAGGCAAGGCGAACGAGCACACCGATCAGCGCGTCATCACCTCCGGGCTCGTGCTGGGCGGTGAGGCGTTGGCCGGCGGAAACCTGTCCCACAGCCAGATCGCTGACCTCGGTGCCGGCCTCGATGAGGCTCACGAGATTTTCGGCACCGACCCCAAGGGTGGCCACATCCTCCACCTGTCGCTGTCCCTTCCCCCCGATGACCGTCACCTGAGCGACGACCAGTGGGGAGAGATCGCCAATATGGCGATGGCAGCCCTCGGCTTCGAGTCCGACGGCGTGGACCCTGCCGCCTGGGTGGCGGTCGGGCACGGGACGAGTGCCAACGGCAACCAGCACGTCCACATCGCCGCGTCGCTGGTCCGGATCGACGGCGGCCGGGTCAACACCTGGCAGTCCAAGAAGGAGCTTTCCCGGGTCTGTACCGAGATCGAGACCGCCTACGACCTGACCGCCGTCGGGGGCCGTGCGGGACGGGGGATGCCCGGGCTGACGAGAGTCGAGTTGGAGCGAACCACACGAGAGCAGCGAGCAGAGCCTCCACGGGTCACCTTGGCCCGCCGGGTACGGGAGGCGTCGGTTGCCTGCAAAGACGAGACCTCCTTCGTCCGCCGGCTGCGGGCAGACGGAGTGCTTGTCCGGCCCCGGTTCGAGACCGGGGGCCGAGATGTGGTGGTCGGCTATTCGGTAGCCCTGAGGTTCCCCGTTGACGACAAGCCGATCTTCTTCGGTGGCGGGAAGTTGGCAAAAGACCTGACATTGCCGAGCCTCCGCCAGTTCTGGGAGCAGTCAGCAGCCGACCGCTTGGCTGCGGTCGGCGAGTGGAGGGCCACCGAGTCGAAAGCGCCCGGTCGGGAAACCGGGCTCAGCGGCGCGGACAACTGGAATCAGGCAGTGGCCGAAACCGAGCGGATGGCGGAGAAACTGAAGGCGGTGCCGGTGTCCGACCTCGCCGCTTGGCGGGGAGCGGCTTGGGAGGCAGCCGGGGTGTTCGCCGCCAGCTCCAGACGATTCGAGGGGGAGAGCCCCGGCCCTATGGCTGCCACTGCAGACGCATTGGCACGCTCGGCGCAGCACGGGCCCCGAGACCCGGTCCCCCGACGAGCGGCCGGCGGTGGCTTCTCTCGGATCGCCGCCGTGGTGGCGCAGGGCGAGTTGAGCAACGATTCGCCACTGGTGTGGGCCATGCTGGTCGACCAACTCGGGAGGACACTTCGAGCGATCAGCGATGTCCACCTCGCTCGCGGGGAAGCCGAGTTGGCCAAGGCAGTAGTCGCCGGGATCGAAGCCGGGATCGGCGAGCTCCACGGCCAAGTTCCCGGCCGGCCCGAGACGAGCCCGGAGCGGGAGGTGGACCCAGACCAAGAGATCACCAGGCGCCCGCTCTACGTGTCGGGCCCCGGCATTGGGCGCAGTGTGTTGGATCTCGACGACGACGATCCCAACTTTGAACTCGACGAGTTTGATCGGAACCAGGGTGGTATCGACTTCGAACGCTAGGGCCCGGTTAAAGAAAAGGATCGCGAGGAGATGCAGCGGTGGCATCGCCGGTGGAGCGGTGGACCATTCATTGGGGTCCGGTCAAGCCGTACTTGCGTACCCCTATTCTGCGAGAGGCCCGTTCGTGTCGTCGTTGGTCGGAACACCCTGGAGTAGGCCATCGAGTCGACCGAGCGCAGTGGTGACCGCATCCAGGTTCGCCGTATCGATTCCTTGATCGCCCGCCGTACCACCAACCGCGCTGGCAAGCATCAGACGATTCTCGCCAGCTGGGCTCGGCAGATTCTGCTTAAGTGAAGCGAACAGCGGGACAATGTGTTCGTTGAGTGCCGCCACCTGGCTCTTGGCCGCGGTAGCGGTGTTGACTGCCTGCGTCAGCTGCTGCTGCACACCCGCCTTTCCCGCCGAACCAACCGCATTCCCGGCACCACTACCCAACGCTGCACCGATGATTGCCGTGAGTGCTGGGATCGCTACGCCGAGGACCGACGTTGTGTCGGACGCTTTCGAGTAATGGAAGGCCAGAACCAGCGTCAGAAGAACGATCACTCCAAGCACGGACAAGAACAGTCCGACCACCTGTTTGGACGAGAGGTTCAACCCCTTTTGGGCTTGTGCCGCTGGAGGTGGTGCGGGAGTTGCTGGTGGAGGTGTCGGTGTCATTTGAGGAATTCCTTCCATGCGGTGAGAGATGTTGGTGGCCGGGCTCATGCAAGCATGGAGAAGGCCCGTCTGGCCTTCGACCAGCTCCCGCACCGGTTGAAGATGGTCGGGGCCGTTGGCCCGCCGTGTTCCTTCCGCCATTCTTCGTAGGCATTGATGGAGAGTCCATCTCCTGTGCCGCCAAGGTACACCGCCGCAGTGTTGAGTACCTCGACGAGGTCGGCGTCGGAGTACGTCCGGTTCCTGCTCACGACTTGAACGCCTGCTCGATCTGCAATTTCCTGCCATGAACCGAAGCGCTTGACCAGTGTCTTGATAGTCGGTGCGGCCGGGCGCTCAGCCTGCCACCTGCGATACGCAGTGAACGACAGCCCTTCGACCCCAACCTCCTGCTCGGCAAGAATTACGAATGCAAGCAGTACGTCCTCTGGAATCTTCGGAGGACAGGTGGGGATGCTCATTCCTTGGATGGTGCGGACGAGGTTGACACCGCTCGCCCCCAGGTGCTGTCGGGAACGAACCAGGTGGCCTTTGTTTCGTTGCGCTGCACGCCAACGGGTGTAGGCCGAGCCGTTGAGCCAGCCGCCGTTCCAGGCAGCAGCTTCGTCAATCAGGCAGCAGATCTCCGCAAGGTCAATTGTCGACCCGTTTGATGCCATGACAGAAGCGTAGAAGCGACGATGCGCTATATCCGAGTGGGAATGTCACCCCTCGCCCCGATGTCCTGCCATTCTTGTCCTCGTGTCAGTTTCCTTCGGCGAGCGGTTGCAGGCGTACCGCACGAGGCGCCATCTCCGTAGCGACGACCGGTCGGCCCGATTTGCCCGTGCGCAGGCGTGGGAGCGCATCACGTACTGCATCCGGCAGTACTGGTGGGCAATGGGGCTCATGGTGGTGCTCTTCGTCGGCGCGGTGACACCGCTCGCCCTGAGGTTGGAGGGCGCATACCGAGGAGCCGTCTACGGCGCAGCGGCAGTGTCGGCACTCTGGTTTGACGCCCTCATCACGATTCTGTGGTCCGGGGCAGCGTCTCAGATCATGGGCGTAAGCGGGGAGACGGCGACTGCGGACATCCTTCGAGGGCTTGAATCGAAGGGGTGGCGGATCGCCAATGGCGTGAAGCTGGACGGATGGCGCGAAATCGATCACCTCGCTGTCGGTCCTGGTGGCGTCCTGGTGGTCGAGACCAAGTGGAGCGCCTACCCGTGGCCCCTGAAGGGCGGTGGCCCCACGTTCATGGAGTCGGACGTGAAGAACGCTGCCATCCAGGTTCAGAAGAACACCGTCGCCGTGAAGGAATGGCTATCGGCTGTCGCTCCGATGATCCCGACCACCGGCATCGTGGTGTTCTGGACGGGCGGCAGGAAGCACGGATCCGGGTCCACGATGTCGAAGCAATGGGGAAGGGAGCCCGCGGTACTCGTCTTCGGACCGAGTTTCCAAGAGTTGCTCGCAGGCAACCTGTGGCGCTACGACGTCGACGACTCGACGGTGGACCGGGTGTGGTCTCGTCTGGTCGAGCTGATCCAGCGAACAGACGAGACGGACGAATACTCCGGTGAGAACTCACCACCGACTCTTCGCGGCCTCTTCATTGACTGGGCGATCAAGCCGTTCGTCGGCTTCGCCGCCGCCGCCTATGCGTTCTCATTGATGCGGTTCCTCCATGGATGGTGGTTGCCGCTCGTGGCCACGGCGGTGGGCATCGGTCTCGGCTGGGGGGCGCTTCGGGTCCGAAGCCTCAGGCGGGTTGCCATCGGATGGACGGCAACCCTCGGAGCATTCTTCATCGTTCTACTTGTCATCGTGGCAGTTGACCTGATTCGCTGACGAAGCTCCGCGGCAGACCAGTCAGACGCGTGCTGCCTTGGCGCTGCTCGTAGCATTCAGAAATGAAGTCCGAGCACCATTCCGGAATCCGCACGAACCTGCCGTTCATCCTCTCGCTGCTGGCTGCTACTGGCATCGTGGTCGTATCACTGCTCCCCAGATTTGTCGGTTGGCCTTCTTGGGTGCTCCGGGTCGTGGCAATTGTGCTAGCGGCGATCGGCCCCATCGCCACCCAGATGGAGAAGCGCCGAGCCGAAGATGCGCAGCGACTAAGAATTCAATCTACCGCCGACCCGGGGACCATCGCTGCTTTCCCGAATCTTGAGGCCGTCGTAAGTGAGTGGATCACTGAGGAGCGGGCAGCGTGCCTGGAGAGCTTGACCGGGTGGGAGACTCGACAGGCTCGGTTCAACGAGACGAAGTCCTTCACCAATGACGCCGCCAACGAGAGGGGGCTGATAATCCGCGAGCTTTTGGATCTTGAAGAGCGCCAGCGCAATGGGGAAGTCCGCTCAGTAGAGGAGGATCGGAGCCTGCGCCAAGCGCAGGAGCAGGTGGCGGCTGCCATTGCACCGCTCTTGAAGTCCCTCGTGCCCTTCGGCGCGACCGAGCGTCGGAGTCCAGAGCAATACCGAGACGAGGTCGACCGGTATCTGCGGGAGTCGAGTGAGGCTTCCATGGTCCGGGCTAGGGAAGAATTTATCGCCTCGGGCATCGCCCGCATCGTCGTACAGGTTGCGAACCCGACCGATCGGCCGTACGAGAGTGTGGTTGTCGAACTCACATTCCCGAAGGATGTCGAGCTATTCAGATTGAAGGAGGATCGTCGTGACCGTGCGAGGCTTCCCCAACGACCGGATCCGTTCGGGACCCCGCACGCGTCCGAGTTCGGCCACGCTGTGCTGACACACTTGGGACTGAACGTGAACCCGTACGCGAATCTTGCCCCGGTCGAACCTTCGCTGACCGTTGACGGATCACGGGTCAAGTTCCGCCAAGTGCGCGTTCGTGCCAAAGGATCGACTGATCTTCACGAGCTTTTCGTGGTGAGCCGTAGGGCTGAAGGAGAGGAGATCGAAATCACTTGGGAAGCGACCGACGGCGCCGCGCTTGGGAGAGCCCGGGGCACATTCCAACTCGTGCTGAGCGAAGCGCCCCAGGCCACGGCGTTGCTTGGAGCTTTTTTGAGCCGAGCTGACGAGAACGACCACTAAGCCTTCCTGAGGCAGGGTCCAGTCAGAGTCGTTGCTGCCACACTGCAATAGCTTGCCCTCGCGAGTCGCCACTACCGAGTGCAATCGAAGGAATCATGCTCCCAGAGAACCGCAAGTGAGGACCTTTCGAATCAAGCTGTGATCAGTCGAGCGTGTTGTAGAGGGCGTCCTGCATCTCGTCCACGTTGACTGGAAGATCGTGAAGCCCAGGACCGTGGGCATAGGTCCACCACCGTGACACCGGGGGCTTTGGCGGCATCGCGGCGGGTTGGCCCCTCACCAGCCATCGACCATTGGTTCGACCGCTGGCAAGAAGATGTAGGGGCGACTCCGGTTGAACGGAGAGCCCAGTGTGCCCTTTACGTCGTTCCGTCGGAGGGCTGGTGCAACAGCTCGACCACCTCCAATAGTCCCCGCCAGCGTCGAAGTCCTTCTGTAACCTCGTCCTATGCCCGTGACCGCCCGTCTCAGTCCCGAAGGTGCCCAGTCCTTCGCCGACCGCTACCGCACCTTCCTCACTGATACCAGCCGAGAACAGGGACGACGCAACGAGCGCTCATTGGCCCAGCGGTTCTGGGGCGACTTCTTCACCGAGGTCTGTGGCGTTGGCGACACACTGCTCGCCGGCATCGAGTTCGAGTACCCAGTCCGCAAGCCGAGCACCGACACCGTGGGTTGGATCGACGCACTGTGGCCAGGTGTCGTGCTAATCGAGCACAAGAGTGCCGGACGGGACCTGGATGCTGCCGAGGAGCAGGCCCGGGAGTATCGAGGAGCCCTCGACCCGAAGCTCCGGCCGTCGGTGATCGTTGTCTCGGACTTCTTCCGATTCCGGGTCATTGAGGCCGTGTCGGGTCGGACGGTCGAGTTCACGCTCGACAAGCTGCCGGAGAACCTGGCTCGCTTCGAGGCCATTCTCACGGTTGGGGGAGTCGGAGCAGCTCGCCATGAGCATCAGGCCGACGCCAAGGCCGCCGAACTGATGGCCGACCTATTCGTGTCGTTCCAATCGGCGGGTTACGACGGTCACGAGGTCTCGGTGTTTCTCGTGCGCTGCCTCTTCCTCCTGTTCGGTGATGACACGGGTCTCTGGCGCACGGCTGGTGAGTTCGGGCTGTTCGGCTCCCTCGTCGCAGACAGCAGCCAGGACGGCCAAGGGCTGGGCGGGTCGATCCAAGAGCTGTTCCAGATGCTGGACAAACATCGGGACAGCCGCCCCTCCTCGGTCCGTCCGCCGATCTCGGAGTTCCCGTACGTCAACGGCGGGCTGTTCGCCGACACGTTGCCGGTATTCAGCTTCACCCGAGAGATGCGAGAGGCGCTGCTGGCGGCAGGAGCTTACGACTGGTCGGCCATCAGCCCGGCGATCTTCGGCGCCATGTTCCAAGACATCAAGAACAGAGACGCACGCCGAGCGCTCGGGGAGCACTACACCAGCGAGCAGAACATCATGAAGGTGATCGGCCCCCTCTTCCTCGACGACTTCGTCGCCCGGGTCGACCGGGAGTGGGACAGTGCCAATGGCCTGAAGCGCTTCCAGCGGGAACTCGGCTCCTACACCTGGCTTGACCCAGCCTGCGGCTGCGGCAACTTCCTGCTCGTCGCCTACAAGCGACTGCGGGAGTTGGAACTCAAAGTGGCGGCCCGAATCCAGGAGATCACGCCGAAGGGTGATCAGCGCCGAGCCCTCATCGGCGAAGAACGCCTCTTCCTCCGACTGTCGCAATTCCACGGGATCGAGATGGTGGAGTGGTCGAGTCAGATTGCCGGTGTGGCTCTCGTACTCGCCGAGCACCAAGCCAACATGGAAATGGAGCGAGTGCTCGGCCTCGCACCTGATCTTCTGCCGCTCACCGATGCGGCTTCAATCCGCCACGGCAATGCACTTGACTGTGACTGGGCCGAGGAGTTGGACATCGACGAGCGGACCTTCATCATGGGCAACCCGCCGTTCGCAGGTGCGTACCTGGAGACGGCAGAGCAGAAGAGGGACCAGGCCCGGGTGTGGGGGAGTATGCAAGGCACCGGCATGCTCGACTTCGTGAGCAACTGGTTCTTCGTTGCGGCCAAGAACTCCGAGGCGACCGGAGCCCGTTGTGCGTTCGTGGCCACCAACTCGATCGCTCAGGGGCAACAGCCGGCCATCATCTGGAAGGCGCTCGACCAGCTCGACATGTCGATCGACTTCGCCCACCAGACGTTCCGCTGGACTAACGGCACCCGGGAGCAGGCGGCCGTGCACACGGTGATCATCGGGTTCTCGAAGGGGGAGAAGCGGGGCAAGCGCCCCCTCTTCACTTATTCCGCACCAGATTCCGAGCCGATCCGGACTGAAGCGTCAACCGTCAACGCCTACCTGCTTGACGCTCCCCAGGTCCTCATCACCTCCCGCAGCAAACCACTCGTACCAGGCATCCCTCCGATGGTCAAGGGCAACATCCCCACTGACGATGGGTTGCTGTCCAAGCTCTCGGCTGACGAAGCGGATCAAATCCGTCGTGAAGACCCCATCGCTGCCAAGTACTTACGACCTTTGATCGGTGCGCAGGAGATGCTCAACGGAGGAGACCGTTGGTGTCTCTGGCTTGTGGACGCCAGCCCGTCTGACCTGCGCACCTCACCCGTCTTAGCCGAGCGGATTCAGTCCGTGCACGATTTCCGTTCGAGGAGCACGAAAGAGAAGACCCGAGTTGATGCGAATCGCCCGTGGGAGTTTCAGGAGATACGGCAGCCCAGTCGTCGTTACTTGGCAATCCCGAGGCATTCGAGCGAGCATCGCCCCTACCTGGCAGCGGCCCTCTACGAGCCGCATGTCATTTGCAACGATGCCGTATCCACCGTGGAAGACCCATCGATGGAGCAGGTCGGTCTCCTCTTCTCGCACGTCTTCTGGGTGTGGGCTCTTGCGGTCTCCGGTCGTTTGAAGAGTGACCCCCGCATCAGCAACAACATCACCTACAACAACTTCCCCTGGCCGGTGTTGACGGATGCTCAGGAGAAGGCCATCGGTGATGCAGCTCGTGATGTCCTCACCGCTCGCTCAATCTTCGCCGAAGGCACGCTCGCCGATCTCTACGACCCGCTCACGATGCCGAGGCAGTTGCGAGCAGCGCACGATGCGCTCGACCGTGCCGTAGGGAAGGTGTTCGGACTGTCAACCCATCCGACGGACGCCGCCATCCTGCAGAAGCTGTTCGGTCGCTACCTCGAACTTTCATCAGGTCCGTTGTTCCCGACCACGCCGATTGCCAGGCGCCGCCGAGCGGCGTGACGGGCCGGGCTCTGGCTCGGTCGGTGGTTGCATCGACGCCCCCTCAGGCGGGGCAGTGGCTCCGGTTGGAGACTCTCCCCGTAACGGCGAAGTGGTCCGGCCTGTTGCAGCTCGGTCGAGCGGGCGTAGTAGAAGCCCATCGCATCGCTCTCGTGGCCCAGGATCGAGCGCACGGTTCCCTCGTGCACGGGAGGCTGCTGTTCGGCCAGCCAGGTGGCGGTGATGTGGCGGTTCAGGTGTCGCCGCCAGTGGGGGAGTCCTAATCGCTTGAGCAGGGCCCGCCACTCGTCGTTGTCCCGGTTGAGCGTGATCAGCGCACCGTTTGGCTGGAGGAACACAAGGTCAGTGAACTGGCCCTCGGGTTGCCAGTGAGGATCTTGCTCCTCCTCGTTGCGGCGCTCCCGAAGTTCTCGCAGTGCCGAGAGGAAGGGATCAGGGAGCCTGTTCTTCGGACTGTCGGTTGGTGTCGCGCAGTCGCAGGAGCTCGGGAAGCGCGTCGTGATCTTTGGGGCGGAAGATCCGGTGCCTTTGATCTGGCCGTCTCGTCTTGTCCGGGAGCCAAGGCCACCGTTCCTGGTTTACCTCGATCAGAACCACTGGATCGGCCTCGCCAAGGTATCAGTGGGGCACCCAGACTGCGCTAGATACGAAGGCGCACTTCAGGCCTGCCGAGGGGCCAAGGCGGCGAATACTGCATAAACCGTGCGTCGCTGCTGTCCTAGGAAATGTCCTAGAACTCGGGAACTACCCGGTTTCGTCCTGTTCCGTCCGCCTCCACCACATAGCGATTGACCTGCGGAAACGTCCGGTTGGCCGCCGTCCTGTTCCGTCGTTTCCGGCCCCCAGGGCCATTCCTAAACCGCAGGTCGCAGCTTCGATTCCTGCCGTGGGCGCTGGGGAAACGTAATTCTCAGATTGCGTCATCCCTACAAAATCCCTCCAATCGTTCCTGTGGCCGGGACGATGCGGGAAAAGGCACCAGGGCGGTGGGAGTTGCGGGTGTTCGTCGGGCGGGATGCCGTTACCGGCAGGCCGAAGCAAATCAGCCGGGTGTACACCGCTCCCCGGCGCGAGCCCGGTGCCGGCAAGCGCGAGGCGGCCAAGCAGCTCGCCGCGCTCGTCGCCGAGGTGGAACGGGGCCAGCACGGCGGGAGCAGCTCGACGCTCGGCGCACTGCTTGACGAGTACATCGCGCACATCGAACGGATGGGCCGGGCGCCCACGACGCTGTACGGGTACCGGCGGATCGTCGCCAAGCGGATCGGCCCGGCACTCGGATCGAAGCGGCTGGACAAGCTGACGGCCCACGATCTCGACCGGTTCTATGCGGACCAGCTCGCCTCTGGCCTCGGCGGCCGGTCCGTGCACCACA
>PLZF01000089.1 GCA_003152015.1 Acidimicrobiaceae bacterium | reverse complement strand
TTACTCGCTACAACGAACATCGCCCTTCTCTTGGGGTCAATGAGCTGTTGCGTGATGTTGCACGGAGGCGCTCCTGGACCTCAAACGCGACGGTTCTCTGGGGGTGTTGTGCACGTCAACAGCTTCGGGTCAGCTGGACGTCAAAGTGTCTTCCTCTCCGGTTCCTGGGGCGCCGCGCTAGACACTATGTCGCTCGTCCGCAAGAGCGACTCCTGCAACCGCCGAGGCCAGCTGAGGTCGTCTGCCTCATCAGTGACGGTCGGACTCGCCCATGGCTCGCTCCGAGCGGCTCGGCTCCCTGCGCCGATTGCTCGCCCGGTTGCCGTATTCGCCGCTCGTCCTCCTTGCGTGCACCACAACTGTTGCGCACGTCGTTTCATGGTTCACGGACCTTCTACCTGCCCCAAGATCGCCGTTTAATGTCCCGCGCACTGCCGCACCCCCAGAGAAGTGCCCGCATCGCTCCCTTGGTCAGCAGGCACCGCTCACGATGGGGAGGACGCAGCTGTGGATCAGGTATCCGAATCCAGCCCAACTACAACGGAGAGACAAGCTCGGCGGCCTCGTTCACGAGTACCGACTCGTCGCATGAGCTGGTCGGACGGGATTCTCGGCACCCACATGCTGGCTGCTGCCCTCGAGACGACGGTGGACTTTGCCACCTGGGGCGGTGCCCAGGCCCAACCGAGCCAGACTGCCGCGTCGGGACGGCCCGCCCTCGATGACCTTGAAGGCGACGACCGCCAAGCCCTCATCGCTCCAGGTGGCGTGCGGCGGATTGTGTTCTCCGAGCAGCGCGGGCCCATGGCGCTGCCCGTGAATGTTCGGATGTTCGATGGTGACATCGTCTTCCGGACCGCCCCGCTGCCGACCCTCACCTCATCTTTCGGGCAAGGCCAAGGCTCCTTCGAAGTCGATCACCTCGACGAGGCGCTGACCGAGGGGTGGAGTGTGCTGGTCAGCGGTGAAGGCCACGTGATCGTCGACCCAGCCGAGCGCCAACAGGTCGAGACGTTGGGCATTTCGCCGTGGGCAGGTGGCGACCGGGACGTCTACGTCCGCATAGTTGCCCGTGAGGTGACGGATCGTCGTATTCGACACCGCTGAACGGTGCCGACCGGCTCGTCGTGGTGGGACCTTCGGCCCTGGTGGAGCAAGGGGTCCGCGACCAATGATAGGGAGAAGCGGATGGATCTCTGAGAGGGGCGACGAAGTGGATATGGCGATGATCGAGCCTCAGGATCACGGTGTAGCCGGTCGCAGGGAGATCGGATTCCCGAACCAACCGCCGGCTCCCCGGGACCCGGCCGAGCTGGCATGTGACGTGACAACCCGTGTGGGGACGACGATACATCTCCGGCCGATTCGGCCTGACGATGCCCCCCGACTGGTCGACTTCCACCAGCACCTTTCGCCACGTTCGGTCTATCGGCGGTTTTTCTCCGCGCACCCGACGCTCTCGGCTGCCGAGGTCGAACGGTTCACCTGTGTCGACTACGTCGACCGGATGGCCTTCATCGCAGAAGACGGTGACCAGCTGGTCGCCGTTGGCCGCTACGACCGGAGCCCGGGCACGGCTGAGGCCGAGGTCGCCTTCGTGGTTGCCGATCAGTACCAGCATCATGGGATCGGGACGTTGCTGCTCGAACAGCTGGCCGACGCCGGGTGGCGGAGTGGGATCACGACGTTCGTCGCCATGACGCTGATGGAGAATCGAGACATGTTGGGCGTGTTCGTGGACTCGGGGTTCAGAGTCACCACGAGCGTTGAGCATGGAATCGTCAGTGTCCGCTTTCTGATTGAGCCCGACGAGGCCTACCGGGTGGTGCGCACGGCACGCCATGCCCGGATCCAAAGTCCCGCCCGGCATCGAGCCGACACCCCACCATGCTGATCGTGAGTGGTCCGACCGGAGGGTCCGAGCACGACGGGGGAGGCCACCCCGAACGGCCGGCTCGGATCGCTGCTGTGATGGCAGGTATCGACGACCTGCACCTGGGCACCGATCTGCAGATCGTGGCACCATACGCGGCCAACCTGGCGCAGATGACGCGGGTGCACGACGCCGCCTATCTCGATGAGCTGGCGGCCTTCTGCCAGGCAGGCGGCGGCCAGCTCGACCCCGACACCTATGCCACGGCCGACTCATGGTCTGCCGCCCGCCGGGCCGCCGGGGCAGGGCTGGCGGCGGTCGATACGATGCGACAGCGCGACGATGGCGTGGCGTTCGTTGTCGCGCGTCCGCCAGGCCACCATGCCCTGCGTGATCGGGCCATGGGGTTCTGTCTCCTCAATAACATCGCCATATCGGCAGCGGCGCTGACCGCCAATGACGAGCGCGTCCTCATCATTGACTGGGATGTGCACCACGGCAACGGCACTCAGGCGATCTTCTGGGACGACCCGAACGTGCTGTACGTGTCCACACACCAGTGGCCTTTGTTCCCCGGCAGCGGGACCGCACAGGAGATTGGTGGCCCGCGCGCCTTGGGCCGGACGGTCAATGTCCCGCTCCCTGCGGGGGCCACTGGAGACGTCGTGCGCCGAGCGATAGGCGAGGTGGCACTCCCCGCTATCGATGACTTCGATCCGACCTGGGTGCTCATCTCCGCCGGGTTCGACGCCCATCGAGCCGATCCACTGGCCGAGCTGGTGTTGTCGAGCGGCGATTTTGCCGAGCTGGCCAGAATGGTCGCCGGTTTCGCGCCCCGACCCGGGCGACTGGTGCTGTTCCTCGAAGGAGGGTATGACCTGGGAGCGTTGCGGATGTCCGTGGCCGCCACCCTGGGCGCGCTTCTTGGCGACTTCTACCAGCCCGAGG
>PLZF01000082.1 GCA_003152015.1 Acidimicrobiaceae bacterium | reverse complement strand
TTGAGTTCTTGGACAGTACGGGTTGTTCCTTGTCACGCCCGACACGCTGCTGCGATCACACCGAGAAGCGGCCAAACACAAATGGCGGCGATGGAGGAGGCAACGTGGCCCGGGCCGACCGCCGATGACCGACGAACTGGTTGACTTGATCGTTCGTCTCGGTCGGGAGAATCGACGCTGGGGGTGTGTGCGCATCCAAGGGGAGCTGCGAAAGCTCGGGATCCGCATCTCGGCCACCTCGGTCCGGAGTACGAACTGGCGGCTTGAGGCGAGATTCGAGTTACCGGATAGTACGCGCTTCCTCGAAATGCCCCTGATCAGTGCGGACAAGAGACTCCTCGGTGCCGGCCTCGCCGAGTCGCCGGCCCAGGTCGTCCGGCGCCTGCGCCTCCCGATGCCCCGGTGAACGTTCCGTCATCCGCCGCTGTTCGGAAAGAGGCCTGCTCAGATGCGTTCGAGTTCGGCCCCGTCGAACAGCGGCATCATGTCCAACGCCGAGACGTCAGCTTGGACGTCGGCGTCGCTCGGTGCCACGTGGTCACCTTGGGCAGCAGCGATGGTTGCCTCCAGCAAGGTGGCATCGCTCGATGTGTTGAGGAACAGTTGTGGGTTGGAAAGCACATATGCCACTCCCCGCTCCAATGGCTCGCCTTCGGGCAGCGGTTCGTACCAGGCGTAGTGCGGCTTGGTGGAATCCGGTGTCCAGCGTCGGCGAGCAATGGACTTGATGGTTTGGACCGCGACCTCGCGTTTGGCACACACCTCCAGCAGTTGCTCCACCGACGATCGGTAGTCCGGGTTCTGGAGCATGAGGAAGTTGTAGGGAAGCAGCACGGAGTCGAAGTCGAAGCGCTCAAGGCTGGCCAGGTGCATGTCGGCGATGCGGGTCCCGTGACCGGTCACGCCGATGGCCCGCACCAGACCTTCGTCACGGGCCTTGGCCATGGCTTCGACGGCTCCTCCCGGGGCGTGGGCGGTCTCCCACTCGTCCGGCTCGACCAGGTTGTGGAGCTGGATGAGGTCGACCTGGTCGACACCCAACCGGGTCAGCGATCGCTCGAGCTGGGCTCGGGCGGCGTCGCCGGTGCGTCCATCGGTCTTGGTGGCCAAAAAGAACTCGGCCCGGTGATCGGCCAGGAAGGGCGCGAGGCGCAACTCGGAGTCGCCATAGGACGCGGCGGTGTCGATGTGGTTGAGCCCACCGGCGAGCACGGTGTCGAGCACCTGATCGGCGCGGTCCTGGCGCATGGTGGCGAGGGCGGCGGCGCCGAAGATGACGCGGGTGCTGTGGTGTCCGGTTCGGCCGAACGGCTGGGAGTTGATCATCAGTTCCGACGGTAGCAGCCTCCTACAGGACTCGGACCTCCGCCCGGATTGGAAACCGGCTTTGGAGTCGGTTTCCGGTCTCGATGCCCGGTTCTGATAGGCGAGACACTCCGGCACTTCCGGGACGGGCAGTGACTGCACAGAGGGCTACCCATGCCTCCGAACGCCGGGAAGGTGTCGTCCCGCTGGGGTGGCGGTGCGGCATATCGGGGCGACTCCCTGGGACTCCCTCGGCGCTCGTTCTGGGGTACTCCCGAGTCATACCGAGTTTGCACCTATCGGGAGCGGTTGCAGCCCCGATCGTGAACATCCGCCCGGCACTGTCAACCAGGACGCTACCGATCGCTTCGCACTGACTTGACGGTAGCGTGGGCTTGCTCGTCGGGCAGCCTGCTCTGACAAGCTCTTGATGTGTCTGGAGTCCTTCACATGAACGTTCTCATGGTCCTTACTTCCCACGATCAGCTGGGTGACACCGGCGAGAAAACCGGTTTCTGGCTTGAGGAGTTCGCCGCCCCGTACTACGAACTGGCTGATGCCGGCGCCACGATCACTCTGGCGTCACCCGCAGGCGGCCAGCCGCCGCTGGACCCCCGCAGCGATGCCAGCGAGGCGCAGACCGACGCCACCAGGCGGTTCCGTGATGACCCTGAGACCCAAACCGCCCTGGCCAACACCACCAAGCTCATCGACGTGTCAGCCGCCTCCTTCGATGCCGTGTTCTATCCCGGCGGTCACGGTCCCATGTGGGACATGCCCGACAATGCCACGTCCATTGCCCTGATCGAGGCGTTCGTGGCGGCGGACAAGCCGGTCGCCGCCGTGTGCCATGCGCCGATCGCCCTGAAGAACGTCCGGACCACCGATGGGGAGCTCCTGGTCAAAGGAAGGGATGTCACCGGCTTCTCCAACAGCGAGGAAGCCGCCGTCGGGCTCACCGACGTGGTCCCCGAGTTGCTCGAAGACGTCCTCAAGGCCGACGGGGGAAACTACCGGAAGGCCGACGAGGATTTCGCCCCCTATGTCGTCGTTGACGGCAAGCTGGTCACCGGCCAGAACCCGGCATCTTCCGCTCCGGCGGCGACGAAACTGCTCGGTCTTCTCCGTAGTTGAGCAGTCTGCCCCGGAACGCCGGGTAGATGTCCCACTCCGGCATGTGGGATAGGCCCGGTTGTCACGGCAGCCCAATCGGTATCCGGCATTTGTGAGTGGTCATCCACTCGAAACGCGGAGACCGAGACTGGGACTAGCCGTGCGCGTTTCCTTTGCTCTCAAAGATCATGGCGCGCTGTAGAGCCGTGGCCCGGAGTTCCTCAGGGATTTCGACCGGGCCGCCGAGGCTGCCGGCATTGACCCCCGCCTGAGCGGCCTCCTCGACGATTCCGCCGACCAGGATGGCCAACTCAGGGGTGCGGTGAAACACCAACACCCCGTGGTTAGCCAGCAGTACCGCAGGAACGCCCGGGGTGATCGAGGCCCGGATGTTGGCCACCGCTTGGTCGGACCCACGCGGCCCGTAGCCGGCCACCGGCACCCCGGTCGGTAAGCCGAACATCGCCAAGGCTTCGACCCAGCACCCGATCGGACGGTGGGCCACGGCGTAGGCGGTGGCGTACGGCGAATGGGTGTGCAGGACGCAGCCGACATCGGGGTGGTCCGCGTACATCGCGGTGTGCATGGCGACCACAGCACCCTGGATGGGCGGCAGGTCACCCTCCAGAAGGGTTCCGTCCAGCCCGACCCGCACCACAGAGGCCGGAGCGTGGTTTCGGAGGGACGGGCCCGCAGTGAAGTACATCTCCTCCGCCCCTGGGACCCGAAGGCTCACGTTTCCATGTCCGTTCGCGGAGATTGCTCCGCTGGCCACCACCCGTTGGGCGACATCGGTCACCTGATCGACCAAGTCCTTGTCCATGACACCTCCGAGCCTTGGCAGCCGAGAAGACCCCGTGCGGAACGCTACCTGGCTGGCCTCACCAAACGTAGCGGAAGGGCAGCCCCAAGTGTCCGGAGCACCCTCGTTGCCAAGGTCACCGAGGCTCCGATTGGCGACCTCGATTCGATCAACGTCGATCAGTACCCCACGCTTCCACTGAATACGGTCATTCGGGCCGGAGAGGATGACCGGTGCGCGAACGTGACGACTATCACCTCGCCTCGTCGAGAGCCGGAAGTGCGAGCAAGCCAGCGGTGGTCCAACGTCAAGCTGTCATTCCAAAGCAACCTTGTGACAAGACCTTGTTATCTTGTAGCCTGACCCCATGAGAATTGCCCAATTCCGAGTGTCGGATCGTGGCCAGATGGCGTTACCTGCCGACGCTCGACACCGCTGGGAACTGGATGAAGGGGGCACCGTGGAGATCGCTGACCTTGGCGACGCGCTGCTCATCGTCCCCGCCGGACGTGGCGGGCTACGCAACCTCCTCCGAGACTCCATCGATGACGCTGGGGGCTACGCCAAGCTCGCCGCCGAGGTCGCAGCAGACGAGCCTGATCTGGCTTGAGCGAGCGCACAGTGGTGGTCGACGACCACCTCCTCCTACGAATTCTGTTGAACGACGAGCCAGCATCGCTCCGACCTACTGGTGCACGGGTGCTTACGACCGGGCTCTGGTACCACCGGCTGAGCCGAGCGCTCTGCAACCGGACAGTCGCGGGCACCCTTTCCCGTCGGCTCGGCAGAGCCGACCCGTCGATCGGGGCCGCCGCAGTCCGAGCAGTTACGGCGCTACCTGAGACCATTGGTCTTCTTTCGTTGCGTGATCTCGCGTGGCCGATGGCACGCCTCCTCGATGATGATGTGCGGCTCAATCTCATATCGCTGGAAGCCTTGGCCGCTGCCGAGCACGAGGACGCCGAGCTGTGCCTCGCCACCGCCGACGAGAATCCACAACTGCTGGCTGCGGCCGGCGCCCGCAGTAGGCCGGTGCGGCTCGTCAGGGACTGAACAGATTCAGAATGGTGCATCAACGGAGACTGCCCGCGTTTGGGCGCCACAAATGAGGCCGGATTGAACTGACTCATCAGCGTTTACATTGGCCGCCCGAGGGCTCACAAGCCGTCACTCGAGGATCCTTGGGCTCTTACGAACGACTCCGGTTGTTCAATGCCAACCGCTGTCATCGATCCCCCGCCGTGCAACGCAGCTCTTGGCAGCAATAACAGCCCGGACTCGCTTCTGGTCAGCCTTTTGCCCTGGTGCTGTCTCTCGTTCTGCCGACTATCGCCCCTCGCCGACGTTCGTTGTCAGCGGTCGACGCCCAGGATGAGCCCGCTGGTGGGCACCCCGGTGCCGGCCGTGACCAGCACGTGGTTCACATCGTCGACCTGGTTGACGGACGATCCCCGCACCTGGCGCACACCCTCGGCGATGCCATTCATCCCGTGCAGGTAGGCCTCACCCAGTTGGCCACCATGGGTGTTGATGGGCAGCCCCCCACCCATCTCGATATTCCCGTCCCGGATGAAGTCCTTGGCCTCACCCCGGCCACAGAACCCGAGCTCCTCCAACTGGTAGAGCACGTAGGGAGTGAAGTGGTCGTAGAGCACCGCGGTCTGGATATCGGCCGGACTCAGTCCCGAGGTCTCCCACAGCTGCCGGGCCACCACCCCCATCTCGGGGAGCTCGCAGAGATCGTTGGCGTAGTACGAGGTCATCATCTCCTGACCGTCGGCCGAGCCCTGGGCCGCGGCCCGGATCACCGCCGGCGTACCGGGTAGGTCACGGGCCCGTTCCAAGGAGGTGACCACCAGGGCCTGTCCCCCGTCGGTCTCTTGGCAGCAGTCGAGAAGGTGCAGTGGCTCGACGATCCAGCGCGACGCCTGATGCTCCTCGAGGGTGATCGGCTTCTCGTAGAACCACGCCTTGGGATTGGTGGCGGCGTGCTTCCGATCGGCCACCGCCACCCGACCGAGGTCCTCGGAGGTGGCCCCGGTCATGTGCAGGTACCGCTGGGCGGCCATGGCCACCCACTGGGCCGGGGTGAGCAGGCCCATGGGCGAGTACCAGCTGAAGTGGGCTGTCTCCGCATTGGCCGCCGGCGGACGATCCTGCACGCCGAGACCGAAGCGGTTACCCGAGCGCTCGTTGAAGGCCCGGTAACAGACCACCACGTCAGCCACCCCCGACTGCACGGCCAGCGCCGCCTGTTGCACGGTGGCGCAGGCGGCTCCCCCGCCGTAGTGGATGCGGGAGAAGAACGACAGCTCGCCCATGCCCAGGCTCTGGGCGATGTTGATCTCGGGATTGGTATCCGAACTGAAGGTGACCAGCCCACCCACCTCGGCGGGCTCGATACCCGCGTCCCGGAGGGCGAGGTCGACGGCTTCGGTGGCCAGGCGCAGCTCGCTGCGACCCGACTCCTTGGAGAACTCGGTGGCACCGATCCCGACGATGGCGGTGTTGCCGGTGAACGCATGGCTGGTGGTACTCACCGGGCCGCCCCCACCGGGTCGGCGGTGCCGGCCGGAAGGCGGAGTCGCACAGTGCCGGTCACATGGTCCCCGAGACCGTTGGCTCCCCGCAGGGTGACTTCGATCCCCCCGCTGCCGTCAGTGGCGACCTTGTCCTTGGCTGTCACCGACCCGGTCAACGTCATGGTGTCGTCGGGATAGTTGGGGGCACCCAACCGGATGTTGACATCGGTCAGCACCGTGCCGGGGCCCGACCAGTCGGTCACGTACCGGCCCACGATTCCGTTGGTCGAGAGGATGTTCATGAAGATGTCCTTCGAGCCGCGCTGGTTGGCTAGCACCGGGTCGTGATGCACATCTTGATAGTCGCGTGAGGCGATGGCGGTACTGATGATCAGGGTGCGGGTGAGAGGGACCTCGAGTGCGGGCAGGGCATCGCCCACCGAAACATCGTCGAAGGCGAGGGTGGTGGGATTCATCACGCCGACACCGCCTCTCCGGCCCGGAGGTCGGCTACCACCTGGCGCCCCAAACGGGCCAGCTGCGCACTCGGGGCCCCGAGCATCAGCTCGATCTGCTTCCCCCATAGGAAGTACCGGTGGATGGGATAGCCGATATCCGCCCCCATCCCCCCGTGCAGGTGCTGGGTGGCGTGCACCACCCGTTGGCCGGCGTCCTTGGCGAACCACGACGCCACACCCACCGCCCGTTCGGCGTCCAACCCGTGATCGAGTCTCCACGCCGCCTGCCACATCGTGACCCGCATGGACTCGGTATCGATGGCAGCATCGGCGACCCGCAGCATGGTCCCCTGAAACGTCGACAACGGACGGCCGAACTGCTCACGGGTGTTGAGGTACTCGGCGGTCTGGGACAGCGCCGCCTCGGCCACCCCGACTTGCAGCGCGCACAGTCCCGTCCAGGCCCGATTCAACGTCCACCCGAGGATGTCGGAACCCTTGGATGCATCCCCTGCACCCAGAAGGTCGTCCGGGGAGACCACGACATTGTCGAGGTGGAGATGGGGATGGATCTCGCGGTTGGTGGTGGCGGCCCGCTCGAGGCGCACACCGTCGGCATCGGGGTCGATGGCGGCAATCACCACGCCACCGTCGGACGTCGCCGCCGGCACCAGGACCCGATGGGCCACGTGGGCGAAGGGCACGGCAAAGGCAGTTCCGGATAGGTGGACACCCCCGGTCCTGCCTCCTGGATACTCCGCCCTCACCAACGGGTTCCCGACTCCCCCGGCCGCGATGTCCGCGGCCACCTCGGTGAGCGCGGCGGTGAGCATGAACCCTCCGTTGGCCACCCCGGGGAGAAGCTGGGATCGCAGTTGGTCGGAACCGAACTCGGCGACGGGCAGGGACCCGAGGACCAGCGTGGCCCACAGCGGAAGTGGCGCCACCGAGCGACCGTGGGCCTCGAGGATGATCGACAACTCCACCAGGCCGTAACCGCCACCGCCGTCGGCCTCGGGTACGGCCAGACCCAACAGATCGGCCTTGGCCAGCTCGGCCCACAGCTCCCGGTCGACCCGGTCCTCGGTGGCTTCCACCTCCCGTACCCGGTCGGGGGTGACTCGGCCGGCGAAGATCCCGTCGGCCGCCTGGCGGACCGCCTCTTGTTCTTCGCTGAAGGTGAAGTCCATCAGTGTGCCCCTTTGGAATCTGTGGCCGTCTGGGTGTCCTCGATGCCCGAACCGTCGACCGGATGGAACACCGGCAGGGTGAGCTCGTCATCGAATGTCTCGAACCGGGCTTGCACCGGCGTGCCGATGACCACCGCATCGGTAGCGATACCTGAAACATTTGCCACCAGCCGGGTGCCCTCTTCGAGCTCGATGAGGGCCACCACCAACGGGTAGTCGAAGGCCGGAACTTTCGGATGGTGGTTGACCACGTAGCTGTAGATGGTGCCCCGACCCGACGACTTCACGGTGTCCCACTCGAACGACCGGCAGGTCGGACAGGCCGGACGGGGCGGGTGCCGCAGGGTGCCGCAGCCGGAGCACCGTTGGATGAGCAGGTTTCCCTCTTGGGTTCCCTCGAAGAAGAACCGGTTGTCCTGGGTGAGGGAGGGGCGGGGCCGCTTGGGGCGGGCTGTGGCTTCGGGTGCTCCGGTCACCTCCGGACCGGGGGCGGCTTCTGTGCGGGGGCGGAACTTGAGAATGCGGAACCGCATGGTGGCCACCGACTCGCCGTGCTGATCGGTGAAGTCCATCCGGTTGGTGATGAAGTGGCCGACGCCGAGCCCGGTGGACTTCTCGGCTGACACCGACTCGATGACCGACATCACCGACACCCGGTCCCCCAACACCAGGGGACGCTCGTAGTGCTGATCACAGTTGGTGGCCACCACCGAGGTGAAGCCGCTTTCGTCGAGCATCGACATGAGCCTGTCGGTGGGACCGTCGCCTTGGGCGGTGCCGGCGGCCCGGGCGGCCTCGACGTCCTGTGAGGCGCGGAGACCGCGCATGATCCAGGCCTGCAGCATGGTCGGCGGGGCGATGACACCGGGGAAGCCGGCGTCCTTGGCTGCGCCATCGTCCACATAGACCGGGTTGGTGTCGCCCATGGCCTCCACCCAGTGGCGGATCATGGCCTGGTTGACCTCATCGGGACCCTCGGAGCTCGCACCCGACGACTGGCCGGCGAAACCCTGCAGGCGTTGCTCGAGGTCGTCAGAGGGGGCTTGGGCGCTCATCGGGCCGACCGTTTCATACCCAGGCCGGCCATGGCCAGGATCTCCCGTTGGATCTCGTTGACCCCACCGCCGAAGGTGTTGATCTGGGCCTGCCGGGCCGCCCGTTCGAGCTCCCCGTGGAGCACGGCACCGGGTGAGTGCGGGCTCAGGTACCCACCGCTCCCCACAATGCCGAGCAGCATCCGGTAGACCTCGATGGTCGACTCGGTACCGAACACCTTGACCGCCGAAGAGTCGGCCGGGCCCAAGGTGTCGTTGGCCACCGCCGCGGTCATCCTCCAGTTGAGAAGCTTCTGAGCCTCGAGGAGGGCATGGGACCGGGCCAGGTCGGCCTGCACCCATCCGACATCACCCAGGTCATTGGCCAGAGCCCACTCCGCCACCTCGGCCCACAGCCGGTGGGCCAGGGCACTGACCGCGGCCAGGCCCACCCGTTCGTGGTTGAGCTGGCCGGTGATGAGGCGCCATCCTTCGTTGAGCTCACCGACCAGGGCGCTGTGGGGAACCCGCACCCCGTCGTAGTAGGAGGCGGTGGTGGCCACGCCGCCCACGGTGACAATGGGCGTGCACGAGAACCCCGGGGCCGAGGTCGGCACCAGAAAGATGGAGATCCCTTTGTGCTTGGGGGCGTCGGGGTTGGTCCGGGTGGCCAACCAGATGTAGTCGGCCTGGTCGGCGCCGCTGGTGAAGATCTTGTTGCCGTCGATGGTCCACTCGTCGCCGTCCCGCACCGCCTTGGTGCGCAGTGAGGCCAGGTCGGTGCCGGATCCGGGCTCGGTGTAGCCGATGGCGCAGTTGATCTCGCCCTTCAGGATCCCCGACAGAAAGAAGTCCTTCTGGGCCTGGGTGCCGTGGCGCATGATCATCGGGCCCACGGTGTTGAGGGTGACGAACGGGAAGGGAGCCCGCGCCCGTTGCACCTCATTGAAGAAGATGAACTGGTCGGATGCCGGCCGTCCCTGGCCGCCGTACTCCTTGGGCCATCCGATGCCCAGCCAGCCGTCCTTGCCCATCCGGCGGACAATGGAGTGGAACACCACGCCCCCGTCGCCTTCACCGTCCAGGGCCGCCCGCACCTCGTCGGTGATCACCTCGGCGAAGTAGGCCCGCAGTTCCGCTCTGAGGGCCTGTTGATCAGAGGTCTCCTGAAGGTACATAGCGTTCGAACTCTCCCCTGGGTTCCATCTCGTGATCGTCGTCCCCGGCATGGGCGGCGGCGGTAGTGGCGCCGCTTCCAGCGTCGGCAACCTAACGGCATCGGAAAGGGGCGTCGAATCGTGCTTGGCGGTGGCCTCTTGGATGCTGTTCGCCTATGATAACTGATACGTGTTCTAGTTAGTAATGCAAGTTGGGGGAGAAACCACATGGAGCTTCAGGACATCGACCTTTGCGACTCGAGGAACTTTGTGGATGGGGTCCCCCACCACTGGTTCGCCCACCTGCGGCGCGAAGCCCCCGTGCAATGGCACCTGGATCCGAACGGGCAGGCCGAGGGGTTCTGGTCGGTCACCCGCTATGACGACTGCGTCAACGTCAACCGCGACTACGAGCACTTCTCCTCGGCCCGGGCCGCCACCTTGTTCACCGACATGGACCCGGAGAACCTGGCCTCCCTGCAGTTGATGATGCTGAACATGGACCCACCCATGCACACCCGGTACCGGCGTCTGGTGTCCAAGGGGTTCACCCCCCGGATGATCCGTGACCTCGAGGAGAAGGTGGTCACCGCCACCGACCAGATCATCAACGGTGTCTGCGAGACGGGATCCGCCGACTTCGTCGAGCAGATCTCCGCCGAGCTACCGCTTCAGGTGATCGCCGATCTGATGGGTGTCCCCGAGTCCGACCGCCACCTGGTGTTCGACTGGTCCAACCATATGGTCGGCTCCGAGGACCCCGAGTTCCAGATCTCTCCCGAGTCGAGCACCCAGGCATCGATGGAGTTGTACGCCTACGCCGACGAGCTGTGTGAGAAGAAGCGACTCGATCCCCACGAGGATCTGTTCAGCGTGCTCACCCAGGCCGAGATCGAAGGGGACAGCCTCTCCCAACTCGAGCTCGACCTCTTCTTTCTGCTGTTGGCGGTGGCGGGCAACGAGACGACCAGGAACCTCATCTCGGGGGCCATGGTGGCCTTCTTCGACAATCCCGATCAGTGGGATCGGCTGTTGGCCGACCGTTCCTTGCTGCCCTCGGCCATCGAGGAGATGCTGCGGTTCGTGACCCCGGTCATGCACTTCCGCCGCCAGGCCACCATGGATTGGGCCATCGGTGACCAGAAGATCTCCGAAGGCGACAAGGTGGTCTTCTGGCACACCTCGGCCAACCGCGACGAGTCGGTATTCGGCGAGACCGCCGACATGTTCGACATCGGCCGGACCCCGAACAACCACATGGCCTTCGGGGGCGGCGGTCCCCACTTCTGCTTGGGCCACAATCTGGCCCGCATGGAGATAAAGGTCATGTTCGAACGCCTGCTCGACCGGATCCCCGATATTCGCCAGGCTGGCGAGGTGCAGCACCTGCAGTCCAACTTCATCAACGGGGTAAAGCACCTTCCGGTGACATTCACGCCGTCGGCCCCCGTCACCCCCTAGCTGTCTCTCACCAACCGGTACTTGTCCTCTTCGGAAGCGGTCTCTCCTTCATGCGATTCCACCAAGCCGTGACGTTTCTGCCTATCGACGAATCCCTCGCCCTGGCGTCGGCCTCTGACGACTTGGGCTATTCGGGGATCTACCTCTCGGATCACCTGTTCAATCCCAAGGATCTGAAGTCGCGCTACACCTACTCGAAGGCTCCCGACGGGTCGCCGTTCTGGGAGAAGGAGACAGCCTGGCCCGACCCGATGTGCCTGATCTCGGCCATGGCCGCAGTCACCACCAACCTCACCTTCACGACCGGGATCTACATCGCTCCGGTGCGCGACCTCATCACCGTGGCCAAGACGGTAGGAACCACCGCGGTGCTGTCCCACGACCGGGTCCGGCTCGGGGTGGGAGTGGGCTGGTGCGAAGAGGAGTACATCCAGACCGGTCAGGACTTCCGCACCCGGGGCAAGCGACTCAATGACATGATCCCGGCCCTTCGGGCCATGTGGGCCGGAGGTTGGGTCGAGTACCACGGGACCCACTACGACATCCCGCTCTGCCAGATGAATCCCTCCCCCACGCTTCCGATCCCGATCCTCTGTGGCGGCGATTCGGAGGCGGCTGTTCAACGGGCCACCACCTTGTGCGACGGCTGGATCAACACCGGATCGGTACAGCCGGACGTGGCCTTCGAACAGGTCGACCGAATCAACGGTGCGTTGAAGCGGGCCGACCGCCAGAGCGATGAGTTCTCCATCTACCTGGCCATCCGGGCCATGCCCGACCTCGATCTGTACCGGCGGCTCGAAGACCTGGGCGTCACTGATCTCCTGTGTGCACCGTGGATGTCGGTCCGGGCCGGAGAGGGCGATACCCCCGAGACCATTCAGGCTGCCCGGGTGGTGGTGTGCGAGCAGTTCGCCGAGAACATCATCGCCAAGATGGGCTGATCAGGTCGCCGGTCTATCCCATAGCTGGAGGCCGCCGATGTTCGGCACTACTTCGACGCACCTGAGCTCACCGGACTCTTCGACCACCCCCTGCCACCCCCGAACGTTGCCACCCATGGACGAATCGGTTTCGGCGTCACCGGGTGAGTCGACCCGCGTGCCGGGCCGGTTTCAACGAGGAGTCGCGGGAATCGTTGCGATCTGACGGAACCGATCGAGCTTGTCCGCGCTCGACCGGCTCAACAAGGGAGCCACCCCCCTGTCCGAAGGCCTCCGCTCATTTCGATGTTCGAGTTGTCCCGCTCAGTCCTTGAGCAGTCCCCCAAGGATCGAACCGCCCGGGCTGTTGCGCGAGTTCCCATTCTCGGGCAGGTAGGGCACGAGCGCGTGCGCGAGCTGCGAGATCGGCATGGTCTGCAGCCAGACCATCCCCGGTCCCGTAAGGGAGGCCAGGAAGAGCGAGTCGGCGCCGAAGAGCATGTTCTTCACGCCCTTCACCATCTTGATCTCGAAGCTCATGCCGGCGTCGAAGAGCCCGACGTGGCCAGGGATCACCCGCAGGTTTTCGCCCGGGGCCAGGTGGTACTCGACCAGCTCCCCGGAAAGTGCGATCCACGACGTGCCCTGGCCGGTCACCTTCTGGAGGATGAAGCCGCTACCCCCGAAGATCCCGGCACCGAGCTTCTGCTGGAACCCGATGGAGAGGTTCACCCCTGAGGTCGCGGCAAGGAAGCCGTGGCGGTGGACGAGATACTCACGGTCCGCGGCAATGGCCACCGGGCGGATCTCGCCCGGCATCTTCGCGGCGAAGGAAACCGTGCCCGGCCCGCCCTCCGCCTGGTACTGGGTGAGAAACAGCCCGCCGCCGGCGACGGTCCGCTTGAGTGCGCCGAGCATGCCCTTGGAGCCGGCTCCGGAGGTCGAGGTCGACAACTGGATCGACGACGTCATCCA
This sequence comes from Acidimicrobiaceae bacterium, assembly GCA_003152015.1. GTDB lineage: Bacteria > Actinomycetota > Acidimicrobiia > Acidimicrobiales > RAAP-2 > DASZIT01. The sequence goes on along the minus strand of PLZF01000082.1, from coordinate 713 downwards.
CGACAGCTCACCACCGGGCGAGACGATGCTCTGGCCCGGGTTGAGGTCGACCTGCAGGACCGGCATCACCGTGCCGACCACCCGGTGGGCGACCCCGGCGGCGGAGTCGACCGCGCCTGGGTCGTCAGGTGAGGGCGGGGATCCTGGGGGCGGTGACTGATCCGACATAGGAGCTCCTTAAGTCGTTGCCGGCCGACCCAACCGGCCTGGACGGTCTCATTCTGTGAGGTGATGACGTCTCCGGTCCGATCGGAAACGAGAGCACTTCGCTCGTGAAGTTAGTTGTCGGCCAAGGGGATGTCCACACATCTTGCAGACCCCTGCACCACCTCCATCAAGATCAGTACGATTCGACCGGTAGCGACAGCCAGATGACCATTTGCCGGTCCCTCAACGGGGCGCCCGGGGCATACCGAGGCCGACCATGGCGATGATGTCGCGCTGGATCTCATTGGTCCCACCCCCGAAGGTGAAGATGGTCTGGCTGCGGGCGTTGTGCTCGAGGCGACCTTGCAGGACCGCGCCCACCGAGCCCTCGGGAAGATAACCGGCCTGCCCGACGACCTCGAGCAGTAGCCGGTAGACCTCCAGGGCGAGCTCGGTGCCGTACACCTTGGTGGCCGAGGCATCCGCCGGGCTCAGACCCTTGTCAGCTGCCCACGCCACCTTCCAGTTGAACAGCTTGAGCACCTCGATCTTGGCGTGCACCCGGG